>NZ_JBIWOD010000010.1:0-272683 GCF_044767545.1 Streptomyces sp. NPDC101227 | reverse complement strand
GCGGCGTGCTGGTATTCGGTCCCCGTCAGCCGCACCGTCGCCCCGTACGCCGTAAGACGGTTGACCTTCACTGCGGGCGCGTTCGTGGGCAGGAAGACCGTGGCGGGGACACCGTGCTGTTGCGCTGCCCATGCGCAGGCGAGGCCGGCGTTGCCGCCGGAGGCGATGACGACACCGACGTCGGGCATGGTGCCGTCCTCGATGTGCGCGGCGGTGAAGTTGGCGGCGCCGCGGGCCTTGAACGACCCGGTGTGCTGCATGAACTCCAGCGCCAAGACGACGCCTGCGTCGCCGAAGGTGCCGGGGTCGACGGTCGCGAGGGTGAGGGGCAGCACCACGTTGTTGATGCGCTCGGCCGCCTGGACGACGTCCTTGTAGTCGATGCGGTCGGTGTTGTCGGTCAAGGTCAGCTCCAGTAGACGAGGTGGCCGGTGGATGTCAGGCCGACGAAGAACGCGAACGCGATCCGGCAACCGTCCGGGTTCGGTTCGACAGCGTGGAAGTTCCCCGGGTTGAACAGCAGGCCCTCGCCGAGCCGGGGGGCAAGACGCAGTTCCTGCTGCCCTTCCACCACTGCGGGGCGGTAGCCGTATGCGTGCTGGTGAGCCTCGTCGACGGGCTGCCAGCGACGGCGCCATACCCGCGTTTCGCCACCTTCATGGGGGACGGACACCCAGACGTTGAACGCGAGTTGCGCGATGGCGGTCTGGTCAAACAGCCCGTTGGGGTATTCGCGGACAACCTCGTCGTAGTGGATGAGCGCGCCATCGTTGATCTCCCGCAGGGTGCCGCCGAACGCAGTGCGGCCGCCGATCGTTGCGGGGCTGATAGCGGCGCCCCATGCAGCACCCAGGCGCTGCAGAGCAACAGCTACGGGGTCGGGTCGCAGAGCCGCGCGGGCCCAAGCGGCGCGGGCCTGTCGGTGGCCTTCCAGTACCGGCGTGCGTCCAGCATGCCGTCCCCGGCACGGTAGTCGTTCAGGGCCGGCCCGAACCGGGCGATGGAGGCGGCCATACGGGCGGGGTCGTAGGTGCCCATGGTCAGGTTCTCGATGGCGTCGGCGGCCGCGGCGCAGTCGTCGGGGGTGAGTATGCCGGGGATGCGTACAGCGCCGGTGATGCCCGCGGCGAGGGCCGCCACATGCTGATCGGCAAGCGCCTTGGTCTCGATCAGTGTGAACAGCGGGTCGGTGGTGACGGTGTTCATAGTGACCTTCCAGGTGAGTTGGCCAGGCACATGACGGGCTGCGCCAGGACGGCGAGCGGCCGCCAGAACGACTCCGAGATGGCTGGCCGCGGCAGTTGTGGACGTGTGTGCGCTCCGCTCACGGCTTCACCCACTCGCCGCGGCGGGCCACGATCTCCAGCGAGAGGGGGGAGCACAGCCAGGGCTCTCCGCTACCGTGCCGGGCCCGCAACAGCGGTACGCCGTGCCGGATGTCGGTGACGATGGCTTCGCAGTCGCGGGCCTGGTCCCGAACCACGTCCCCCACCTCGGGGCGCGGCTTGGCGCTCACCGCGGCGGCTCCACGGCCGGTACGCCGTACACGCCGGCGCAGGTGCTGCAGGAGCGCAGTCGGGCCCAGGTGGCGGTCAGCAGCGGCACGGGTTGGGCGGGGCTGGCCCAGTCCGAGCACCAGCAGCAGGATCGGCCGTCGCGCTGCTGGGGGCTCAGGTCGTCCAGCCGGATCGCGGGAGCGTCCACGGCGGCCATCACGACGCCGCCTCCGCTCGGGCACGGATGATTTCCTCGGCCGTCGCCGGGCGCAGGTACTCGGCGACCGCCTGCCATTGCGGGCCGCCGTCCAACGGACGCACGTACGGAACGCCGGGGTACGGGTCGGTGCAATCGCCGTAGCGGGCGAGTATGCCGACGGCGAGGCCGTCAGCGTCCATCGCACGAACGGTGGCCCCGACCGGCGGACGGCGGCCGGGCACGGCCAGAGCGCGCAGGGGGTGTGCGGAGGTGGTGCTGCGCGTCGTGGTCATGATCGCCTCAGCGTGGCTTCGGGTCGGCGCCCTGGCTGCACCCGACGGGGGACGGACACAGCCAGGGCCGTACACACCACCTAACTCCCGGCAGCAGAGCGGGGGTTAGGAGATTCGCCGGGGTTTCCGGCGTAGCCCCCTAGGAGGAATTGACCAGTCATTTACCTCACAGTGGGTGCGGACTCCCCTACCGTGCGGTGATGGACACCACGCGAAACACTGTCCTTGAGGCGTGGATGGACGAGCACGGCCACAGCTCCAACACCCTGGCCAGGGACCTGAATTCGGCCGTGGAACGGCTCACCGGGAAGCCGGGTCGCTACGACGGCCGCACCGTGCGCGTGTGGAAGGCCGGCCGGGTCCGGTGGCCCAACAGGACCACCCGCGAGGCACTGAAGGACGTCACCGGCCGATCAGCGGCAGATCTAGGGTTCGTGCCACGGGGCCGCGCCGCATCCGTCCCCGCGCCATCGCAGGAGGACCCCATGCACCGCCGCACCCTCGTGACCGCCGCCGGCGCCGCCGCTGTCGCCGCGGCCACCCCCGCGCTCGCCGCTTCCCGCCGTATCGGCATGAGCGACGTCGCCCGCTTACAGAAGCGCTTCGCCGAGATCATCGCCAGCGACCACCGCCACGGCGGGCAGCGCGGCATCGAGCAGAAAGCCGCCGCGCTCGGCGACGAGGCACTGAACCTCCAGAATGCGGGCAGCGCCACCCAGCGCGTACGCAGCAGCCTCTACGCCTCGGCCGCCGCCTTCCGCTCCTCGGCGATGTGGGCCGCCATCGACGGCCGCCGCTACCACGACGCGAACCGGCGATAGCACGACACCTGCTGCTCTTTGATGCCCCGGTTTCATCGCCCGCTGAGCTGCAACGTCGCGTTCCCTTCCGCTCACCGCAACAGCCCGGCCCGCCAGAGAACCCCCTGTGCGTGGCCCGCCCTGCGAAGATCGGTGCGTCCCGAAAGAAAGCGACGCAAGCCCGTAGCAGAGGCAGGCTGGCGACAGCACGACATGCGCATGCCCACCCCCGCCTCAAGACAGCCGGGCCGGGGTCGGTATCCGTCGTCAGTCCGCTTCGGCCTGGCGCTCGATGTCCTCCATGCCGCTCGGGCTTCCGGCGCGCCGCCAGCGGACGTAGAGGCCGGCGCCGATGGCCAGCGTGGCGACCAGGGACAGCACGGGCCAGCCGCGCAGCAGATTGACCAGCAGGGTGAAGGTCACTGCTGCGGCGGCCAGGGCGTTGATTGCGGCCAGGGCGGGTTTGCGTTCGGTGCGGGCGAAGCGGGCCATGGCCAGCAGTCCGACGAGGAAGCTGACGAACACCGACACTGCGTAGAACAGCACGAGTTCCTGCTCCGAGCCGGCCGCGGCGATGATGATCACGGCTGCGGCGGCCAGGTAGACGACCACTGACCAGTACGGGGTGTGGTGCTTGTTGGTACTGCCGAGGAACGCGGGCAGGGTGCCGGGCCGTTCGGGGGTTCCGGCCAGGGCCTTGAGCAGTCCCGGGCCCGCCTGGAAGGAAGAGCTGGCGGCCGCGAGGAGCAGCAGGGAGCTGGTGAGCTGGAAGGTGCCGTAGAGCCAGCCTGGGCCGGCGGCGGCGTGGGCGATGTCGGCGATCTGGGTGGAGTCGGTGCCAGGCAGACCGATGTGCAGCCGTATGGCGAGGGCGGTCAGGGCCAGGGTGAGGCCGCCGACGATGACCAGCAGCAGCGCCAGGGTGCCGCGGCCGAAGCGGCGGCGCTGGGTGTCGTCGAGCTGCCCGAGCTGGGCGATCGCTGTGGAGGGTGCTTCGACGCCGGTGGCCAGAGCCATCGCGACGGGGAAGGCCATCACCACGGCGAAGACGGCGGAGCGTCCCGGGTCCGTGGCGGCCGGCGCGGCGCCGGTCGCGTGCGGGGTGAGGAAGCCCAGCACCACGACCGCAACGGCGGCCAGTACGAACAGCACGGTCATCACGGCGAACAGCAGCCGCCCGCCGTGTCCGAACCAGGTCAGACCGGCCACCACGACCAGCAGCAGGAGGGCGAGCGGTATCCGTACCGGCGCCAGCCCCGGGAACAGCGCGATCACCGCGCTCGCGGCGGCGGCGATGGAAATGCCGATGGTGAGTACGAAGTCCACCACCAGCGCGCCGATCGGCAGAAACGTCCAGCGGGGCCCGAACGCCCGCCCGGCCGCCGCCGCCGCGCCACCGCCCCTGGGAAAGCGCCGTACAAGCTGCCAGTAGTTCGCGGTCACCAGCACGACCAGGCCGATGACCAGCCCCATCGTCGGCAGCAGCAGAGCAAGGTCACCGTGCAGGGCATGCAGCGCGGCCTCGATCGCGTACGCGACGGAAGAGACGGGGTCGGCGATCACCGCGAAGGCGAACGCAAAGAACAACACGGACAGTCGGGGGCCGCGGCGCACGGCACCGGGCGGCGAGACAGCGGTCCTGGAAGACACGGCCACGGTGGAATGCCCTTCGGGAAGAGAGACAGAAGACGGACAGAGTCCGCCGCCGACCAGACTTCCCGGCACACCAGGTGTTAACGGTACGGCAATAGGCCGCTAGAGATACGTCAGGAACGCGTCAAGATCCCGCCCCGAAGACCGCAAACCGCTGCCACACCAGAGAACCCCCTGTGCGCCACCCGAACACCTCTTCCAGATCCTGACCGCGCGCGAGGCAAAGAACAGCGTGGCCATCGTCTCCAACGAGCCGTCCGACAAAGCGCACATGTTCCACCGAACCCGCGCCAGGTGCTGCCGAAACGTCACGGCCCGCGGCGACGAGCTTGGAGTCCATGGTGTTCACCAGGGCGACGAGTCAGGGTGCTGCGGATCATGCGGGTGGGAAGCCGCAGTCGTCAAGGACGTGGGAAGGATAGGCAGTTGAGGCCGATCTCCGCCCGGCCTTTGTTCCTTTGGCGACCATGACGTGCGGGTTGTCTGTCCGCACTGTTTAGGAAGCGGGGTCGCAGGGGGCGGGATGGGGCCGCTTCCCGAGCCGGACAGTATGGGCCTGCTGGTCGATGTCATCCATCTTCAGCATCCGCATCTCGGAGCTGGAGGCGCCATGCAGCAGAGCGAGCATGCCCATCACCGCTTCATGCGGGTGAACGTGCTTGTCAGTTGCCCACCGCCTAAACAGCTCGCGTTGCTGGTCGAAGGCGAGCGTCTGGCCGCGGAAGCCGTTTATCTCCTTCTCGACCAGCTCGCGCGTGGGGTCGACCAGCAGCATCTTCTGGGGCCGCGCGAAGCGGAAGAACTGCCGCAGCACGGTGCGCCGCCGCTTGCGTCCCTTGGCCAAGGTGGACAGGAAGGCTTCGACGTCGTGCACGTCGACAAGGGCCCAGTCGTTCTTGTCCCGTTCGTCGACCAGGAAGAGGGCCAGGTCACGCAGGGCGGCCAGGGCCGTCTCCAGGGTGTGATTGCTGCGAGGGCGGGTGCCCGTCGTTGCCGTCGGCCGGCGGCGAGCCGCCAGTCATGCATCCAGCCTCCCGAGCCCCGGCCCCGGGCGCGCGGCGCAGGGAAGTCAGAGGATGTCCCGCAACTGTCCGGTTCCGAATCTCACTCCAATGCCCTGCCACTTCTCACGAGATGTCGTAGTTGTGTGGCAATGAGTATCGCGACAAATCCCCTTCAGTTCAGCATAGTTGACCGACCGACACGACATGCCCATGACTTGCGACATCGGAGTGCGAGTTAGCAGCAACCGTCCTCGACAAACCCATCGGACGATGGCTATCGAATATGCGCAGGCCAGGCGCCCTCGACCGACACTCCGAATGGCAAGAGGCGCTGCGCGAGATCGACGAACACTGGAACCCGCCTGGCCGAACACCTGGCAACGCCGCTACGCCGCACTACGCGAACTCGTACGCTACGAGGAAAACCAGGCAGGTCAGACCGACATCGTCCTGCTCGGCGTCACAGTGCACGGGATGGACATCGGACGCTGGCTCGCCACACAACGCCAGCCAGCGATCTGGACCGGACTCGACGCCGCGCAGTGCCAGCTCCTGGCCGAGCTCGGCGTATGACTGTCGAACACGGAGTCAACATCTACACCACCCAAAAACTCTCACCTCATGACAGCGTCAGCCCACCCTCAACACCCCGCCGGCCAGCATCGAACCCACATCCCAGGACTGGCACCACCGGCTCTCACCACCACTGACACCAAAGCGAGAGATCGCAGGCAGAACATGAGCGAAGCCAGGGCCGGGCGAGCCTGGGTCAGTTCGGTGTCGACTCGAAAGCTTTGGCGACAGTCAAGGTGTCTTCGAACATGTGGTACCGCGTGATGAGTCCGTCGCGGACCTCGATGTCGAACGCGAAGTCGGTCTCGATGTCACGACCCGTTGCGAGGACCCCGGTTCGTAGGCTGCCAAGGACGACGCACCGGTCGCCGTCACCTACGATCGTTTCGATCTTGAAGTC
Organism: Streptomyces sp. NPDC101227; assembly: GCF_044767545.1. Taxonomy (NCBI): domain Bacteria; kingdom Bacillati; phylum Actinomycetota; class Actinomycetes; order Kitasatosporales; family Streptomycetaceae; genus Streptomyces; species Streptomyces sp. NPDC101227. The sequence goes on along the minus strand of NZ_JBIWOD010000010.1, from coordinate 266,265 downwards.
CTTGGCCTCGGCGCCCTGTGCGAGCTGAGTGTAGAACTCAGCGACGCCGGCACGGCCGGTCTTGCGGCCGATCCACGGCACGACAGCGGTGTCGCCGGGGATGTACCAGTCCACGGTCTCGTCGAAGCGTTCTGCCAGCTCGTTCGGCGGGGCGCCGGAGAGCAGCTGTTCGAACAGTGCAGTCGCCGCCTCACGGGCGGTTGCGGTCGTCATGGCTGGTACAAGTCGGATACTCAGTCGGCTATTCCCATACTGGCGATCGCGCCGCTTCAATCAAGCGCTCCCCGGCGGCGCTCTCGATTCCCAAGAATTCTCGTGCTTGATGCGCCAGCTTGGTTGGGTCCGTCCTCGCTACCATGCCGTTCGCTCTTCGCCGCTGGCACAAGGCAAGCTGGAGTCCTAAGCATTCTCAACTACGTGCACATGCGGAGACCCTAGGTTTCTGGCATCGGCCAGCAGCTCTCGGCGCTCCGCGTTCCGCATGCCGATGAGCTCGTCGTCCCACCCCGCACTACGCAGCTGGGCGTCCGTGCGGATCACCTCTGCGGCGATGCGGCTGCACGTGATGCTGCTCGACCGCGACCCGCGCGTCAGCCAACTGACCGCCCGGCCGCTGGAGCTCCGGTGGCATGAGCGGGGCGTGGGGCGTGCGCATGCTTCGCAGTTGATGCTCCGGCTCGCCGCCCGAGCGGGCGGCTGCCGAACCATAGGAGGAGAAGGCGGCAACCTACTACAGCGCAGCGTCGTAGGGTCGGGACCATGACTGACGAGGACAGGTACAGCGCGCGTACCGGCGCCGTTCCGGAACTCATTGTGTGGGTTGACCGCATAGGCACCGCCATCAGCCGACTGGAAGAAGAACACCTGCCACGGGGCTTCCCGCTCGATTTCAGCCCCGCCTCGCTCCAGTCTCTGGAGTCCTTTCTCCTCGACGTCTACTCCCCTGCCGACGGCCAAGCCCATGGCACCGGCCTCATCGACGACGCCATGGCGTACCTCGGCGAAACCCTTCTGAGGATCACCGGCGGACAATGGGGATGGTCCATCAGGCCATTGAGCGACGTCGCGGGACAGCCCGTCATCGTTCCGGACCCCGCGCTGCACCCTCCGCTTGCTGTCGCCGACCTGATCAGGCAGGCCCTCGCCGCCCGCACCGGATCCGAACTCAGCATCGCAGCCGCCCTTGAAGCCACCACCACCACGTTCCGCGAACGTCACCTGGGCTGGAAGCCTGTCAAGGACCACACTCCCGGAGTGGACCCGGAACCGGAGGAAGCGCGCCACCCCTGGCTGACCAGGTGGCTCACTGAACGCAAGCACCACTTCCCGGCCTGGGCCGCAGACACGGGCCTTCCGGAAGCAACCTGGGACTTCAGCCCCGCCTCCCTGGACGAGATGGAACGCCTGGTGTCGCAACGGTTCACCACGGAGGATGAGTTCGAGGCCGCGCACGACGAGCCTTTCCTCCAGGGGGCTTGCTGGTACACCGGAGAAGTCGCCCGCCGCAACTACCGTGCAGCCTGGGCCTACCGCGACCCTGACGAGGGGAACCCTTGGACGGGTATCCCCCTGATGACACAGCCTGGCGTCAGGGACGGCAACATCGCCGACCCCCTGTCGGAACTGTCCGGCGCCCTCACCGACGAATCCGGATTTCTGCGAGAGTGCCTGGAAAACTATCAAAGCCCCTGACCCGGCAGGCCCCTGCTCCCCACATGGACGTTGCGGGCCGAACATCCCCGGCACACCCCTCCCCTACGGAACTGATCAACCCAGATCAGGCCACTAGACCCTGATCACAAAAAGCACTACTGGAGACCAAGGCGGTGCTCGCCGAGCTGGGCGTGGAGTGGGTGTAGGGCCGGACAGCGAGGGGCTGGCCCCTTCTTCAGGTCTTGGTCGCCGGTGAGGGATCGGTCAGCACCACAAGCCCGTCCGCCAGGCCCGGCCTGCGTGAACAGCAGCGCCGGTGATCGTCGAACTTTGCCACGGGGGCAGCATGCACACCCCCGGGCGCCTCAGTACGCCCGCGGGCCGTCCTCGGTGGCGCGCATCGGCTGCGGGTAGTACAGCTTCCCGTCCTTCATGACCTCCTGGCACGTGTACTGGGTGGGCCCCATAGGCACCGCGACGGCCTCGGGGATGTCGTTGCACCGGATGTGATCCACGGAGTCACCGCCATTGCCGAAGATGATCCGCTGGACACCCTCCTTCGTGATGATCCCCTCGCGCGGGGTTGCGGTGTAGGTCACATAGTTGTCCGACCAGGCCGACTTTTCACCGATCGCGACGTCCCACTCCACTTCCACGCCCTTGTAGTTGGACGTGCAGACGACCGAAGTGCCCTTCTTCGAGCCCACGTTCTCAGGGCACTTCGCGGTGACTTCCCCGGTGGCGTTGGCCAGGGTGAGGGTCTTCTTGCGGAGCTCGTACTCCAGGTGCGCCGCGAACGGCGCGTCCGCGGCCGGCGACGGCTGCAGCTCGCCTTCCGGGCGGGGACCCGGACGATCCAGCTTGTTAGGCAGCCGGCTGATGGACGGCTCCGGCCTGGCACTCTTCGAGCCGGAGCCCCCACACCCCGTGACCAGCAGGCCCACGCTCACCATTGCCCCTATCCCAACAATCTTCATACGCATGATCGAAAGACTAATGTGTCGTTGCTGGCGGCAACGGCGGCACCTACGCACTGGGGGCATGGGTCAGCGAGCAACGCCGTGCGTTCCGTGCCGGGACACTGAAGGCCTGGCGCACGGAGTTGCTGGACGAGCTGGGCATGGTCTGGTCGGTCGCCGACGCCCGCTTCTACAAAAAACCTCGCCGCCGCCCGGAACTACTTCGCAGTGCACCGCACGCTCGCTGCGCCGACGGACGCAGTGATCGACGAGGTCGCGGTGGGCCAGTGGCTGGCAAATCTCCGGAAGACCGGCGGGCTGGGCAAAGACGTCGACCGCGCGACCGCGCGGCGGGAGGCGCTGGAGCGGATCGACCGGGACTGGAACCCCAGCTGGCCGTTCGAGTGGCAGCAGCGGTATGCCGCGCTCGCCACGGTGCTGGCCGACGGCGCAACGCTCGCGGAGATCCTGCCCGGCGTAGTCGTCAACGGCCAGGACATCGGCGCCTGGCTGCACGCACAGCGCGCCGACTGGGAGCAGCTGAGCGACGGGCAGCGCGAGCGCCTGGCCGAACTCGGCGTCGAACCGCTGCCCACCACCACTGCGGAGCTGGCCCCGGCCAAGGCCACGAAGGCCGGCCCGGCAGCCTTCGAGCGGGGCGTTGCGGCGCTGGCCCAGTACCTGGCGCGGGAAGGGCATGTGAGGGTCGCCAGGGCGCACGTAGAAACCGTTGTGGTCGACAACCAGGAACACGAAGTGAAGCTGGGGCTGTTTCTGTCGAACACCAAAACCAGGCGCAACAAACTCACCGCGGACAAGTTCCAGCAGCTGGCAGAACTCGGACTGGAATGGGCGGCGTAGTTGCAAGTTCAGGAGGCAGCGGCGCAACGGGCCGCTGGGGCCGTGGTCGACCTACTCGGTGGTCTGGTCGGGTTCGGGATGAGCACCGCGTCGAGCCGGGCGGATGTGAGGAACGGCAACAGCAGGTCCAGCAGGCTGCGTTGGGCGTAAGGGTACGGCGCCTTGTCGCCGAACCACCAGGCGCCTGCGGCGGCAGCGGCACTGAGGGCGCAGGCCCAGCGCAGGCGCGGTGCGGTCAGGACAGCAGAGCCTATGGCGTTCTCCAGTTCTGTGGTATCCGTGGTTGCAGCCCGGGTCGGTGTGGCGGGTTTCATGGGGTGCGGGGCAGCGTTCGAACCGCCAGGCGGACGCATACCGCTGCGAGCGGAAGTTCTGCGAACAGCGCCATGACCAGCGCCGCGCGCAGTTCGCTCCCTCTGGCCGCGGTCATCGTGTCGAACCAGGCGTCGACGGTGAGCAGGGCGGCCGTCGCGGCGGCGGCCGGTGCCAGTCGCCGATCCCCGCGGGTGGCCAGCAGACCTGTGGTGATCAGGCCGACCGCCTCCAGCGCGTCCAGACCCACCCAGGCGGCGGACCAGTGCGAGGCACGGAAGGTGGTCGGCAGGCTGGTGGCCAACACGACGAGCCACGGCAGCAGCGCCACCCCGCAGCCGGCCAGGACAAGACCCCGCCGTCGGCCTGGAAGGCGGTCCGGACGACGGCGCTGCGGGCTGGGGAGCGATCCCGTGCGCGGGCCGTGCGGCCTGCGTATGCCCGCTCGGCGTCCGGCTCCGGGAACAGTTCGATGATTTCCTGCACGCCCTACAGCCTGAGCCGCACAGCGATTACAGTCAGTAATGCCGGGTGCAGTTCTCAGGGTGGTGCCAGCTTCACCATCGATCCGGATGCACGGTGCATGGCATAGCCCTCACCTGGCGTTTTACCGTCGAGCCATGACGATTCCCCGGGCGCTGCGGCGCAGAGTTGTTCGGGTCCGGCGGGACACCGGTTTCTTGGCGGCCGGGATTCCGCTGCACCTTGCGCTGGTGCCGTTGTGGAGCTGGATGGCGAGTGTCGCGCAGCCGAGGGCGTGGCCGGTGCTCCCGCTCCCGTTTGTGCTGATCTTGCTCGGTGTGCTTGCGCTCACCGCTGTGCAGCGACGCCGTTGCCGGGTGCTGCTGGGGGTGGAGATCCTCCGGCTGCCGGCCGCGCGCGAGCAAGGGTGGCTGAGGCGCGCTCTGCGGTGGCTATCCGTGGCCCAGACCTGGCGGCAGGCCGGATACCACCTGCTGGTCGGTCCGCTCCTGGCTGTGGTGGAGCTGGGGGTGCTCGCTGCGTGGGTCGCGGGCCTTGCTGGCGTCACCGTCTACGGGTGGGCCTGGATGTTGCCGGTGCAGGTTCGCCTGGACTATGTCGACTACGCGACCCAAGCGGTGTACTACACCGCGGCCGGCGTGCTGCTGCTGTGCGCCGCACCCTGGCTGACCGGGCCGCTGACCCGCGCCGAGACCCGGATCGCGCTCGCGCTGCTCGGGACCAGCCGCTCCCAGCAGCTTCAGCAGCGTGTCGAGCACCTATCCGAGAGCCGCACCGACCTGATCGACGCCGTCGATACCGAACGCCGCCGCATCGAACGCGACCTGCACGACGGCACCCAGCAGCGCCTGGTCTCCCTCGCGGTCAACCTGGGCCTGGCCAAGGCCACCCTCACCAACCTGCCGGACGAGGCCCGCACCGTGATCGACGAGGCGCACCACGAGGCGAAGGAGGCCATCGCCGAACTCAACGACCTGGTGCGCGGCCTGCACCCGGCCGTCCTCGAAGACCGCGGGCTGGACGCGGCGCTGTCCGGGCTGGCCGCCCGGGTACCGATCCCGGTGCGGCTGCGAGTCGACCTCGAGGAGCGAGCGGCGCCCACCGTGGAGTCGGTCGCCTACTTCGTGGTCTCCGAGGCGCTCACCAACGTCACCAAGCACGCCCGCGCCACCCGCGTGGACGTCACTGTCAAACAGATCGGGAGAATGCTGCGCGTGAACATCACCGACGACGGGATCGGCGGCGCCGACACCTCCACCGGCAGCGGACTGAGCGGGCTGGCCAAACGGGTCGGTTCCGTCGACGGCACCTTCCACATCAGCAGCCCGGTCGGGGGCCCGACCACCATCGCCGTGGAGCTGCCGTGCGAGCCGTGATCGCCGAGGACTCACTGCTGCTGCGCGTCGGGCTCGTCAAGGTCCTGGAAATGGCCGGCTTCGAGATCGCCGCCGAAGTCGGCGACGCCGAAGCCCTGCTTGCGGCCGTCGAGGAACACCGGCCCGGGCTGGCCCTGGTCGATGTCCGCATGCCACCCGGCTTCACCGACGAAGGCGTGCGCGCCGCGCTGGTGATCCGTAAGCAATGGCCGCAGACCGCGGTGGTACTGCTCTCGCAGTACGTCGAGGAGCGGTATGCGGCCGACCTGCTGACGGCCAACACCAGCGGCGTCGGCTACCTGCTCAAGCAACGCGTCGCCGACGTGGAGGAGTTCGTGGCTTGCGTTCGGCGGGTTGCAGCCGGGGGCACGGCACTGGATCCACAGGTGGTCGCCCAGCTGCTCGTGCGCCGCCGCAGTGACCCGCTCGATCGGCTGACGCCACGCGAACGGGAGGTACTCGCCCTGATGGCCGAGGGACGCTCCAACACCGGGATCGCCGAGGCCCTGGTCGTCAGCGACAGCGCAGTGGCCAAGCACATCAACAACATCCTCGCCAAACTCGACCTGCCCGCAGCCGACGCCGACCACCGGCGCGTTCTCGCCGTCCTGAGATTCCTCGGCGCTTCCCCGACCTAACCGACCCGCCGCCCGCACCCCCACCGCCGTTCGGCCCAACAGACCGGCAAGCCAACGAACGACGTCTCGCGGGCACCGAGCCACGTGGAAAGCGGTCCCGCGGGTGGCTCTAACACGGCCCGGCACCGCGAGCACTGGTAGCGCTGCTCCGGGCGCTTGATGAGGTTGGGAGTCACCGGATTACCTCCAGCTGGGGCCGGGGCATCGTCGTGTTCGGGCTACAGGGCGACGAGGCGGAGACGCAGCACCCGGGCGCCGTCGCAGGTTTCCACGTGCCACGGGCGCCGCTGCCGGTGCCTGCGGCCCGCGCCCCACAGAGAGCAGGAATGGCCGACGACGGCCCCGCGTCGTGGCCGATGCGCCTGCCGGGTCGGGAGTGTCCGTCGGCCGGACAGATGCGCGTCGACCAGCGTGACCGCTCACGCCGCTCCAGCGAACCTTCCTGCTCAAGGCAGCTACCCGGCTTGCTTGCGTCCCGGATACCCGGGCACCCCACCGCACAACGGATACCCGAATGCTTACCCCAACTCGGATACCCGCAGGTGAGCAGGGCTTAGTACCTGCGCGTCGGACACGGCCATCACAGCGCAGTGCATCGGTCACCCCGCCGTGAGCTGCACACCGCACCGCCATGACCGATCGGCCACTGTCGGCCATGACCGATGGGACACGGACTCAGCCACCACTTGCGTGCTCCCCATCGGCCATCGGCCATGACGTCCATGATCAACTTCGCGCGGCTGTCTTGCACGGGTGGCTGATGTCTCGGTGTGCGGACGACCGATCGACCGATGCCAGGAGTCAGGCCGCTCCGCACCAGAAGCTGGCACGCGTGTGCCGACGGGCGGCCGAGGCGGAGCAGCGGGAGGCTGCCCGACGGGTGTCGGCGCGGCCGGCGGCGCCGCCGGAGTGGCTATTGCGGGTGAGGGTCGGTCCGGGTCCTCGGCCGGTCGTTGTGGTGCCTCGGCGCGTTCCGCCTCCCACTGAGCGACGATCCGCGGATCCGGCCCGCAGAACACATGCCGGAGGCGGCTGCCCTCACGAGCCGGAGCCTTAGATGCGCTCCGGGCCCGTGTGCTCCGCCTCCTCGCGCCGCGCCTGCTCCGTACGCTCATCGATTTGGCGACGGATCTCTGCGACACGTTCAACGGAGCGGCGCATGTCCGTGAACATTGCCTTCACGCGACGCTCCTCCTCTATGCCATGGGGAAGTGGCGGCAGCATGCGGGCAGCGTTCTTGGCGTCCTCGCCGCTCACCCCGCGTTTACGGGCTACCTTCAGCCGGGCCGCGTACGCCTCGCGGTCGGTGGCGTACACGTCGTCCGGGCTGAGGTCTGCGAGGTACAGCGCGCGTGCACCGTCCGCCGTGGGCGACAGCAAGTTCCCGCGTCGGGCACGGTTCAGCATCCCGGATCCGACGAGCATCAACAGGCGGTCCGCGCGCGTCTTATGGCCCTTGCCACCATTGGCTCCGATGATCCGCGGCTCGCCATCGGCACCGAGCACCAGTCGGCACGCAGCGGAATCCGCTGGGTGTATGCCTTCACTGACGAAGAGGCGATGGCCCACTTCGCCACGGCCCGCGGCGCCGCGCGTGAGGCCGAGTTGGAGTACGTACGCGCCGTCGGCGCACGTCTCTTGGATGTGGTCGTCCCCGCGATCGAGGGGCCCGCGGGCGTGGCTGTGAACGTGGGTGGTGAGCAGCCGATGCTGTTTCCGCCGGTCAGCGGCATTGTCCCGGACGCTGCTGCGCTCGACCTCGTCGAGTCGGGTCCCGCCGATGACCTGCCGGTCGCGCCCGTCCGGGGTGGTGTGGCGTGACGTCCGTCGAGGGTTACGAGCTGGATTCCGATGTCCTGAAGCAGGTCACCAAAGGTATCCACGACGCCATTGCGGAGTTGAAGGAGCTCGGTTTCGACAGCAGTGCCCAACTCGGTCAAGGTTTTGACGAGTTGGAGCTCTCCGGTATGGAGGCAGGGCATGCCGAGGTGAGTTCTGTATTCGATGTTTTCTGTGAGCGATGGGGCTGGGGCGTGCATGGGCTCATCCATGAGGCGAATGAATTTGCGCGCCGTCTCGATTTGTCGGCGGGTCTTTATCACGAGCAGGAGCAATACGTTTCGACGACGCTGAAGGTCGGGGCGAATGCGCTGCTGATGGGTGACCCGACGATGACGGAGGAGCGTCTGAAGCACCGGACGTGGAAGCAGGTCGGTGAGGACAATGCCTTCACCCAGTTCGAGGACGCGGACTGGGACCCGACATCAGCCAGGTCCCTCAAGGCCGTGGATGAAGTCAGCCAGGGGTGGGACCAGACGCAGAAGGACTTCTCGACGTCCAAGTGGGCCGGCGACGCGGATCACAACTGGGCCTTGCGGCCGCTGAAACAGGCCAGCGACCAAGGCCAGGAACACGACGGTTCGTAAGACACCACGGCACAGCCACCACCGCACATCCACTGCTGCACAGCACAACGGGGGAAAGAAACATGGGCATCGGCGACGTCAAGGACGGCATCAATTCCGCAGCCGACAAGGTCGGCGAAGCGGTCGATGGCGCAAAGAAGGCAGTCGGCGAGGGCATCGAGTACGCGGCGGACAAGACCGGCGATGCCCTCGACTATGTAGGTGCGCACGACGCGGCCGACTCGGTCCGCTCCGCCGGCGAGGATGCCGCCGACGCGCTGGGCGCACAGGTCGACGAGCGGCAGCTGGGCGAGAGCGACGATCCCAAGGAACTGATCCACGGCGACGTCGCCAAGATCAATGAATCCGCGGCACATCTGAAGGACTTCGCCGCGGCCTTTGAACGTGTCGGCCAGGGAATCCGCAAACTTGATGCCGGATCCTGGAAGGGCAAGGCCGCCGAGCTTCCATGAGAAGTTCGATGCGCACCCCAAGCAGTGGATGCGGACCGCGGACGCCTGCGAAGCGGGCTGGAAGGCCCTCGATGCGTATGCCGAGACCGTCTCCTGGGCCCAGAAGAAGGCCCAGACAGCCATCGACACATGGCAGGAAGCCCAGGACAGGGGCAAGAAGGCGTACGACGCGCACTGCCATCAGGTCGATGCCTACAACGCGAAGGCGAAGGCCTACAACAGCGCACTGAACAGCGGGTCAGATCCGGGCGCCAAGCCCCAGAAGCCGGGCGATTTCAAAGATCCTGGAGAATCAGGCCGCAAAGAGGCCCAGGAAATCCTCAAGAACGCCCGCAGCCAGCGCAACGAAGCCGCCGAGAAGGCAAGCCACGCGCTGAAGAACGCGCTGGAACACGCCCCGAAGGAACCCAAGTTCCTGACACAGGCGGCCTGGGACACCGCTGACGGACTGGCCGAGGGCAGCCTCACCCTGATGCATGTCGTCGGCGGTGCAGGCAAGGCCGCGGTCGAAACAGTCAATCTGTTCCGTACGCTGCACCCGGGTGAGCCATACAACATGGCCCATCCCCACCTGTACCTGGCCAACGTCGCCAAGACCGGCCTCGGCCTGGCCAGTGCCGCCGCCCACCCCGGCCGCATGGCCAAGGGCATGCTCGGTGACGGCTGGGGCAGCGACCCAGGCGACGCCTTCGGGGCCTTCATCGCCAACCTCGCCGGCGGCAAAGGCGCCGGGGCCATCGGCAAGGGATTCCTGAAGGCGGGGGCGAAGGACGCAGCCAAGAGCGCCGCGCGAGAAGCCGTCAAGGAAGGCGGCAAGCGCACCGTCATGGACCGGCTGCGCACCAGGTGGTGCAAGACCTGCGGCAACGACACCATCGACATGGCCACCGGCCGGATGATCCTGCCGCAGACCGACATCACCCTCCCCGCCAGCCTCCCCCTCACCTTCAACCGCACCTTCGAGTCGTCCTACCGCACCGGCCGCTGGTTCGGCCCAACGTGGATGAGCACCGTCGACCAGCGCCTGGAGATCGACGCCGAAGGCGTCATCCTCATCGGCTATCGAGCTCGGCACGCGGCCAAGTGCGGCATCAATCGCCTCAAGCGCCACCGGGCCGTGGCCACGAGGTACGACAAGCTCGCGGTCCGCTACGAGGCAACCGTGCTGGTCGCGGCCATCAACGAGTGGCCGTGACCGCACGCTCGCACCGGTCTTTTCGATAACCCTTTGCCGAGGAGCCGATGGGCCAGCTAGGTTCTCCCAGCCGTCCGAAGTTGCTCGGGACCGGCGCTGTCGACGAGGAGGTGTGGAGCACATGCGCAGGAGTGCCCAGCAGTTGAGTCCGCGTACTGACCTTGGCCACTTCCTCACGACGGAGACACCTTGTCGTTTCGCATCACCCCACTGACCGACCCCGCTCACGGCGCGAACAGCCGGCGTCTTGCATGGCTGGCGTCCGACGCCGACCACATCCCCGTCGGAACCGCCTTTCTGCGCCTGTTCAACAGTCCCGGGCAGGAGCACCTGGCTGAACTCACCCTCCAGGTTCATCCGGCGGAGCGACGTCAGCACGTCGGTTCGCAGCTCCTGGACGCCGCCGTGGCCGCCGCCCGGGACAACGCCCGCCGCTGCGTCATTGCGCAGGCCGAGGCCGGATCGCCCGGCGACCAGTTCCTGGTGGCGCGCGGTTTTCGCAAGGTGCTCACCTTGCGGTTCTCCCGCTTGCCACTGGCCGATGTGGACACCACCGCCCTCGCCGAGATCACCGAGCGTCCGCATCCCGGCTACCGGCTGGCGGCATGGCGGGGAGCTGTCCCCGACGACCTCGCCCTAACGTTTGCCGCCTCACGCCGCGCCATGGACGACATGCCCATGGAGGACACCGACTACGGCACCGTGACCTGGGACGTGGACCGGGTCCGGGCCGCGGCGGAGGCCGTCGAACGACGCGGTGACCAGCTGCACACCGTCGTCGCCGTCGACACCTCCAACAGCTCGATCGCCGGATTCACAGAACTCGTCATTCCCGGCAACGGCACAGGCGATGGCCAGCACTACGGCACCGGCGTGCTGCCCGAGCACCGTGGACACGGCCTCGGCCGGTGGATGAAAGCCGAGTCGATCCGACAGGTCCATGGGCACTATCCGGACCTCGGCGGCCTCCTGGCCGACACTGCCGACAGCAACACGCACATGAGACACATCAACGACAGTCTCGGCTACACACCCACGCGCACGACACACCAGCACCAGCTCGACCTTCAGCGGTGAACGGACGGGCCGGGCCTGGACATCACCTTGCCCGGCCCGTCGGCGCTTTCGATACACGCCCTACTGAAGGGCCCGGAACCGGGGCAGACTCTGCCGCGTCTTGCCGACGGGCTGACCGAAGCCGACCTGGTAAGCATCTGAACGGTCCTCCGAACCCACCTGCCGGCAAGCCCTCCCCGGCAACACCCTGTACCGGTCAGGCGGGGAACACCCCGAAGATCAGCATGCTGGCCATCACGACACCTGCCAGCCCGTACCCCGAGGCCGGCCGAAGCCTCTCCACCCCGCCCAATGCCGCGATGATGCCCGAGCACGCTGCCACGGCGAACGACCACCAGTGCGGATGCAGCGGATCCGAGCCCCACCGGGCCGCCTCCACCATCGCCACCCACGTCAGGTACGTTCCCGCCGCAGCCAACGCGAAGGCCGGGCGCAGACCCAGAAAGCCCATCACCTTCCACAACACCACAGCGGATGCCGCCAGCCACACCAGCAGCGAAATGAATTCCTGGTACGGAATGCACATCTGTCCGGTCGGCTGGCGCTCACACAGTGCGTTTCCCGCGTCCCTCCCCCAGTTCCACAGCGGGACTCCCGCTGCTGCTGCAGCCGCCGTTGCCACGCCGCATCCGGCAATCTGAATCTGCGCGTTGATCTTCACCGATGCCCCCCTGGTCAAAGAAAGGGCCGGGAGACCATGGCGCCCTCCCGGCCCGACTGCTCGTGACAGTTGCGTCTATCCCGCGCTCAAGGTCTTCTCCAGGGCGTCAGCGTACAGTCTGGCCCCTGCGATCTTGGGATGGAGAGACGAGGACCCTACCGGCTGGTCGGTGAGATCGGGGTCATCGCCTGGCGACTTGTCCAGGACGATCGCGTGGATGTCTTCCGGGTCGCCGCAGGCCCCCTTGGCCTTGAAATTGGCGATCGGGTCGGAGAAGACGATATTTGCGCCGGCGTCTGCGGTTGCGCCCTTCATCTCGCTATTCATCACGCCGGACATCTCGTTGATCCATGCCGCCTCGGGCTGGCCGATAGCGGGGATGCAGCCGCCGTCCTTCGACAAGAGCTCGGGGTAGCCCATGAGAACGATCTTGGCATGTGGTGCCTTCGCTCTGATGTCCCTGAGCATCGCGGTGATCGCGGGACGCACCTTCTCCTTGATCATCTTGGGTTCGTAGTCCTTGAGTGGGCCTGGGTCGCCGTCAAGTGTGTCGTCCTGACAGAAGCCGGTCACTCCCAGTACGCAGGCCTGGAAGACCTTCGTGAACCGGGCGTCATTACCGCCGATGGAAATCGTTACCAGCGTGGTGTTCTGGTCCAGGTATCCCTGCTGGATCTGCGGGGCCTCGCCGAAGTGTTGCCCTGTTCCCGATACGTCGTCGGTGACTGCGCCCGAGCACGCGATCAGGTGGTAGTCCATATCCGGATTCCGCGCATCGGCCAGTTCCCCCACCGACTTGGTCATGCCCGGCAATGTCGCCTGGCGTGACCATGCTTTCTTGGAACGGTGGCAGGCGTCGCGCAGCTTGGGGTCATCGCCGAGGATGTCGGTCTCGTGGTAGTAGTCCACCCCGTTGGATTCCGAAACGCCTTCGCCTGAGGAGTAGGAGTCGCCCATGGCGACGACGAAGTTCTTCGGCTTGACCTTGAGAGGGGTGAATCCCACTGCGTCCCAGGCTACGTCTTCGGCTCCGTCGCCGCCGAGCTCATGGGTGGACAGGGACACGCTGGGGGTGCCCGTGAAGTTGAAGACGCCCAGGTCAACCCACTTGTTGGAGCCCACGCGCTGAGGGATGACGCGGATGGTGCTGGTGGAGTCGGTTCCTCCTATCTCGTAGGCGGCCTTGCGGGTGTGCGCGCCGTGGTCGGGCAGGTGGACCATCACTCGTGCCCATCCCTTGAGGGGGGCGTTGTCCAGGGTCCACTTGCCGGTGATGTACATGCGTTTGCCGTCGGCGTCGGTGGGGTGGCCTGTGGTCTTGTCGCGGGTGTGGGAGAAGTAGAAGTGGCCGCCGTAGCCGGCGCCGATCTGGTGGGTGTCTGTCCTCCACGGCCGGGGTGGCGGTGTAGTTGTCGTTCAGGCGGATGCCCATGTAGCGGGCGGCGCCGGTGTCGTTGAAGAACACTCCGCAGATCGACTTGTCGTAGTAGGTGTTCGGGCCGCTGGTCTTACCGTTCGTCCACGTGTAGACGGTGCCGTAGCGGGCGGCCGAGACGGAGATGGTGTAGCTGGAGCCGCACACGTTGGCGGCGGCAGCGGCGGCGGACGGGTTGGCCTCCAGGATTGCCTTCGTGCCCCTCGGCGCTTCCTGGGCCATGGTCAGGCCGTTGGCGCTGCCGCCGGCGAACTGGACGGTAGACGCCGCGCTGTCCGGGCCCGGCGTGGCCGCCGATGCGGTGGCGGCCGGGACGAGGACGGCGCCGATGAGAGCCGCCGCCATGGCGGCCGTGCGTATCACCCTGGTCATTCTGTGTACCCCTGTGAACGCTGGGTTGATGGCCACGAACCCTACGGGTGTACATGAACAGGGAAAGAGTGATTAAAGTCGCCGCCAACGGAATTCGACAAACTGACATTTGGTGGGCTCATCCAGGCAACCACCGTCACATTTCAGGGCTTACGCCAGGCGTAATGCAGGAATCATCCCGGGTGTGCAGCCCGTACAGGGAGCACCGGGCAGGCGGGTGGGCGGGGTGCATACCGCCACTCCACCGATCAGGCGGCCACAAGAGTCTATGTATGGCTCGAATTGACGGCGCATCATGCGCGGCCTGCCGACCGCCCGGAATCCGGTATCGAACGAGGCATTACGAAGTAGCGCGGGTGCATTCCGCATACCCGGAACCTACGGGCCCGACCGGGCAGACGGCAGCCTCGGCCTCAAGGTCCCCGACTACGTCACCGCCGCACCCAATGGGAAGTCCGCCTCACAGGAACCGACGACCCCGCGGGCGTCTACTGCACCCTCACCGGCATCGACACCACGCACCAGCGCGACGCGCGGCTGTATGCCACCGACGACGACATGCTCGCCGCTCGCGTGGCCGTGCCCGAACCCAGCCTCTACCGAATCACCGTCAGCCTCCCACCACCCCCGCCCTCACCCAGCTCGCCCTCGCCGGCCCCGGGCAAGCCACACCCGTATACACCTGAACAAGGCCGCTGGCGACCGACGTTCAAAGCCCCGATGACACCCGAGGGCGCTTCGTGAGCCCACCCCTTCGACAATACGCGCGCATGTTCGAATTACGTGGAAGGTGCCACGTCACGCCGGGACGTCACCCGTGTGACTGAGTGCTCTGGTTGGTTCGTGAGCGTTGTAGTTGGCCTGAGCGGTTGCGGGCCAACGACAGCGCAGCCATAGGCGGGCCCGGAGCGGTGAGTCACCTGCGAAAATCATCGGGTGAGCAAGAGTGAGCCATCCGACGTCGAGTACGCCTTCGTGCTCAATGCGAGCGAGATCGACATCCTTCCAGGAGTTCGAGGAGACCTGGAAGATCCTCTGGCATCCGGGCCCGCGGCGGATTTGGCGCCGATCCTCCTCGCGCTCGTCGACCGCGGGGTGGTCGAGGTCTGCCGGTACGTCCCTTGGACGGCGCCCGACGGCACTGACGGCTGTCAGCCGGGCCCGCCGATCTCACGTGAAGACCTGCCCGGTGTCCTTGCCTGCGCCCAGGAGTGGGAATACCCAGACAACTTCGAGTGGCTCGGCAGGCTCACACTGGTTCTTACCGATCACTACCGGCAGGGCGGATGAGCGCGTATCTGGCCGGGCGGGCCAACAACAACACTCAGTCACACCCGCCCGGTCCACCGTGGTCCGCGCTGCGGCCGGGCAGGACCGGCGAGAGGCTGGACATATGGCCACCAGCTCGCCTCCCAGAGCAGTGTGGACCGGTGCGATCACTTCGGTCTGGTCGTACTGCCCTGCCGCCTCTACCCGGCGACCGAGGAGCACGCGGTCCGGCTCTGGGAGATCCACAAGACCGATGCCGGGCGGAGCCGTCACCGGCGGGTGTGCGGGATCGACGGCCAGGAGGTGCCCTGCGAAGACGTCGGCCGCGGCTACGAACTCGCCGACGCCGGCGTCGTGCCCCTGACGGAGCGGGACCTGGAGCGGCTGCCACTGCCGACCCGCCACCAGGTCGACGTCCTGGGCTTCGTGCCGGCCGACGACATCAACCCCATCCGCTTCGCCAGGCCCTACTACTTCGTCGCACCCGACGGCGAAGCCGCCCAGCACGCCTACACCCTGCTGACCGCCGCGCTCACCCACGCCGGGGCAGTCGCCGTCTGCAAGGTGGCCATCCGCACCCGCGAGCGCCTGGCCACGCTCCGGCGCCCCGGCACGGCACGCTCGTCCTGCACACACTGTCGTGACCCGACGAGATCCGCGAACCCCACGCACACGCCCCTACGGCGCCAGTGACCGAGCGGGAACTGCGGCTCGCCGTCGAGCTGATCGGCGGCCCTAACCGGTCCCTGCTGTCGCGCTGATCGTCGAGGCGGGCCATCAGGTCGGGCCAGTGCTCGGACCACCACGCCAGATCACTCGCGGTCAACGACCATCTCGAACGCAGGGCTTCGTCCGGCAGGAAGCGGACGCAGGTCCCCGTGGTCCCATCGGCCCCGACGGGCACCAGATCGCTCACCGGGACGCCGTGCTCATAGCGCCGGGTCCAGGATCCGTTGAGGCGGGGGTTGGTATGGATCAGCCACTCGCTGCGCGCTGCGACAACAGACATGCCGCGACGCGGATATCCGTCCGGAAGCCGTTCCGCCTCCGGGAGATCAAAGAACCGAAGATCCTTCGTGGCCATGACCGGCTTCTTCACCACCCGGCCATGCTCGTCGATTCGAGTGTCGGTGCCGCGGCCGTCCTTCACCGACACCGAGCCGTCGGTATGCAAAGTGATCACACACCGTCCGCCGCCCCTGCTCGCTGCCTCGTCAGCGGCGTAAGCAACGATCTCTGGAACAAGGTGTCCCGGCCCGCCCGGAGCGAATTCTGCAGACCTCTGGCGGATCAGGCCGAGATGGTCCGCGTCCACGGTGCCGGCCCTATCGCGCGTGGTGTTGACTCAGGAAGCCCTTGATCCATCCATCCGACAAGTACCCGTCGGGCTCTTGTTCAGGCTGCCGGAACGAACCGCTCAGCAGTGATCGTCAAGACGGGCGCGGTGCTCTCTCCGAGATCGGCGAGAAGGCCGAGAATTCGGTCGGACAGTGCCAGGGCAGGGTGGCCGAACGGCTTACGGTGCGGGCGTGTAGGTCACGATCGTCTTCCGGCAGCTGGCCGCGAGCTCGTGCAGCTCGGCTCCAAGGGACTCTTGCGAGAACGAGCCCCCGGACGTCGGCGGCACCCGTCGCCCGCGGCCGCCGCCCTAGGGTCTGTCCGATGGGTCAGGGCCGGGCCCGCGGAAGACGCCCGCGGTGTGGAGTCCGGCCCGGGCCCGGGTGCAGGGGCGCGGTCTTTTCCTTCGTGGCGGGTGGCGATGTCGCGCCATTGCCATGCGGGAAGGCGGTGGCAAGGCCGATGGGCGCGCGGTCCCAGGTGGATCAAGAGGCCCCCTTCCCGGGAGGTGTATTCATAGCCGTTTTTAGGGTCTGACTTTGCATTGCCATTTCTCGGCCTTGAATGACACCTGATGAGCTGTCATGGCAGTGACCAGGGGGAGGAGCAGTATGGCGATCGAGCTGCCTGAACAGGTGGTGTCGTTCCTCCAGTTCATCGGGGTGAACTGGCCGAACATCGACGAGGACAAGGTCCGCGAATTCGGGTCTCAGGTACAGGATTTCGCGCAGAAGGTGGACGACACCCACAAGGACTCCACGTCCACGGTGAAGCAGTTGCAGGACGTGTACCAGGGCGCGTCGTACGAGGCGCTGCTGACCAAGTGGGGCCAGATGTCGGACAGCCACATGACGGAGCTGGTCAACGCCTGCCATGTGGTGGCCGATGCACTGGACATCGCGGCCGACACGATCGTGGCGATGAAGCTGGAGGCGATCACCGAACTGACCGTGCTGGCCATCACGTTCATCGCCGACCAGGCCGCCGCAGTCGCCACGCTCGGGATCGCGGAGGCGGCCGAGGCGCTGGTCGTGGAAGCGGCCGAGAAGCTGATGGACTACCTCGTCCAGCAGCTGGAGCAGTACATCATCGGCCAGGTCATCGAGGCGGCGATCAATCCGCTGGTCGAGACGGTCGGCAAGGCGGTGGGCGGTCTGGTCTTCCAGGCCGCCGAGTCCGCCCTCGGGGTCTCCGCCGGTGGGGCCGGGGGGCGTGCGGGGGAGAGTTTCTCCATCCACCCCGAGGCGTTGCACGCACGTGCGGAGAAGCTGCACGAACATGCGCGGACGGTGGCGTCGCACGCCGCCGAATTCGAGACGAAGGCTGCGGGGGCGAGCTTCGAATGAGCAATCCGATCGTCAAGGCGCTGGAGCACGCCGCCGAGAAGCTGGGCAAGACCCTCGGCAAGGACGCGGGCAAAGCGGTCGAGGACATGTACCACGGGGCGGGCACCCGGCTGAAGAAGGTCGCCACCAACCACGCCGAGAACGACGCCAAACACGCCCGGGAAATGGAGAAGCTCCTCAAGGGCGGCAAGGAAGACATGCCGCACGCGCCCCACGCCGGCGGCTCGATCGGTCACCCCGGAGGCGGTACGCCGGGCGCCGGCGGTAAGAGCGGCAAGGAGCCCAACGGGACGGCGCGTGACCAACTCAAGCAGGATCACCCGAACAACAACACCCGACACGATGACTCCGTCGAGGAGTGCGGCGACCCCGTCGACGTCGCCACAGGACGGGTCTTTCTCCGTCAGACCGACATCACCTTGCCCGGCGCCCTACCGCTGGCCTTCACCCGCAAGTTCGAGTCGTCGTACCGTGTGGGCCGCCACCTCGGTCCTTCCTGGTCGTGCACCGTCGACCAGCGCCTGGAGATCGACGACCGAGGCCTGATCTTCGTCACCGAGGACGGTCTGCTGCTGTCCTACGCCGTCCCCGAGCCCGGCGAGAGCGTGCTGCCGGCGACCGGACCGCGCTGGCCCCTGACCCGGAGTGTGCGAGGGGACTGGGCGGTCCACCAACCGGAAACGGGCCACACCCGCTACTTCGCCCCGACGCCCCACACGCCGGGCGTCGCGCTCCTCGACGAGATCTGCGACCGCAACAACAACTGGATCGCCTTCGATTACGACGACCACACCGGCGCCCCGCTCGGCCTCCGCCACTCGGCCGGCTACCACCTCACGTTCACTAGTGACGAGGACACCCGCATCACGGGAGTGCGTCTCGCGGGTGCCGGGGACGACGGCAGTGATGTCCTGATCGCGTCCTACACATACGACGCCGCCGGGAATCTCGCCACGGTCACCCGTTCGTGCGGCATCCCCACTCGTTACGAGTACGACGATGCTCACCGCATGACCGCCTGGGTCGACACCAACAACAGTCGCTACGAGTATGTCTACGACGCCGGCAGCCGTTGCATCCGCCAAGGTGGCACCGACGGGCACTTGAGCTACCGCTATGACTACGACGCAGTCGACCCCGGCACCGGTCACCGCATCACCGCCGCCACCAACTCCCTCGGCCGCACCGCCCGTTATCTCATCAATAAGCGCCTCCAGGTCGCTGCCAAGGTCGACCCGCTCGGCAACACCACGTACACCGAGTTCGACGCATACGATCGGGTGCTACGGACCCGTGACGCACTGGGCCGCACCACTCGTTACACGTACGACGAGGGGGGACGCCTCGCCACCGTGGTGCGCCCCGATGGCCGCGAGTCCGCGTCCACGTACAACGAGTTGGGCCTGACCGTCTCGGTCCGGGACGTGGAGAGCGGCCTCTGGCGTCACGAGTACGACGAGCGCGGCAATCGGACCCTCTCGATCGATCCCAGTGGCGCGACGACCGGCTACGCCTACGACGCGCGCGGCCATCTGGCCGCCGTCACCAACGCCCTCGGCGAGACGACACGCGTCGAGTGCAATGCGGCCGGGCTCCCGGTCGCGGTCACCAACCCACTCGGTGCGGTGACGCGATTGGACCGCGACGGCTTCGGCCGCACGATCGCGGTCACCAATCCGCTGGGCGAAAGGACGCAGCTGGTCTGGACCGTCGAGGGCCGGCTCGCCGAGGGCATCGCCCCGGACGGCTCCCGGGAATCGTGGGCCTACGACGGTGAAGGCAACTGCCTGTCCCACACCGACGCCTCCGGTGGCCGCACCCGCTCCGAATACACGCACTTCGACCAACTCCTCGCCCAGATAGGGCCGGACGGGGCCCGTCACGAGTTCACCCACGACACCGAGCTGCAGCTCGTCCAGGTCACCAATCCCCAGGGACTGACCTGGACCTACGACTACGACGCCGCTGGCCGTCTGGTCGGCGAGACCGACTTCGACAGCCGCACCCTGCGCTACACGCACAACGCGGCCGGGCAGCTCGCCAGTCGCGTCAACGCCCTCGGGCAGACCATCTCCTTCACCTACGACGACCTGGGTCGGATCGCTGAGAAGAACGCCGACGGCCACATCACCACCTACACCCACGATGCCGCCGGCCGCCTCATCCGGGTCTCCAGCCCCGACGCAACTCTCGTCTACCGTCGTGACCGGCTCGGCCGCGTCGAAGTGGAGGAGTGCAACGGCCGCGCACTGTCCTTCGACCACGACGCCCTCGGCCGTCGCCGCCGCCGAACCACCCCTAGCGGTGCGACCAGCACGTGGTCCTACGACGCGGCCGGCCGCCGGACCGGCCTCACCGCGTCGGGCCACGCCCTCGCGTTCGAACGCGACGCCGTCGGCCGCGAACTCGCCCGGCACCTCGGCGCGGACCTGTCCCTCACCACCACCTGGGACGCCGCCGGCCGTCGCGCCACCCAGACCCTTCTCGCCGGAGCCGGAGCCGGTGCCCCGGCCGGTACAGGGACCGGGACCCGCTCGCTGCAACACCGCTCGTACACCTACCGGCCGGACGGCAATCTGATCGGCGTCGACGACCAGCTCAACGGCCCCCGCAGCTTTGACCTGGACGTGGCCGGCCGCGTCACCACCGTGCGGGCGGCGGACTGGACGGAGACCTACGCCTACGACGAGGCCGGAAACCAGACCCAGGCCGACTGGCCCACCACCCATCCGGGCTCGGCATCGCACGGGGCCCGTACCTACGAGGGCACCCGCATCACCGGTGCCGGACAGATCAGCTACGAGCACGACGCCCAGGGCCGCATCACCCTCCGCCAGAAGACCCGCCTGTCCCGCAGGCCCGACACTTGGCGCTACACCTGGGACGCGCAGGACCGCCTCACCCATGTCGTCACCCCCGACGGCACGACCTGGCGCTACCTCTACGACCCGCTCGGCCGCCGGTGCGCCAAACAACGCCTCGACAACGACGACGCCGTGGTGGAGCAGACTGACTTCACCTGGGACGGCACCACTCTCGCCGAGCAAACCACGCTCCTGTCAGGGCACACCCGTCGCATCGTCCTGACGTGGGATCACGACGGTCTGCATCCGATAGCCCAGACCGAGCGAAAGATGACCGCTCACCCGCCGGTGGCCGAGCCCGGCCAACAGGATGCGGCCCACGCTTCCCAACAGACCATCGACCAGCGCTTCTTCGCCATCGTCACCGACCTCGTCGGCACTCCTACCGAACTCGTTGACGAGTCCGGCGACATTGCCTGGCGTACCCGAAGCACCCTGTGGGGGACCACCACCTGGAATGCCGATGCCCGCGCCTACACGCCGCTGCGCCTCCCGGGGCAGTACTTCGACCCGGAGACCGGCTTTCACTACAATTTCCACCGGTACTACGACCCGGAGGCCGCCCGGTACGCGAGCGCCGATCCGCTCGGCTTGGCCCCGGCGCCGAACCCCGCCGCGTATGTCCGCAATCCGCATCGCTGGACCGACCCTCTCGGGCTTTCGTGCAAGGACGGGGACGATGAATCCGGCGAGCCGACCCCCGGCATCGCCACCGTCCACTATCACGGCGAAGGCAACCACTTCAGCGTGGAAGTGACGGATGGCGACCGGGTGACCCACACCCATCTCATGCCGCATGACGGGGAAGCCGTGGTCGAGCCGTACGTGGGTTCCCCTAGTATCGTCAGCCGCGATCTTGACCTTCCCGATGCCAGAGCCGCACTCAATTTCCAGCGCGACAACCAGGGGAGCTGGGGCCCCTACCACCCACTCGGGAACAGTTGCCTGACCTACGTCGCGCACGTGCTCCGAGCGGGAGGGGCCGATGTGCCGGAAGGGAAGGCGGCCATCCCCTGGGCGCGGAAGTTCATGGCCGGCGGGCAGTAGATCCTTACCGCTGGACACATGAGCCAGGCAATGTGGCCACCCCATACCGTCAGGCATCACGACCGTACGACCTCAAGGAACAAAGATGGTTGCCAGGAATTCCGAAATGCTCGATGTGTTGCTCAAAGTGGCGGCGGATCCGACCGTGTCATGGCGTGCCGTCGAACTCGCGGGGCGGGGAATCTCGGCCGATGCGGCCGGGACCCTGTGGACGCTGTCCGAGAAGAATCGCACCACGAGCGCGGAGGAACTCGCTGATCTCCTCATGGCACAGGCAGAGATTGTCGACGCGCTGACCGGCGCATGGCGTTCCTTCGGTAACGGTGAGCTCTCCAAGGAGCAATTCGAAAGCCGCCTGGAGGGCGCCGTCCATGGCCTTGAGGAGTGGCTCGCACGCGTCTCGGGAGCGTAGGCCCCTCTGGATGGCAGGGCCGACGATGGACGGGGAGAACCGTTTCCTTCGGATCACCTCGCCGACCAGACAAAGATGGCGGCGAGGTGGAGCCCGGCGAGGCAGATGGTGGCGGTCTTGTCGTAGCGAGTGGCCAGGCCGCGCCACTGCTTGAGCTTGTTGATGCACCGCTCGACGGTGTTGCACTGCTTGTAGGTCTCGCGGTCGAAGGCCGGCGGTCGGCCGCCGCGGCGACCGAGCCGCTTGCGGTTGGCGGCCTGTTCGGCGGGCTGTGGGATCACCGCCCGGATCCCGCGTCGTCGCAGATGACAGCGGATCGGTCGTGACGAATACGCCTTGTCTGCCAGGACCAGGTCCGGCCTGATTCTGGGTCGCCCAACCCGCCGGGGTACCCATAAGCGGGCCATGACCTGCTCGAATGCGGGTGCGTCACCGGCCTGGCCCGCCGATGGTCGGCCACCAGCGTGAGGTCCACCGGCGTGGTCACCGGCCCGCCCGCGCACAGCAACGCGTCGTTCAACTCGAACAACGTGTCCCCGCGCGCGGTCAGGCAGTCGAAGAAGTCACCCCGGAAACGTGACGACACAGCGAATGCTTCACCGGGAACAGGTTCAGGCAGCAGGCTCACCCTCACTGCCCTCGTCTTGATCAGTGAACCTTGTCCGGTGCACGTGATCAGGCGAATGCCGCCGCAGTGTCCGGAGTATGCCCAGCTGGGCAGCATAGTTCGAGGCACCTTTCGACACCGGATGTCCTGTGACACGTCCGCTGGACGGATTGCTGCTGGGGTGGGCTGGTCGAGGGCCGGTAAGGTAGCGCTCTTCGGGCGGCTCAGCCCCTGGAGTCCTAGAGGCGACTTCCTATGAACCTCCGCCCCATGACTGCTCGTTCCGATGCCGCGACACACCACGTGTGGCGGCTTCCCACTGCCGATGCCGGTCGGGGGTACCAAGCACTCTGGTGGAGTGTCGGTCCCGCCGGGGAACTTGCGGTCCTGTTGGTCCACCGGCGCTATCTTGCTCGCAATCGCTACCCCAAGGGGTGGATCGGATGGGGGCTGGAAGTTCCGTTCACTGGTGAATTGGTCACCATCACCGGCCGGGAGGAGCGGCGCACCCTGGTGAAGGACATTCGGATGCGGCCAGGCCACCTGGCCCTGCTCCCGGATTCCCGATTCCTGCTGGTGAGTGGCCGCACGTTCCGGAACGAGGCCGAGGGTCCCTGGCCGGCCAATGCTGTGGTGTTCTCCCCATCCGGGACACCTGAAGCCGAGTTCTGCGTCGGCGACGACATCCCCGCCCTGGTCACCGATGTCCACGGCGGCATCTGGACGGCTTACGGCGACGAAGGTATCTACGGCAGCCACCCCGAGTCGGGAGCGGGCCTCGCGGGCTGGAACACCCGAGGCCAGGCGGCTTGGACTCCCGACGGCCAGCTGCCCGACCACCCGCTGCAAGGCTGCACCGCCGCGACCGAGAACGAACGGGTATGGCTCGTGTGGTACTCCGGCAGCAGCAGAGGCGGCACCTTCCTGACACAGATCACCCCGTCCACCGGCGACGTGGTCAGCTACCCCAGTCCGGTCCGCGCCCCGGACGGATTCGCGGTTCGAGGCAACCAGGCAGTACTTACACGCCGGAACCACAACAAGCGGTCCGTCGAGCTCACACGTGCCGAACTCAACGGCACCACGTGGACAGTGACCAGCCGCCGCACGCTTCGCGTTCCCGGTCGAGTGGTCATGCGTTGCGGCCAAGGCCGCGACGGCTCCCTCTGGCTCCGCGCAGGCGACACTTGGCTGCGCATAGAAGCATGAAAACCCCCGACAACATCGCAGCCGGTCCAACTTCGACGGCCAGGCGGTCCAGGTTCGACGTCCCAGAACACCGCAGGTTAAAGAACGAGCTGAGCACCAGGACCAATACCGCACGCCGCTACTCAAATGATCGTCTGGGGGTTCGGGGCGGCCCACGAATGTTCTGACCTGCAGTGGAGCGACGTGTCTTCCTCGGGCTGTGCCTTCGCCACCACCGCCCGCACGACGATGGCGACCACGGCGAGCAACACGACGATGACCGCGAGAGCGGCGAGCAGAACAGAGAACGGAGCCGACTCACCGTTCCTCATCGCGTACCACGGCGAAAAGCCCGTAGCGTGCGGCAGCTGGCGCGCCCAGGAGACGAATGATGAGGGATACACGAATGGCGACGCCGAAATCAAGCGCATGTACGTGGTCCCCGAAGCCCGGGGACAGAGGCTCCCACGCCGCGTTTTGCAGGCGCTGGAGGACAGCACCCGGGCCGCCGGGCGGATCCGCATGGTGCTCGAGACCGGTAGGCCTCTGCCGGAAGCCATGGCCTTGTACGTCGCCAGCGGGTACGAACGGCGAAATTCGTCCCGTATCGGGGCTATCCTGACAGCCGGTGCTTCGCCAAACTGCTCATAACAACTCGGGCAGCAGCGGCCGGACGAATTCTCCCTTCTGCGCCGGACAGTTCATGACGATGCAATCCCCCACCCCATAGACGGACGGCTCTAGGCAGAGAGGTGGGGGACCACGTTGATGTTGAACATGTGGGACCCCAGCCCGTTAGCGATGCCAATGAAGAGCAGGGCGAAGTGCTCCTGACCGCGTGCGGTGGTGATGCCGCCGATGTCCAGCTGGGACGATGAGGGCCAGCCGCGGTCGATAAGCAGGCGGCTGGTGGTGCGTTTGGCTTCGGCGTCATCCTCGGAGAGGAAGACGGTGCTCGGGCCACCCAGACCATCCGGCGCGCTCATCACGGCGGAGTCCATGGTGCACAGCGTCTTGACCACAGGGGTCAAGGGGAAGGCTTCCTGAATCTGTTCGGCCAGACTGCTGTTGGGATGCGAAAGCTCGGTGAAGTCGTCGGAGAGGCCCACCCCGACATCGATCAGCAGGGTGCCGGCCAACGCAGGTGCCCCGATGGAGCGCAGCAACTCCACAGAGACGGTCCCCGGAGTGGCATTGACCAGTACCTCCGCGTGGGCTGCTGTCTCGCTCAGGCCCGCCACGGGAAGGCCTAGGTCTGTACGCTCCTTGGGGAGGCGCGAACCGAGGAGCACGTCGTGTCCTGCAGCGCTCCAGCCGTGGGCCAGCGCTCGGGCAACGTTGCCGGTGCCAAGTAGTCCTATTCGCATGGTGTGACGCCAAGCTTTGTCAGGGCTTGGAGAATCGGGCTACGGGCTTAGGTGAGACTGGTACGTAAGGCGTAGTTCTGTCGTCGCTCGCCTCCGGGCCCTTCTCCTCCAGCACCTTAGTGAGCGTTGAGTCCTCTTTTGCCGAACCGAATGCGGGAGCCTCGACGGTCGCAGCCTCGACCTGCCCGGTGATGCGACCGGGAGCGCAGCATCAAGCCAGGGCGCGCATCGACCACGGCCAGTCCGGTGAACGCGGCGTCATTTGCGGTCAAGCAGACGAAGTCTCTCCAGGAACTCCGGCACGCCGTCGACCGCCTTGTACGGCGTGAACGCGGGGCCAGGTCGCGGACCAGGGTGACGCAGCGGTCCGCGCCGATGCGAGTGGCGACATCGAATGATTCGGTACTTACGGCGAGAGCCTGCTCAACCTCGCGGGCCTGGAGAAGGCTGCGCGCCTCGTACGTACGGAACACGCCACGAGTCTTATCCGATGCGGTCGGTGTAGGCGCGGAGCATCGCGCCGGCTTTCTGGTTCCGATGCTTGTTCACCGGCCGGACGGAGCGGTCCCACTTCTTGCTGGCGGCGCCTCAGAGAGTGGCGGCGAACGGACACTCGTCGCAGCCTTCACCCTGCTTGGGCGGGGTGGGCAAGCTGGTCTTGTCGTAGAGGTCCTTGTACCGGCCGCGGTGGTAGCAGGCACCTTCCTTGCGTAGGTGGCGCATGCCTGACCTGCGTGTCTTCCGCGGCTCTTGAGGGTTAACACGGGGGCACCGGCGGCCACGCCACCTGTGTTGACGGTGAAGGAGATTCGTGCGAACAGATCGAGGAACGGCGTGATCGGGTCGCAAAGAGACAGGACGACTGACGCTGAAGGGAACGTGAACCCAACAGGGGCAGTAGCGAGGTCCCACGGCAGGAGCCCTTGGACGACGTGGCCGGCCATCCTCTTGGCGATGGGCTCGTTGCTCTACAACGGCTGGCTCCTTCAATTCCTGCTGCCGACCGGGCTGGATCCGCGCCACTCCTACGTGAGCGAGCTCTACGCCGCCGACCAGCCCTTCCGGCCGGTATTCGCCGGCATCGAAAGCCTCTGCGCGCTCCTGGTCGTCGTGGGCGCATTGCTGGCCTGTCAGGCGGCAGCGGGGGGCTGGGCCCGGGCATGCTGGGGAGCGCTGATGTGCTTTGGCCTGTCCTCTTTGGCCGATGTCGGCCTGCCCATGAGGTGCGCCCCGTCGGTGGAGTTGCAGTGCGAGGCGGTGCATCCGTGGCACACCGGCACCAGTGCGTTGGCCCACTTCTTTGTCTTCGCCTCGATGGTGCTTTTCATCCGGGTCTCTGTCGTGCCCCGGATGCCGCTGATCCAGCGCTGGGGCCCCCGGGTGCTCGCACTGGCTTTGCCAGCATCCGTATGCACGGTGGGTCCGCTGTTCGGGCGGCCCGGCTGGCACGGCGTTCCACAGAGGTTGCATGTGATGTTGGTGGGCGTGTGGTTGGCCCTGCTGGCGGCTGAGCTGGCCGGACTGGCGCGTCGGCCGCGCACCGTGCACAGCCCGCCCTAGAGGTCATCGCCGGCCACCTCCCGGACAGCGAGGAAGGCCCTGTGAGCGCCGCAGGGCCTTCCTCGAACCCAGTGAGCCCGATGGAGCGGAGTTGGCGAGCTTGGCCCGCAACCTCTCCAGAGCCGACCGGATCACCCGTTCCTGCTCCGGAGGCCCTGGCTTCATGGGGTTCTGCCACAGATCACGGGGAGTGGTCACGGCGGGTGATGTCGCTGTTCGAATTGAGGTAGGGCGTGGGCAATGGCGGTTCGCGGCCCTGCCTGCGCCCTGGACCGGCTTGGCTCAGCCCAGCGCCTCCATCACGGCGGTGACGTAGGCATCCAGCCGCTCCTCCACGGCTCGTGTCGTCAGCTCTGTCCTCCCTGCCTCCCGCCATGGCTGCGCCGCCCACTGCACTTCTTCTGAGCACGCCCGCCCGTCCCGCACCTGCCGGGCGATGAGGCTCAGACGGTGAGCGAGGAGTCGTCCTTTACCCGGGCGCCCGGCAGGTGGTGCTCAGCGGCGATCAACGCAGCATCCACATCGGATGTCCCGGTGGAGACGCAGAGTGTGTACGCGAGGTCATCCATCCGCTGACGCATCTCGTCACCGACCTGGCCTGCCGACAGCAACTCCAGTGCCCGGTACTCCTGCGTGAGGCCCTGCAGAATCGCGGGATGGGCCATCAACATGTGGTCTCCTTCCGCCACGTAGGGATCTTGACTGCGAATGCCCGCCCCCGGCCGTCTTATGCATGTTCTCCGCCCCTGCGTGAGGAGCACCGTGACCAACGGGAGGACGGGTCGAGGATCTTTTCTCGGGGTTCGAAGGTGCGCCTTCGGGCAGCGAACGCCGCAGAGAGATCCTGGACAGCGTCACGATCGAGCTGGTGCGGCACTCCGTCGCCGAGGAGCAATACCGACGGCGCCCCAGCGCACCCCGCCATCACGGCCTCGCCCGAAACAGCCGTGATGCGGTCCCGAGGAGCTCTGCGTTGTGTCCCGACTCCTTGGCATCCGGCCACGGGCCTCGCGCAAAAACCCGTTGGCCGACCATCGCGACCACTGCTACGTTTCCGGAAGCCGTGCGAGAGATTGAGGAGGTGGTACCCGTGTACACAGAATCGACGTGGGTGCTCCCCTCCGGGGTCACGGTCGGGCGGTAGGTCGTCCGGGAGCGCCGTTCCAGCGCACTCCCGAAAGGCACGACCATGCAATTCACTACTGAGCAACGCCTCGACGACGGCGTCCTCGAGCGCGAATTCACCCTCGGCGAGATCCCCGGCATTCTGTGGACGCCGGCGTCCGCATCCCTGT
This sequence comes from Streptomyces sp. NPDC101227, assembly GCF_044767545.1. Classification (NCBI taxonomy): domain Bacteria; kingdom Bacillati; phylum Actinomycetota; class Actinomycetes; order Kitasatosporales; family Streptomycetaceae; genus Streptomyces; species Streptomyces sp. NPDC101227. The sequence goes on along the minus strand of NZ_JBIWOD010000010.1, from coordinate 238,072 downwards.
CCGCACCGGTGCCGCTGATCCTGCTCGGCCACCCCGGAGGACTGCACAAGATGTACCCCCGGCTGGCGGGACGGGCCCGGCACTCTGCGGCGGAGGGCTTCGCCACGGCCACCCTCGAGCTCCCCGGGAGCGGTGACCGGCCCCGTTGGGACGGCGTCGAGCAGGCCCGCGCCGACGTGCGCCGGGCCATGGAGACCGGCGAGCCGGTCGGCGAAGAGATCATCGACGCCCTCATCCTCCCGCTCGTCGAAAAGTCGGTCCCGGAATGGCAGGCCGCCTTGGACGCCCTCCTGTCGCTGCCAGAGATCGGTGGCCCTGTCGGGTACTCGGGGGGAGTGATCTCCATCGGCGTTCGCCTTGCCGTGGTCGAGCCACGCATCGCGGCGGCCGGCTTGTTCGCCGGGAGCTTCGTGCCTCGCGCCATGTTCGAGGAGGCCCGCCAGGTCACCATTCCGCTGCATGTCCTGCTGCAGTGGGACGACGAAGGCAACGACCGGCAGGCGGCCTTGGACTTGTTCGACGCCTTCGGCTCCAAGGAAAAGTCCCTGCACGCCAATATGGGAGGGCACACCGGCGTCCCGCAGTTCGCAGGGGACGCCGCGGCCCAGTTCTTCACCCGGCATCTGAAATAAAGCCGGGCCGTCGGGCGACCAGCAGACGGTAAGTCGCGCTGACCAGGATGCTGCCCGTCGAGGGAGAGTCCTGGCAATCGCCTGCTGCTGGTGCTGTGGGCCCCTGCCCGATCGGCAGGGGCCCACGCTGCCCGAAGCCATGAACAGTTCGATTGACAACTGCTTTGAGCGCCGCCCAACCTCGCGCCCAGGTGCTGTCGGTTCTCGTGAACAAAGCCACCCCGTCGTCTTCGGGCTCTTCGTGGCCGGCCTCCGCTGCCTGCGCCCTCAGGAAATGTTCGCTCTCCCAGGTCAGGACGCGCCCGATCTGGAAGAAGCTCAGGCCCGTCCTATCGCCCAGCTCGTCCTCGTCGAGGTCCGGCTGTGTGCGCAGGGCCCGGGCCATCCTCCCCGCCCAGAGCTCTTCCCTGACGAACGGCCGACGGCGGTAATGCTCCTGGAACTCGACGAGGTGACCGAGGCTGCCACCAGAAGCCGCTCACCGTCCTGGTCCGGATCGAAGGGGTGGATACACGAGGAGTCACGGGCCAGGCGGAAGACCTGCGAGTCCGGCGGGACGGCAGCGCCACACAGGGCGCACGGTCCGGGATCCGGCGTGGCCGCCGGCTCGTCCCCGTCGCGCATACCGCGCTCTCCTCGCTGCGTCAGACGACAGACTGAAGGCCACCCCCGCGGCCGCCGGGGGCATGCAGGGGTGGCCTCGCGCGAAGCGCCGACGGGATAACGCAGCCCACGCCCGCAGGGTTCCGGCGCACCTCGGCAGCCCCCGTGCGAGGTGGGCCCGTCAGCGGCCGAGGGCCTTGCACAGCTCGTCCTTGTTCATATTGGAACGGCCGTCGATGTTCTTCTTCTTGGCCTCTTCGTACAGCTGGTCCCTGGTGGGGCCCCCGGGCCCGCGGTGGGAGCGCTCGCCACCGCGCTGGGAGGCGGACTTCTGGTCCCGGATGGAGGTCTTGCTCGCCTGCTTCGCTTCGCCCGAGCGGGCGCGTTCCTTGCTCACGGTGCGCGCGGCGATCTCCTTCGCGCGTCGCTCGGAGGAGCCGTGTTCCTTGGCGTTTTCCTTGATGTGTTCGTACTGCCGTTCACGCTTCTTGCTCGACCCCGCAGGCACGATGCGCCTCCCAAAACCTGGCCGGATTCCTGGTGTCTGGTCGCGCCTGGCGACAGGGGGACGTTCCTCGTCGGTCGCCAGGCGCGCATCTCCACTTCACGCCCCACCGACCGCCCGCGCCACCGGAGGCACCCCAGCCCGCAGGCCGCATTCGACTCAGCACACTAGCTAGCTGGGTTCTGTCGCTCCGATCTTGGATATCGCGGGCCGGGTTAGCGGGTGGCCGCCTCTGGCGTGTGCATGGTGAAGGTCCATCGATTGCCCCGGAGTGCCAGGCCCCTGCAGATGGAGTTGACCGCGATAACACTCGACTGCCCTGCTCCGCTGGCGCTGGCGACGTTCTATCAGCAAGCGACCGGCCTCGAACCCCACCCAAAATCAGATGCTGACTTCGCCGGTCTCAGCCGTGAGAACGGACTCTTCACCGGCTTTCGACGGGTCGACGACTACCGAGCTCCCGGCCGACTGCGCGCGGCAGCCGTCTGTCGCCCGCCCGCTTGACCGGCGCACGTCATGCACGTCAGGTCAGGTCAGGTCAGGTCAGGTCAGGTCAGGTCAGGTCAGGTCAGGTCAGGTCAGCAGGAGCAAACTGCAAGACCGCTAGCTGGGACGTTGGCCAGCGACCGACCCGACGATCCAGATCCTGAGCCGGATGCGCTCGGATCGGGTGATGCCCCGACCGACACCAGCGCCGCGCTATTCGCTCAGCCCTACGACGCCCCAGCCCCGCCGGGCAGCTTCGGTGAGGACACGCCCCCAGTCCTCCAGCAGGTCGTTGAACCCGTCGAAGTCGTGGATCCAACCCTTGGGAACGGCGGAATGCTCGATGAAAGCCCCACGCAACTCGCAGAGCCGGGGCCGTACCTCCTCCCATGTCGCGACCAGTTCCCGAACGCTGCCCGGCGAACGAGCGACCATCAGGCCGTAGGAGACTTTGGGGTCGTCACAGAAGAAGCCCGGATCCGTGTGCTGCGCCTCACCGTCCAGACCGTCCCAGATCAGCCCAGTGAGAAATGTGTCCAACCGGGTCCGCACCAGCGGATCGGCATGGTCCCGGAGGGACTCCCACCGCTCCCCGGCCCAGAAGTGCGCCTTGAACGAGCCGCAGGTGCGCCGGAACTCGTAGATGGCGAAGAAGCCACCACCGGGCCCCCGCGGCCATTCCCAGTCGCCTTCCACCACCGCCGCCCTGTGGCCCCAAAGCCCGGACTCGTCGTCATACCAGGCATCCCTCAAACGCTCCAGCCGCTCCCGAGACGGCACCTCCCCCAGCCATGACCAGTCAACGATCATCACAGTGATATCCAGCCCCATGGAGGCGAGGTTACTGATCGCCCGTTCACGACGGCGCTGTCGCTGTAGCTCACGGGCTTCCTTCCGTCTCGTACGGGGTCGATGGGCACGGTCAGCGTCGATGACGGGCTTGTCGAGGTCTCGGCGGGCGAGAGTGACGTCCAGGCCGCGGTCGACGTACTCCTTTGGCGAGGACCTGGTCCGGAACTCGGCGGTTGGCCGGCCGCAGAGGGTTCCGGGCCCGGCAGGTGTCGAGGTTGGGCAGGAGGCCGAGGGCGACGACGGGGCGACCGTGCCCAGACGCTGGCCCGCAGCAGCGCCAGCGCGACATCAGCCGGGAACTTCTTGCCGTCCACTCCTTCCGTCTCCGCTTGCAGCAACATCAGGTCACGCTGCAACAGGCCGGTCGTACCGCGGCGCAGTGTGGTGCGGCCGCAGGAGCCGGGCGAGGACACCGACCCGCTCAGTTCCGGTTCGGCTCGGTGGTCCCTGCGACAGGCGTGGTGTGCCGGCTGTGCTCGGCGGCTCGCACGGGGACGATCGCAGTGGTGCGCGCCGCCGCCTTGTAGTCTCCATCGCCGCCACCGGCCCTGGTGCAACGAATCGCCGCTGCGCACTGTCCGGTCCCGGGCGCCATACCGTTCAGCCCGGTCAGTGTGCTGCGGGTCAGGACGGTTGGGGCTCGGTCAGTCCGGTGGGAACTTGCCACTCGTAGCGGCGCCCCTTGTTGGTCAGTCGCAGGCCGTTCTTGAAGACGACCAGGCCCAGCTCGCTCGCCGCCCTCGCCACGAAGGGAGCCGTGTCACCCGTCTTCCCGTAGCCGAAGTTCATAACGGAGCCGGCCTGGAGCGCCGCCTTGGTGAGGTCTGCCGGCGGGACGTTGACGATGTCGGCGGCCCGGTCACCGATCAGGTGCCGGATCAAAGTCGGCCCGGCTCCGGCGAAGGCCGGTCCGGGCAGGACCTCCCGGATGAAGTCGAGTACGGCCTTGGTCAGGGCGATGCCTGCCTGAGAGGACTTCTGCTGGCGTCGGAGGATGGTGTCGAAGAGTTCCGCGCCGTCGTCGAAGGCGGTGGGGTTGAGCCGGTCGTCGACGCCCAGGACGTGCCCGACGACCCGCCAGACATGGAAGAAGGCGTCACGGTCCTCACTTGGCAGGTCGACGCCCAGTCGCCGGAGCCCGCGCGGGATAACGACGGAGAAGCTCATCAGTGTCCCGGCCAGGTCCTCCTGATTGACCGGCAGGCCCCAGGCCCCGTCCCAGTCGTCCTGGCGGCCGACGTGGTAGCGCATGGTGGCGTGCAGCAGGCGGATCTTCTGTGCCGAGCGGAGCCCGCGCCCTCGAGATTCCAACCCCCCGTCGTCAAGGACGTCGACCACGAACTGCGAGGTTTCCAGCAGCCTCCGGTAGACCCCCGAGGTCAGGCGCTGGGAACGTGCGAGCACCTGCGCCCCGTCACCACACCCGTAGCACAGCGGGAGGGAGGCGCACAGCAGCGTCGAGACGACCAACGCCTCGTAGCGGCCCAGCAAGGCGCGACCGCGCTCGATCAGCTCCCGGTCCGCCCATTCGGGCAGCACGGAGCTTTGCTCGAAGTACCGCTGGAGCTGGGACGGCAGGCCGACGGGCATCGCGTCGCTGTTCTTGCCGAACCCGAGCAGCGCCTGCCGCACCTCTTCTTGCCTTCCCAGCTCGTAGGTCTCGGCGATCGCGGCGTCGCCCACCGCATCACCGGCCCTCCGCATCCCATCCAGCACCTCGTCCGTCCACACACCAGCTGGCATATCACCCTCCGAGGAGCAGGTCATTGAGATACGCCCACTCCTACCAGCCCGAACGGAGGTCGCACGGGAATGTCACCCATACGGGAAGGCGACTGGACGCCGCCCCTACAAGCCAGCAGCGCCAGGTGTCTCGGTGCTGCCTACCTCGATTGGCGCGCTGCAGAGCTGATCCGGCACCGCAATCGGCTCACCCGTCTGCGGGCTTCGCTCCCAGGCAGGGTTGCCGCCACGCGCTCGGAGGGAGCCGTGCCGGGTGTGTGGGGAGCCGGTGTCGGCCCGGACACACTGGAAACATCGCGATTGGCATGTGTGCTCACCACGCTGCAATCTGACGATCAACCGGCGGCTGAACCGGCGCATGGAGCGTGGTGAGATGACCTGGCCGCCCACGTTCTCCCCAATCCTCAACCGGACCGGCCCGCACGGGCGTTCCGTACGTTGGCGGCCGGCTCTCCCTTCCCCTGTGAGGTCCGCGGTTACTCACCCAAGCCGGGCGACATGGTGGAGCGGCACGGTTCCGTGGTCACCGTCCACCGAGCCGTCGACCTGCCGGATCACGTCATCCTCTGGCAGGTGAAACCGCATGCGGGCAGCAGCTGGCGGCTGGCAGCTCAGAAAGGCGGGTCAGTCCGGAGTGATGCCGGTAAGGACGGCGAGAACGGCGAGACGGATGCGGTTGTCCCGGCCCGTCTTCGCCATCAGGTTCGCCACGTGCGTCTTCACCGTGGTGACGCCGAGATGCAGCCGGTCGGCGATCTCTTTGTTGGACAGGCCCACGCCGAGCAGTCCGAGTACTTCCCGCTCGCGTGGGGTGATGGCTGGCACCGGGAGGTCCGTAGGGGTGTCGGCGGAGGAACGGGTGTGGAGCGCCTGGGCGACGAGGCGGTCAAGGATGTCCCGGCTGAAGGGGGTCTCTCCGTTGGCGGCCCGGCGTACGGCCTCCAGGAGTTTGGTTGGTGGGGTGTCCTTGACGAGAAAGCCGCAGGCTCCGGCCGCGAGCGCCGGAAACAGATGGTCGTCGTCGTCGAATGTGGTGAGGGCGACGACCCGGGTGGCGGGGCGCGTGGCCAGGATGCGGCGGGTGGCCGTGATGCCGTCGATGCCGGGCATTCTCAGGTCCATGAGGATGACGTCGGGGGTGAGGCGTTCGGCCAGTCGTACCGCCTCCGCGCCGTTGTCCGCCTCGCCCTGGATCTCGATGTCCTGCGCCTGCTCGAAGAGCATGCGCAGTCCCATGCGGACAAGCTGCTGGTCGTCGACGATGAGGATACGGATCACAGCTGGGGCTCCATGTCGGTTACGAAGGCGGGCAGTTCGGCTGTGAGCCGCCAGCCCTGAGCTGCGGGGCCCGCGTCCAGCCGGCCGCCGAGTAGGTCCACCCGTTCGCGCATGCCGATCAGGCCGTGTCCGGAAGGGCCCGGGTCTGGTGGCCGGGCCCGTCCGGCCCCGTCATCGTGGATCGTCACGTGGACGGCGTCATCGGCCACCCGCACGGCCAGCTCGGCGTGTGTGCCGGGCCCGCTGTGCTTGGCCGCGTTGGCCAGGCCCTCCTGGACCAGGCGGAGGACCGCGAGGCCGCGTACCGCGTCCAGCCGCGCGACACGGGGATCCACGGAAGCGACTACGGCCAGGCCGGTCTGGCGGCTGTGTTCCACCATCGACTCCAGTGCCGCCGGCAGTGCCCCGGGCGTGACCAGGGCACCGGTGTCGGGACCGGTCCGGTCCGGGGCACGCAGTACAGCCACCAGGCGCCGTAGATCGGTCAGTGCCGCGCTGGCACTGGAATGCAGGTCGTCGAGGACATCGGTGATGCGGGGGTCGGTGGTGCTGGTGGCGACGATGACATGCCGGGCGACACCGACACGCAGCACCATGGAGGAGACGTGGTGGGCCACGAGGTCGTGCAACTCGCGTGCGATGGTGGTGCGCTCCGCTGCGCGGGCGGCCAGCAGCTTTTGTTCGGCGCGGAGTTCCTGCTGTTGCGCATGTTGACGGGCGTGCACCGCGGCGTCGCGGGTCACGCGTACGTACGCGCCCAGGAGCAGTGGCAGGCCTGCAACGATGCCCATCTTGTAGAGGACCGGGAGGAGTGCGCCGGGCAGGTCCTCAAGGCGGTTCACGGCGACGGCAAGCGCCAGTGCCGTCGTCCCAGCGGCCAGGCGGCGCCCGGAGTGCCGAACCGCCAGCTCGAAGAGGGTTACGGCGGCCAGCACCTTCAATGAAGAAGTGGTGCTCACGCCCAGGGCGTGTGCGGCAACGAGCAGGACCGACTGCGCCAGGAGCGCGCCGAACGCCCACTTACCCGCGGCCAGACACAGCACGAGCCCGGCTGCGGCAAAGCCCCAGTCTCCTGCCCCGGACGGTCGTCGCAGCAGCAGGAAATCTCCGATCAGGGCGCCGGCGAGCGCCAGGACCCGTATGACGGCGAATCCCCTGTCGAACGCAAGCTCGATCCAAGGTCGGTTCACGCGGCCCACGATAGGCGGACGCCCGTGCGCCTGGGGTCCTGCCATGGGAGGAGGGCAACTCCTTCTACCGGCCGCGATGTCCGGCCCGAGGATGGAGCCGTGTGCCCGGAACTGGCTGCGAGTGTGATCGTCATGGATACGCATGCGAACACGGACACGAGTACCCACGCGAGCGCGAAATCCGGGGCCACCGGGCGGCGGTCCCTCCTCGGTGGTGCTGCGGCGCTGGGCCTGGCGAGCGCGGCCTTCGGCACCGGCGCCCATGCGGTCGGCGCCCAGTCCCTCTCCCATACAAAGGCCGGCCGCTTCCAGGGAAAGTCGGTGCTCATCACGGGGGCCACCTCGGGTATCGGCAGGGCAGCGGCGAAGGCGTTCGCCAGGGAGGGTGCCCATGTCGGATTCTGCGGCAGGCGGGCGGAGTTGGGGCGCCAGGTGGAACGGGAGATTCGGGACGCGGGCGGCGAAGCCACGTACATCCAGGCTGATGTACGCGTGAGCGCTCAGGTGCGCAGCTTCGTGGACCGGGTCGCGAGCCGTTACGGCGGTATCGACGTGGCCTTCAACAACGCCGGCATCGGCAGCGGCAAACTACCCCATGAGATGACCGTCGAGGAGTGGGATGACGTCCAGGCCACCAATGCCCGGGGAGTGTTCCTGGCGATCAAGTACCAGATTCCGCACATGCTCAAGGCGCGGCGCGGCGTCATCATCTGTACCTCGTCGTCAGCGGTCGAGCAGGCTCGGCCGAACGGCGCCGCATACACGGCAAGCAAGCGGGCGGTGCAGGGCATTGTGAAGTCCGCAGCGCTCGCGTACGGGCCCAAGGGAATCAGGCTCAATGCGCTGCTGCCCGGCACCACCGACACCGCCTTCGTCCGCCCTCCGGGAATCCCGGACGCGGATTGGGCAACGTACAAGCAGGCATGGGGGCCGCTCAACGTCGACGGACTCGAACGGATGGCCGATGCTGAGGAGATCGCGCGCGCAGTGCTCGGGCTCGCGTCCGATGACTTCCCCTATATGACGGGTGCGTCGGTCACCGTGGACGGGGGGAGCACCGCGGGCCGGAAAATGATCCAGCCGAGCGGTACCTGACTCCTGATGCCTGCGCCGCCGGTCGTCGTTGAGGTGCCCGGGTATGGCCTTGTCGATGGCCTTGTCAGCGACCGGCGGCCGCTGTGGCACGGCTGTGGTCTTGCCCCGGCCCGGGTCGCCGAACGCACGCACCGCGCCCGCCGTCGCCGTCGCCATCGCCTGCCCACGGCCTCGGCCACCGCCCGCACCGACGGTGTCCGCACCGGCCGCGCACCCGCGGGCAACGCCACACCCTCCAGCGCACCGCTCTCCCCCATTGGCAAGCACCCGGTCGCCTCTGGTACGAGACGCGGCGGCCGTACCGCAGCCGCATTCGCCGGGCCGTTTTCGCGCGGCCCGGCCAGGGCGAGGCCAGCCGGCGCCCGCCGGGTCCGCTGCGGTGGAGGTCATGCTTGCGGATCGTCAGGAGTACGACGTGAGCCCCCTTGCTGGCAGCTGTTCAGCCGCGACAATCCGCCGGTTCCCGGGCCGGAGGTAGCGGGGCCTCCATGTGCCTGCGTTCAGTTCTGCGGGGTGTGTCTGGGAATCTGCAGGTCAGAGTGTTCTGTTGCGGCGTCCCGACGGCTTGTCGTCGACTACGGTGACGCGACCGGTGATCGGCAAGCCTGGGGAGGGAACCGGTGAACAGACATCGCGCGATCGGGCCGCTAGCGGCGGTAGTGACGGTAGTGGTGGTGGCTGCGGGCCTGGCGGGGTGTGGCGGCAGCCGGAGTCGGGCGGACGGCGTCCCGTCCCCGTCCGTGCGCCCTACCGCTGTGCGGCAGAGTCCCACCGCCGGCCCCGGGCTCACGACGCCGCCGGGGCCGGCGACCGCACCCGGTCGCGACGACGCTGCCTCGCCCCAACGGACCTTCACCGGCGAGGAACTGCGCAAGACGCTGCTGCCGGACTCTGCCTTTGGCCGGAACCTGGAGCCCGGCGAGTCGCACATCATGGTGTTCGAAAGCACCCGTGAGCAGCGGCAGGGCCGGTGGGACGACTGTCTTTCGCTCTTGCCCGACGAGGACCCGGCCGGGCTGGGCCCGGCCTCCTACCGCGGAACGATTGCGACAGCCATCTCGATGTTCGTGGACCGCGAGGCCAACGAAGGGCATGCGGTGGCCACACAGACGCTCACGTCGTTGCCCATCGGCTCGGCCCGCGACCTCCTGCACATCGAGCGGAACATCATGCGGCACTGTCCGTCCTTCGCCTCCGATGCGGAAGCCGGCTCGGCCGGCGAGGAATACGCGGTGGAGCCGCTGGAGGGGATCGGCGACGAGGCGTTCCTGGAGGTCCACACACTGGTCTACGAGGGCCGACACACCGAGTACAGGGTGCACGTTCGGGTCGGCGGTGTGCTGCTCACCGTCTCGGACGGCGAGGGCTCGGGCCGCAACCGCGCCGTTGCGTGGGCCGCCCAGCTCTCGCGGAACGTGGGCAGCACCCTCTACCCCTGAGCTCGAGCTGAGCGCCGGGCCCGATACCGCACGCCCGCTCTTCAAGAGTGCTGAGTCGCCGTATCAGCGTGTCGACATGTCATCGCACGGGGAGGCCCCTAGCACTAGTCACAGGGGGGCGTTGAGATCACATCCCAAAGTGAGTGATCTGCCGCGACGCTGTGGACTGTGCATGGTCGGTGCCATGCACCGGCACGAACTCGGGCGGCCCCGGACAAGTCCGTGCACGTCGCCGCCCGGCCGGACGCGGTGCTCGGCCGGCCGGCCCGGCGCCGACGCCGATCCGCTCCCGGCGCCGGGGGCAGATCGGCGGCTGGTGGTTCATCACCCTCGGGGTTGGGGGCCATCACCGGGTAACGCCCGCTAGGACCGCGTCGCTCTCCCGCACTCGTCCCCGGGGGACTCGCCCCCCGCGACCGGCGCGCTGCGGTCGTACGGGTCGCTCTCCGGGCCGGCCTGGTCCGTCTGGCGGTCCTTGCCGAAGGGAGGGGTGAGGTAGCCCGTCGGGGCGCCGCAGCCGCCGTTGGTCATGTCGTACTTGTACGAGACGATCGAGAACGTGCCCGGCTCGGTGATCACCTTGTCAGGGTCGTCCCAGCTCAGGACCAGTTCGCGCCGGACGATCGTGCGCATGATCTCGTCGTCGCCGCTCTCGTCCGCGCGGGTGACCGGGTAGACGAAGGTGACGTCGGCGGTCACCTGGAGTGCGCCGCGCTTGCCCTCCTGGTAGGTGAGCCGGCCGCGAGTCTTGATGACGTCGCCGACCAGGTGGGTGTGGGAGGGCTGGAAGCGGCTGAAGAGAAGGAGGGGGTCGTTCTTCGCGCTCGGGGTTCGGAAAGCGGTATGGAGAAGGTGTTGGACGTCCTTCTGGTGCGGGTTGATCAGTGCAATCGCCTTCTCGGGGCGCTCGCCCCGCAGCACCCCGCGGTCCAGGCCGGAGGTGACGAGGAAGTCCCGGCTGCGGGCGAGGGCCTGCTCGACCTCGGCGGCGCTCATCCAGCCGACCGATCCGGCCGTCGGCACGGTGATCCCGGCCGCTCCGCTCGCCCAGCGAGCCGCCGGCGAGCCGCGGAACGGCTCGTTGCGGGTGGGGCGTTGGGCCGCCTCCACCGGGGGTGCCTGGGTCGGGCGGGCGGTCTCAGCCGCCAGCGGTGGGGCGTCAGCGCCGGCGAACAGGCTCACGATCCGCCCCGGCGCGAGCGCCACCACCAGCAGCACCAGCGAGGCCAGCAACCCGGCCGCGTACCAGCCCGTGCGCCGCTTGGGCCGCGCGGGTGTGTAGCTGCGCCAGCCCTCCGGCCCGTGGCCGGGCTCCGCGCGCAGCCGCTTTGCCACCTCGCGGGCCCGCGCCGACGGCTCCTTGGGCGCGTCGGCGGCACCGGCCACCGACTCGCGCAGAAACCGCTCCCACTCCTCGTCAGATCTGGACGAACCGTCCGGCTCCGTACCCGCACCCATCCCCAACCCCCTGGCAACCAGTAAACCGCGGCCCACTCCCCGGGGACGCGACCGCATAATGACACAGAGCGTGAAAGGCGCAGGTCCGGGGCGGGCAATTAGTGTTGAGGCCGTGAAGTGGAGTGAGTGGAGTGAGGTGGACTACCTCGACTGTCTGCAGTCCGAGCGGCGCGGCTATGAGTGGGTGATGCAGCACCATGGTGGGCTCACGCCGGCGCAGGCGCGGGAAGCTGCCCTGGAGTCGTACCCGTACGAGCCGGACGACGCCCCGTACCGTGGGCTCGTGTTTCACGATGAGGCGTGGCACTGGGCGATGCTGGCGATTCACGGCGATCGGTACGTCGTGGAACACCCCGAACTGGCCTACCCGTCACCTGAGTACCTGGCCCTTGAGTGAGCGTCGCCGTACGAGGCGCCGAGGCAGTCCGGGCGATTCATGAGGGCAACGAGCAGCGAGATCGGCCCGCTACGGCCGAGCAGGTTGGGCGCTCACGCGTTGCTTTGAGCGGACGGATAACCTGGGCCCGTCAGCAAAGATCGCAGAAGGGCGGAGCACATGGCAGACATCGTGGAGACGGCGGCGCGCAAGGTCTTCGAGCGCTACGACATCGACGGGGACGGCCAGGTCACCGCGGACGAATACCGCAAGGTTGTGGCGGAGTTGGAGGGCTCGGAGATCACCGAGGCGCAGGCCCAGGAGCTGATCGACTCGCTCGACACCAACGGCGACCGCCAGATGTCCTTCGAGGAGTTCTGGGCGGCCATGAATGGCTGACACTGCCGCATCCGGCACGTGAACCTGCCGGACCCGGTGCGTCATCTTTCCGGTGCTCGCGTGGATTGTGGAGGCTCAAAGCGCGGCTACGAGGATCTGCTCGTCCAGGCCGCCATGCCCCCGCACAGCAGCTGCCCCGCGGGCGACGCCCAGCACACCCCCGTCCTGCCGAAGGTCACCGCCCGGTGGTGGCGACAGCTACAACCCGGGTGGCTGCCCTGCTGGGGGCTGCGACAACTCACGGCGCTGCCCGCCCGGCGGCTGCACCAGTTCACCCCCACCGCGCCTCGCCCACAGGAATGGGGCGAGGACGCACCCCGCCCATCAGAAAGAACTTCGGGCGCTGGTGGCGTACGGGTCCGGTGCCCTGCGCACTCAGTCATGTGTCCGCGGGCAGGGGCGAGATGTTCACTCGTCCCTGCCCGCGTCCGTCGCGAGTCGGCACACAACCGCCGCGGTTCCTCATTACCACGCGGGTGGTCTCGAAGGCGGGCTGGAGACACGGTGCGGGGCCGGCTCATCCAACGTGGGGCGCGCCTGTATGAGGGACCCGGGCGGCTCCTTCCGTTATGACCGGTACCGGTAGCGGATCCGGCCGCGGGTGAGGTCGTAGGGGCTGAGCTCTACGAGCACCCGGTCGTACGGGAGGATCTTGATGTAGTTCTTTCGGATCTTCCCGCTGATGTGGGCGAGCACCGTGTGCCCGTTCTCCAGTTGCACCTTGAAGGTGGCGTTGCGCAGGCACTCGATGACGGTGCCTTCGACTTCTACGCCGCCTGCTGTTTTTGTCATGGTCTCTCGCTTCTTTGGTCTGTGACGGTGTGTTCGGCAGGTAGGACTGTGGTGGGCAGTAGGGCGTGGTGCCTTCTGCCCGGCGGCCGTGTGCGGCCGACTCGTGGACGGCGGTGGGCCGGTGCCGCTTCTCGAAGCGGGCGTCGCCGCTGCCGTTGCGGGCTCGGATCGGTCGCTCGGCGCGGTATGTCGGGGCGTCAGCGACGGACGAGCTCCAGGGTGCCGGCCGTGCGCCGGGCACCGATGCCCTCGAACAGGGCGACAGCCGCCGCGTTGGACTCGTCCACTTCGGCCCATGCCGAAGCGGTCTTGGAGCGGTGCAGCGAACCCAGTGCGTGGCCCAGCAGCGCACGGGCGATGCCGCGGCGGTGCCTGTCAGCGCGGACGGCGATCAGCCCGATCCGTGGCTGCCGGGTCAGCGGCGTCACCCGGATCAGCCCCACGTACTGGTCCAAGTGCCGTGCCACCGCGTACTTCGACGGGTCGAGCAGGGTGGTGCCGGCCGGGCGGGGCAGCACCTCGGCCGGCATCGTCTGCCATCCGGCGGCGGCCTCGACCTCGTCGCGGATGATGCGGTCCAGGGCGCGCAGCGGGCCGTCCGGCGCCTGGCCGACGGGCACGATCGTCACGCCCGTCGGGGGCTGCTCCGATCCGAGGCCGGTGACCTGCGGGTCGGTGGGCACGAGATAGCCCCGCTCGAGGCGTGCGGCGGTGAAGCCGGACCGCTCCCAGGCGGCCCTGGAGTCGGGGTCGGCCGCGTCGACGACGGCGTACAGCGGTGTGGGCAGGTCTGCCAGCATCATCTCGGCGATGCGGTCGAAGACCACGCCGTGCCACGCATCGATGCTGATGAAGAGCCGCCCGTCGGGCCGGCGCGAAGCGTCGCCGCGACCGACGACCCGGTCGTCCTCCACGGCCTGCCACTGCGTGTCCGAAACCCGCGTGATGACAGGCGCGTTGCGGCCCGTGTCCGAAGTGGAATGCACAGAATTCATAGGTGTTGCCTCTCAGGAGTGCCTTGTCCGAGGCGCTCCCGACGACACCTACGTCATCGCCCACCGTGACGGAAAAGGGGGAGCACCCACAGGGATACAGCCTTCATGGGTCTCACCTCCTCGCGTCTTTCACGGCTGCCCAGACCGTACCAGCGGCGGTCTGCCCGCCCAACCTATTTACGACGCGATGGGCGCCGCCCTGCCCGGCGTCGGCGCGGTCGCCAAGAACCTGAACGCCGGCAAGAGCGGTGCGGGCGCGCCGGCGTTGTCGAGGCCGTGCTTGTGGCGGGCCCGGGCAAGGGCGGCGGGATTGCTTTGTCGGTTCGGGGAGGCGGGGTGTGGGTGAGGTGCGGGTGGGTTGATGACGGTAAGTGGCAGGAGACGGGAGCAGGAAACGGGAGCCGGAGGCGGGAGCGCGTATCGGTTGGATGACCGATGTGCGGGGGGTGCGGCGTGGCCCATAGTCCTCGGGAGATCGTTCGCGGGTGGCCGTGGTGCGCCCGGTTTCTGAAAGGACCTTCTGTGGATACGTATGCGGACCTGGTGTTTCTCGGCGGGCGCGTGGTCACGGTCGATGCGGTGTTCTCCGTCGCCTCGGCTCTGGCGGTGACCGGTGGGATCATCAGCGCCGTCGGTGGACGGGAGGATGTCGCCCCGCTCGTCGGGCCCGGCACTCGCGTCGTCGATCTGCGGGGGGCGACCCTGCTTCCCGGTATCAACGATTCCCATCTGCACGGCTGCGCCTTCGGCATGGCCACGCCGCCGCTCTCCCTCGACGTCGGCCATCCCACGGTGTCCTCCCTCGTGGATGTGGCCGAAGCGGTCCGGGAGGCCGCCGGGCGGACTCCGGGCGGGCAGTGGATAACGGGACACGGCTGGGACACCGGCTATCTCGACGAGTGCCTCGGCGAACCGTCGCGGCTGCCCTCGCGGCACGACCTCGACGCCGTAAGCCCGGACCACCCCGTCGTCCTGTACTCCTTCTCCGGGCACGCCACCTGGGTCAACTCCAAGGCACTGGAGCTCACCGGGATCGACAAGAACACCGTCGCGCCGCCCGGTGGGGCCATCGTCACGGACGAAGCAGGCGAGCCGACCGGGCTACTGAACGAGGGGGCCCAGGCCCTGGTACAGAACGCGCTGCCGCCGCTCGGTCTGCAGGAGCGGACCGACGCGATCAGATCGACCCTCGCCACACTCGCCCGGCTCGGCGTGACCAGCTACACCGAGCCCGGGCTCGGCCCCGGCGGCGCCGGCATCATGCGGGGTGCACTCGGCGCGCAGACCCTCGACGTCTACCGCCGGCTACTGGCCGACGGCGAACTGACCGCTCGCGTCGGGGTCCTGCTCCTGCCCACCGGAATGGCAAGCACCGCCGAGGAGTTCGCCCGCGCCCTCAGCGTCCTCGGCGAGGCTGGCGACGCCGATCCGCGCCGCCTGGCGATCCACGGAGTCAAGATCTTCGCCGACGGCATCGTCCCCAACAAGACGGCCTGGATGAACGAACCCTACGTCGGCGGCGGCTGTGGTTCCCTGTGTGTCGGCGGCAGGACCGACGCCGATCGGATCGACGAGATCGATGCCATGATCCGGCATGCCCACACCGCCGGGTACCAGCTCGGCGTCCACGTCACCGGCGACCGGGCCATCGACACCGTCGTGGACGCCTTCGCCGCAGCCATGGCCGAGCATCCGCGGCCCGACGCCCGCCACTACGTCATCCACGGCGACTTCCTCACCGCCCACAGCATGAAAGTGCTGGCCTCGCACGGCTTCGGCGTCAACATGAACCCCACCATCAAATGGACCGTCGCCGACATGGAGGAGGAGTTCGTCGGCGCCGAACGGGCCGCGTACGCCTGGCCCTACCGCGACGCCATCGACGCCGGCGTGCGAGTCGCGAGCGGGTCCGACGCCCCCGTCACATACCCGGACTGGCGCCAGGGCCTCGCCACCATGATGCTGCGCGAGTCGAAGGCCACCAGCCGGGTCAGCGGCCCCGAACAGCGCATCGGCCTGGCCGAGGCGATCCGCACCTACACGATCGACGCGGCCTGGCAGGACTTCGCCGACGACTGGAAGGGCTCCCTGGAGCCGGGCAAGGTCGCCGACCTCTGCGTACTCGACGGGGACCTGCTCACCGCCGACCCCCACGACATCCCACAGATCCCCGTCGTCCTCACCGTCGTGCACGGACAGATCGTGCACGACACCCTTCGCGATCACGACACCCTTCGCGATTGACGCCTTCCCGGCACATGATCATCCTTGGAGGATGGCAGCGGAACGGAGCACAGCAGACATCCTGGACGCGGCCGTCCACGTCCGCGAGGCCGCCAGGAACGCCACAAGCGGTGCGAGCGGTACGACCGGCCTCGCCACAGTCCTGACGGCGCTGTCTCAGGTAATGGAGTACGACCACGCCTCCCTGGCCCGATGGGACCCGCTACGCCGGCGCCACACCACCCTCGCCGGAACCTACCCGGACGATGCCACCGCCTACATCGAGACCCGCCTCCACCACGACCCGGTCTTCCCCGTGCTCCGCAGCCCCGCCCGAGGCGGACTCTGGCTCAGGGACGTCCCCCGGCCGCTCCTGGCGGCATCCCCAGGCTTCCAGAACGTGCTGTCTCCCCTCGGTATCAAGGACGGCGTCGCCCAATGCCTGTTCACCGCCGACGGCCACTACGTCGGCATGCTGAACATCAGCACCCGCCGACCACGGCGCACACCCGACCCGGCACGCGCCGCCATCACGCTCCTCACCGAAGCCCTCACCGCCGCCCTCACCACGGCCGTCGCCCGAGGAGGCCCACCGCCAAAGGTGGCCACCGCGGCCGACCCCGCCACGCAAACGCGGCCCCCTGGCGGACTCTCACCACGAGAGCTCCAAGTACTGGCCGAACTCACCACCGGCCACACCAACAAACAGATCGCCGAACGGCTCTACATCGCACCACGGACCGTGGCAACCCACATCGAACACATCCTCGCCAAGCTGGACCTCCCCAACCGCGCGGCCGCCGCCGCCCGAGCCGCTGCCTGGGGAATCAAACCCTCCCGCTGACGCAAACCCCACGACGCGAAGACCCGGATCACCCGGCGCACCCTCACCACCCCACGACAGCCCCGCACCCTCCGGTTCACGAACTTGCGGAGCGATCCCGTCATCGCCGCATGACTGAAAGCGCATCAAAGCCCAAGCCCAGCGCGCGTCTCTTCGATGGGCTGGTCACTTGATCGGATGCGTCTGTCCGATCAAGTGACCACTGACGCGATGCGGAGCAGAATCGAGCCGCAGATGCCGGCCGATCCAGTTCGCGGACGGCGGTGGGCCGACCACCGCCGCACGTTCGAGGCCATCGCAAAGAGACAGGACCTAGCCGATCCGTTCGGCCAGAGCGACGATGATTCCCGAAGGGCCGCGGAGGTTGCACAGTCGGTAGATGTTCTCGTACCGCGCCACCTCGCCGAGGAGTTCGGCGCCATGGCGGCGCAGACGGGTGATCGTGTCGTCGATGTCGTCGACGGCGAACATGACACGGTGCAGGCCCAGAGTGTTCGGTGGCGGGTTGAGCGGTCCGGCCGTGATCGCCGCTGGGGTGTGAAACTTCGTCAGCTCCAGCTTGCCGTGGCCGTCCGGGGTGCGCATCATCGCGATGGCGCTGCGGACCCCGTCGAGGCCGACCGTCTGGTCTGCCCAGATTCCCTCGATCTGCGCCTCGCCTTCCAGCTCCATGCCGAGCTCGGTGAAGAAAGCGATGGCAGCCTCCAGGTCGTCGACGACGATGCCTACGTTGTCCATCCGCTGAATCGTCACGGGGTGCTCCTTCTTCGTCGCGCAGTCCGTTCTGGCTACTGGTACCCCTGGGACGGAGCCGGTGCCGCATTCTCGACACCCGGAAGTGTCGATGTTTTGGGTGCTTCGCCTTGCCGACGACCTACGGCCCGCGATCTTCTACACAGAAGACAGCAGCCTCTCGGAATCGGAGTGCAGTGAGTCCGGCAGCGTTGGGAGAGCCGTATGGAGAAGCGCAGTCCCCTCTCCTGGGCCAACGGCCGGAACGTTGCCTCGAGACAGAGCCCGCGGTGTCCAGGTGTGAGTCGATCAGCGACTTCCGATGAGCGCCGTCCGTGCCGTCGGCCTCGGCGCCAACGATAAAACTGCTTACGGCCTCGGCGATTTCCGCGCGAGCGTCGTAGCCGGCCACCATGTGCGCCGTCCGCCGGTGATCGCAGCGGTGCCCCCTCCCCGCCCGGAGCGAGCGGCCTTCCGTCGCGGCGCAGGAAGCCTGGGAGAACCGACGCGTCACCCAGGTACGGGCAACGGACGTGCCATCGTCGCCGTCAGCGCAGCTCCCTGACCACTTGGTCGATCAGTACGAAGAGTGCGCCGACTTCTTCGGGCGGGCGTTTGAGCTTGTCACGCAAGAGCACCCACCACGTCAAGTAGAGACCCCCGCTTCATCACTCCACTCCACCCCCTCGAACAGGCCGAAGGCGCCGTCCCGGTGTCCATCAGCCGGCGCCATGCCCCGCGCTGCGGATGTTGCCG
This sequence comes from Streptomyces sp. NPDC101227, assembly GCF_044767545.1. NCBI lineage: Bacteria > Bacillati > Actinomycetota > Actinomycetes > Kitasatosporales > Streptomycetaceae > Streptomyces > Streptomyces sp. NPDC101227. The sequence goes on along the minus strand of NZ_JBIWOD010000010.1, from coordinate 219,674 downwards.
ACGAATCCTGTCAAAGATCAACGCCACATGCCGCGGGATGCAGTCCGCGCGCAGCAAGTCAGCCACCACGTAAGCTCCGCACGCCAGGCGGTGGACAGGCAACGCACAGAGGCGAGCCCGGAGTGAACCAGCGACCGCCCCGCCCCACCGGCAGGGCGCACGCCCACGGCACACGAGCACGCTCTGGATACCGGCACTCGGCAGCCGACGCGCCCGGCCGGCCCCTACACACGCCCGGAACACCCGAAGAGGGCGCTTCATGTCGATTTCATCGGCTGCTCCTAACGTGTGCGTCCTGGAGCACGCCCTTTGGGCGGGAGTTGCTCGACCAGAGCGCGGCTTCCCTCACCGGGGGCGTCAGCGCGGGTTGGGGCGCCGGTGCGCCGGGGCGGCGCTCGCCGGCGATCTGGTGATGACCGTCCGCCGCCCCCACCATGGCCTGACCGGCGTGGGCGAGGCAGATACAGCCGCAGCTGTGCGGAGTCTGCGGAAGGAGTGAGCCGTGCGTGACTACATCAAGCGTCTGCCCGCAGCGGCACTGCCCGAGGGCGGCGTGGCGCCCTGGTCCGTCGCCGATGCCGAGCGCTGGAGAAAAGCCCGCGTCCCGGCGCCCTTCGCCCCAGTCGCAGGCAGTTGGGTCCTCCTCGTCCTGGTCGCCGTGTCGTACGTCCTGACGTCCGGATTCTCGGCCTCGCGGTGGAGCGGTGGCCCGTCCGCGCCCGGCGGCACCGACTGGCTCGGATATCCCGCAACCGTCCTGCTGGCCGCGCTGCCCTTGTGGTACCGCTATCTGCCGGTCCCGACCATGCCGGCCGCGGTCGTGGTCGCGGTGGATGCGGCCGTGTCACTGGCATCACCCGACGCCGACGACAGGCTGGTCACCAGCGGTTACCTCCTGGCCCTGACCGGCTCCGCCTGGGCGTTCACCGGTGCGTGCCTGCGCTTTCGGGCCCGCCGCAGGCAGCGGGCGCTCGCGCTCGCCGCGGCCGGCCGGCGCCGTCACGAACTCCCTGACGGGGTACCCGAGACGGACGACTACCGCGGGTACCGGCAGTTCTACCTCGGACTCGTCCTCTGCCTCATCGCCGGCGCCCTCCTCACCGACGGTCTCGTCAAGGACCTGACGGCAGCGGACCGCGCACCCTACGACGCCGTCGGACAGCAGATCGCCGCCCTACTGTTCCTCGTCCCCGGCACCAGCGTCTACGGGCGCGGCCACGTCGCCTTCCGTGCGGCGCGCCGCCTGTACGAGGAGCCCCAGCCGGCTCTGATGGTGGGCGTACGGATCGCACCCGACGGCTACCACTGGCTGTATCCGGATGCCCGCACGACCTCGGGGCGGCCCCTGATCGCGTACTTACCCAAGGACCGGGACACCAACGGCACGGCAAGGCTTGTGGGCACGAGCTCCGCCTACCGAGCCGACGACGGGCACTACGACATCGACCCCCGCAGCGAACCCTTCGAGGCGGTCCTGTACGGCGCGCCCCAAGAAGGCGCCGAGGTCGTCCTGGAGTACGCCGTCATCGAGCGCAGCGCCTACCAGGGGACGGAGCATACGTATGCCGGCGTCACGGTCGCCCCGCTGCTGCCGCGACACCACCACGGCCTCGCCCCATGGCTGCCGGCCGACGGCGCGGCCCGGGATGCCGCCCGCCGCGAACGGATCCGCAAGCAGGAGCAGGAAAAACGCGAGCGGGACGAGCGGTGGCAAGCGCACCTACGCCATCAGGAACAGGCCTCCCGGGCGCGGGGAACAGCCCGGCGCCGCGGCAGCGGGACGCGCGGTCAGCGGTACGGCAGGCCCGGCAGCAGGGGCAGCGGGGGCGGCTGCGGAAGCGGACACAGCTGCGGAGGACACGGCTGCGGAAGCGGCCACGGCTGCGGCGGCCAATGAGCGCCAAGCCTGCGCAGGAGGAGAAGTAGGGCGAGAGGTTTCGTCACACCGTCGGACGGCCCCGGCTGTACGCCCAGGTCCGGGACGGCAAGGTCAGGATCTGGCGGCGATGCCGGACTCTCCGGCTTAGGCGTATTGGATGTGGTCGAGCTGGGCAAGCGCCCCAAACTCACGCAGTCAGGTACATCGGTCGAACCCCGCATCGCGACCGGTGGGATGGCGCGGTGGACGCGGCGGTGGCGGTCCTCGGCGGCCGGCGGCGTCGCGTGTCTCCTCTGGCGACGAGGAGCTTCACGATCGAGATGGCTCTGTCGACGTCGAAGAGCAGCGTTTCTCGACGAGTTCCGGAGTGTACGACTGCCGGCCTCGGCCGCCGACGGACAGCAGCACCGGACAGGCCGGAGGCACTGACCGGCGCCAGCCCGGCGGCCTCCCGCCGCACACGCCGGCAAAAGCACCGGCCACGGGGACGGGAGCGTGGTCGCCACCGAGGCGGGCACAGGTGGTGTCGCGCGCGTGACCCGACCGCGACGACAGATCGTTGCCATGGGCGTCAGTGAGCGGACATCGCGCAGGTCAGCCGTGTCATGGTCGGGCCATGAAGAAGATCTCGGCGTTCCTGTCGCCAGTCGCAGCAGCAGCCCTTCTCGTGGCCGGAGCCGCCGCACCCGCCAGCGCGGCACCGTGGTGGAACAAGAAGGAAAAGTGTGGCGCCGTCGACCCCGACGGTCGTGAGATACCGACGCGCATCGGCAACGCCGAGCTGGGCTGGAACCACTTCACCGGCCGGCACAACATTCGCAAGTGCGACCTGCTGAACATCCCTCTCGGAGGCCAGGTCGACAAGAAAAAGGGGGCCAACCTGGAGTACTTGGGCGTCGCCACGAACCGCCGGTACGGAACCGTGAAGATCGTCGTCGTTGTCCGGCACGCGCGGAAGACGGACGACGGACGTTACGACGCCGGGAAGGGGAATACGATCGGCGTGATCACCGCATACTGCAAGGGCATGCAGAAGTGCCCGAACTGGGTAAATCAGTGACCTACGAACACGAAGAGATCGTGGAGCAACAGGCCGACATCACGGGCCTGCTGCTCCACCACGTCTATGCACCCCTCGTCGAGGACCAGCACGTACGGGGCGTCCTGCCCGCGCCTGCGGCGACGGACGCCGTGCGCATCGTCCTCGGCGACAAGGACGAGTACGCCCCCGACCAGCTCACCGCCTACGAGATCCCCCTCCGCACGGGCGACGAACTGCGCACACCACACGACGTCGCCGCCCTCCTGCGTACCGTCCACACAGGAACCCACATCTACCCCCGCGACAGAGTCAGCACCGTCATGGGAATGACCCTGTTCACCGTGGACCCCGCGACCGTGGAACCAGCCGCTTTCACCAACGACGACTGGACCCTCACGCTCCTGCGCCACCTGGCCCAACCTTCCACCGAGGAGTACCCACAGCCACGCCTGTGCGGCTTCCTGCTCCTGGCCCCGGACCGGCTCCGCCTCTACCTCGACGCCGAGGAAACTCTTCCAGGAATGACTGCCGCCGACGTGCGCCCCGGCAGCGCCCTCACCGCGCTGCTGGCGGCCCTGCCGTCGCTGCTCGACGAACAACGACTCACTACAACTGACACCGACGACCCGCACTGCTCACGCCTCGTCGACCTCACCAACTGGTGACCACCAGCCGTAAAGGAGCCCCGTCGCTGCCGGCCCGGCGGGGCGTCGGCGTCGCGTGCCCCCCATACTCGCGGGAATGCGCCATCCTGCTCGGCCACGCGTCGCTGTCCGGTCGCCTCGGCATGAGCGGCGATGGCCGCCCACACGACCTCGGCGGTGTCCACGGTGAGAGCGCCGGCCTGGATCTCGTCCCAGGCCACCTGTTCCAGTGCGATCAGTTCGTCCGTGAGCTCGATTGGCACCGGTTGAGCAGGTGGACCAGACCGGCTTCCCCGGCAGGGAACGGCATGTCTCGCGGCGTAGGCCCCGGCGGCCGCCGGGACAGGCGAACGGCTATCTAGGGTTAGGACGGTATCGGTGCAGGTCAGAGGCGTCGTCTGCCGTGCAGGCAGGTAAGTCACGCTGAGGCCATGGCAACCCGTGCCCGGGGCCGCGGACGGCATGGGCTCATGACAGTTGCTCCAGCCGGTACTCAACCGCTCTAAGTACCGGCGCTCAGGGACACTGGGCGCACGCTTCGTACGATGACCGACGTGGATGCAGACGTGGATGCAGACGTGGATGCCACCAACAGCGGTGGCAGAACGGGCCCGTGGGGCTGCGTGATACTGCTGCTCGGTCTCACCTGCCTTGGACTACTGGCGCTGTGGGGGATCAGCAATCTGGTGAACGACATGGACGGGTATCCGCACCGTCTGAAGGAGCAGCCCAGCGGCTCTTCCGGGAGTGTGGCCGATCCGCTGACGCCGGGTGCCACCGCGACCTACAAGGACGGACTCAAGGTGACCGTCAGCGAGCCGCGCCGAGAGCCGGGCGGGCGTGCCCACCAGTTCACCATCACGTACGAGAACGGAACGGACGAATCACTGCACCCCGGCGGCAGCACGGCCGAGGACAGCGTCTCGGAATCGGAATACGACGACGCACCCCTTGTCGTGCAGGCCTCTGAACGTCCCGACGGCAGTGGACTTGACGAGGGCACAAGTGAGTGGATCAACCGCGAGCAAGCGGGCCGCTTGCTCCAGGCGCCGATCGATGCGGGCGACAGCATCACCGTGCCCGTGCGCGTGTCCGGGGAGAGAAATGGAATGCACATCTCGGTGATGGTGCGCCCTCCGGACCACCCGGATCGAGACAGCGCATACTGGCAGCTCACGCTGCGCTGACCAGCGGTGTCTGGCCGTGCACGAGTGGATGCCTCCCGGAGTGTCCGACTACTGATGCTCACCGGCTGGCATCCCGCAGTAACCGTGCCGTCCTGCCTCCGCCCCTGGCTTCGACCCGGGTGGTCGTAACAAGGTTGGGGTCTAGGCTCGTATCTCACGTACTGAACTTTCCTGGCGGACCAGTGGATATCTGTCAGGCACGGGCTCCCGGAACACCTTGCCAAACTTGCCTGACGCTCAATCCGCACCCGAGATAAGGTGCACGGTCATCGGTGTGCCGTACCTGCCGCGCACCATCACGCGGCCCCGCCCTGGCACACCGCACCATCCGCCAGCGACGCGGGCGCCGAGACGTTGTACGCCGAGGAGGCCTCGCTTCCGGCGTCAGTTGGCGTGATAGCGGCAGTACTCGTCGTCGCAGCCGCCGGGCTCCCACTGCTCACCGATCCGCCACATCAACCCATTCTCCAGGGGGGTGTTGGGCAGACGGCACAGGACGTCGGTGGGAGAGTAGATCGGGCGGGCGTCGTCTTCGATGTGCTCGGGGTCGGTGCGGTAGAAGTCGTCGCGGCGGTCCCAGGGGAGGGTGACGTGGGGGCGGAAGTTGTGGGGGTTGCTGTCCGCGAACGACGGGTGGAACTGCCACTGGGCGTGGAAGGTGCGGTTGTGGACCTCGCCGAGGTACCAGGCCGCCACCGCCAGGCGGGGCTCGTCTATGTTCGCGCGGGCATCCTCGGTGCTGGGGAAGGTGTCCCGGAAGAGGGCTTCGAGGCGCGGCAGGGAGTCGACGGTGAAGTCCCACGGGCCGCGGGCCTTGTGCTGGCCGGCCCAGGCCGGGAACGCATCCTTCAGCCGGGCCAGCCAGTCCTCGAGGAGCGGGTTGTGGGCGGAGAGGTGATCCTTCGTCTTCTCCTCGCGCAGGTACTCCTGGTATTCCTCGTCGTCCATATCGCTGGGGTCCTGGTACGTCATGCCCCGAGGATAGGCAGTGGCCGGTAACGATCCCGTGCGGAGGGTGAGCCGCAGGCGTGCCGTAGGCAATTTCCGTGCGTGTGCGGGAAGTTGAGGCTCTGGGGTGGGCTGATGCCCGACTGCGCCGAACGACCACGGGGGCCCATGGCGCCGCGACGGGCAATCTGACTGACCTGGGGCCTCCAGGGGGATTCGTGGCCCAGCACATACGATCCGGCCGGCGTCACTGGTGGGCAACCGCCGCACTCACGCCGGCCTGCGCCGTGTCCCTGACCGGGCTTTCCGGCGCGGAGAAGGCCGAGGCGAAGCCGAAGCCGCCGCTCAAGCAGGGCAAGCGCTGCGACGAGGAGTACAAGGACTTCTACGACTTCTCCAACGTACCCGGTGGGCGGTACGCCCACCGACGGGTTCGTGCGGCCGGACGCGCAGATACATCCTGGGGGCGTCCAAGGGACGGAAGACCAGGTCACGTTGGGCTACCCAGGGAAGCTCGAGGCCGTTTCGGGGGTCCTGGTACCTGAGCAGGTCGTCCGCCAAGTTCGCCAACCGGTCGTCAGCAGTGCCCCGGCCGACCGGGCGAAGCCCCCATGACGTGGACCTCAGACCTCTGAACAGCACAAACTCCGTACCGTCTATAGCAGTCGGCGTGAGAATGACATGGCCATTCGTCGCTCATGTCAGCAACAGGTGCGCGCTAACCGTCAGGGCCAACTACCAGGTCACTGGGGCTGCACCACTCCCCCGCAGACCATCAAATCTCTGCTGCAAGCGGTCCTCAGGTCCGCCTGTTGCGGTGCCGAGCATTCGCGGGCCGGCAGCTGACACAGGTGGAGGGCCCATAACGGGCGCTCTGTGCCTTCCGTCTCTTCTGCGGCGCGACCCGCGGAGCTGTTCCTCGGACCGCGATCACCCGGTGTGTGCAGGGGCGGGTCGGATGCCGAGGTGGTTCCACAGGTTCGGGTCGGTCAAGTCGCGCACGTGGAAGTGGGCGTCGAAGTGAAGGTCGGGCACCGAGGGGACAGCGACGAGGTACATGCCCGCCGCGAGTGCGGCGCCGGCTCCCGTGGGGGATTCCTCCGGCGCGATGGTGCGGCGTGGGTCGAGGGGCCGGTCGCAGCCACTCGTCGAGGGCCGTGACGGGACGATCGCTGTGCCGGCGTCCCCGGCTGGTTCCGGTCCGGGAGGCCGGAAGGTGTCCGGACGGGGAACATCCCGTGAAGACAGGGAAGTTATGTCAGTGACAGGGGGAACACTGAGAGCAAGCTGACGTGTGAACCCGGGGGGAGTGCGATGGACATCAGGTTCGAGCTGATCGGTCCGGACAGCCGGCAGGAGCTGCGGTCGCTCTACACCTGGCTGCGCGACGACCGTTCGCTGCGCGGCCGGATCCCGATCGAGCCGGTGCGCGGACCGGCCAGGCCGGACGAGATGGGCGGCGACCTGGAGGGTGTGCTCGCGCTGGTGTCCACGCTGGCGACGCTGGCGCAGCTGCCGTTCTCCTATGCTGCTTGGCGGGACGGGCGCAGACCTCGGTCCCAGGTCATCATCCAGGTCACAGGCGCCATGCCTGGGGAACTGGAAGCGGTCCGGGAGGCCTTCCCGGACGTCTCGGTGCGGCCGATCGCCGGGGACGGTCAAGAGCCGGAGCCGGGTGCAGGCACGGAGGAGGCGGAGAGGTGACCGTCGACGCGACGACGGAGGGCACGGGCACCGAGGACGCGCTTGGGATCGACGCCGCGCGCTCGGCCTGTGTCCTCATCGGCGTCGACCATTACTCCGAACTCGAACCGCTGCGCAGCGTACGGCACAACCTCACCGAACTGGCTGCCGCGCTGACCGACGAAGCGATCCTGGGTATCCCCGCCGAGCGGATCACAACGGTCCGCAACCCGGAGTCCGCGGCCGCTCTTGTCGGCCCGATCCGTGCGGCTGCCCGGGTGGCCGCCGACACCCTGATCGTCTACTACGCGGGGCACGGCCTGCTGGACCGCGCGGAGGAGGAGCTCTACCTCACCCTCCCCGACTCCGTCGAGGACCAGCCCGAGACGGCCGTCAGCGACTCCTATATCCGCCGCGCCATGCGCGATCACGGCTCCGCCGAGCGCCGGGTCCTCCTGCTGGACTGCTGCTACAGCGGCCGGGTCCTCAAGGGCGGCATGTCCGTCGCGGACCGTGGCGTGCGGGCATCGGGCAAGACGCTGAAGGGCGTGCGCGGCGCCTATGTGATGACGTCCACGTCAGCGGACCGCAAGTCCCATGCTCCCGACCCCCGCAGGTGTACGGCATTCACCGGTGAATTCGTTGGCGTACTGCGCGAGGGCGTGCCCGACGGGCCCGAGCTGCTGGGCCTGCACGCGATCTTTGAGGCGGTCCGGGACCGGATGGCCGAGCGCCGGTTGCCGCAGCCGCAGGAGCCTCAGGACCGGGACGAGGGCGGGGTCGGCCTCCTGCCGTTCATCCGCAATCTGGCGGTGGCGCCGCCCCCGGGAGTCACGGACCTGCCTGTTGCGCCGCGCGTGCGTATCCCGCGCCGCGCGCTGGCGACAGGTGCCCTGGTGCTCGGCCTGGTGGCAGGACTCGCCGCACCGCCCGTGTGGCAGTGGGTGCGGGAATTCCATCCCCGCCTGCCGGGCGGCGCCTGCTCGCCGCGGGCCACTCTGCTGAGCTACTCCGACGCGCTCGACAAGCAGCAGGCATCGGGCGAGACCATCGGCGGCCTCTCCGCGCTCGCGCTGACAGGGCCCGGCCGGGCCATGGCCCTGACGGACAATCAGACAGGGCGGGTTTTCCCGCTGCGTCTCGGTTCACCGGAGAAGCTCCGCCCTGAGGCTCTGACCGCCAAGACACTGCGCACCCAGAGCGGCACCAAACCCTCCGAGTGGTTCGACGGCGAGGGCCTGGTCGTCGAGCGCGGCGGAAAGACGATCCTGGTCGCCTCGGAGTCCGGGCCCGCCATTCGCCGTTTCAAGATGGCCACGGGCACACAGGTGGGCCCCGACCTGCCCATTCCGCCCGAGTTCCGGACCAGCCCGCAGGGCCAGGGACAGGCCGGGCGAACGATCGAGTCGCTGACCGTCTCCCCGGACGGGAGATATCTCTACGCCGCGATGGAGGGCGCGTTGGCCAAGGACGGTGACTCCCGCGGCCGCAACATGCTCCGCATCCAGCGGTACGTCGGCACCCCGGGCGGCGCCTACCGCCTCGACCGGCAGTACGCGTACCAGGCCAAGGAGGGCATGTACCTCGCTGAACTGGTCGCGTCCGCCGACGACCGGCTGCTCGCCCTGGAACGGCAGTACGTGGACGGCGTCGGCAACGCCATCCGGGTCTACGACGTCCCCCTCAAAGGCGCCCAGCCCGTGGACGCGCGCAAGGCGCTCTATGACCAGCCGGCCGATGTGTTCGTCGAGCACAGCCTGCTCTTCGACCTTGGGCAGTGCCCTGCCGGTGACCCCGGTGTCGTTCCCACCCACTCAGGACGGGTCGTCAGTCCGCTGCTGGAGAACGTCGAGGGTATGGCTCTCGGCGCGCCGTGGACCACCGGCCCCCACAAGGGCCAACGTCCGCTGTACCTCGTGTCGGACGACAACACCAACAGCGAACAGATCACCCGTCTCTACGCGTTGAGCGTGCAGCTCCCTTGAGTTCGCCCAGGCAACCCGCTCCGGGCCGGTCCGATGGGTGCGTTGCGACGAGATCTAGAACTCACCCCGGTACCCCGGGTCCGAAAGAGGCCGTCCTAGACACACGCCGGTTCGGCGCTGAGCTTGTCATTTATGGTCCGGCGTCGAACGCGGCTCGAACTTGTTCAGTGTCTTCCCAGTTCAGCGGGCGTGAAGGGGGCGGATCGGCGAAGCTGGTCCTGCGAATGCCGTCGTCCAAAAGGCTGACCGGCTGGCTGAACGACGATGAGCGTGCCTGCGGGGCAAGCTCGGCCCCGCAGAAGCTGATTGTCGATGTCCCGTGCCCGCCGCACTGTCCGCGTGTCCTCCCTGGGCGGCCACGACGTTCAAGCGTCGAAGGCTGTACCAGCAGCCCTGGCCCGAGCAGGCGCGGCACACACCAGGCTCAGGGCGGGCAACGGCCCTATTACCAGGTGAGGGATGGCTCAGACGGATGAGAGTTTGGCGACCGCGGCCTCGATGTGCCGGTCGACCAGGGCGGGCGCGCCCACGAGCATCACCACCACATTGCCGCGTCGGACGGCAGTCGTCTTCAGCACCGAGGTGCCTCGTGGGCCATTGAGTGTGGTCGTGAACGCGTAGGCGTCGGGTCCGGAGGTGGGAGCGGCGTCCTTGCGCACCGTGATGGTGACAGGGGTGCTGCCGCTCGTCATGGTGTAGGTGGGGCAGGACGTCTGGGCATGCACGAGCCTGCGCAGACCAGCGGAGAGCTTGGTAGGCGTATCGCTGTGCAACTCCTCGGAAAGCTCCGAATCAGTGCCGAATGCGAAACCGGCGGAGGTCTCCGTCGCGAACTGAACTTCGTCGCTGTGTTTGCTCAGCTCTTCCAGCGCGGGGCAGCCGCTCATTCCTATGTCGTCGTACCGGTGAGGGTCGGCGGCCTTCTCGTCGTCGGGTGTCTCGGTCTGCGTGTACCCCGGCCCCAGGTCGTCCGTGGTCAGCAGGTAGCGGCGCAAGCGTTGGCTCTGGACCGGTTTGAGATCGGCGGGAGAGGCCCCCGGGGCGGCCGGGGAACGGGGCTCTGCAGCCCGGGAGGCTTTCGGCTCGGCGTCGTGCTTTGCGGTGGCGTGTGTGCTGCTGCACCCGGCCGCCAGGGTCAGGATCCCGCAGGCAGCAGCTGCTACCGCCCCGCTGATTCGACGCTGCTTGGTCTGCACTGGCCAACCCCCGTTATCGACAACGGAGATGATCATATCGACGCCCGATCATCCGACGACGCGAAGCCTCACGGAACGGCGTGAACATTGCGGCCGGGCAGCGGCCATAGAATCCCGCGCGGCGGGACACATCGGCATCTGCCGGAGCGGGGCACCGACCGGTGGCTCAGGCTCAAGACAAGTCGTCGGACCGCAGGTCAAGCCCATCCCCCACCAGGGCGCTGCGCCACCCACCTTCCACGGCATCCCTCGCAGGCGTCTCAGGACCACGAGCTGGCTTGTCAGAGGCATCCGCTAGCTTGCTGGCCATGGGAAACTCAGGCGGATCATTGACGACCCGGTCCACGGGGGAATTGCACCAGCTCATGCGGGCAGCCGGGTTCACGGGCATCGAAGACACGGAGGCGTTGGCGGAGGGCTGGCAGGTGACGGACTTCGCCGACGCCGGACGGCGCAGCCTGGCGAAGCTCGTCCAGCAAACGGGGACGCCGGCCGTCATGGTGTCCTTCCTGGACAGCGATGTGGGTTTCATTGAGGCCCTCACGCCGGACGGCAGCAGCTGGGAGGGCCTGCTCAACCGCGAGACGGCGGAGAGCTACGAGATACCTCCGGAGCACTTCCCCATCGAACCAGCCGTCGCCGGCGCACTGGCCTGGTCGGCCGCTGCCGGACTGACACCCGACGAGGAAGCCATCCGGCAGGCGCTCACCGGGTCGGCCCTGTTCGCGGAAGAGCTCTCCTCAGCCCTCCTGGTCGCCCTGGGGCTGCCCGGCGCAACCTAGCCCTCGCAAGCCAGGACCTGGGGAGTTCCCCGCGGCGGTGAGTGACGCCCCCTCAACCCCAGCGGTCCACCTCGATCAGCGCAGCCCCGATGCGCGAACGCCGAGGCCTCCACCGCACGTTGACAGCCTCCACCGCACGTTGACAGCCCCCAGCCACGAGGGCACCGCACTCGGCCCACGCTCATTCCTTCTGCCGCTTGACGGTCATGCGCCGACCGGACAACCGCTGTCACGAACGAGCTGGGGGATCTGCCTGGCCGCATCGCTCAGGACGTATGGCGCCACTTCCTTTCCTCGGCGGAGGCGATTGCCGAGGTCGCCAGTCCGCTGGCGCCCGGCGGCAGCAGACGCTGAGCCCGGCCCCGGCCCGGCCGCCGGACAGCCACGCCACGGAGCAAGCCGCTGTTACTCGGTGTCGTCGGCGCGGAGGGTCAGGTCGAGGAGGCCGGGGAAGCGGGCGTCGAACTCCTCGCGGCGCAGCCGGTTGAGCCGTTTGGGGCCCTGGTCGCGCTGTTCGACCAGGCCGGCGTCGCGCAGGACCGAGAAGTGGTGGCTCTTTGCGGCCCGGCCGACCGGTACGTCGAAGTTGCTGCAGCTGAGCGCCCAGTCGGGGTGGCTGGCCAGGCCGCGGATCAGCTGGATGCGCACGGGATCCGCGAGCGCGGACAGGGCGGTGAGAAGCGGGACGTCGTCGGGGTGCGTGTGCACGGGCGCCGGACGGTGACTTGCGCCTTCAGCCTGGTCCGTCATTCCGATGTCCTCCTTCGCCCAGTGTTCGATGACCATCTTACAGTGCTAGTGTTCGCTTCCGGTTGAACACTCATGGAAGGGTGGTTTCGCGTATGCGTGCGGTCGAGTTCCAGGAGTACGGCGGTCCCGAGGTGCTGCGGATCGTGCAAACTGCAGCACCCGAGCCGGGCCCTGGCCAGGTGACCATCGAGGCCGTCTGGGCGGGGGTGAACTTCGCGGACGTGAAAGCGCGCGCCGAGGGGTACCGGGTGGCGTCGCTGCCCTACCGTCCGGGCCTGGAGGTCTCCGGGCGCATCCGGGCGGTCGGGGAAGGCGTCGAGGGTCTGAGGGCGGGGCAGGAGGTCGCCGCGCTCGTCGACGGCGGCGGCTACGCCGAGGTCGTGCTCGCGGAGGCCACGAGGGTCTTCCTGTTGCCCGACGGGCTGGATCTGCGGACCGCGGCCACGCTGCCGACCGTGCTGCCGACCGCGCACGCCCTGGTCCACGAGGTGGGGAGGCTGCGGGCCGGGGAGAGCGTGCTCGTGCACGGCGCGGCGGGAGGCATCGGCACGGCGGTCGGGCAGCTGGCCCGGGCAGCGGGCGCCGGCGCGGTGTACGGGGTGGCCTCCAGCGACGCCAAGGCCGACTACGCACTCAAGCACGGCTACGACGAGGTGTTCCGGCCCGACACCTTCGAGACGGACGTCCGCCTGGCGACCGGCGGCAAGGGCGTCGACCTGGTCCTGGACCCGGTGGGCGGCGACACGCTGCGCCGCGGCCTGGAGGCACTGGCCGTCTTCGGGCGCCTGGTGTCCTTCGGCAACGCCAGCGGCGCCGAGCCCTGGCAGGCCGGGCAGAGCCAGCTGTACGCGCAGGGCCGCTCCGTCGCGGGCTTCTCCGTGCTGTCCCTCGCCCAGGCCGCACCCGACGCCCTTCATGCGCTTACCGAACGCGCCCTGCGCACCGTCTGCGACGGAGCGGTTGTCCTTCCCGTCACCGCCGAGTTCCCCCTGTCGGACGCGGCCGGCGCACACCAGCTCATCGGCGGACGCACGTCCACGGGCAAGCTGCTGCTGCGCATCACCGACTGACCGCAAACTCCCGCACACCACGGGCCGCCAGGCGGGACCGTCCCGCCGGCCGCCGCACCACTCGACACCTCGCAGTGGCCCGCACAGAGAGGTGTCGGCAAAGCCCCGGACCCGTCACGGCTCCGGGGCTTCTTCCTGCACGTGAACGCCCATTTCAACGAACGGGCACGCGCTCCGGTCACGTCTGACGGGGTGCCACCGTGCGTACCCCCTCCTGGGGGGTGGGCCAGCGGCGCCCGATGTTGTTGGCGAAGGTGGAGAGGGAGAGGGCGCCGGCCCCATTGACTGCGGTACCGACGGCACCCCAGCTGCCGATGGGCAGCGGCGCGGCGAGTTCGCGCTCTTGCCACCCTTGGTTACCTCCCAGCACCGTGGATGGTTCAGCACTGGACGAACTGTTGGGGGACCTGTTGGCCGGCACCACCACACCCGCACCCCATCCACGCAACCTCGCTCGGACCCTCACTCGTTGGCAAGGCAGAGCCCTCCTCACCTGGGCCCGTGTCCTCCAACGCACCGTCGCAGGCCTCGACCGTAAGAAGGCCCTCACGGCCCGCCGCAAGCAGGCAATGCGCGCCGCACACACGCGCGGTATTCACCGTGACACCATCACCGCCACCATCGGCCTCAGCAGCGAAACCGTCCGCAAGGCCCTCAAGGGCGAATCGACCAGCGAATAGCCCGTACGAACGACTCGGGTCCGCTGCGCCCCGCCCCTCAGCGCGGGGCGCTAAGTTGAGAGCACAAGCCCAGGCCAGCCAAAGGACGCCACATGAGCGAAGCGCCGTCCGACTACAACGCCGGCGTCGACCCCGAACGTGCCCTCAAGTACGCGATCCAGCACATCAAGGACGAGCGGGCCCAGATCATCGAAGGGGTCATCGAGACCGTGCCGCCCACCTGGGACCACGAAGCCTCCATCGACGTCATCCGGGAACAGATCCGCGCACGGGCACGTGAACTCGACTGCGTCATCGGCTCCGGCAACCTCGACCTGCCTGGCTCCCCGAACTGGTACATCCCCGATCTGGCCGTCGTGCCTGCCGCGGCCGCGAAAGGCGCGGGCGCGCTCCTACCCGACCAGACCCTGCTCGTCGTGGAGGTCACGAGCGACTCGAACGCCGACACCGACCGCGTCGTCAAACGCAAGCGGTACGCGGAGTACGGGGCTCCGCTCTACCTCCTGGTCGATCGTCAGGAGCGTTCCGTGACGCTGTACTCGGAGCCGGGCCAGCTCGGCTACACCCGCGCCGACGGTCCCCACCCCTACGGCACCTCCGTTCAGCTCCCGGAGCCGTTCGGTATCGCCCTTGACACCAGCCGACTCTGACCGCCTCCGTCCCGGCCGGACATCCGCCGGACGACATCCCGGACGAAAGCTCTGAGGAGAAGTAACACCGCGGGGCCGGCACCACCAGGGCCGGCAAAGCGGGCACTCCGGCACCGGCAAGTCCCACATGCTCATCGCCCTGGGCACCGAGGCCGCCATGACGGGCCACCGGGTCCGCTACACGCTGGCCACGAAGTTGGTCAACGAGCTGGTCGAGGCCGCAGACGAGAAGCAGCTGAACAAGACCATCGCCGCTAGGGACGCGTCGATCTCCTCTGTATCGACGAACCTGGATACATGGAACTCGACCGGCACGGCACCGAACTCCTCTTCCAGGTCCTGACCGAGCGCGAGGCAATGAACGGCGTGGCCATCGCCTCGAACGAGTCGTCCGGCGCTGACGAAGACGTTCACCGACCCGCGTCTCTGCGCGGCCATCGTCGACCGGCTCGCTTTCAACGGCACCATCATCGAGACCGGGACCGACTCTGACCGCCTCGCCCCCGAGCCCGGGCTTCAGAGCCCGCCAAGGCCGGCTGACACATTCGCCGGCCCGCCTCCTCGGCGGCGGTCACCGCCTCACAGGCGGCGAGGCGTCAGTGGTGCTGCATTCCGAGCTGGTTCGCGGCGGCTGCCACGGTCTGCGCGAGCAGGACCGCAATGGTCATCGGCCCGACGCCGCCGGGAACCGGAGTGATCAGACGAGCTCGGGTGAGGGCGGTGTCGTGGTCCACGTCGCCGACGTTGCCCGGGTTGTAGCCGGCGTCGATCACGACCGCGCCAGGCTTGATGTCCTCACCGCGGATCAGCCGGGGCCGTCCCACGGCTGCTACCACGACGTCCGCTTCCCGGACGATCGCCGACAGGTCCGTCGTGCGGGAGTGGCAGTAGGTCACCGTTGCGTCCTTGGCGAGCAGGAGCATCCCGGCCGGCTTGCCGAGAATCGCGCTGCGACCCACCACGACGGCGTGCTTGCCGGCGAGTTCGACGTCGTACGCTTCCAGCAACCGCATGATCCCGCCCGGAGTGCAGGACACGAAGCCCGGCAGCGCGAAGGTCATCGCGGCGAAGGAATGCAACGTGACCCCGTCGACATCCTTCTCCGGAGCGATGGCCTCGAACGCCGCTCGCTCGTCGATGTGCGGACCGCAAGGGTGCTGGAGCAGGATGCCGTGCACTTCCGGATCGCCCGACAGGTCAGCGAGGGTGTCGATCAGTTCGGCGGTCGTGGTGGTGGCGGGCAGACCGATATGCCGGGACTGGATGCCTGCCTTCGCGCACCGCGCTCGTTTCATGCGCACGTACGTGGCCGACGCGGGATCCTCTCCCACCAGCACCGTCGCCAGACAGGGATTGGTCCCCGTGCGTCGTGAGATCTCCGCCGCCCTGGCAGCAGCCTCCTCGACGATGCGTTGGGCGAGGCTGGTGCCATCCATGAGCTGGGCCGTCTGAGTCGCGGACATCGTTGCCCTCCAGGCGTTGCTGACCAATCGCCCAGGCGCACGGCAACGACGTCTCGTCAGACCGCTCCCCGGTGGTGCTCCACCTCAGCGCCAGTCACGGCCCACGCTGAACTGTAGTGGACGCAGCATGCTCACACCGATCAGCGCCTTCGGCTGGGAGCGAGTTGCGAAGGCCCATCCCCTCTGCGGCGACATCACAATTCACGTGAACATTCCAGACGCGTCCACACGTCGGATGCCTCCCGAACTCACAGACAAATGCTTGCCGGCTACGCGCCGTCCGGGCCGACCGGCGTGAGGCGGGAAGAGCCGGTCTCTCGCCTACACCACGCTCGCCGGACTCGCCGCGGCCGGGGTCGGCATTCCGGTGCTGCAAGCACGTTGGATGACGCCGTGGCGGGCCGGGAAGAAGCCGTCGGTTCCTCCCCGGCCCTGGCCGCGGGCCTTTGCGGCCCTGACTCGCGCGCGAAGCCGACGATGACCAGCAGGGAGGGAGCCGGTGCAGTTCACTGCGGAGCATGTCGGGTGGATGTACCAAGGTAACAATCACTCTGCTGATCTAGGGTTTTTGCGCTGGTTGGCATTGAAACGCGCTTTCTTCTGACGATTCCCGCACGTGTTCATGTCACACCATTTGCGGGTGCGACTTTGGCTGGTGTCGAAGAAGGCGGCTTGGCAGGTTGGTGATGCACACAGGGCCAATTTTCCGTCTCGTTCGCCCGCGATGATGCTGATCGCGTCGGCGGCGATCACGCTGAGGGCATCTTCCACGCAGGAAGCCGAGCTGAGCCGCCATCGCCGCTCACCCTCGGGCGTCAGGATGGCCGCGGCCCGACCCTGAACGCTGCAGTCATTGATGACTTGGACAGCGGATACAGGGAGAGCGTCCTGGATCGCGGCCGCTGTCGCGGCGGCGTGAATCGACTCCCTCAGCTCCCGAGCGAGGTCGAGCTGGGCAGCGGTGCAGGAGTCCACGGCGAGGCCGTTCACTGCCAGCCAGTCGATGAGTCGGTGCGGCGTGGGAATGCGCTCCACAGCGCTGCCATGACGCTCCGACAGGGTCCCCGTGAAGCTGGTAGCCAGCACATTACCGAGGCGGAAGTCAGGGAACCGAGCATGCATGGAACCACCTTAGCTGGTTGCAGCGTGGCTCCGAAAACTGGTAGAACCGTCATAGCCGGTTCACCGAAGGTCATAGCCGGTTCCGCGACGGCCAGGAGGGTTCATGTCCCGTCCAACCAGCGACGTGCAAGCGTTTGAAGCCCACGCAACTGACGCTGACCTCGACGATCTGCGCGCGCGACTAGCCGCGGCGCGGCTACCGGAGGCCGAGACGGTCCATCGCGCCGCGCCCGGCCCTCGTCGATGGGAACAGGGCGTTCCTCTCGCCGACCTCGTCGATGTGGTGAACTACTGGCGCACCGGGTACAACTGGCGGTCGTTCGAAGAGCGCCTTAACCGGATCGGCCAGTTCCGCACGACCATTGATGGTTTGGGAATCCACTTCCTGCACCGCCGATCCGCCCGCGCAGATGCCACTCCCCTGATCTTGACGCACGGCTGGCCGGGCAGCATTGCCGAGTTCATCGATGTAGTGGACGAGCTGGCAGATCCGAAAGATGCGGACGCGCCGGCGTTCCACGTAGTGGCCCCGTCGTTGCCGGGCTTTGGCTATAGCGACAAGCCGGCCACCACCGGGTGGGGAACCGAAAAGATCGCGGCCGCATGGGTGGAACTGATGGGAAGGCTCGGCTACAGCAAGTTCGTGGCCCACGGCGGCGACTGGGGAGGAAATATCACCACGGTCCTCGGCGGCAGGTTCCCGGCGCACGTTCTCGGCATCCACACATTGTTCGCGGAGGCGCCGCCCGGGTTGACAACGGACGGGCTGACGGCGGCCGAGCGCAAGTGGACCGAGGATACCCGCGATTTCTGGCACCACCGCGCGGCGTACGCGAAGCAGCAGGCGACCCGACCGCAGACCATCGGCTACTCGCTCGTCGACTCACCGATCGGGCTTCTTGCCTGGATCCTCGACAAGTTCGCCGAGTGGTCAGATACCGAAGACAGCCCGTTCGAGACGATTTCCAGAGACAGGATTCTTGACGACGTCACCCTGTATTGGCTGACGCGGACCGGCGCATCGGCGGCCCGCATCTACTACGAAAGCCACAACTCGCTCGATCCCGAACTTCGGGTCGACGTCCCGTCAGCAATCACTATGTATCCCCGCGACATCGAGAAGTGTCCACGCCCCTGGGCACGGGAGCGGTACCGCCAGATCGTCCGCTGGCGGTCCCCCGAGGTCGGCGGACATTTCCCGTCGCTGGAGGTTCCCGAGTATTTCGTCAAGGACCTGCAAGAAGGCCTCGCGGCAGTGTTGGCCGCTAATCGGTGAACACGGCTGGGTGCCGGCACTCGATCACCGCCTGATCCGGCTCAAGGGGTTGCCCGACGGCTTTCAGGCCGAGTTCATCGAGACGGCAGAACGTGGTCGGATAAGGCGCGGCGAAGACAGCGAAGATGGCGTGGAGCATGTCGAGGTCTTTCGGCCCTCATAGGTTCACCGGGTCGGCGTGACGGCCGGTGTCTGCAGCGGTGGATGTCAGGAAGGTCAACAAGGTCGCGCCACGGCCTGTGAGTTCCCTGGTCTAGGGTCGTCCGCATGGCCGAGCCCTCGTTTCTGACCGCTGTCCGGGAGTCGTACGACACGGTCGCCGCCGACTACGTCGAACGCGTCCCGCCTCCAGCCGAGATGGACCCGTTGTCCCGCGCGATGCTGGCGGGGTTTGCCGAGCTCGTGCGGACGGCCGGTCTGGGACCAGTCGCAGACTTGGGGTGCGGCCCCGGTCGCATAACGGCGCACCTCGCCGGGCTGGGGGTGTCCGCCTTCGGCGTCGATCTGTCACCGAAGATGATCGGGCTGGCCCGCCACGCCTATCCGGACCTGCGGTTCACCGAGGGCTCGATGACGGCCCTGGAGACGGGAGACGACGAACTCGGCGGCATCCTGGCCTGGTATTCCACCCACCACACGCCCCCGGAGTGGCTGCCGGCGGTGTTCGCTGAATTCCACCGCACGCTCGCGTCCGGCGGCTTCCTGCTCTGGGGAGACTACGTCGGCAATGAACGGCTGCAGCCAACCCACGGCTATGGCCGACCGGTGTCCTATGAGTCGCACCTTCTGCCCCTGGGCCACATGGTCGGCTTGCTGGGCCAGGCCGGGCTCGTCGTCACCGCGCGACTGGAGCAGGAGCCCGGCGGACGGGTGAACAGACCGCACGCCTGCCTCCTGGCCCGCAAGCCCGAAAGGCCCTGACGGGGCAGGTTCCCGCGGTGAGGCCGCCCGTGCTGGGTCGCTGACGATCACAGGGGCGGACGGTCAGACCGCGGGGTTGAGAGGGCGGCCGCCCCAGCGGATGCCTTTCTCGCTGCGGATACGGGCGCGTTCCCGGCGTCGAAGCAGCAAGAGCACGGCTGGTCGTCGTACTGCCGGCTTCCCGCACGGAATCACCGGAGGTGCCATAGCAGAAGGTCGTGGTCAAACCTCAAGCTGAGTGCTGGTCGATTGAGTACGCGTACGCACTCCTTGCCAGGTAGCCGCGCTCATCCGCCGCTCTCGCCTGCTCGCATAGCTTCCTCGCATGCCCCAGGAGACCGCGCCGACTGAAACCACCATCCCAGCCGAGTCCGGTGCCCGCTCTTCCGTCCTCGGAGCCCTCGGATGCGGCTGCGCGGCGCTCGTCGTCGTACTCGTGCTGGTCATCCAATTCGCGTGGGGTTCATGGGGGTCGACGGACATTCCCCGCGTCGTGCCTGAGGAGATGGCGGCCCGCGCCTTCAAACGTTCCCAGGAGGCATACGACGTCGTGGGGTTCAAACGCACCGTGAAGCCAGGAGTCGAGCGACTCGGCATCAGCACAGAGAACACTTTCAGCTCCGACTTCTGCCACGACGGGGGCTTGCTGGGGCTGGAGGACAAAGCCATCGACGGCGCCTACCGGATGAACCACAGCTGGGCTCTGGACCACGTCCCTGCCGGCCAGGCCGTCTCCGGCCTCCGTCGACTGCACCGGCACCTGAAGGACACTGGCTGGAAGGTTACGTCCTACCGTGATGGCACGAAGGGCAACTGGGACCTGTTCGTCCAGCGGGACGACGGCGCCGAGCTGATGTCTTTCACCTGGTTCCCAGACCGGGAGTACTTCATCGGCGGCGCCACCGTGCCCTGCGCCTACGACCCAGCATGGAAGAACGGCGACGTCGGCCCGGCCGGAGATGATCAGAGGCCGCCCGCCTTCGGGCCCGCGCAGCGGGACTGAGCTCCTGGAAGGACTGGGAGCAACGCCCTGGGCTACGGGGCCAAGCGGTCAGCAACCTTCGTTCCGGCTGCGGACCCCAATTCCGTCATTCGCTGCGAATAGCTAGCCGCCACCCCGTGCACCGGGGCCGGGAGCCACGGTGGCCGCTCCCCCGCGCGGATACCCGGTTCGCTTCCGCCCGGGATACCCCGGCAACCACGCCGCGCAGCGGATACCCGAATGCTTGCCCCGCCCCCGATACCCGCCGCTGAGCAGGGCTCATTCGCTGCACGTCGGACACGGCCATCACAGCGCCGCAGCGCATCGGCCACCCCGCCGTGAGGTAGGAGGGGCCGGTGCGGTAGAAGCCGCAGCCGGCGCACTGGGAGCGGATCGGGCAGGAGCCGCCTCCCGCTTTGACGTTGCTTGGTTCGGTGATCCGTTGTAGGAGACGGCGACGGAGCGCAGTTCGTAGGCGGTGTCGGTGCAAGGGCTGGGGCTGGGGCTGGGGCTGGGGCTGGGGCTGGGGCTGGGGCTGGGGCTGGGATGACCGTGGTTGTCGACGGCGTGGGCGTCGAGCTTCGTGACGGCGTCGCGTTTTCGTTCCTGTGAGGGAGACGGTCGTGATGGCGGAGTCGGGTGGGGGAACTCTCGGAATGGGTGAGGCTATTCGTCGAGGTACCGGTGTCTGATGTCGGCCGGTGCGATGAAGAGTTGGCCATCACGGACCTGCCACTCGGTCGTCCCCTCGACTTCGTGGCTGGCAAGGAACAGGCCCTGCACGAGGTCTCCGTCGGCGTCGGAGGCGGGGATCCGAGCGATCGCTCTGATCTGGTCGGTGAACCAGTTCAGGGCTGATTCACGGATGTCGGCGCCGTAGAAGATGTAGTGGGTCCAGTTGACGTGCCGGCGGGGTGAGCCCCATCCGTTTGTGTAGTGATCGTCGTCGTGTGTGGCGATGATCTCCTGGACGGTGGCGAGTTGTGTCTCGTCGCACTCCAGCCACCCTCTGATCGACACGTAAGCGCCCATCGTCGTGTCCTCTCTCTTCTCAGTTCTGACGTGACAGCAGTTCTGACGTGAAGCCGTCGGCCGACGTCAGCCGACGTCGGCTCCGTGGGTGCCCCAGTCGCCTGCGGCGGCTCGCTGCCGCTTGACGGCGACGGTGATGTCGATGCCTAGGGTGCCGTGCAAGGACCGCGACGGGCAGTTCGGTGGCGAGCTGGAACCGAGCGGTCGAGCGGGCTTCCGCGAGCCGGATGCCGGCGCGGCTGCCCGATAAGGATGCTGATCCTGCGCGGGCCATGGTGGCACCTCCCTCCTCCTGACAGTCCATCCAAACAGGAGCTACTATGTACAGCGTACGTAGAGAAAGAGGCCGCCCCCATCCCAGGATCGAGGCACCGTAACGATGCCCATGCGCCGCCCAGTGCCGTGCGACGGTCCATGTGGGACCTGCCTCCCAAGCTGTATGACATCGCCTACGCACCCGGCCTCGTCGTACCCGCAGCTGGTCGCCCTGTCGAGGTAGCCGCGGTTCCACGGAACTAATGACTGATCGGGAGTGACCGGTTGAACATGCAGCGTCAACGAAGGAGCGAACCATGTCCCGCACTTACCTCATCACCGGAGCTGCCTCCGGCATCGGCAAGGCCACCGCCTCCAGCCTCAAGGAGCAGGGGCACACGGTCATCGGCGCCGACCTCAAGGACGCCGATATCGTCGCGGACCTCGCCACCCCCGATGGCCGGGTCCATCTGGTCCGACAGGCAAACGAGTTGAGCGGTGGGCGACTCGACGCGGTGATCGCGGGCGCCGGCCTCGCCGGTTTCGACCCCCGAGCCGTCAGCGTCAACTACTTCGGCGCGGTCGCCACCTTGGAAGGGCTGCGCCCCCTGCTGGCCGCCAGTCCAGACCCCCGCGCCGTCGTCATCGCCTCGGTCGCCTCCATCCACCCTCACGACTCGGCCATCGCCGACGCGGCGCTCGCCGGTGACGAGGAAGCGGCGCTGGCCGCCGCCCAGGCAGCGGTCGACCGGGGGGAGGGCTATGCGATCTACGGCTCGACGAAGGCCGCCATCGCCCGATGGATACGCCGCACCGCCGTGACCGCCGACTGGGCGGGCGCCGGTATCCCCCTCAACGCCATCGCCCCCGGAACCGTCGTCACCCCCATGACCGAACCCATGCTGGCCAGCCCGGACGTGCGGAAGATCGTCGATGCGACTGTCCCCATGCCGCTTCACGGCCACGCACACCCGGCGCAGATCGCTCCCCTCCTGACATGGCTCACCTCTCCCGAGAACCAACTGGTCACCGGCCAGGTCGTCTTCATCGACGGCGGCGCCGACGCCGTACTGCGCGGCGATGGCACTTGGTGAGCCGTCGAGGGCAACGGCCGATCACAGACAACCCGCAGTCATCGCGATCCGCGCTCATCGGAGGCTCTCCCGTGCACACGCTCACCCGCACCACCGTCGTCACCGCCGACCCCGATGCCGTCTGGCGGATCATCGGCACGTTCGGCGGCCTCGCCGACTGGCATCCCCTGCTTCCGCCGTCGGTGATCGAGGACGGCGCCGATCCCGAGACGCCCGGGGCAGTGCAGGCGTTCTCCGTCGACGGCCAAGTGGTCATCCGGGAACGGCTCCTGGAGAAGGACGACGCGCGCCGAATGCTCTGTTACACCATCCATGAATCCGCCGTCCCCGTCTCCGATTACGTCGCCACTCTGTCCGTGCACCCGCACGACGCGGGCACCGAGATTCGCTGGGCCGCAACATACGAGGCCGCCGGCGAACTCGTCCCCGAGATCGAGAAGCAGTTCGGCGACAACATCTACGCCACCGGCCTGGACGCCCTCAAAGAACGCTTCGCCCGGCCCGCTGAGGGACTGTCCGGCAAGTCCTCATCGGAGCTATAGCCGGATAGCGGCGAGGGGGGTGTCTGTGCCCTGAAAGACTGACGCTCTCTTGTCGAATCCGGTTGGTCAGGGTCGAATGCTGATCGTTGGCTGACGATCGATCCGTGGCCGATGCTGCGGCCGCTCGATTGCCGCCGGCAGGTGTGCCATGCGTGACCGCAGGTGCCTCTGCAGTACGTCTCGCGGCGGCGAGTGTCGGCGACGGCGACGGCGAACACGGAGACGAGGACCCGGAACGCCTTGACGTGTTCGGTGGCGGGGAGCCCTGCGCAGAACCTCCCGCTGACGTGTCGGGGCGAGGCCGGAGAACCAGCTCGCACGGCATCCAACGTGCGTAGCCCTTGGGCGATCTCGTTGACGACCCGCTCGGTCGCACGCCGGAAGGTACGGCCGCCATCGCTACTCTGTGTCGGCCATCTCTTGATGGTTGCACGTTGCCGGTCCCGCGCGTGGTCCCGGCCGCGCCTGAGCCGGCGTCCGCAGCCGAGCCGCCCCGGCGGGAGCCAGGGACAGTCCGCTCCCGCGTGTCTCTGGCGGTGCCGAGAACTCCCACCTCTCGGGGCGAGATCCTGGCCGACTACGAGCCCGGAGGAACCTGACCAAGTAGGTAGGTAGGTAGGTAGGTAGGTAGCTTCGTGGCTCAGCTCAGGACCAGTGCCGTCGCGATTGCCGGGCCGAAGGCTCCGCCGAGCTGGTAGCAGAGGGTGAACAGGCCGATCGCCGTGGCCCGTGCCTGCTCCGGCGCGCTCGTCGCGGCGTGCACCGACAGGACCGCGTTGGATCCGGTCGCGGTGAACACAGCAGTCCCCATCGCCACCAGGAGCAGCGGGCCCCAGCTCGTCACTGCCGCCGTCCCCGCGGCCGCCACCCCGAGCGCCACGAGCACGACCCGGACCGTGCCCCGGCCGATCCGTGAGGACGCCGCCGCGAAGAACCAGGAGAGCGCGGCCCCCACGAGGAGCGCCACCAGCTGGCCGGTGCCGACGTCTCCCTTTGACCAGCCGGCGCGGTCGGCGAGCAGTTCGGGCACCGCGAACAGCAGCGTGAAGTATGACGTCGAGGCGGCCAGGGCGAGCAGCGCGGAGGTGCGGAAGGCCGGCGTACGCAGGAGCTTCAGAGGTACGAAGCCTTCCGGGCGGCGGCTCACGTGCCATGTCAGCAGCGCGCCGGCGATGACGGCGGGCGCCGTGGCGTATGCCGGTGCGGTCGGCAGAAGGACGAGGGCCGTGGCGAAGGCTGTGAGCAGCGCGGCGCCCCGGGCGTCGAACCGGTCCTCGGCGGGCGGGACTTCACGCGCGTACCGCCCCACCTTGGCGACCGCGAGCAGGGAGATGGCGGAGACGGCGAGCGCCGCGCGCCAGGAGAGTATCCCGGTGAGCCATTCGCCGAGCAGGGGCCCGGACGCGCCGAGCATTCCGAAGCCCGCGCTGATCACGCCCATCCGGCGTGCGCTCCCGGCGAGGCTCATCGCCGAGGTCACCAGGCCCGCGCCGCCGGCTGCCTGTGCCGCGCGTCCGGCGAGGGCTAGTGGGAGCCAGGGGGAGAGTGTGACCAGCACGGTTCCCGCGAACACCAGGGCCCCGCTCAGTCGCAGTGCCGCGCGCAGGCCGCGGCGCCGCAGCAGGCCCGCCACCAGCGGAGTACCGACGGCCATTGCCCAGGCGAACGCCATCACCAGCCAGGAGGCGGTCGCGGCGCCGACGCCCAGGGAGCGGGCCATGTCCGGCAGGATCAGTACCGGCGCGTTGGCTCCGGCGGCGATGGGTGTGGCGAGCAACGCCAGCCAGAAGACGGGGACTTGGCCCGCAGTCGTGCGGGGGTGGTCCTGGTCGGGGCGGGCGGGCCCAGTGGGCAGGGTCTGCGGGGTGGGCAGGGCCGGCGGGGTGTGCGGGTGGGGTGTGGCGGTCGCGGGCATGTGGATTTCCCCCGGGGTGCTTGCGGTGGTGGCAGGAGACGACGTCGGACAGCAGGTCAGGCGGTGGTGACGACCTCGTCGTAGGTGAGGCGCGGTTGGCGCGGGAACCAGGCGTCGGGGCCGGGGATGCCGATGTTCACGACCATCAGCGGCTCGTGGTCGTCGTCCAGGAACTCCTTGCGGATGCCCTCGGCGTCGTATCCGGTCATCGGGCCGGCGGCGAGCCCCGCGGCGCGGACGCCGATGAGGAAGTACGCGGCTTGGAGGGCGCCGTTGAGCAGGCTCGCCTGCTCGCGCACGGTCCGCTCGGCGAAGTAGGTGTCCTTCAGGCCCGGGGCGTGCGGCACCAACTTCGGGAGTTCTTCGTGGAATTCGTGATCGGTGGCGAGGATCGCGACGAGCGGGGCGGCGGCGGTCTTGGACCGGTTGCCTTCGGCCATGTGCGGCAGGAGGCGCTGGCGGGCCTGGGGGGTGCGGATCAGGGTGATGCGCAGCGAGGACAGGTTGAAAGCCGTCGGACCGTACTTGATCAGGTCGTAAACCGCGCGTATCTGCTCCTCGGTGACCGGCTCGGAGGTGAAGGTGTTGGCGGTGCGGGCCTCGCGGAAGAGCAGGTCCTGGGCGGTCGGGTCGAGGGTCAGGGCGGGGACGGAGGACTGGGAGGAAGCGGGAGCGGAAGTGGACATGGTGAAGCACCCCTGTTCGTCTCAAGGTTGATAATTTCAACGTTGAGATAAAAGCAGGGCTGGTTGTTCAGCGTCAAGTGTCTTAACGTTGAGAAGGTAGATGTTGGCGCAAGAGTGGGAGGAGAAGCGATGAGCGACGCGCTGGACGCGATCATCGGTCAGTGGGAGAGGGAGCGCCCCGAGCTCAAGGAGGAGCTGTGGCCCGTCGAGGTGCTCGGCCGCATGCAGAGGATGCACCGGGTCATCGAGAAGAGCTTCAAGGAGTTCAGCGCTGAACACGGCCTGGAACCAGGTGAGTTCGACGTACTGACCACGCTGCGCCGCTCCGGCCCTCCGTACGCCCTGACCGCGGGCGCCTTCCTCAAGGCGGCCATGGTGACCTCGGGCGCGATCACCAATCGCATCGACCGGATGGAGGCCAAGGGCCTGGTCGAGCGGGTGCGCGACGGCTCCGACCGGCGGACTGTGAAGATCCACCTCACCGAGCGGGGCCATGAGATCACCAACACGGCGATGGAGGCACACCTGCGCAACTACGCAGAGATCCTCAAACCACTCGACCGCGAGACCTGTGACCGTGTCGCCGCGGCGCTGCGCACCCTCCTCGAAGCCCACGGCGACACGTCGATCGGCTAACCGCAGATTCGGCCCACGCCGGGGCCCGTTCCCCGACGGCGTGGTCGACGACGTGGTCGCGTCACTGGTTCTGCACCATCTGAGGGACTGGGGACCGACGCCGGCCAAGAGATACGGCGAGTGCTCAGGCCCGGCGGCCGAACAGTCCTCCCAGATCAGGTGCAGCTTCCTGCCCTTCGCCGTCGAAGAACCGCCGCCGGACACCGGCTCGGACGACCAGAGCCGGTCCGACGGATCTTGCAACCGGTTCAAGGCCCGGGTCGTCGGCATCGGCAGGAGGCGCGGAGCCCATTGCCGTACACAGCCGAAAACAGGGCGACACCCGCAGGCCGGGCGCGCTAGCGTCCGCAGGCATGGCCCCTTCACTTGAACGTCCCCCCTTGCAGGCCGACGAGCGCACCGCGCTCATGGGCTGGCTGGATCTCCAGCGGCAGATTCTCCGATGGAAGTGCCAGGGCCTGAACGAGGCGGACGCGCACCGCTCAGTGATCCCGACCTCGCCGGCGATGACGATGGCCGGGCTCATCAGCCATATGCGGTGGACCGAGCACACCTGGCTGGAGGTGCTGTTCCTCGGCGGCGACAAGACGCTGAACCCATCCTTTGACGAGACGGACGAGGACGCCAGCTGGCGCACCGACGGCGTCCCGCTGAAGCAACTGCTCGCGGAGTACGAGGCCCAGTGCGCCCGAAGCGACGAGATCGTGGCCGCAGCCTCCCTGGACGACGTCGGCCGCCACCCCGACTACCACTCCGGCAACGCCAACCTCCGCTGGATGCTCATCCACCTCATCGAGGAGACCGGACGGCACGCGGGCCACGCGGACATCGTGCGGGAGCTGCTCGACGGGGAGAAGGGGTACTACTAAGGCCATCCGGCGGACCGCGACCGGAGCCGGGCCGGAGTCGGAGCCGGAGTCGGAGCGAGACAACGCCTGACGGTGCCGTGGAAAACGTAGGTGCGTTGGTCGCACCTCATTGACGGGGTGCCGTCGAAGCCGGCGAGATCTTCCCAGTCCCGGTCCATGTTCCGGTGACGGCTCAGCGCCCCACTCACGCCGTCCCGCTCGAACTCCCCGCTGCAGATGGCCAGGTCACTCTCACTGAGCCAGGAGGGCAGCCGACCGGTGGGGAAGCGCACGCGCGGGCTTTCGCCATGGCTGACGAAGTGCGGGTCGGGCGTGTCGGGCGCGGGCATGGTGTCGGCGGACAGGGAGTACCTCTCGGTGCCGCCGGGCCTGGATGAACGACCGCAGCCGCGGACATCGATCGCGGCCACGCGGCACCCGGCTGCAGCCGACACCGACACCGGCAGCTCATGGCGCCAGGGAAACCGCAGCCTCACACAGTCCGGCGTTCCTCACGGCCGGGGACCACGACGGCCGAATGGCCAACGTTCCTGAAAGAGCCTCCAGCCGGCACGAAGCCACCCCACCGGAGCCCGTCCGACAGGTCGATGTCCAAGGCGAACACGAACAACTTTCTTCCACCGGTCACATCTCCCCCTCCCGAACCGTCAGGGCAGTGACAGCACCAAGAAAGCCCTAAGGAGACAGCGATGGAAACACGTTCAATCACCGCAGAGGTCCCGATGGTCCCGCGGATGACCGAAGACCCCGGCGAGCTCGTCCCCGAGCTGGCCGCAGTATCGGCGGCGCTGTTCAAGCTCACCGGCAACAATTCGATCCCACGCTCCACGATCAGTCTGCTCCAGCTGCGTGCAGGCCAGATCGTCGGCAGCACCTACCTGACCGTCCTGCACACCGGCTTCCTGCGCAAGGCCGGCGAGACGGAGGAGCGGATCACGTCGGTGGCCTCCTGGCAGGACTCCCCGTACTTCACCGGCGCCGAGCGCGCCGCGCTGGCACTCGTGGAGGCCGTGCTTCAGCCGTCCGCACACGGCGAGAGGGTCTCCGACCAGCTCTACGCCCAGGCAGCCGAGCACTACGAGCCCAAGGCGCTCGCCACCCTCATGTTCGCCATCGGCCAGGTCAACTTCTTCATCGCCGTCGCACTCATCGCCAAACCGGTACCCGGCCGGTCCTTCACCGACCCTTGGAATTAACAGTCACACCGCACGGGTAGGGCGCAACGTTCGGATCCCCATGCGGATCCGAACGATCGCCCCGCACACACAACGAGGGCACGCCCGCTTCCGCGCACCCCCCGTGACCCTTGCCGGTGGGGTTCAGAGCGGCATGATGGCGAGCAATTGTCACATTCTGTGGGCGGCTTGGGCAGGCGTCAGGGTTGGGATCGCGGTGAGTGGGTGGCTTCGTAGCGGCGGCGGTTGTGGTTGATTTCCTGTCGGTGTGTGGTGGCCCATTCCCCGAGGCCCACCATGGAGTCCAGGAGTGTGGAGCCGAGTGGGGTGAGCGCGTAGTCGACGCGTGGGGGAACGCTGGGATGCACGGTGCGGGTGAGGAGTCCATCGCGTTCGAGATGTCGCAAGGTCAGGGTGAGCATGCGTTGCGAGATGCCGCGGACCGCGCGGTGGAGTTCGCCGAAGCGCAGGGTCCGCTCCC
Organism: Streptomyces sp. NPDC101227; assembly: GCF_044767545.1. NCBI lineage: Bacteria > Bacillati > Actinomycetota > Actinomycetes > Kitasatosporales > Streptomycetaceae > Streptomyces > Streptomyces sp. NPDC101227. The sequence goes on along the minus strand of NZ_JBIWOD010000010.1, from coordinate 190,729 downwards.
GGAGCTGTCCGATGACCAGGATGCTCCACTTGTCGCCGATCAGGGCGAGGATCCGCAGCACCTCCCGGCACACCTCATCCTCAGTCTCACCTGCCGGTTCGGCGTCAGGATCGGGTTGAACCGGGTCATGTCGACCGGCCGACAAGGTGCTCTTGCGGGGCGTCAACGGTTACCTCCTTGTGCGTTACCGACATGAATGTGCCGTCTTGTGGCTGCCAGCCGGGTAACAAATCATGCTGCTACGAACAAACAGTAACTACCTGGCGGTGCGGCGCGATCGCGTGCGGCGCACCGCTGGTGGCTAGAGGGGATGTCGGGGTGGCCAAGACTCTTGTCATTGTGGGTGCAGGTCCGGGGCTGGGGATGGGTGTGGCCAGGGCGTTCGGTCGCCAGGACTTCCAAGTGGGACTGATCGCCCGGAACAGGAAGACCCTGGATGCTCTGGTCGGCGACTTGACCGAGCTGGGCGTGAAGGCTGCGTGGTTTCCCGCGGACATCCGTGACCGTGACGCGCTGGCCTCCGCGATCACCGCGGCCGGGGAGGCGTTGGGACCAGTCGATGTCCTGGAGTACAGCCCCAGCCCGACAGGGCCGATCACCGGCGCTGCCCAGACCACGGCCGCGTCCGCCGCCGCGCAGATCGATCTGCACGTACTTGGTGCAGTGGCGGCCGTGGGGCAAGTGCTGCCGCAGATGTGCGCCCGCGGCGAGGGGACCCTGCTGCTGACCACCGGTGTGTCTTCCACCGTCCCCGCGCCGTTCCTGGCCAACGTTGGAATGGCAATGGCGGGCCTGCGCAATTGGGCGCACGCTCTGCACGCCGAACTACGCCCGCAGGGGATCCATGCGGCGACGGTGACGATCGCCTCCGGCATCGTCCCCGGCGACGAGGTGATGGACCCTGACGTCATCGGCGCCCGCTACTACGATCTGTACCAGCAGCGAGACCGCGCGGAAACGGTCATCGGTGACCCGGAGGCATTCCGCGCCCTTGTTGCCGAGCAGGTCGCCGGCCACGGCTGAGCGGCTTCACCGATGGCAGGTTGAGCGGCCTGCTCGTTCAATTGCTCGACCTGCAGGCCGCGTTCGAAGCGAGCCCCGGCGCGGACGAGGGCGACGAGGTGGGGTGCGGTGATCGCGCGCCGGCGGGCCTGGGCGGACTCGACGAGCTTGAAGACCATCGCGAGGGCTGCGGCCGGGCTGCCCGCGCCACGGGTGACCTTGGTGCGGAGCTTGACGCGGGAGAACGTGGACTCGATGGGGCCGATCCACAAGTCCTGAGCATTGCTCCATGATGGCCATGCAGACGCACTTCAAGGCCGCGTTCTCGTAAGGGAAGTGGCCGGTGCGGCGGGCGGTGCGAAGCTCCGCGGTGAGCACGGCACACCGATGACGGCGCCGTCGCGACACAGCCGGACGCGGAGAGGCGCCCCACCCTCTCCTACGCATCCGCGCCGTCAGCCGCGCCCGCCACCGCCGACACCCCGCCGCCCCCCTCGGCGCCCGCCCGGGCATCGTGGGGGCGCATTCCGGTCGTCAGCCGTTTCGAGAGCATTCAACTGACTGCTCCTGGTCATCGTTGCGCGCTGCATCTACGGTCCTTGAGGCTTTCGAAGGAAGGGACTCATGGACGCACTCCTCGCAGTCCGGGCTCGTGGGATCACCAAATGGTTCGGCGACGTCATCGCGCTCGACGGCGTCGACCTTGATGTGACGCAGGGACAGATTCACGGCCTGGCCGGACCGAACGGCGCCGGCAAGACGACCTTGCTCGGCCTCCTGCTGGGTCTGGCCGTCGCCGACAGCGGCACCCTCGACATTCGGGGTACACGGGTCGGGCGGGCGCTCGACGCTCCCGACGGTGTCGCGGGCTTCGTGGACGGACCCGGTCTCTACCCCTCGCTCACCGCCCGGCAGAACCTCGCCGCACTGGCCGCGCTCCGCGGTGACGACGCACGGACGACGGCGATCGACGACGCGCTTGCGCAGGTCGGGCTCACCCAGGTCGCCGACGAACGGGCCCGCGGCTTCTCCCTCGGCATGCGACAGCGGCTGGGGCTGGCCGCGGCGCTGCTCACCAAGCCCCGGCTGCTGGTGCTTGACGAGCCGTCCAACGGTCTGGACCCGGCCGGCAAAAAGCACGTACACGGTGTGCTGACCCGGCTCGCGGCGGACGGCACCAGCGTCGTGCTCTCCAGTCACCGCATGGACGACCTCGAGGCCCTGTGCTCCGACGTCACTATCCTCGCCGCGGGGCGGGTCGTCTTCTCCGGTCCGCTGAGCAAGCTGGCCGCCCAGGAGCAGGAACTCGATTACCGGGTGCGCACCTTGGATGCGCACGCCGCCCGCCAACTGGCTACCGAAACGGCCGGGATACGCCTCGTCGACGACGCCGGGGCGCGGCACGATGCGCAGATGCTCGTCGTGCGCGCACTGGCGCCTGCCCTCGACGAACTGGTGGTGCGGCTGGTGCAGGCGGGCGTCGCGATACGCGAGCTCTCCCCCGTGGTATCGCCGCTCGAGCAGGCGTTCCTCGCCCTCACCGAACCTGAGGAGGCCGGACGATGACCGCGACCCTCACCCCCGCCCGGCCCCACGGTGCCGGTACCCGCCGCGCCTCGGTGGCGCGTGCCTACCGCTTCGAGCTGGTCAAGCTGGTCTCACAGTGGCGGATCCGCCTGCTGGTTGTTGCCTGCTGGATCGCGCCGGCGCTCTTCGTCGCCGCGGTGAGCCAACAGAGCACGCTCCCCGTCGATACCCTTTTCGGCCGCTGGATGCTCACCACGGGATGGGCCGGGCCGCTGGTGGTGCTCGGTTTCGCGGGTGCCTGGGCGCTTCCGCTGCTGACTTCGGTGGTCGCCGGCGACGTGTTCGCCGCCGAGGACCGGCTCGGCACCTGGCGCCATCTGCTCGTGGCGGTGCGGTCGCCCCGGCGGATATTCGCCGCGAAGGTGTTCGCCAGCCTCACCGTCCTTCTGCTGCTCGTGGCCGGGCTGGCCTGTTCCAGCGCGGCCGGTGGGGTCGTGGCGGTCGGCAGCCGGCCGCTGGTCGGCCTCGACGGCCACCTGCTGACGTCGGCGGACGCCGCCGTGAAGGTCCTGCTCGCCTGGGTCTGCGTCCTGGCTCCGACCCTCGCCCTCGCCGGGATCGGACTGCTCGGGTCCGTCGCGCTGGGGCGCTCCCCGATGGGACTGCTGCTGCCCGTGCTCGTCGCCCTCGCGATGCAGCTCGCCCAGATGATGCCACTGCCCGTCGCCGTACGCCTGGCCCTGCCCAGCTACGCCTTCATCGCCTGGAACGGTCTGTTCACCGGCCCGGCACAGCTCACCCCGCTCCTGATCGGCATCGGTGTCAGCCTGGCATGGGCCGTGCTGGCGACAGCGCTGGCCTACCTGCTGTTCCTGCGGCGCGACTTCACGAACCTGAACTACGACGGCTCGGGGCGCCGCGCGGCGACGGTCGCGGTGCTGCCGCTGGTCGGGCTGATCGCCACGACGGTGGCGGTCCTCACGACGTCGACCACGGCCACGGCGACCGGCTCCGGGATCGGGCAGGAGAAGGTGCAAAGCTCGGTCGCCACGGCATTCGCCCACCTGTACCGCATGCAGACCGAGCAGCTCCACCGGCCCGCCGTCACCGAGGCCCGGCTCAGAGCCACGGCGACGTGCAGCAAGGGCAGCCTGCGGGTCGCCGCGCAGGGGCCGGGCAACGACTGGCGCTGCGTCGTCTCCTGGTATCTGCCCGGCGTCCAGGTCGCGGGGCAGGCCATCTATCAGCTCGACGTGACCCCGGACGGGCGGTTCATGGCCGATGGCGATGGGCCGAAGGAAGTCAACGGCTACTTCCTGGTGCGGACTCCGGAAGGCGACGCACCGAATCCGCTGTGGCAGTTCGACGGCAACGTCGAACTTCTCTCCACCTCGAAGGGATGACTCCATGCAGGTCATACGCCGCCGTCGGCACGACGACAACGACCGTTCCGGCTTTCTCGAGCGACGCTTCAGACGCCTCAGCCGCCGCAGTGCCCTGGTAACGGCCACCGCGGTCGTTCTCGCCGCCACCGCCGGCATCGGATATGCCCAGACGCACCAGTTCGGCACGGACCAGGTCGGCCAGAAGACCGCTGACGGCCAGGTCGTCTCCAGCGACCAGTACATCGCCCCGTACGGCGAACGCCTCGTCATCGACAACGGCAAGATCATGTCGTCCTCGGTCAGCCCGGACGGCACCCACGTCGCGGCCTCACTGACCGACGGCGGAGCGGCGCTGGCCATCGTCGACCGCAACAACTGGAAGGTGCAGCAGCTCGTCAGCGCCTCCGCATCGTCCATCCCGCGCATCAGCAGCAACTCCGTGGGCCAGGAAGGCCCCACGTACTCGCCCGACGGCAAGCAGCTGTGGCTGGGCCAGACCGACGGCTACACCAAGTTCACCGTGAACCCGGACGGCAGCGTCACCGACCCGGTGTTCATCCGGATCCCGGTGGACGGCGCCAAGCACGCGCTGGTGGGTGAGCCGGTGTTCTCCTCCGACGGGTCCACCGTGTACGCCGCGGTCAACGGCCAGAACAAGGTGGTTGCCCTCGATGCGGCGACCGGGGCCGTCAAGCACAGCTGGGACGTGGGCAACGCCCCGCGTGACATGGTCAAGGTCGGCGACAAGCTCTACGTCAGCAACGAGGGCGGCCGTCCGGCCAAGCCCGGCGACACCACGATCAACTCCTACAACACCCAGGTGCCTGCCGACCCGAAAACCGGTGCCACCACCACCGGCACGGTCAGCGTCATCGACCTGGCGAAGCCGGATGCCGCCGTCAAGAGCATCGACGTCGGACTGCACCCGACCGCCCTGTACGCCAAGGGCGGGGCACTGTTCGTCACCAACACCGCCACCAACGACGTGTCGGTCATCAGCACCGCCGGCGACAAGGTCGTGCAGACCATCGCCACCCGCCCGTGGCCGGAGGCGTCGGTGGGTTACGAGCCCAATGCGGTGACCCTCACCGACGACGGTCATCTGCTGGTGACGCTCGGCCGCGCCAACGCGGTCGCCGTGTACAAGTACAAGAGCCCGCAGGAGCCGGTCAGCTACGTCGGTCTGCTCCCCACGGACTACTTCCCCTCGGAGATCACCACCGTCGGCAAGCAGGTGCTGGTCTCCAACACCCGTGGCATCGACGCCCGCCGCCCCAACCCCAGCGGCGCGCACGGCACCCACGACACCACCTCCAGCTTGCAGCGCTTCACCCTGCCGGACGACAACATCATCAGGTCCAAGACGGCCCAGGTCTTCAAGCAGAACGGCTGGATGGGCCACTCGGTCAAGAAGACCGACGGCAAGAGCCACGCGAAGCCGGTTGCGGTCCCGCAGCGGCTCGGCGACCCCTCGACGATCAAGCACGTCTTCCTCATCGTCAAGGAGAACCGGACCTACGACCAGGTCTTCGGCGACATCCCGCAGGGCAACGGCGATGCGACATTGGCGCAGTTCGGCGAGAACGTGACGCCGAACCAGCATGCGATGGCCAAGCAGTTCGGGCTGTACGACAACACCTACGACATCGGCACGAACTCCGCTGAGGGCCACAACTGGCTGATGCAGAGCGACAATCCGGAATACACCGAGTCCTCGGCCGGTGAGTACCAGCGCAGCTACGACACCGAGAACGACGCGCTCGGCCACCAGAAGTCCGGCTTTCTGTGGACCGGTGCGCAGGCGGCAGGCAAGTCCGTCAAGGACTTCGGTGAGTTCCAGTCGCTGGAGAGCAAGCCGTCCGGAGCGTCCTGGCAGAACCTGTACTGCGACGCCAAGACCATGGACGCAACCGGTCAGCCCACGGCCTACCCCATCAAGACCGGGTCGGCGATTCCCTCGCTCAACGACGTGTCGGTGCCCGGCTTCCCGATGTTCGACCTCGACGTCCCCGACGTCTACAAGTACCAGGTCTGGAAGCAGGACTTCGAGAAGAACGGGCCGGCGAACCTGAACATGTTCTGGTTCTCCAACGACCACACCGGCGGTCCCGCCAGCCCATCCGCCCAGGTCGCGGACAACGACCTCGCCGTCGGCAAGATGGTCGACAAGATCTCGCACAGCAAGTACTGGAAGAACTCGGCCATCTTCGTCGTCGAGGACGACTCCCAGGCCGGCCTCGACCACATCGACGGGCACCGGGCCCCGATCCAGATCATCAGCCCCTGGGCACAGCACGGCAAGACCGACAGCCACTATTACACCCAGATCACGACGATCCGGACCATCGAGCAGATCCTCGGGATCCACCCGATGAACCAGAAGGACAGCGCCGCCAGCCCCATGAGTGGCGCCTTCTCACCCCACCCGGACACCACCCCGTTCACGGCGCAGCCCAACCGCGTCCCCCTCACCGACGGCCTCAAGACCCAGCCGCCCTGCGGCTCGGACAACCCGGCACCACAGAACCCCAAGGCAGCCGCCGTCTCGCCCGCGAAGGTACCCGCGGGCAAGCGTGACCTGGCGGCAACCTGGGACAAGTGGAAGTCCAAGCAGCGGCTGACCGGCCCGCACGCCGTCCCCGACTACGCCAACCCCGCCCAGATGAACCACCTCACCTGGTACGAAACGTACAACTGGAACAAGCCGTACCCGGGCGAGAACAAGATCTTCGCGCCGCAGGACGTACCGGGGGCATACATTCCCTCCTCCGAGAACGACGGCTGACGCCTGCTGGAGGTTAAGGGCGAGGGCTTTGACTGCGGCCCGGACCACAGCCGGTCCGGGCCGTCGACCGCCTTCTTCCGGCGGGCGCGGCCTGAACGGCACCGCGCATCCCTGGTGCCTCGGCAGCCGGTGCACGACAGCGCACGGCAGGGATGAGCGGCGACCACCAGGACGATTCGGGGAAACCAGCCTCTCGGATACGGCCTGATGTCGCGGTCCGACGGCGGCAACCGGGCGAGAGAGCTCTGCGTTCGCCGTGCTGCTTCACAGCCGTCGGACGCGCAGCACGCCGGTCAGCATCGGCAGAGTACGTAGCGGGTCATACCCGAAGGTGCGGGTGTCGGGAGGTGGGAGGTAGAGCGGACGCCACGCAATGGACGGTCACCTTCGCAGAGCGCAGATTTCACGAGCGCGCGAGGAGGGGCCCAGCCACCACCCCCGCTGGACGGAAGCCAGACGACCTGACGGGAGCAGTTCGGATACGGTCGCTTCGGGGGTGGAGGCGTGTCCTGGCCACCTGTAATCATTCCCGCCCCCTCGGAGCAACGCCCGTCGCTTGAACGACGGGGCCGTTCTGCCGGCGAGCGAGTTCCTCACGCCGCTGGACCGCCTCCCGGCATGGGACTGGCGCCGCCAACCAAGCACAGACCTGCAGAATCGGATGCCTAAGGGCGCGTAACTGAAGCAGCGATGCCGGCCCCCCGAAGCGTGCGGGCCAGGCATTCCATCTCGGGAAGCGTTCCTGAGTAATCACCGTCCAACACACGGCGCAGCGCAGACTTGGCGTTCATCAGGTCGATGCCGAGCTCAGCCCGTAGCACGCGCATGACGACGAGGTTCTTCGCCGGCGGACTGCTCACCCGCAGTCTCGCCGGCCCATGTTCAAAGAGCATCTGATCCCGTCGTTCGGCCGGCATCTCGCCACCGCACACGGCTACCGCAAATCCACAGGCGGAACAGGTTGACTCGACGTCCCATCGCAACCGGCCGTCCACCAGGCCCTGAACTCCCCAGCACTCCAGCTCCGCACCGCAGCCATGACACACACCGGAGTACCTGACGGACCCAAAAACCGCCTCTTCCATCCCCACCCCCAACGGAGACGAGGCTAATCGACAAGCTACTGGGATTGAGCTCGTGGCGTCGTAGCGGCTGACGGCTGGTTGTCTGCCGCGCCCGATCCGAGCCCTCGCCGGCCACCGGAGGCTTCGCCATGCCCATCCCGACCCAGTGAGCCGCACCACCTGTCGGTATGATCAGCAGTAAATTTGAACTCGTTCAAAAAATGGGGGAACAGGTCATGACCAAGCCGACCGCGCCCGGCCGAACCGATACACCCGCCGTCGCCCTAGGTCCCACCGCACTGGTCCTCGGCACCATCTCAGCCCTAGGTGCATGGACGCCCGCGCTCGCGCTCGCCCTACTCGCATGGACGATCATTGCCGGCGGGCTCGCCGTCACCTTCGGCGCGGCGGGCATCCACTACGCCCGACGCGGCGCCGGCCGCCTGTGGACCGCCGCCGCCGGAATCATCCTCGGCACCATCGGACTCGCCGGCGTCATCTTCTGGTTCTTGCCAGTCTCCTGACCCGAGCCGCGCCAGTAGCCACTCGGCCCGCCCGACTCCCACAGCGCTTGCCGCTCCCATCTCCCTTGCCGGGGTGCACTCGTGATGTCGCGTGGCTGCTCAGGCGGGTCTGACAGTCAGACCGATTCGCGAAGAAAGCCACCCCTGCCCCGCACTCGAGGGGCTTCAGGAGATGCCGTACAGCGTTCGAACCTTCTGCGCGCCCTTCGCGGCGGCCTCGACGAGGGTGGTCTCATCCCTCGCGCCAAAGAATTCGACAATCACGCCACCCAGACGGATGTAGACCCTGTAAGTGTGGCCGTCCTGTGCCGAGTCTTCCTGGTCGGTGTCGGCTTCGCCGGACTCCGACTTCTCAACAAACGCGTCGTCTCCGATGCGCACGTCCTCAGCGCTGAAGCGGACTTCCCGAGGCGGGCCGGCTTCGGCGTCTACCGCGGTCTTCGGGCAGCCCTCGTAAGGTGCCGCGTGAGGTCGATAGTTCACCGGCACCGCCGGGGAGCTCCAGCCCCTTCAGAAGTGCCTGCCCCCTCGGTGAACAGCCGGGAAGGGTCGATCGATTCGTCCACTCCAAGGACACGGATGACCGGTGAACTCTCGGGACTCGCCTCGCCGCCTCCGCCGCCGTCGATTCCACAGCCGGCGATCAGGAGACCGGTCACGGTCAGCACCGCAGGCGCAACAGCATTGCGGCCCTGCCGCGTAGTCCTCAATAGCCTCTTCATTCCGCCTCCCAGCAGGACAGACCGGAGCACCTGCGTGCAGCAGCGTCTCAAGTCTCCATGCAACGAGCTGGAGGTGTGACGTGGGTACAGGGGCTGCCGCCGTCGTCGGGCCGGGGCAGCGCGGTCGAGGCGAGGAAGTCGTCGAGCATGGTGATCTGTACGCCTTCGGGAAAGCGGCCGGGGTCGAAGAGGGCCTGGACGACGAGTCCGTGGGTGAAGGCGACGGCAGTGGCGGCGAGTTGTTCCGGGTCTGCGTCTGCGGGGAGCTGCCCTAGGTCACGTGCGGCGTCGAGGTGCGGGCGGATCGTCGAGCGCAGGCGGGTGTAGCGGTCGGCCTGTTCCGTGGCCAGCTCGTCGTCGGCGAGGGAGAGGTCCCAGGAGCTGACCCAGATGCGGTTGCGGGCGGTGTCGCCCGGGGTCAGCGGCAGGATGTCCAGGAGCATGGCGCGCACGGTGGCGAGGCCCGCGGCGGGCCTCGCGCGACGGGGCCGCTCCGCAGTGCGCTCCTCCAGCAGGTTCAGGGCGTGCGTGGTCAGAGCCCGTTTGGTCGGGAAGTAGTGCATGAGCATCCCGGTCGAGACCCCCATCGCGGCGGCAACGGCACGCAGGGTCAGCCCGCCGAACCCCTTGTCGGCGAGTACGCGCCACACCGCCTCGGATACGTCCTTGCGGCGGGCTTCACGGTCTCCGGGTGCGGGCGGCATGCTGCTAGCTTACGTACCGAACACTTGTTACGCACCCAGAGAGCGAGGCTCACATGTTCACCCTGCCGCTCGACGATCACGCCCAACTCCGCCCCCTGGAGCCGTGGCAGGCAGAGGAGTTCCTCGCCCATATCGACCGCGCCAGGGACTCCGTGGACCCGTGGATACCCTGGGCGACGTTCAGCTCCGACCTCGACTCGGCCACGGCCACCCTCCAGCGCTACGCCGACCGTCTGGCCCAGGACGGCGGCCGAATCTGCGGGATCTGGCTGGACGACACGCTGGTCGGAGGCGTCATGTTCACCCGCTTCGAGAGCGATTCCGGGGTATGTGAGATCGGCTGCTGGGTGGAACGGGCCGGGGAGGGACGGGGGCTGGTGACCCGAGCGTGCCGGGTCTTGATCGACTGGGCTTTCCAGCAGCGCGGGATGAGCCGCGTCGAATGGTGGGTCGCGGCGGGCAACGCCCGCAGCATCGACGTCGCGCGCCGATTGGGCATGACCCGCGACGGCGTGCTGCGACAGCGTTATCCGTACCGAGGTGTGCGGCACGACAGCGAAATCTGGTCGGTCCTTCCCACAGAATGGCCGCCTGTGGGGGAAGCGTCCGGGGCCGGAGTCCGGGCCGAGCTCGACCGGCTGATGCGCGTGCTCTTCAGCGCCTTCGACAACACCGGTGGCCGCGGACCGGACCTCGGGGTCATCCGGGACGTCTTCATTCCGCAGGGCCGGATCATCGCGAACGTCGGGGACGAGCCCGTGATCTACGATCTCGACGCGTTCATCGAGCCCCGGGAGAAGATGCTCACGGACGGGACGCTGACGGAGTTCTCCGAATGGGAGGTCGCCGAGCGGACCGAGATCTTCGGATCCATCGCGCACCGGTTCAGCACATACCGCAAGTCCGGCTTCCACCATGGCGAGTGGTTCGAGGGCTCCGGCTGCAAGACCACGCAGTTCATCCAGACCCCCTCAGGGTGGAAGATATCCTCGCTGGCCTGGGACGACGCGCCCGCCACCGCCACCGCCACCGAATGACCGTGCCCCCGAAGCATGCGCGCTCTTGTCATATCTCGTCGCCACGGCCCGGAAGCCCTTGAGGGCGTTGATGGTTCGTTCGACTTCGTCCTGCGGGCGCAGCGGGGCCGGTCGAAAACGAACGGAGCTGTACTCCTGCCGCCGTAGGTGCCGTCCCGCAGCGGCTTGGTCTTCTCTGCCTTGTCGTCAGAAACCGTTGGGCTCGCGGGGGGTGTACAGGCCTTCCAGTTCCTTGAGTTCGGACGTGTCGAGTTGCACGGTAAGGGCGGCCGCCGCATCGTCCAGGTGGCCCGGCCGGGTCGCCCCTACGATGGGGGCGGCGACGACGGGGTTGTGGAGGACCCAGGCGAGCGCCACCTGTGCCATGGGTATCCCGCGTGCGGCCGCGATGCGTTCGACGGCGTCGACGATCGGGCGATCGACGTCGGCAAAGACCGCTGGCCGACGGTATCGCCCGCCGAGCGGTGGGTCACCTGCCCGCGGGGGCGGGCCAGCCGACCTTTGGCGAGGGGGCACCACGGCAGGCTGACCACGCCCTGGTCGGCGAGCAGCGGAAACATCTCCCGCTCGTCCTCGCGTTGAACGAGGCTGTACTGGTTCTGCATCGACACAAAGCTCGTACGACCGTGCTGCGCGGCGGTGTGCTGCATCTTCGCGAACTGCCAGGCCCACATCGAGGAGGCCCCGATGTGCCGGACCTTGCCGGCCGCCACCACCTCATGGAGTGCCTCCATCGTTTCGCTGACAGGCGTCGCCGGGTCGAACCGGTGGATCTGGTAAAGGTCGATGTAGTCCGTGCCCAGGCGGACGAGTGAGGCGTCGACCTGTGTGTGGATCGCGTGACGCGACAGGCCCGAGCCCCCGGGCCCGTTGTGGACGGGGAGTCCGACCTTGGTCGCGAGGACGATGTCCGCACGCCGGGTGTACTTCTTGATGGCGCGACCGACGATTTCCTCCGATGTGCCGCCGCCGTAGACGTTCGCGGTGTCCCACAAAGTGATGCCCAGTTCGGCGGCCCGCCGGAACATCGGCACGGCGGCCTGCTCGTCCAGTGCCCAGGGATTCACGCCCTGCGTGGGATCCGCGAATCCCATGCAGCCGAGCGCGATCCGGCTGACCTTCAGATCGGTTTTCCCGAGCGGTATGTACTGCATCGTCGTCGCCGTCCTCATGCCGGATAGGGAGCCGCAGCGCGCGCCGAGCGAAGTGCCCCTGCCCACCAGGCCAGCTGCTCCAGCAGCGTCTTGGCGTACCCGGCGGCTTCGGGATCGAGGGGGCGGCCGTCCTCCCATGTCGTGAAGTAGTTGGCGAAGGCGAGGCCGTCGCGGATGGTCACCGCGTGCAGCTCGGTGAGTACGTTCTCCAGATGCAGTGCCGCGTGCCGGCCGCCCGCCGCGCCGCCGTAGCTGACGAAGGCGACGGGCTTGGCCGTCCACTGGGTGAAGTGCCAGTCGATGGCGGCCTTCAACGAGGCGGGGTAGCTGTGGTTGTACTCCGGCGTGACCACGACGAACGCATCCGCGCTCTCCAGTGCCGAGGTCAGCGCCGCCATTCCGGCCGGCCGGGGGTAATCGTCGCCGGCGAACTTCGGTGGTGCCGCAGGCAGTGCCAGCGGGACGTCGATGTCGGCCAGGTCGACGACCTCGATCTCGAACCCGCCGTGCGCAGCGGCCTGTTCGGCAACCCACGACGCCACAACCGGGCCGAACCGGCCTTCCCGGACGCTCCCGACGATCACCACGAGCTTGTGCTTGTTGTTGTCCATGCCCCTCACGATCACGCAGCGCCGCGACCGCAACCAGACCGTGCTCAGGCTGGCCCCCGCAGGGCTACCCTGAGCACCCCCGCGACCAGGACCCGACGCCGTATCCTCCCGGCATGGGTACGCCATTGGGGGATTTCATCCGTGTCAAGCGCGACAGCATCCAGCCGGAATCGCTGGGACTGCCGGACCGCGGCCGCCGCCGGGCACCGGGACTGCGCCGCTCGGACCTGGCCGCAAGGGCAGGCATCAGCGTCGAATACCTCACCCGCATCGAGCAGGGCCGGGACCGCAACCCCTCGGTGGCCGTGGTGAACGCGCTCGCCGACGCGCTCAGTCTCGACCCGTCGGAACGCAGCCACCTGCGCTACCTCTCGAAGATCACCGGCGGCGAATGCTCCGCCCACCCCCGGCCCACTCCCCCACCCCGCGACGTGCGGCCCTCCGTCCTGCAGACACTCCGCCTGCTCGAACCAGGCATTGCCCTGGTGACCAACCGGCTGGGCGACGTCCTCGCCTACACCGGTGCGTACGAGGCTGTGATGCGCGGGAGCGGGCTGCTGGACGCCGACGCCCCGAATCTGACCCGCTACGCCTTCACCGACCCCCGCGCCCGGACGTTCTTCGCCGACTGGGACGACGTCGCCGATGAGCAGGCGTTCGACCTGTGGCTGGGGCCGGCCGTGGAGAACTCCGAGTGGCTCAGCGCGGAACTCGCACCGCTCGCCGGACCCGACTTCACGCGGCGCCTGAACCGTCACGTGGTGCCGCAGCGTGGCGCCCTCCGGCTCAACCACCCCTCCGGAAGTGAACTCCGACTGCTCCGCGTGACGTTCGAACTCACCGAAGAAGCACAGCAGTTGGTCGTCCACCTCCCTGCCGACGAGGGGACGGCTCAGGCCGTCGACCAACTGTGCCGACACTCCCACGGACAACTGCGGGCCATCTCGTAGGACACGAGGTCTACGACGATTGAGCTTGCAACTGCAACGGGCCGAAGCGCCAACCTCACACCCGAGCGAGACGCAGAACCACTCACTTCGATCGGCATGAGAGAGAGCTGAGCACCTCGGGCAAGCGGGGGCGGGCGCGTGTTCAGCCCGCGCGGGCGCGGGTCTGATCGGACTACATCGCTGGGCGAACGCTCTTGTCTGCCCCGCAAGTTGGGCATGAGCCCGGGCGACCGGCCAGCTGCGGCGCGGCGCACGACCATGTCATGGGCCGGTCGCCCCGATGCGAAGTCGACGGCCTCAAGGAAGCTCCCGGTGAAGCCGTTCCGGTGAAGTGACGGTCAGCGCCGTTGGCCGCCCTCATCATCCGGCAGTCGGCGGACCTCGCCCGTGCCCAGCGTGATCACGGCCCGGGGCCGCATGGGTCCCTCGCCTCGACGTGAAAGCAGGACCACCTCCTCGACCACAGCCGGCAGTGTGCCGAGCCGGCCGGTGCACTCGGCGGCCAGAGCCCGGGGCTGCTGAGTGCGGCCGAGTGACAGATGGGGAGTGAAGTGGGTGCCCCGCCCGCCGCAGAGTGGGAACCGCAGCTCCAGCGCCTGGTGCAGACGTGCCCACGGTCCCAGGCCCGCCGCGGCCGGATCGAGCCACACCGTCGTGTAATGCCGGTGCCGGAAGTACCGCACGCCGGCCAGTCGCGCCATGAACGCCGCGCTCTGCGCCGCCCCGGCACACAGCAACGGCACAGCCCGTGCGAACTCCGCCTCCGGCACGAAGCCGAACAGCAGATTCACATGCGGTGGCCACCGCCGTACCTGCGGATCATGCTCCCAGCGGATCTCCTGAATCACCGGCCAGAGCTCCTGCGGCGGCAGCCACGCCACCGCCGTCCGGGCCGTCGGCGCCACCTCGAGCACATCCACCGGCTCGGCCCCGCCGAAAGCCGAATTCCATCCCACACACCCATGATCCGAGCCGCAGCCGCATCACACGAGCCGATGTACCTCACAACGACTTTCGTGACTGATGAGCTGCGCAGCAGCGACGAGACCTGCGTGCCGAGCACCAAGCATCCTCACAGTCCCGCCTGGCAGGCAGGTCATGACGCGAAGGCCTCGGAAGCCTACGCGTATGGCACGGCCACGACCTGTACGTCGTCCTCGTAGATGACCCGCCCCGGATCGACGGAACGCATCATCCGGCAATCGACGCCGTGGGCGGCCAGAACCTCCAGATAGCCGGGGACTCGCGCGATGAGATGTGCGGCTGACGGCTTGAACCACGCCGCGGCGCCAGGGTTGATCTCATGGTCGTAAACGGTGGGGTCAACGGTCGAAGGGTCGGTGTACGCGGCGTCGTACCAGCTGTTGTTGACGCGGCGGAAGGATTCCTGTTCGTCAGTGAGTCTCCCCTCCCGCGCCAGCGTGTTGATGAGTCCAAACACGCCGGTGAAGTGGCCCCGCGTGTTCCGGTGCGGCGACTGGAACCGGATGTACTGGGTGGTCTCGCTGTCGCTATCGGTCATCCCCATCAAGGAATCCTCTCACCGCGCCCATCACGGCAACCTGCGCTGAACCAGAAGCCGCCCACACGTGGGGACACCACCGCTCCGTCTACTTTCGACAGCCACAGCAATCACCAGGACGATCCCGTCCGTCCACCTACGCGTCCACGCAAGCCCGGAAGGACGCAACTACGAAAGGAGCAGGCTATGGCCGAGCGGACCAAAGTGAAGCGTGACGGCGCAAGCCCGCACGGCCCGTGGACACCGCCCCCGCCTCGCTCACATTCGGCAAAAGCTGAGCGTCACGCCGGCGGCCGGGTGAGTTTGGCGGCCATGGCGTCGAGGACCCAGTCCAGGCCGGTCGCGAAGGATGCCTCGGCGTCCACGTCCGTGCCGTCGTACACGGCCTTGGCCAGCGCCGGGAAGCGGCCCGTGGCCAACATTCGCGTCACATGCGGGCCGGAGGCGCGCTGCCAGTCGCGCTTGGACAGGCCCGTGGCGCGCTCGGCCCGCAGGTTCGCGATCTCGCGCCTGATCGCGCCGGTGAAGTAGGCGCTGACGGTCTCCACGGCGCGCATGACGGTGTCGATGTCGGCGAGGCCGTCGAGGGCGGCCAGCGTGGCCTCGGCCACGGCGAGGCCGTTCGGGCCCAGGGTCGGGCGGCCGCCGAGCAGGTCGGCCAGCCATTCGTGACGGAGGGCGGCCTGCCTGGTGCGGTGGGCGAGGGTGCGTAGCGCCTCCCGCCAGTCACCGGGCCGCTCCTCGGGGAGAATCTCGGCGTGGACCTCGTCCACCATGAGGTCGAACAGTTCCTCCTTGGTGGAGATGTATCCGTACAGCCGCATCGGGCCGGCCTCCAGCCGGGCGGCGACCTTGCGCAACGACACCGCCTCCAGCCCGCCCTCGTCGGCCAGCGCGATGGCGGCGGCGACGATCCGCTCCCGGTCGAGCGGCACGGGGCGAGTCGGCGGCTCCGGCCGATCCCAAACAGTCATGGTCACACCGTACCGTTGCGATACACCGTCACGAGGAAATACAGTGTATCGACATGAGACACCGCATCGCAGTGGTCGGGAGCGGTCCTGCCGGCCTCACCTTCGCCCGCGTCCTGCATCGCCATGACTACCCCGTCACCGTCCTCGAACGCGATCCAGCCCCCGACGCCCGTCCCCCGGGCGGCGCGCTGGACCTGCACGAAGGGCTGGGCCAGCGCGCGCTGGACAAGGCGGGGCTGCTGGCGGAGTTCCAGGCGCTGTCTCGTCCCGAGGGGCAGGCCATGCGCATCCTGGACGCGGACGGGACCGTCCTGCGCGACTGGCGACCCCGTCCGGATGACCGGGCCAATCCCGAGATCGACCGCGGGCAGCTCCGTGACCTGCTACTCGGCCCTCTCGACGTCCGGTGGGGGCGGGGCGTGACGCAGGTGGTGCCGGGGACCCGGGATGGCGTCCTGGTCCATTTCGCGGACGGGCGACAGGAGACGTTCGACCTCGTGGTCGGCGCGGACGGCGCCTGGTCCCGGATCCGCCCGGCAGTCTCGTCGGCGACGCCGCACTACACCGGCGTCACCTCGGTCGAGACCTCCCTGGACGACGTCGACACCCGCCACCCTGACCTCGCCCGGTTGATCGGCGACGGTTCCGTGGCTGTGTACGGCGTGAACCGAGCTCTCGTCGCCCAGCGCAACAGCGGCGGCCACGTCAAGGCGTACGCCCAGTTCCGCGCGCCGCTGGGCTGGCACACGAACCTGGACCTGGCCGACGTCGAGGCCGTGCGATCGAGCCTGCTGGCTCTGTTCGACGGCTGGTCCGCTCCCGTCCTCGGCCTCCTCCGCCACGGCACCGCTTTTGTCCACCGCCCCCTCTACGTCCTGCCCGTGTCCCACACTTGGACCCACGTCCCGGGGGTGACGCTACTGGGCGACGCCGCCCACCTGATGCCCCCACTGGGGGCGGGCGCGAATCTCGCGATGCTGGAAGGCGCCGAACTCGCCGAGTCCATCGCCACCGGCCCCGGAGATCTGGACGAGGCCGTCCGCGGCTTCGAGGAACAGATGTGGGCACGGGCCGGCAGGTGGGCGAAAATCACGACAGCCGGTCTGGAACGCCTCGTGAGCCCGGACCCAGCCGAAGCCCTCGCCCTCTTCGACGAGGTCCAGCCGTCCTGATTGCCAAGCGCGAGCGCACCAGCACTAACAGCAGCTCACCACGGCTTCACGGGACAGTGCGGCCCCGCCGCGGTCCCTTCCAGCGAAACCACCGCTAGACGAACACGCGAACACATGAACGCACAGACGTCTGCACCGAACGCAGCCCTCGGCCCGCTACCGCCAAAATCCGGTCCCATCCTCCTTGCGGGCCATCCACGGAAGCGCGACGGCCCCGCACAGCGGGGCCTGGTCCGGCGTTAGGTGACCAGTTGTGACGGCCACATTCAATGGATGGCGGCACGAACTCATCGCACCGGCACAGACGCCTGCGGGCTGACCACTCGACGTCAGGCTGATGACTGACGTGTTGATGGCAGACTCAAGGGTTGCGCCTGACCTCTGCAGACCGGACCACTACCCGCGGTGTGCCCCAGCGGTGTCGGCGAGGGAGATTGCGGAGGTGTGCCCGCCGACCGAGGCCGTGGAGATGACCTCGTCCAAGACGTCGCGGGAGCGGAGCAGGTCAGTGATCATTCGATTGATGCGGTCCCGTTCCGCGGCGAGTTCGTCGACCAGCTGTGGTGTGGTGAGATCGTTCGGGGCACCGTCCGCGTCACGCATGCAGGGCAGTAGCTGCGCGATCTTCTTGCTGTTCAGCCCCGCTGCGTAGAGTGCCTGGATGCGGATGACCCGGTCGACCGCCCACTCGCCGTAGTCTCGTTGGCCACCTGGAGTTCGCTCGGCCCTCAGCAGCCCCTGCGTCTCGTAATAGCGCAGCGAGCGGTCGCTCACGCCGCTCCGCCGAGCCAGTTCACCGATCCGCATTCCCCCACCTCTCACGCCAACTCGGGACTTGAACCTGACACTGGTGTCAACTTCTATCGTATCGGCATGACGAACACACCAGTGATGTCCCGCCTGTTCGAGTCCGCCAGCCTCGGCGCCCTGCGCCTTCCCAACCGCCTGGTGATGGCACCGATGACTCGCAATCGTGCTTCGGCTGACGGCGTTCCAGAATCGATCATGGCCACCTACTACGCACAGCGCGCCTCGGCGGGGCTGATCATCGCGGAGGCCTCCACGCCGAACGCCGTGGGCCTGACCTACCCCAATATCCCCGCCATCTACGGCGAGACGCACGTGGCCGGATGGCGGCGGGTTACCGACGCGGTGCGCGCCGCAGGCGGACGGATGTTCCTGCAGTTGCAGCACGGCGGCCGGATCGGGCACCCCGACAACAGCGGACTGGCGCCGGTCGCGCCCTCGCCGGTCCCGCTTCCGGAAACGATCCACACCCCCAGCGGACACCAGGACGCCGTCGTCCCGCGTGAGATGACCATTGACGAGATCCACTCCACCGTGGCCGACTTCGCGGACGCCGCCCGCAACGCCATCGACGCGGGCTTCGCCGGAGTGGAGGTGCACGCCGCCAACGGCTACCTCCTCCACCAATTCATGGCTCGGAACACCAACCACCGCACGGACGCGTACGGGGGCTCGGTGGCCGGCCGCATCCGGTTCGTGGTCGAGGTGGTCCAGGCCGTTGCCGACGCGATCGGCGCTGAACGAGTGGGCCTGCGAATCGCCCCCGGACTTACCGTCAACGGCATCGACGAGGGCGATACCGAGAGCATCTACCCGGCGCTCATCGATGCCCTGGCGGACGCCGGCCTGGCCTATCTGCACGTCGTCTTCGCCGACCCGGATCAGCCCCTCTTCCAGGACATCCGGAAGGCCTGGCCGGGCACGCTGATCGCCAACCCTGTGCTGGGGTGGGGCGGACCCCTGCCCGCCGACGGCGGCAAGCACGAGGGCGAGCGGCTGCTGGCCGCGGGAGCCGACCTGATATCGCTGGGCCGTTCATTCCTGGCCAACCCCGACCTGGTCGAACGACTGCGCATCGGTGCACCGCTCAATCCAGTGCAGGACAAGGGCCTGATGTACACGGGCGGAGCAGCCGGATACACCGACTATCCCGTGCTGGCCGCCGCCCAGCACCGAGCCGAGACGCCCGAACCCGTCGCGTTGTGACCACCGTCAGCCAGGGCCGCCCACAGCACTCGGTCACCCGTCGTCAGTTGCGACCGTTGCCACCGACCGCTGCGCCCACGAAACATCAGCGGATCGCACGATCGCTGTGGGCGGCTACTGACACTGACACTGCGCTCCCGCACGCACTCCCCCATCCGCGTGACGCTTCGGCGTCGGCCTGGGCACTCAGCGCGGTGAACACGCCCTCGCAAGTGCCGCCGACGGCCCGCACCCCTAGCCGGTTGCAGACAGCTCTCCAGTTGCCGATTGCCGTATTTCTCCGGCAGACGGCCCCACTGCGATCCGGTCCGGAACTTGAAGGCAGTCGCGTCGATCATCTCGCGGTGATCCCGCCACCGGCCGCCCCTCTGAGGCATCCGGTCCAGGAGCAACGGCTCGATCCGCACCCACTGGGCATCAGCCAACGGCACGCACAGACCAACCGAAACGCGCGGTCCCGGTCGGCACCCGGTCGGCCGTTGGCGTCTTGCAAGTTGGCCCAGGTCGGGGACCCGTTCCAACTTGCAAGACGCGGATGTTTCCGGTTACCCGCGCGGACGCTCGAAGGTCAGCAGCAGTCCCTCTACGGCCCCGGGACCTATGCGGCCCTTGACGTCAGCGGAGGTGATGGCCTTGAGGCCCCAGCCGTCCTCGGCATGCTTGTTCAGGACCTTCTCCAGTTTGTCGCTGTCGAGCGCGTCGCCGATCAACGACTCCCGGAAGGTGACGACCTTGTATTCGTACGCATAGGGGCTGCTCATGGATGCGGAGTCCTCCTGCCGGCCGGGCCGGTTCGGGTCGGGGTGACATTGCCAGGGCCAGACAATCATCCCCGGGGTGTTGCCGCACACGGACGCCCCCTCGTTCACGAGGCATCTGCACATCTTCGACGTGGGGTCAGTTGCAAAGACAGCAAAGTCACGTCGCCGGGCCTGGCCCGGAGAGGGCCGTGAAACCCGCCCCTGAGGAGGGGGCGCAGCCCCCGACCGCCACGTCGGCCACCCCGGGGGCGGTGACCGCCTCCGACCCGCCCCGCCGGTGCTGAGGACCACCGATCCAGCCGCGGTCCGGTTCGCCGTGGAGCGTGCGGCGAAGACGATGACCTCAGCACTCGTGATCTGGACGAACCTGAACCTGCCGCCGGACGGCCGCACCACAGTCCAGGCCCTGCCGCCCACCGCCCACCGCCCTCAACCAGGTACTACTCAACTGAACACGTGACGTCGGGTGATCACGTACCCAGGCGCAGCGGGTTCGGTAGCCTCGGGTCCTATGAGCTGGCTCCCTGACGACTTCGTCCACCCGGTCCACGTTCCGCTGCCCGGCGGCGCACATCACCTGCGGCCGATCAAGGAGGCCGATACCGAGCTCGACTACCCAGCCGTGATGGGCTCCCGCGAGCGTCTGTGGGGCATCTTCGGCCCCGCCTGGGGTTGGCCGAAGGAGACGATGACCTACGAGGAGGACCGGGTCGACCTCCTTCGCCACGAGAAGGAGATAGCTGCCCACCAGTCCTTCAACTACGCGCTGTTCGACGCGGCGGAGACCGCCATCCTCGGCTGCGTCTACATCGACCCGCCGGAGCGGGTCGGCGCGGACGGCGAGATCTCCTGGTGGGTGGTGGACAACCTGCTCGGCAGCGACGTGGAGCGCGCGCTGGACGCGCTGGTGCCGCAGTGGATCGCCACCGACTGGCCGTTTCGTCTGCCCCGCTACCTCGGCCGTCATATCTCCTGGCAGGACTGGCTTGCCCTGCCCAAACACGCCTGACTGCGTACCACCCGTGGTCCGAGCGCCGGCGATCCCCTTCGGCATCAGCCTGTCCGCTATCTGGGACGGAGGGTCAGTCCGGTCTCGGCGAGGCAGCCGTCAAGGAGACCGGCGCGGCACTGGATCTTGCGGAGGCCGTGCCGCACCGTGCGGTCGAGGCGATCGGGATGGGTGAAGGCGGTGTTGGCCGTGAACCCGCGTCACCGCAGCGACCAGACAGCCTCGACAGGGTTGAGTTCGGGCGCGTAGGAGGGAACTGGAAGACGGTGAGTTCGCGCCCGCGTAACGGCGCCTGCGTCAGTCAGTCGTGTCAGCCCACCGGTACGTCCTTGCCGGTCAGCTGCGCCCGAATGCCGTCCTTCGTCACGGAGACGCCGCGCAGCCGAATATCGCCCGGCAGGTTGTCCGGCAGCTGCATGGAGAACTCCATCTGCTGCGCGACCTTCGGCTCCCGGAGCTTCCGCAGGCCCTGGATGAGCGAGGGATCGATGCCGGTGGGCTTGAGCAGCGACGGATGGTCCACGAGCGTGTCCAGCACGCGGCCCTTCATCATCTGCTGCGGAAGGACGTGCTTCCCGGTCGCCTGTTGCAGCTCGCCCTCGTCCATCTTGTCGGCGACGGGTGCGGTCAGCTGCAAGCCACCGCCCTTGCCCGGTACGTACGTGAGCAGGCCGGGCACCACCACGCGCGTGTCCTGCACGGTTATGCGCAGGCCGCGGTCCCCGGTGCGCTGCAACTGCGCACGTCCCCGGATCTGGGCCTGCTCGTCCCCCACTGGCAAGTCGCCGCCGGCCAGCACC
Source organism: Streptomyces sp. NPDC101227 (assembly GCF_044767545.1). Classification (NCBI taxonomy): domain Bacteria; kingdom Bacillati; phylum Actinomycetota; class Actinomycetes; order Kitasatosporales; family Streptomycetaceae; genus Streptomyces; species Streptomyces sp. NPDC101227. The sequence goes on along the minus strand of NZ_JBIWOD010000010.1, from coordinate 169,013 downwards.
GTGTTCTTCTCTGGGCCGGGCACCAAACGGATCTGCGACGCGCCGACTTCGCGGTTCAGGTCCTTGAAGTCCAGCCGGATGTCACCGCGCACCCGGCTCAGCACCGCACCCTTGACCGAGGACGGCAGGCTGCCGACGATCCGGATGTCGTCCACCGTCCCCTTCACCTGAGCGACGGAGACCGGCCCGGCGTCCACATCGGGGACGTCGACCTCGACCTGGTCGATGTTGCCCGCGAGAACCTGCCCGATGAACGGGAAGCTGTCGATGTGCACCTCGGGCTCGGCGTTCAGCTTCAGCGCCTTCTGCACCTGCTGCGCCGCCAGATTCTCCGCGTAGAGCACGGCCCACCGGTCACCGAGCGCAAGAAAGGCAAGGACGACGGCCAGCGCGACGACCACCTTCGCGGTCCTCCGCACGATCCGACGCGGCTTGCGCCCGGCCGCCCGCGGGTGCTCCTTCTCGTCGCCGGTGATCGTGTTGTCCGTACCTGCGGCGGCTGCGGGTGTGGCTCCGGCTGCGCCGGCGACGCTGGTGTCGGCGCCAGTGGCCGTGGCCGAGTCCGTGCCGCTGTCGGCGGCGGTGGCGGTAGCGGTGGTACTGGTGCCGACGTCAGCGCCGGCGCGCGAGTCGGTGTCGTTGTCGGTGACGGCGGTGTTGCCCTGGGTCGACGAGGCGTCCGGCTCTTCACTGCCCTGGGCCGACGGCTTGTCCAGGCCCTGGTTGTCCGAGGCGGGGCCGTCCTGGGCAGCACGGCTCACCGGTATTTGTGCCTTGGAATCTGCGGAAGGTTCGTTGGAGAGCATCGCCACCATGCGACCACAGCCCAGGCGCTCGAACCAAGTGGTGCACAGTCTTCGAGACACCCACGCAGAGGGCGCCGAAACCGGAGTCGGTGCCGTGCCCGAGCGCTGCGTGCAGTTGAAGTCGGCCTCGAGCACGCGCGAGGAGCAGGTGAAGAATACGAGTACGAGGCAGCGAGGATCCGTCAGAATCATCCGGTGTCAGCAAGGATCAAGGACTTGACCGTTAGCGACGACAACAGCCGGAGCCACGCACGTGCCAACCGGCAGGTCCACTTCCCGCCGGAGCAGAACGACGTGGACTACCCGCTGTCCGTCACCGAGCACCTCACCCGCGCCCAGACACCGAGCCCGAGGGACCTGAAGTACGCGGTGCTGCACCTGCAGGCCGCCACCGAGGTTCTGCTCAAGGCGCGCCTGCTGCGCGAGCACTGCTCCCTACAACGAGATACGCGCGGAACTGGAGCCGCTGGCGCACGTCGTCGTCGAGTGCCCGGGATGGACGCAGTTCGCCGTCCAGGTCGGGGTACCCGCCCCGGCCTGCCGCTTCTGCCACATGACCTGGCGCCAGCCCTGGGGCTGCTGGCGCCTACCTCCGTGCCTTCGAACGCCCCGGCCTGGGCAGCGGGAGCTGCGCTGGCTGCGGCATGGACACGCTGCTCCGGCAAGCCCTGGTTGCCGCCGCCCCGTAGACCCCCCACACCCTGTGCCTGGCCTGCGCCCGCCCCCTGAGCGAGGACGCGGTCCCGTGCGCCGAGTGCGGCGAGCTGTACGAACCCGACGAGGACGACGAGGACGACGACACCAGCGTCTGCCCGGACTGTCGGTCCAACCTGTTCCACAATTTCTGACCTGCACCACCGAGGAGTCCTGCCCGATGTCCGACCCCGCCGCCCGCCCGGACACCCCGGTGCCCCTGATCGAGTTCGACCTGACCACCGCAGGTTCGTCCGCCGCGCCGCATCTGACCCAGCTCAAGGCGGCCATGGCCGCGGCCCGCCCCGACCGTGGCGGCGCCGACGCCGCCTTCATCGCAGCCCGCTCCGCATGCGAGCAGGCCCGTTCCCGTGCGGGGGGCGCGCCGTGAACGCCGCGGCCGCGGCCGGTCTGCTGCATCTGATCGCTGCCGAGCCGACGCTGCTCCCTTCGGCCCCCGAGGACGCGGCCGGACCGGACCTGACTCGGCGGGTCCGCGACGGCGGCCACCTCTGTCTGGGCTGCGGCCACCCGGCCACCGCCACCGTCATCGTCAACTCCCCCACAGCGGGTCCGCGATGGCTCGATCTGTGCTCTGACTGCTGGTACACCATCCGCCTGGCCAACGACACAGAGCGGCCCGCATGACCTCCACAGCGAGCTGGAGCGACCGAAGCGACTGACTTCACCGGTACGGACCCAAGCGACCGACGACTTGGACCGGCCGCCGCGCGGCCGGGAGTAACGCCGGCAGGGTGAGCGCGGCCCAGCGAACCAGGTCTACCAGGGCACGATTTGCCCCTGGTAATCAAGAAAGTGGAGGCCGGGCTGCCCGTGGTGGCGCTCGATCGTCTCCACGACGCCGGGAACGCTCTCCTCCACGCTGAGATCGGCGTCGGGTCCGCCGAGTTCGGTGCGGACCCAGCCCGGATCCATGAGCAGCAGCGTCTGCGTGTCCTCGGCGTGGCGGGCGGCGTAGCAGCGCATCAACTGGTTCAGCGCGGACTTGCTGGCCCGGTACAGGTCCTGCCCGCCTTCGGTGTTCAAGGTGATGCTGCCCTGGTCGGAGGACATGACGCCGATGGTCCCGGCCGGCGCGACCAGCGGGCGGAGGGCCTCTATGGCGCGCATCGGACTGAGGGCGTTGGTGATCATGACCTCGGCGAACATGTCCGTCGGGATCTCACCGATCGGTATATCACCGCGTGTGATGGCGGCGTTGACGAAGAGCAGGTCGAAAGTGCGCCGTGCCAAGCGGTCGCGCAGTGCCGAGATCTGCTCCGAGTCGGTCATCTCCAGTGACTCGATGGCCAGTTGTCCTCCGGATGCTTCGGCCAGATCGTGCAGGCCGGTGCGCCGGCTGCCGCGGACCGTGCCGATGACGTCCCAGTCACGGCGAAGGTACTCGGCGACGAGCCCGAGGCCCAGGGTCCGTGAGGCTCCGATGATGATGGCGGTCTTGCGGGTGTCGTCCATGTGATCCCTTGTGATCCCTTGAGAAGTGAGGCGGTCCGGCTGGGCGGGTGTGACTGGTGTGATCCCTCTCGCGATCAGGGCGTCAGGCCTGCTGCGCGGCGTCGTTCGCGGGCTTCGTCGGTCGGCGATCGTTTGCTGGGGAAGGCCGCATCGGGGAGCAACTCCGCAGCTCTATGGCGTGGTCGAGGGGGCCTTGGCGCCATCGTGTGGGCCGGGCACGACGTCTGTGTGCTCACGGGTGGCGTCCGAGGATTCGGCGGGGCCGCGCGCGAGAATGACGGCGGTGTCAGCGCCGCAGGACGGGGCGCGGTCCTGCCGGAGGGCACAGGACGCGGCTGTCGGGTGTCGGCCTCGGAGGGCGTGTGGCGATCACACTGCAAGTCTCCGAGTGGTTCGGCCGAGGGTCCAATACCCTTCTGATCGCATTGATACCGTTACGGCATGGATTTAGATTTGCGGAAGCTCCGCTATTTCGTCGCGGTGGCGGAGCACCGGCACTTCGGCCGGGCGGCGCAGGCGCTGTTCATCGCGCAGCCGGTTCTCAGCCGGCAGATCCGAGCCTTCGAGCAGGAGCTGGGGTGCCCGCTGTTCACGCGGACCACGCGCAGCATCGAGCTGACCCCGGCGGGGAAACAGCTGTATGACGAGGCGTCGAGGATCACCACGGTGGTGGACGTGGCGCTGCGGCGCGTGCACGAGGCCCAGCAGGGTGAGCAGCGGCTCGTCGTCGCCTTCTCGCCGGGTCTGCACGTGTCGGACGCGATCCGGGCGTTCGCGGTGAGCCATCCAAAGGTCGTCATCGATGTCTTTCCGCTGCGCTGGTGGGAACGGGACGCGCCGCTCCGCGACGGCCGCGCGCACCTGGGGTACCTCCGGCGCCCCTTCGACGACTCGGGGCTGCGCACCGTCCCCATCGGTCACGAGACCAAGGTCGCATGCCTGCCCGTGACGCACCCGCTGGCCGGCCGCGGCGCCCTCACGTCGGCCGACCTCGACGGTGAGCCACTTCTCGACGGCGGGACGCGGCGGACGTCCTCACTGGAGGAGAAGTTCGAGCTCATCGCCTCCGGGCAAGGCATCGCGCTCGTCCCGATCAGCATCGCGGGCTCCTACTCCCGTCCGGACCTCGTCTACCTAACCGTCACCGACGCCCCGCCCGTCGAGACCTGCCTGGCCGTACCGGAGATCAACTGCACGGGTCTCGCGCAGGACTTCCTGACCATCGCCACCGCAACGCTGCGCCGGCACACCAACGGTTCGGAGGGGAAGGAGGAGCCCGAGGCCGCGAACCAGGGGTAGCGCCGAGGGCCGAGGTAAGCCCAAAAAGCCTCCAGTACTTGATTTTGTTGCCCCGAGAGTCCTTGACCGCCTACTCGGTCTCGGCGCTCTGGAGTACCCAGCCCTGGAGCCGCCGTCGGAGATCGGCTTCCTCAGGCGTCAGCCGCTCGTCCGGGCGCCGAATGCGGACTCGGCGGGGACGGGAACGGGGACGGGGAATGTCGCCGCCGTCCGAAGGTCGGCGAAGTCGGGGTGCGCCGGCGGGCGTGGTCACTGTCCGAGGGCCCGCAGGGTGGCATCGAGGTCGGTGGTGCGGGGCTGGTTGTGGGGAAGTTTGGCCAGCACGGCGGCCATGCCGCAGGTGTTGGTGAGGGCGGAGAAGACCAGGCCACCTCCGATGGCGGCGGACAGCCAGCGGGCGGGCCGGTAGCGAGTGCCGAGCGCGAGGCCGGCGACGACTAGGGAGCCGGCTGCGAAGCGGACCTGGCGTTCCATGGCCCAGGAGGCCTTGGCGGTGTTGGCGCGGTCGACCGGGTGACCCTGCTCGATCCAGGCGGCGGTGCCGCCGGTGAGGGTGGTGGCGGGGATGTCGGCGTCGGCGAGCTGTGCGCAGGCGGCGGCGGAACGGTTGCCGGAGGCGCACACCATCAGCAGCGTGCGGCGGGTGGCTGCCGTCTTGAGGGCGGGCAGGGCGGCGCCGAGGTGGTCGAGGGGGATGTTGTGGGCGCCGGGCAGGTGGCCGACGGCGAATTCACCGGGGGTGCGCACGTCGATGACGGTGTAGGTGCCCAGGTGCTCGACGGCCTGGACGGGGTGGACGGCGGCGGGGGTGTTCATGTGCGTGGGGTGTCCTTTCGTTTCCTCGTCCGGGCGTCCCGAACGAATTAGGATACCCTAGGGGGTATCTGAGGAGGAGGAAGTGTGGAGCTGGAGATGGCGGCGGACGAGCTCAAGAGCGTGCTCAACCGGCTGCGACGGGCGCAGGGGCAGATCGCGGGGATCATCAGGATGATCGAGGAGGGCCGGGACTGCGAGGATGTGATCACGCAGCTCGCGGCGGTCTCCCGGGCACTGGACCGGGCCGGGTTCGCGATCATCGCGACGGGACTGCAGCACTGCGTGGCCGAGGGCGGGCAGACGCCTGGTGACCGGGAGCAGATGCGTGCCCGTCTGGAGAAGCTGTTTTTGTCGCTGGCCTGAGCTGCGCATCGCGTCAGGGCGTCAATGCGTCAATGCGTCGATGAGCATGAAGGCGGCCACGGCCAGCAGGACCATCGCATGAAGTGCCCTTGCTTGGATGAGCGGATGGATCAGGCGCGGGTGAGGCTCAGGCCCGCAGCCGTGGCGGCGTCGAAGCCGTCGTCGACGGCGACCACGTCCCGTCCGGTGGCGTCCAGCAGGGAGGCGGCGATCGCCGCGCGCATTCCGCCCGCGCAGTGCACCCACACGGTGCCGCCCGGCACCTCGCCGGTCCGGCCGTGCAACTCGTGGATCGGGATGTGTACCGAGTCCTCGACGAAGCCGTTCGCGCGCTCGGAATCCCGGCGTACGTCCAGCACCACCACCTCCTCGCCGCGCTCGCGCGCCTCGGCGAGGTCGGCGAAGCGTGCGCGGGGGAAGGAGGCGAGCTGCTCGCCCTCGCGGACCCAGGCGGCCGGGCCGCCGGTGGCGGCCGCGGCCGGGCGGTCGATGCCGACCCGGGCCAGCTCGCGCTGCGCGTCGGTGATCTGCTGGGGGGTGTCGGCGAGCAGGGTGACGGGCTTGCCCCAGGGGATCAGCCAGGCCAGATAGGTGGCGAGCCTGCCCTCGGCCTCGAAGTTGAACGACCCGGCCACGTGCCCTTCGGCGAAGGCGACCCGGTTGCGCAGGTCCACCACCCACTCGCCCGCGGCCAGTCGCTGGGCGACCTGCTCGGCGTCGGCCGGCTCCGGCGGGGTCAGGTCGATGGGCGCGGGGCCGGCGGCGTTGGCCGGGCCCATGTGCGCGTAGTAGGCGGGCACGTCCTCCAGGTGGGCCAGCATCCGTGCGACGAAGGTGTCCACGTCCAGGGTGAGCGCGTCGTTGGTGGCGCGTTCCCGGCCGATGGTGGTCGCGTCCCCCTCGGCCTGGGAGGAGGAGCAGAAGCTGCCGAACCCGTGCGTGGGCAGCACCGGTACGGCGTCGTCCAGCTCGGCCACCAGGCGGTGGGCGGAGGCGTGCTGGGCGCGGGCCAGCTGCTCGGTCAGCCGTGGCTCCACCAGGTCCGGGCGGCCCACTGAGCCGATCAACAGCGACCCGCCGGTGAACGCCGCCACCCCACCCCCGCCCGCTTCCAGGACGTAGGAGGTGTGGTGCGGGGTGTGGCCCGGGGTGGCGATCGCCCGCAGCACCAGGCCCTCCCCCACGCCGACGGCGTCGCCGTCGGCGACGGGGGTACGGGCGAAGGACACGTGGGCCGCGGCCGGCACCAGGTAAGCGGCGCCGGTGATACGGGCCAGCTCCAGACCGCCGGAGACGTAGTCGTTGTGCAGGTGGGTCTCGGCTACGTAGGCGATGCGCACCCCGCGCCGCGCGGCGGCCGCGATCACTCGGTCAATGTCGCGCGGCGGGTCGACGACGACCGCGCTACGGGCGCCGCCGGCCAGATAGCTGCGATTGCCCAGGCCCTCGGACTCCAGAGCGTCGACGAAGAACACGGCTGCGGCTCCTTCACAAGAAACGGTGTACCCCGGGGGGTATCTGCCTTTCACTCTAACAGGGTACCCCCGGGGGTATTCCAGGGAGAGAGGCGCGCACGCCGGTCCCGATGACGACGGGATTGCGATTGATGATCAGTTCGTCGATCTCGACATGGAGCGTGGCGGCCGGCTTGTCACCGCCGGCAGGAGAAGCGGCGTGCGGACCGCCTCACCCCGCCCACGGCCCGCGAGCAGGTCACGGCCCGCCTGGAGCGGGAACTCGTCGCCAGCCGCCCCACCGTGTAAGAGCCATGGCGACGGCCGACCGACCCTGCCCCAACTGCATATCCCCAAACGGCCGAAATCCGGCTCACCTGAACTTGGGCGTCGGAGGCCGGCTCTTCACCGCCCGCAGGAAGGCCGACTCGGGAGAGGTGGACCGCGGATTGAGCGAGGGCGGCCCGTGGGAGCCGGTCGACGTGCCGGACCGCGAACGGACCGCGGTGCACGCCCCTCCGCGCTATGCCCAACTCCCTTACAGTGCCTTCGACTTCACTGAGGACGCCGACCGGACGTGGGGGTTCCGCGGGTGCGACCAGGCGGCCGGTTCGGCTTCGTCCAGCTCCATACCGACCGGCCCATCGCTCAGCCCGCGGCCGCCTGGCTCGCGGCCGAACCCTCCGCCTACTGGAGTCGCCCGCCTGACTGACCCTCGTCAGAACTGCGCGTCAGCGTCCCCGTGCCCGATCCTCGGGGAGTGGTCCGCGCTGCCTGCCGCGTGGGAGTGCGGCGTCAGGTCAGGACGGGGGCGTCCGCCCACCGGAAGACGTGGGCGAGGGCCGGGGCGACGACCGAGGACGGCAGTTCGGAGTCGAACCAGCGGTCGACGTAAGTCCAGTGGTAGGGGTGCAGCAGATACTCGCCCGTCAGGCCCTCGACGTCGGCGAATTCCTGTTCCCAGACATGGGTCCAGCGCGAGGACGCCATGGTCGTGTCGACGCGGCTCAGTGCCCATGAACGGATCGTGGCGATGTGGTCGGGCATCGCCATCAGATCGGCTTCAAAGCGGGCCACGGTCTCCGTCGGAGTACCGGGCCGTACCGTGAGTGCCAGGGTCCGCTTCACGCGTGGGCCGGACAGGTCCACCGTCCGCGAGGCCACCGGCGTGAGGGGTACGGCGTCGGCGTCGGCCCCGCCCAGCAGCGACCGCACCGCGGACAGACCGCCATCAGCGGTGACGTCCCAGCTCAGGCCCGAGCCCCCGAAGCTGCCCGGCAGATCGGGCCCCACGGAGCAGGCACGGACACCGGGTAGCCGGACGACCGCCCGGCGCAGGCCGGCGGCAGCGTCGGAGGCCGGTGTGAAGATCACCCAGCGGGTCATGCGAGCTCCTCCAGCAGCTGGCTCGCCCGGCGGTCGCGCTCGACGGCCAGGGCGTCGGTGTACGTCCAGAAGCCGGCGACATCGGGATCGGCGGCCGCGGCGGCGCGCATCTCGTAGAACGCGTACGGACCGGGGAGCGTCCAGATCACGGTCAGGGCGACGGTGCCGGTGCCGGTGTGCGCGCGGTACACGCCCTGCGGCGTCATACCGCGGGCACGGGCGCCGGGCAGATAGTCGCCTCGCCAGCGGTCGAGCCAGGGCCCGGCGTGCTCCGCCGGCAGCACGATGCGGTCCTGTACCTGCACGGGCGTCACAGCTTCTCGAGGATTTCGTCGCGGTACCGGTCGATCTGCTCGCGCAGTCCCTCCAGGCCGCGCGGCCCGAGCAGACCGTCCGCGCCGCCGATACGCGGCGACATCACCAGCCGGGTCGCCCCGGCCCGTACGTACTCCCGGACCCATGCGGGGTCGCTCTCCGCCCGCTCCGGGTCGCAGGAGCCCGGCCAGGCCGTGAGCTCGACCGCGCCCTCCGCCCGTCCGGCCGCCTGCGCACATTGACGCAGCAGGTCGGCCTGCCGGGCGAAATCCTCGGCGGTGATCGTGTAGGGGAACCAGCCGTCGCCGGAGCGCCCCGCGCGGCGCACGGCGGGGTCGCTGTTACCGCCCAGAACGATCGGTACCGCGCCCGACTCCGGCCGGGGCAGGCAGTGCACCCGGTCGAAGGCCACCTGCTCCCCCTGGTAGGTCGCCGGGGCCTGGGACCACAGTGCGCGCATCGCTCCGATGCACTCGTCCAGCCGGGCCCCGCGGTCCCGGTAGGGCACGCCGACGGCTGCGTACTCCTCCTTCTGCCAGCCGATGCCCAGGCCCAGCATCAGCCGCCCGCCGGAGTGGCGGTCGATCGTCGCCGCGCGCTTGGCGAGCACCACCGGACTGTGCAGCGGCGCGACCACCATGGCCGTGCCGAACCGCAGACTGTTCGACGCTCCGGCCAGGAAGGCGATCGTCTCCAGGGGGTCCGGCATCGGCATCGTGCCGGCGGCGCCGGGCATCTGCCCCGAACTCGCATAGGGGTACAGCGGCTCGTAGGTCTCGGCCACCACCACATGCTCGACCGTCCACAGCGACTCGACGCCGCACTCCTCCAGCGTCCCCGCGAGATCGCGCAGGAAGCCGCCGGAGGTGATCAGCCCGTCCGCGAACGGCGCCATCATGCCCAGCCGCACCGTCATCACCCTCCCTCACCGCCCTCTTCTAATGGGAGCGATTAAGTAATTGGATCGATTAATATCGGCCCGTGGCAGAGAAGACAAGACCTGGAACGACGGCAACGCGGCAGCGTCTCCTGCGCGCGGCCGAGGAGCTCTTCGCCGAACGCGGCGTGGCCGGCGCCCTCACCAGGCAGATCACCGAGCGCGCCGGACAGAGCAACTCCTCCGCGCTGCACTATCACTTCGGCTCCCGCGAGGGCCTGCTGAGTGCGATCCTCACGGAGCATCAGCAGAGGGTGGAGGCGGCACTGGCCCCTGCCCTGGAAGAACTCGGCCATGCCGCCCCGCTGACGGCGCTGCTGCGGGCCTATGTCGCGGCCGAGGCCGCCGAACTGGCCCACGACAGCGGCCGCTACTGCCTGCGGATCGTCGCCCAGCTCGCACACGAGACCGGCTTCCGCGACGGCGCACCCCATCCGGCGCTGCTCGACAGCCTGACCTGGCGGCTGTTCGAACGGGTCGACGCCCGGCTGGTCCAGGATGCCGACGTGCCGGCCGACCTGGCCAAGGAGCGCGTCGAGGCGATGGTGATGCTGGTCGGCGCGGCGTTCGCGGATCGCGCACGCCAGATGCAGTCCGGGCAGAGACAAGCGGTGGGCGGAACGAGATATTGCGCAGACCTGACCGCGATGCTCACCGCGATGCTGCGCGCCCCGGCCGTCGGCTGACCGCACCACCGGTCAGCCCGGCGCCCGCCTCCCGGACCGTCGCCCGCACCACAGATCGTCACAACGACGCCGACACGCAACTCCCTCCGCGACCTTGCCGCCACCTGCCCCGACACCGACCTGGAGTACGAACCGGCGTAAGCGGCCCGCCCTCGCACGCCATCAGAGCAGGTGCGGTGTCTGTCTCAGCCGCCAGGGGGCGGACGCCGGACGAGGCTGCTCACCGGATGACGCACGGTCAAAGGCGCCAAACCACCAAGGCGCCCAGGCACGTGGCTGCCGCACAGTCCCCGGACGCGAGCGGTCACCCATATCCCCCCGAAGTCACCGGCAGCTTCACCAGGCACCCGCAGCCAACTCTCGCGGCGACCTTCCGGGGCCGGCCGGTGGCGGAGTGAGCGGAGCGGCTCCGCCGATCCGGTATGATCATGATGCAGCTTCGGCCCGCGGACAGCGGGCGGAGTCGTGCGTCTGTGGTCCAAGGAAAGACGTCCACCAACCGGTGGGAGATGCAGGTGCAAGGCCTGCCGGGCGCTCCACTGAAAGGTCCCCTCCTCTTATGAGGAGGGGACCTTTCGCGTTGGCCGGAAGTACAGCCCCTTGGACGAGGGGGCTGACCGTCCGAGCGGTGCAATGCGGTAGCGGGGGCCGGGCGGAGCGGCGTCCCCGTGGGGCCGCCATGAGTGCAAGGGTCCGCTCAGCCGCCGGCGGGCAGACGCCGTATTACCGGTCATTACCGGTCCGTTAGCGGAACGCCAGCGTGATCTTCGAAGCTGATTGTCGTCCGGGAACGAGACGAGAGAACAGAGCACGGGAGACACCATGAACACCGCCGCCACCAACCGCTTCCGCGGCCGCGCCGGCCGCCGCCTCGCCGCCGCCCTCATCGCCGCCACGGCACTGGGCCTGACGACCACCGCCTGCGGCCCGTCCGACGCCCCCGACTCCTCGGCCTCCGCCCAGCCCACCAACGGCTCCTCCTCGAACACCTCCGGCACCCAGGGCAACAACGGCGGCACGCCCACCAAGGCCCCTTCCGGCTCGAACGGCGCAAGCTCCTCGACCGGCGGCACCACCGGCAGCAACGGCACCACCGGAGGGGGCGGCTCCGCCCACGCAGGCAACGAGCTCACCCTCGTCGGCAAGCTGCAGTACCTCGCACCCGGCAAGCTCATCGTCAAGCCCCAGGGCGGCGGCACCGACCAGGCCTTCCTGGTCGCCAACGCCACAACGATTCTCGGCGCGGCCGCGATCTGCTCGGACGACTCGGGCAGCGTGTCCGTGGGCGGCGACGGCTACGGCACCGCCAAGTGCACCGTCGACCAGTTGGAGAAGGCCGCCAAGACCAACAGCGTGACCGTCCGCGTCACCATGGACCGCAAGTCCGGCGGCGCCGACACCGTCGAGGAGAAGTACCACCCTTAAGCCCCCACCACACCGTCCCCGAATCCTGAACAGGAGTGCGCCCTGTTGCCGAGCCCCCGAGGTCCCAGGCACCAGGCACCACGCTCATGCGATACCCGGAACGGTCCTGGTCGTTGTGCTCCACCGCCTCCCTGCCGCGTTCAACGCCATCGGATTGCGTCCGTGGTCGGTTTACGTCGGGGGGCCGTAGACGACGAGACGACGAGTGTCCCGTCTACGGCGGGCCCCCGGCCGGGCGGCGGCAGGCGCCTCGTGTTGCCGAATCGGCAACAGGAGTGGCGTGGCCGGGACGCGAGGGGCGACGGTGGGCCCATGACCGACCCCATTGCAGCAGAAACACCGGCGTCCGACACCCCCTCGCCTGCCGACGGATACGTCGGCGACCCCGCAGTGCGGGCGGAGTGGGACAACCGGTACGCCGACCGACAACAGCTGTGGAGCGGTCAGCCCAACGGCGCGCTCGTGGCCGAGGCCGCCGGGCTCACACCCGGGCGGGTGCTCGACGTCGGCTGTGGTGAGGGCGCAGACGCCGTTTGGCTCGCACGCGGGGGTTGGGACGTGACCGCGCTCGAGGTCTCGGGCGTGGCGCTGGAACGGGCGGCCGGGCACGCGCGGGACGCAGGCCTCACCGTTCGCTGGGTACACGCCACACTGACGGAGGCGGCGCTCCCGCCGGCCTCCTTTGACCTGGTTTCCGCGCAGTACCCGGCCCTGCTGCGCACCCCCGACGCCGCAGCCGAGCGAGCGCTGCTCGCGGCCGTCGCGCCCGGCGGTGTGCTGCTGCTCGTACACCACGCGGGGATGGACACCCACCAGGCGCACGACAGCGACTTCGACCCGGCCGACTACGTCTGGCCCTCGATGGTCACCGCTCTGCTCAACCACGACTGGGAAGTGGAGGTGGACGAGCAGCGGCCACGCGTGGCACCCGACGGTGGTGCCGGCGCGCACCATACCGACGACCTGGTGCTGCGCGCGCGCCGACTGCGCTGAACCCCTCGCTCCTAGCGGCCTGGGAAGGGGCAGGCGCCTTCCGCTCCCCACCGTCCGGGCAAGGTGCCGACGGCACCCCAGCGCCTGTCCGCGGAGCTCAACGTCCGACGCTTCCAGCAGTCGAAGGCATCCGTGAGCGCCCGGCGTAATTCTCCTCATCCCCGCCCGGTCAACTGCGGGGCCATGCACTCTGGTACTGGTCGGGGTGCACTTCGCGGGGCGGGGGCTGCCCGCCCTCCAGCATTCCGCGAATTGAACGGCGCCAGGACAACACCATCCGTTAAGGGCCTGCGGCCGACGAAGGTGAGGCCGACCGGGGCCTGCACTACCAGGGTGCGGTCGTGGGCGGGGGCCCAGGGGCAGCGGTTGGCGTTGGCGTGGTAACGCATCGACGTGGCGATGGAGTTGTTCACCCAGTAGATCGTGGCGTGGGTGAGCAGGTCGTCCATGGTGAAGACGGACTCGACGTCGCCGCCGTTGTCGCTCCAGGCGTTCCAGCGCTCCAGCGCTCCAGCAGCCAGGCGAGGAGTCCGGCGGGTGAGTCGCTCAGCCCGCGGGCCAGGGTGGCGCCGTCGAGCATGTGCGCGGCGAGGTGGGACGCCCAACGGTGGTCCAGCTCGATGACGCGGGCGCGGACGTCGGCGGGCTGGTCGTCGGTGAGGGGCCGTTCCGGGCGAAGTCCCAGGCGCGGGGGCCGGTGAAGAAGTCGAGTGGCATCCCGGAGCCGATGTGGATGCCGTACAGCTCGTCGGCGTACTTGTGACCGAGCTGCCAGGAGACGATCGCGCCGATGTCGCAGCCCTCGTCGTCCACGAGCACAAGCGGCTCGGCCGCGCCTCGAACTCGCCGCGCTCCGCCGAAGCCACCGCCGCGGCAGCCCGCTGACCGCTCTCCCCACTCAAGGCGGTTACGCAGCGAACCAAGTCGTCGCGCCTTCTATCCCTGTCTTTCCCATCTACGGAACACCGACCGGCCCTGGCATCAGCCCTGCGGCAGTCGGGGATGCCGAACGCCGAACGTCCTCCAGACCCTTCAGGGTGCGACTGCTTCCTCCCACGCAACTTGTGGGGGTGCCTGCCGAGCGTGCTGGTGCCGTTGTGCCCAGCGGACGGCGAGTGGTGCCGCCAGGCCCGTCAGGGTGAACAGCGCTCCTGCGACGTACCATCCGGGTCGGCCCCAGGTGATGCAGAGTGCGATGAGCAGGGCCGGGCCGAGGGCTTCGGCCAGTCCGGCGCCGAGGCCGAACACACCGAGGTACTGGCCGGTGGCGTGCTGTGGGGCGAGGGCGAAGGACACTTCGAATCCTGCGGCGGAGTGCCACAGCTCGCCGATCGTGTGGATCACCATCGCGGTCATGAGCAGCGTGGCGGCGGCCCACGCCGGGATCCCCGCAGACAGGGAGATCAACGAGCAGGAGACGAGAAAGGCCACGCCCGCTCGACGGTAAGCGGCTCCGCCGGCCGCTGGGGAATCGATGCCGCGGCTGGCTCGTATCTGGAACGCGATGACGATGACGGTGTTGATGAGCATGGTGCCCGAGATGAGCCAGCGCGGGGCGGTGGTGGCCGTGACCAGCCAGAGCGGGACGGCCACCGTGAGCACCTTGAACTGGACGGCCATGATGCCGTCGAGGGCGGTGAGCAGGAGGTAGGGGCGGTCCCGCAGGGCGATCCAGCGGGGGCCGCTGGCGGTGGGGACAGGCTTGACCGGCGGCAGGTAGATCAGGATCGCTGCGGACGCCGCGAAGGCGACCGCGTTGCCGATGACCAGGAGTCGGTAGGCGGGGAGGGTGCCCACCTGCACGGCCCAGCCCGCCAGCAGAGCGCCGAGGGAGATGCCCACATTGGTCACGGCGCGGAGATAGGCGCGGAATGCCTGGGGTCGGTCCCCTCCGTAGTGCCTGATGAGTGGACTGCGTGCGGCCAAGCCGGCCGCTTTGGCACCCGTGGCCGTGCCTACCGCGAGGGCGAACAGCCAGAAGCTGTCTGCCAGTACGAAGCCGGCAGTGGCCAGCGCCTGGACGACGAGAGTGATCGCATAGACACCGCGTGCTCCGTGCCGGTCCGCGAGATGACCGACAGCGATGCCCACGGCCAGCGAGAGGACACCGGCGATACCGAGTCCGAGGCCCACCTGGGTTGCCGGAAGGCGGACGGCCTCGGTGAAGTACAGGACTCCAGCGGTCAGATAGAGGCCGCTGCCGACGGTGTAGACGAAGTTCGAGGCGGCGATGACGCGCTGTGGTCCGGATTCCGGTATCAGGGGCATGAGCGGCTCCGCGTCCAGAGTCGACAGTAAGGACTGCTCCAGCTTTCCGCTTATTACCCTCAATGGCAATTGAATTGCGACAAGCGGACGGAGTGCTGCTGTCCGTCGTTCCCCGTCGCACCGCGGCGACTACAAGGCTGAGGTGGGAGTCGTCGCTGGTGGGGCGTCGTCCGGTGGGGGGTCTGGTACGAGTTGGACCACGCCGACCCAAGGGAAGTCGCCGGTCTTGTGAAATGCACGGACTGCCCACCGTCCTGCGGGGAGGCCGACGGACGCTTGCTCAGGAAGCCGCGTGCTGTCGGAATAGGGCTTGCCGAGATCGGGCCCCGCGTCGGCGGAGTCCATCAGCACGGAGGGACCATCGGTTTCCCAGTACCCGCAGAGCTCCCACGCCGTGGTTGGGTCGTTGAGAACCATTTCGGCAGCGGCAAGCAGCTCGGCATCAGAGTCGGCGGCGAGCCAACGGATGAACGCATGACGTTCGGGCAGGTAGCACGTCGTCGCCGGCTCATCGCCGAGCACCAGTGCTCGAGCACCAGTAGCACCTGCATCGATCACCGCAGCAAGGTCCTCGACCGCGCAGGCCCGGTCGTAGTCGTCCACATCGTCGCTGTCACCGATGATCAGGCCTTCCTCCGTGCAGCCGCCCCAGTCCTGGAGCGCCGACACCGGAAGAACGATGAGCGGGCCGCCCATGGACTCGACCCACTCCAATCCTGGCAGCGCACGGCGCGATGGAGCCGCATCGGGAGAGACCTTCATGCGGACAGTGTGCCGCCCCCCTTGAAGAAGACCCTGGTTTTCGGCGTTCAGTGCTCGCCAAGCAGCGAGCTGAAATTCGCTGCCCGGGGGCTCGATTCTCCTTAGCCGTCTGCCAGCGCGACCGGTCCGGGCCGCTCAGGCAATCCGTGCTCGAAGGCGTTCGCTGAGCACGACATCATGCGAAAGCCGCTCCAGCTCCTGGGCGTCCACCTCTGCACCCTGCTGTCTGAGGATGCGGGCCAGGAAACCCCAGTGGCCGGCCGCCATCTGCTCATGTGTCTCGCCGTCGCTCGGCTCGTCCGGCCCGACCACCATCCGGGCGTCCTTCTCGATGTCCTCGACCGAGATCCGCGCCCGGATAGCCACTGGGCCCGAGGTCCTCCAGCTCCACCCACGATCGTTGAGCAACACCAGGCTACGGCCGTCCGCGAGTACGGCCTCAAGCCGTGCCGACACCGACACCTGCCGAGCGCCCGTGGCGCCGTCGTCCAGATCGACGTGAGTGACCAAACGGGTCACCACAGTCATGCCAACCTCCTCTCGGCTCAGCAACTCCCAGCCCGGGGCCGCTGCGCCGAACGGCTACCACATCCAGGGCTCCGGCACCTCTGTCGTTGCGGGACGGGCCAGCCCCCGCACTCGTGTCCGGATCAGCCTCCCGATGTTAGACACAGCCGCGGATTCTCGCTCGCCACTACATCAGCCGACCCCCACGTCATGGCAATTACTCATCTGTGGGCGGCGGATGAATTCGGTTGCGGCGGGATGTGTGAGCCCGGTGACGTGCCTCCATGGATGGTGCCACGGAGCAGGCCCAACGGGCGGAGTCAGGACGGGAGTTATTCCCCGAAAGCCTGCGGGTGTCCGTGCCCCTAGGCGGTCAGGGCGTGTCCGACGGGGCAGCCGGCCGCGCTTCTGGAAGGGCGGCCGGCTGCGCTACGCCATGCACTCCCCCGAGGCGGCGAAGGAGGCGTGTTTGACGTCGTTCTCAAAAGGCTGCCTGCTCTGAACTACGGGATGGGATCGAATGGGGATGGGGCGAGGGGAGCCAGCCCTATCGCTGGCGATCAGCGCTTTCCGTGGCCGGCGCGCCCCTCGCCTCCTGGGGCCGAAGTCGCCGTGCCCTCGCAGGTTTTTGATCGTTCAAACCGGTGTGGGAATCAGTACTGAGGCACGGGCGGCAGGCCGGACGGCCACGGGTGTCGCGCTGGCGGCGCTGCTCGCCGGGGGCTGCTGGGCGAAGTCTCAGCCGACGCTGCCTACGTCGCAGCAGGGACGCAGCAACCTGATCAAGGCCGCCCAGCAGGTGCTGGTCGACGGGTGCATGTCCCGTGGCGTCTCCGGCTCACCCACGCGCGAGCAGGCGCTCTTCGGCACCGGCCCGGCCGAACTATCGCTCACCCTCGCCACCGGCTACACCGTCCGCGCGCATACGGACGGCTGCCTGGCCGAGGCTCACCGCTTCCTCTACGGAGACCAGGCCCGCTGGTTCCGCGCCGAGGTCACCGTCAACAACCTTCGCCCCGAGGCACAGGCCCAGCTCGGTAAGGACCCCAGGTACCGGGCGGCGCTCGCCCGGCGGGCCGCCTGCCCCGACGAGGACGCCCGATGTGCCCGGGCGAGCGGCCTGGCCGCGCTGCGGGCCCGGCTCGAGCCCGCGCGGCTCGCCGAGGTCCGCGCCGCGCACCGCGAGGAGATCACCACCTACGACCGGTTGCGGGACCGCGCCGTGCACCGCGCGGCCAAGCTGCTGGCCGGCCAACCCGCCCCCCACCAGAAAGGTCACGACCCGTCATGACGAAAAGCAAGCTGCTCACCGCGACCGCCGCGGCGTTCCTCGTCCTCACCGGCGGCCTTACCGCAGCCGCCCCGGCCGGTGCGGCCGACTGCCCGAGCGGCGAATTCTGCGCCTGGGAGCACGCAGACTTCAAGGGACAGCGCGCCAACTGGTCGGGAGACGACGGCTGGTGGGAAAGCTGGATCGCCGACGAGGACTCCTCCTGGGCCAACCACGGAATCTCCGGCCCGGGCATCAAGGACCACGTCAAGGTCTACTCGCGGGCACACCAGGGCGGCCACATGACCCTCTGCCTCGCCCCCGGCCAGGAGGTCAACTACAACGGCGCCGCCAACGACGACGGCGACTCCCACACCTGGGCCATGAGCTGCTGAGCCGACGCACACCCAGGCCCCTGGAGGGCACAGCCCGACGGGGCGGGGCCTGGGTGTCTCGGCGTGGCCGGCCGGGTGCGTTGTCGTATCGCAGGGTCACCAGGGCCATGCCAACCACGCCCAAGAGATCCGCGCGCGTCGCAGCGGCCGGGTCAGCCTTGCGCCACCGGACACGCCCCTAGAAGGGCCGCTCACACATCACCAGTTCACGCGGGCGGAGTGGGCTGGTGTGCTTCGACGAGCAGACGACACGGCATGGCTTGTTCCAGGGCTCGTTCCTTGACTGAGCTATCCCCGTCCGGCGTTACCCGATACAGACAGGCCTGAGGCGCGCGAGTCACCGAGTCCGTCAACTGACCGTCTGTGAAGAGTGCACCGACGCCGTCCTCCACAGCCCAGCCACCCGGGAGTACGCGGGTTGCCACGGCCGCCTGATAGGACGCTCTACGGCCCGCCTCACTGTCGTAGTGGGGACAGACCGAACCGGACAGCAGGCCCAACCCGTCAGGGAGGTGGGTCAGCGGCCCGAAGGAGTCGGTATGCGAGCCCTCGGCCCAGCAGTTGGCACCAGCGCTGATACCGCAGAGCAGGGTGCCGCGTTCGAAGGCCTCGCGCAGTACTCGGTCCACGCCATGCGCACGCCAGACCGCCAGCAGGTTCGCGGTGTTGCCCCCGCCTACATAGACGACGTCCTGAGAGAGCAGGAATGTTCGCAGGGCGTCGTCATCGAGCTCCCGCCGAAACAGTTGCAGGACACTGGGTTCGCAGGAACGTGACTGGTACGCCGCGAGAAACTGCTCGACGTAGGCGGGGGCGTCGCCACTGGCTGTCGGAACGAAGCACACCCTGGGCCGGGGAGTGCGCACCTGATCGAGCAACCAATCATCCAGCAAACCGTCGTTGTCGGTGGAGAATCCGCCTCCCAGGAGAGCCAAACGACGTTCGGCAACGACAGCCACGAGGGTGCCTCCTCAGTTCACGATGCAGACGCGGATAACGCCATGTCTCGCACAGTGCCAAGCCCTCGGCCACGTCCGCGATGGAATAGTCCCCCTCCGCCGACGCGAGGTCCTGTCCGCCGATGGCAGGACAAGAACCAATCGCGTTCGGAGAACGGCGGTAACACGGCCGAGGGCCGAGTGCCACCCAGCCAAGATCAACTACTGGCGGCTTCGGGGCTTACCTCGGCGCTGCCCGTGGCGGGCGCCGGGGCGGAGGGGGCCTTGCGGGTCTCGCGCAGGGTCAGCAGGCCCGTGATGAGCATCAGTACCGCGGTCGGGCCGTGGACCCCGAACGCGGCGGCGGAGGAGCCGTCGTGGGCGAGCACGTTGGTCATGTCGCCGAACGGTATGAAGGCCTCGGCCAGCAGGGCCCAGCCCAGGGCGCGACGCTGACCGGTCAGCAGCAGGACGCCCAGGACCAGGCCGCCCCCGATGTCGCGGATGCCCTTCACGATCAGGAAGCCGCCGCCGGCGCCGGAGGGCCAGCTCGGCAGGCCGAAGGTCGGCGCGACGGTCTCGGGGGTCACGACGAAGTCCGTCCCGAACCAGAAGATGAAGAGGACGAAGGCAGTGGTCAGGGCGGTGTTGACGGTCTTGAGCGACATTGTTGTCTCCTTGCGAGGTCAGGTCGCGTTCGGGTCCGTGCCGGGAGGGGCAGGGGCCGGGTCAGGCCGCGCGGACGCGGCGGACGCGGCGGATGTGGCGGGCGTAGCGGGGGCGGCCGATGACGTGCCAGATGGCGCGTACCGGTGCGGGGAGGGCGGAGAGGAGGGTGGCGCGCTCGGCCGGATTCGCGTCCTCCAGGACGAGGCCGAAGAGCGTGAGCAGGGTGAGCTTGGGCGTGTGGGCCACCAAGTGGTCGCCCAAGGAGGTCCATTCCGCCTCGGTGATGTGCTTGGCCGCGAGCGGGAGAAGAGTGGCCTCCTCGTCGTCGAGGTGTTCGAGCAGGACCGCCCGGTGATCGGCGAGGACCGCCACGAGGGTGTCACGCTCGTCGGCTCCGGCGGTGGCCTCCCACGCCGGGACCGCGGCGTCCAGCCTGGTCAGCGTGGCCGCGACGCGCTCGTGCTGGGCCTCCATGCGCAGGACGATGTCCGTCTCCAGATCGACCCGGGACAGGAGCGGCGGCCACAGCAGCTCGTCCTCGCCCTCGTGGTGGTTCGTCAGTCCCAGCCGGTAGTCGCGGAAGTGGTCGGCGATCACCTTGGCGCGAGCGGTGTCGCCCGGGGCGACGGCCGCGACGAGCTCCGTCAGCAGCCGCGACTCGCGGCGGAAGGCGCGGTGGACGATCTCCATGTCCTGGGTGTTGACGCTCATCCGTTCCTGCCCTTCATCTGCTCCTGCCCTTCCTCTGTTCGACGTGCTCAAGACTGGCTCCCGGGGTTTGGAAGGCACTTGGAGCCGACTTGGAACGGCGTGCGGCGCTCGCGCGTACGATGTGCCAAGTCATGGTCATGATCCGGGTGTTGGGCTCGTTCGCGGCCGAGGCCGGCGGCGAGCCCGTACCCCTCGGAGGGCCGCGGCAGCGCGGCGTGCTGGCCCTGCTGGTGGCGGCGCGCGGGCAGGTCGTGCCGGTCGACCGGATGGTCGAGGACCTGTGGCGCGGCGAACCGCCGTCGCGCGCCCTGGCGTCGTTGCAGGCGTACGTGTCGAACCTGCGCCGCCTGCTGGAACCCGGCCGCCCGCCGCGGACCCCGGCCCGCCTGCTGGTGAGCGCGCCGCCCGGCTACGCACTGCGGCTGCCGCCGGGGGCGGTGGACGCATGGCGCTTCGAGGAGCTGCTCGACGAGGCCCGTACGCCCGCCGATCCCCGTGCCGCCCGCGCCCGGCTGGAGGAGGCGCTGGCGCTGTGGCGCGGACCCGCGTTCGCCGAAGTCGCCGACGAGCCCTGGGCCGCCGCCGAGACCGCCCGGCTGAACGAGCTGCGCCTGGTCGCCCGCGAACTGCACATCGCGGCGAGACTGCGGCTCGGCGACCCCGCCGCCGTGGTACCCGAGGCGGAGGGCCTCACCCGCGACAATCCCCTGCGCGAGGAGGGCTGGCGGATGCACGCCCTCGCACTGTGGAGCAGCGGCCGCCAGGCCGACGCTTTGGCCGCGCTCCGCCGCGCCCGCGCCACCTTCGCCGACGAGCTGGGCCTCGACCCAGGACCGGACCTGGTGGCCCTGGAAGAGGCGATCCTCACCCAGCGCACGGACGTCCTCCGTGCGGCCGTCCCGCCGCCGCCCACAGACACGCCCCGGCCCCGGACAACCGCGCCGCCGCCTCCGGACAACGGGCCCGGCGCGACGACGTTCGTGGGGCGGGAGGGCGAGCTTGCGGCGCTGGTGGCGGCCGCCGGGGAGGCCGCCGCCGACGGGGCGCGCGTCGCGCTCGTCACCGGGGAGGCGGGGCTCGGCAAGTCGACGCTGCTGGAGCACCTCGGCGCGCGACTGGGACAGGACGGGTGGCTGGTGGCCGCCGGGCGCTGTCCCGAGGTGGACGGCGCGCCGCCCGCGTGGGCGTGGGTCGAGGCGCTGCGGAAGGTGGCCGTGAGCGTTCCTCCTGGGGAGTTCGCGGACCACCTGACGCCGCTGCTCTCCGACTCCGCGCTGGTGGACGGTGACGCGTCGGCCGGGCGGTTCCGGCTGCGGCAGGCCGTGTGGAACTGGCTCGCGGCGGCCGCCGCCGACAGGCCGGTCGCCGTCGTGCTGGACGACCTCCACTGGGCGGACGCCGCCACGCTGGAACTGCTCGGCGGCGGCGTCGGCGTGCGGGCCCCGATCCTGGTCGTCGCGGCGTACCGCGCGGACGAGAGCGAGCGCCTCACCGAAACGCTCGCCTCGCTCGCCCGCACCGCGCCCCTCCGCCTGGACCTGCCCGGGCTGAAGGGCGACGCCGTCGCGGAGCTCGTACGCGCCGAGTGCGAGGCCGACGACGCGACCGTGGCCGGGATCGCCGAGCGGACCGGCGGCAACCCGTTCTATGTGCGGGAGAGCGCGCGGCTGCTGACCGGCGAAGGCGCGCTGGTCGCGCTCTCCGAGGTCCCCGAGGGCGTACGGGACGTGCTGCGGCGCCGGCTTGCAAGGCTGCCCGAGAGCGGCGTGTCCGTCCTGCGGCTGGCGGCGGTGGCCGGCCGGGAAAGTTCGGTGAACGTGCTCGTGCAGGCCGCCGACTCCGACGAGGACGGCGTGCTGGACGCGCTGGACGCGGGCGTCATCGCCGGGTTGCTCGACGAGCCCGGGCCCGGACGCGTCCGGTTCGTTCACGCGCTGGTCAGGGACACGCTGGTCGCCGACGTCACCCGGTTGCGGGCCACCAGGATGCACGCCCGGATTGCCGCCGCCCTGGAGGGCACCGGCGACGTCGCGGCGCTCGCCCATCACCATGCGCGAGCGGGATCACCGAAGGCCGTCGGCTATTGCGTACGAGCCGCCGAGCTGGCGGAGGCGCGCTACGCCCACGACGTGGCGGCCGCGCTCCTGACCGACGCCGTCACCAACTCCAGCGACCCGGACGAGCGCGTCGGCCTGCTCGGCAGGCTGCTGCGCGCGCAGATCAGGGCCGGGGCCGTCGCTGCGGCCAGGGACACGCGTGAGAAGGCCGTGGAGTACGCCGAGTCGATCGGCCGCGACGACCTCATGATCGCCGCGTTCACCGCCTGGACCGAGCCCACCCCCTGGCAGGCCCGCACATACGGCACGGTCGACCGCCCCATCGTCGGCCGCCTCGGCCGCCTGCTCAAGCGGACCGGTCTCGCCCCCGACGTGCGTTCCCGCCTCCTCGTCGCGTACGCCAACGAGCTGGTGGGCGAGGACGATCCGACGGTCGTGGCTGCGGCGCGGGAAGCACTCGACCTCGCCACCGATCCCCGCCTCCGGGCCGCTGCCCTCCTGGTGCTGGCCGACGGCACTCAGCGAGAGGAGTACGCCCGCGAGCTGGTGGAGATCGGCGTCGAGCACGACCTGCCCGTCTACCGCGTGACCGGGCTGTTCAACCAGGCCGCCAACGCCGCCGCGGCCAACGACCCGGCGGCCATGCGCCGCGTGACCGGGGAGGCGCTCGACCTCGCCCGCGACTACCGGATGCCGGAGGCGATCGGCGCCGCCGAGATCGCGCTGGCGGCCCTGGTGCTCATCGAGGGCCGGTTCGCCGACGCCGAACGCCTCTACGTCGAAGCCACCGCACACATGGAACACGCCGGATCGGTGCACGCTGGCTTCCTCGGCCTCGCGCTGGCGGTGATCTGGCTGAACGACGGCACGCTCGGCGATCATCTGGACGATGTGCGCGCTCTCCACGAGGTGCTCGGCCCGATGGTCGCCGACCTGCTCACGCTCGCCCTGCACGCCGCCGGCCGCAGCGACGAGGCACGCCGGTCCCGCACGTCACCGAGCCCGATCCGGCACGACTTCTTCTTCACCTTCCTGACGAGCCTGCGCGCGATGATGATCGTCGCGCTGAACGACCGCGCCGCTGCCGAGGAGATCTACGCGGAGCTGCTCCCCCACCGCGACGGTCCTCCGGCCGGCGCGGAGAGCCTGTCTCTGGCCCTGCGTCCGGTCGCGCACACGCTCGGCGAACTCGCCCTCCTCCTCGGCCGGGACGACGAGGCCGCCGCCCACTTCGCCCGGGCCGCCGCCATCGCCGACCGGTGGAACGCCCCCCACTGGTCCGCCGACGCCCGAACACGCGCCGATCGTGCTCTCGGCGTCCGTGTTCCGCCCCCGCAGGACCGCTGAGAGAGCGCTGAGAGCAAGACCGGCGTGGGGGTTCCTCAGTCCGCGTTGTCGGGCCAGTAGAGCGTCGAATGCTCCGCGGCGTCCGCGCCGTCCAGCTCCGCGATCATGAAGCCGAACGGCTCGCGGTGGCGGTGGTTGTCACATACGAGGGCCCGGCGGTGTCTTCATGCCGAACAGCCCGACAGGTGAACGTCCAAGGAGGACATGATGGCGCTTCGTGTGCCGAAGGCCGAGCTCCCACCCGAGCTCAAGGAGAACATGATCAAGCAGCTCGGTGCCGTGCCTGAGAACGTCGAGGTGCTGTGGCACAGCCCCAAGGTCGCGCAGGACAATGTGGAGTTCGGTGGCAAGGTGGGCGCGTGGGATGCGGCCGACGCCGGCCTCAAGTCGTTCGCGCACATGGCCGTCGCGGCACAGGTCGGCTGCAGCTGGTGCCTCGATGTCGGCTACTTCCAGGCGCAGAACGGGAACTTGGACCTGACCAAGGCGAGCCAGGTGCCGCGCTGGCGGGAGGCGGACGTGTTCACGGCGCTGGAGCGGGAGGTGCTGGAGTACGCCGAGGCCATGACGAACACGCCGATGACCGTCACCGACGAGCAGTACGGGGGTCTGCTGGAGCGGCTCGGCCCGGCCGCGATGGTTGAGCTCACCGCGTTGATCGCCTACGTCAACCTGGCGACCAGGGCCAACGTGGCGAACGGGGTCACCTCGCAGGGCTTCTCCGATGGGTGCGCGATCCCGCTGGCCAAGCGCCCCGAGCCGTCCGGCGTGGCGTTGGCGTCGACGGCATGACCGAGGATCCGTTCGTCGCCCATCGCAACCTGCTGTTCACGGTCGCCTACGAGATGCTCGGTTCGGCGGCCGACGCGGAGGACGTGCTGCAGGAGTCCTGGCTGCGGTGGGCCGACGTCGACCGGTCGCAGGTGCGCGACCCGCGGGCCTATCTCGTCCGCGTCGTCACGCGGCAGGCGCTCAACCGCCTGCGGGCGTTGTCGCGCTGCCGCGAGGATTACGTCGGCGAGTGGCTCCCGGAGCCGCTGTTGACCAGCCCTGATGTTGCCGAGGACGTCGAGCTCGCGGAGAGCGTGTCGTTCGCGATGCTGACCGTGCTGGAGACACTCGGGCCTGCGGAGCGGGCGGTGTTCGTGCTCCGGGAGGTCTTCGACGTGCCGTACTGGGAGATCGCCGAGGCTACGGGTAAGTCCGCGGCCGCGGTGCGGCAGATCGCGCGGCGGGCCCGCGACCACGTGGCGGCCCGGCGGCCGCGGGTGCGGGTGAGCCGCGCGGAGCAGCAGACCGTGGTGGAGCGGTTCCTGGTCGCGTTGCGCACCGGGCAACTGCAGGAGCTGATGGAGGTCCTGGCACCGGACGTGGTCCTGGTGGCTGATGGTGGCGGGCTGGTCGCCGCCGCTCTGACTCCGGTCCACGGTGTCGACTTGGTGGCGCCGTTGCTCGCGCGCGCGAACCGGGTGGTGGCCGCGTTCGACACCACGCCGGTGTGGCTCAACGGTGCGCCCGCCGGCCGGATCGAGTTCGACGGCGAGCCGTCCGCGGTGAGCCTCGTGGTGGAGAACGGGCAGGTGACGCGGATCTACGTGGTGCGCAACCCGCAGAAGCTGACGCGGCTGGACAAGCCGGCCGAACTAGCCAGGTAGGCATGCTGCTGCTCCGGCGTTCGTGGGTGTTCCGGGGCTGGGGTCGTGGCCAAGGCCCCGGAACACCCACGAACCCTCGTACTGCTGAGACGAACACCCAACCCCCGAAGCCCGGACATCGGATCTCGGGCATCGGACATCGGACAGGAAGGCACATCGAAGCCATGACCGACATTCAGGCCATCGCTGATCGCGTCGAGATCGAGGCATTGCGCGGCGAGTTCACCGACGCGGGAATGATGCACGACTACGACCGTTTCGCTTCGCTGTTCTCCCACGACGGCGCGTGGCGGATGCCCCACATCCCTGCCGAGTTCATCGGCCGGGCGCAGATCCGCGCCACGATCGAGCGGCTGCAGGATCACTGGGAGTACTTCGTGCAGACCGTGCACCCGGGCATGATCCGGATCGAGGGCGACACCGCGCTCGGCCGTTGCTACGTCGCCGAGTTCGGGCGCATGCGCGGCGGCAGCTCACACCTGAACTACGCGCTGTACCACGACCGCTATTTGCGCGCCGACGACGGCTGGAAGTTCAGCGAACGTGTTTACGAGGTCAGATACCTCGACACCACCCCGCTGACGGGTTCGCCGCTCCGTACAGCACCCGGGCAGCCAGCGGCGTGACCAAGCACGCCGGCGTGGATGTCGAACTTGCCGGTGCGAGACCGACCCGCACGGCGGCCCGGTCGGAAGGGGTGGGGCCATGAGGATCACCAAGTTCGGTCATGCGTGTGTGCGACTGGAGCGGGCAGGGCGGGCGGTCGTCATCGACCCGGGTGTGATGTCTCCCGAACCCACTGCGCTGGCGGGGGTCGAGGCCGTCCTCGTCACGCATGAACACTTCGACCACTTCGATCCGGAGCGCCTGCGCGGCCTCGGCTCGGCCGTCTACACCTGCGCCGGCGTTGCCCGGCACCTGAGCGGGTTGGGTGAGCGTGTGCACGTGGTCCGTGACGGGGACAGCTTCTGCGTCGCGGGCTTCGAGGTGACGGCGGCGGGCGACCAGCATCACGTCAGCCACCCGGATGCGCCGCCGGTCGACAACGTCGGGTTCCTGATCGACGGGGAGGTCTTCCACCCGGGTGACGCGCTGACCCTCGTCGACGTGCCGACGCTGCTGTTGCCCGGCCAGGCGCCGTGGCTGACGGTGCCCGACATGATCGGTTACCTGCGTCGGATATCACCGCGCCGTGCCTATGCCATTCATGACGGGCTCCTCAACGAATGGGGCCTGCGGGTCCTGGACGACGTCCTGGCCATGGAGGCCGAGCGAGCAGGAGCTGACATCCGGCGACTCCGCCCCGGCGAGAGCGTCGAGGTGTAGTGGACGCAGCTGGGTCGCCCCTGGGCGATCTTGCTGATGCCGCATACCCGACCGGATGCCGGCTCTCGCACGGCGAGAGGTGGACCTCACCAGCGATCAGATCGAAGCCTCGTGGGCCGGCGGAGGCACGGCGCACGGACGGAGGACCATGAGCGATTCTTCCAAGGCCGCCACCATGGCGAACGGGAACCGGTCGAGCTCAAGACAGAGTGCGATGTCATCAGGATGGACTCCTTGACGCACCCCCTCCGCCAGCTCGGCGGCGGCGCGCGACTCGCCGGCGCGGCGGAGGAACTCGGCCGCATCCGTCGTGGCCTCGGTGGCCCTCCGAGCGATGTATTGAGCGCACGCCAGATCTTCATCGGCGTGCCCGTCCTCACCAGTGACCACGAACGTGACCCTGTCACGATCGCGTGTCCGCAGGAGCCGAGCCGTTGCCTCCGCCACCACGAAGCCGGCGCACAGCACCAGCGACGCCTCCTTCACCGCAAGGGCACCGACCGTCCCCGCCGTGGTTTTCTGCACAACGGTCCGTCCGCCAAGGTCAATCGACCGCAGCAGGCCCGGCGAGTTGACGGCGTCGAACCCGGGCGCGGGCGGACCGTCTTTGAGCGCCACCCAATCCGGGTGGCGAGCCTTGAGCGCCAGTGCTTCGTCCAGCGACTCGGCAAGAACGATCTTTTCCGCCCCCTGGCCAAAAGCCCAGGCAGCCACCGTGAAAGCGCGCATGACGTCGACCACGACCGCCACGGACGGGGCTTCGACCAGCTCAGCGATGCCAAGGAAACGAGCGTCCATCCGGTCATGATCGCGCATGCCCGATCCGAACGACCCGAAGCGCCAAGAGAGTGGTCCACATCACATCACCGGTCTCGGAATGCCACACGTCTGCACATGAACCTGCGCAACGCAGCTGACCCGACCTGATCAGGCAGCAACCAGCTAACGGACAACTGCCGGGCCCCGGAGGCGTCATGGTGATCCCCGGGACCCGTGGCGTGTCCCGAAACCGGATCGGGATGGCTCGGTGGCCTGCGCGGCGGCTTCGCCCTCGGTCGGGTCCGGCACCTGCGTCTGGGCGCGGGGTCCTCCTGGGGGTCAGGGTTCGTCCATCGCCGCTGCCTGTTCCTGGAGGGCCTGCACCAGGGTTCTGACCTGTGGGTGGTTGCGGCGGTGGATCGTGACCACGCCGAGGTGCCGGCTCGGAATCGGCGGCGTGATCGGGATGGTGCGTAGTCCTGGGATCGGCGGGGTCAGTGCGATCGAAGGGATCAGCGAGATCCCCGTGCCCGCGGCGACGAGGGAGCGGGCGAAGAAATAGTCGGTCGTGGTGCCGCGCACCTCGGGGTCGAAGCCGGCGTGTTCGGCGTAGCGGCGCAGGTAGGTCTCGGTCTTGTGGCAGCCGAGTACCCAGGGCTCGGCGGCCAGTTCGGTGATGTCGAGCGCCTTGCGGCCGGCCAGAGGATGTGTCTCGGGCAGGACGACGTGCAGGGGGTCGTCCATGAGTGCCGTCCACGCCAGGCTGGAGCTCGGGCCGGGCCGGCCGGGCAGCGGGCCGTCGAAGTGGTAGGCGAGGGCGAGGTCCACGGCACCCTGGCGGACCAGCGGCAGGCTGTCTTCGGGCTCGGCCTCCCGCACGTGGACCACCGTGTCGGGATGGGCGGCGGTGAGGCGGGCGAGTGCGCCGGGCAGCAGGAGCCTGCCTCCGCTGGTGAAGGTGGCGATGGTGAGCTGGGTGCGCCCGCTGCCGAGCCGGGCGACCTGCTGCTGGGCGTGTGCGAGTTCCGCGGCCACCGACTCGGCGGCCCCGACCATGATCCGGCCGGCCGGGGTGAGGGTGACTCCTCGGGTGCTGCGCGCCACGACCTGGGCGCCGAGACTGCGTTCCAGGGCGGCGATGTGCTGGGAGATCGCGGAGGGGGTGAGGTGGAGGGCTTGCGCTGCCTGGTTGAAGCTGCCGTGTTCCGCCACCGTCCGCAGGACACGCAGCCGCTGCACATCGATCAACAGTATTCCTTAATGCGTATCCAGTAAGTAGGTAGTTCTGCTGGTGACTTTAGGTGTCCAGGATGGGGGGCATGCAAAAGATCTGCGTTATCGGCGGAAGCCGTTACTTCGGCAAGCTCCTGGTGCGGCGCCTGCAGGCGGCGGGCCACCAGGTCACAGTGATCAACCGCGGCTCGACACCGCCGCCCGCCGGGGTCGAGCACCTCGTCGTCGACCGCAACGACGAGGCCGCCCTGAGTGCCGCGCTTGGCTCGGCCACCTTCGACGCGGTCATCGACCAGGTCTGCTACACCCCGGTGCAGGCCGCGATCGCCGCCCGCGCCTTCAGCGGCCGCACCCGCCGCTACGTCATGACCTCCACCATCGAGGTCTACGACCCGGCAACCGCCGCACTGGCTACCGTCCCGCACGGCACACCGGTGCCGGAGGAGACCGTGGACCCGGACACCTGGCTGGTGGCCATGGACCTGCCCTGGCACGACACGGCATACCTTCAAGCGCACTACGCCGAAGGCAAGCGCCAGGCCGAAGCCGTCTTCACCCAGCACCAAGGGTTCGACTTCGCTGCCGTGCGCAGCGCCCACGTGCTCGGCGGCGGCGCGGCGGAGTTCACCGGCCGGCTGGCGCACTATGTCGAGCGCCTCACCCGCGGCAAGGAGATCGCCGTGCACGCCGAGGCGCTGCCGACGGTCTTCATCCACTACCAGGAGCTGGCGGACCTGCTCGGGTGGGCGGCCACGGCCACCGACGCCACCGGTCCGGTCAACGCCTGCTCCGACGGCCCGCTCGACGTGTACGAACTGGGGGCCGTGATCTCCGCGCAGGCCGGCCGAGAGCCCGTCTACCGCCGTGTCGCCGCGGGCGAACCGGCCTCGCCGTTCTCCTTCGACCGCCACTACGCCCTGAGCAACGCCCGCGCGAAGAACCTGGGCTTCTCCTTCTCCCACACCACCGACTGGCTGCCCGGCGCCGTCGCCGAAGTCCTCGACGCCACCGCCGCCCCCGCCGCCCCCGCCGCCTGAGGAACAGACACCCACCATGCAGTACCGCAGCATCGGAAACACCACCGTCAGCGCCGTCGGCCTGGGCGCCATGCCACTGTCCATCGAGCACCGCCCGGACGAACAACAGGCGATTGCCACCGTCCACGCCGCCCTGGACGCCGGGGTCACGCTCATCGACACCGCCGACAGCTACCACTGGCACGCCGGCGAAGCCGGTCACAACGAACTCCTCGTCGCCCGCGCCCTGGCCCGCTACGGCCGGGACACCTCTCACATCCTCGTCGCCACCAAGGGCGGGCGCGGCCGCCCCGGCGACGGCAGCTGGACCGTCACCGCCACCCCGGCCCACCTCAAGCACGCCGCCGAAGCATCCCGTAAACGCCTGGGCGTGGAGGCCATCGGCCTGTACCAGCTGCACAAGCCGGACCCGGCCGTGCCCTGGGCGGAGTCCGTGGGCGCGCTGCGCGAGCTCCTCGACGCCGGCACCATCCGCGCCGCCGGGATCTCCAACGTCACCACCGGCCAGATCCGCCAGGCCCACGCGATCCTCGGCAACGACCTCGTCTCCGTACAGAACCAGTACTCGCCCGCCGTGCGCGACAGCGAGCCCGAGCTGCGGCTGAGTACGCAGCTGGGGCTGGCCTTCCTGCCCTGGAGCCCGCTGGGTGGCATCTCCCGCAGCTCCCTCGACGGACCGTCCGGTCCGACCTCTGCGAGCACCGCTTTCCACCGCATCGCGGCCGAACACGGTGCCAGCCCCCAACAGATCGCTCTGGCCTGGCTGTTGACCCGTTCCCCGTCGGTGATCCCGGTACCGGGCGCCAGCCGTCCGGCCTCCATCCACGGCTCCGCCGAGGCGGTGGAGCTCGAGCTCAGCGAGGAGGAGCAGGCACAGTTGGAAGACGCACTGCCACTGTCCGGCTGAGCCGGCCCACTCATCGGCCCGTGTGCCGGACGAACGCGGCGCTCGACCACCACGAACTCCGCGGCCGTGGCTCGCGCCGTCACCGCGCCCCAGGTCCACCTGCTCGCTCCGTCCCGTCCTCGCCGAATCGCTTCCTCGGCGGCTGGCGCAGCCCTCTCGAAAGCCCGCACGGGAGGGCGTGACCGAGCGCGCCACCCACAGAGTGCTCCGGGGCGAGGAGTACGCGCCCCGGAGGCACGCTCACACGTCGCGGCGCTTCACGACGAGCACGGCGAGTGCGACCGTGATCAGCGGCCAGAGCGTGTACGCGCTCCAGGAGCCGGGGACCGTGGCGGTGTAGCCCAGGGATGCGGGATCCGGCTCCCAGGTTTGGACCAGGCGGTTCCAGGCGGCCGACACCAGCGCGTGTTTGACGTCTGCCGACCAGCGGTTGCTCTCGGAGAACATGGTGGGCAGCATCAGCAGGGTGAAGACGCTGGTGGTGATGGTCGCGGCGGCATGCCGGAGCAGAACGCCGAGGCCCAGACCGACCAGGGCACAGACCGGAGCCAGCAACGCGGATGCCGCCAGCGCCCGGAACACCCCGGGGTGGGTGATCGGGACGCCGGCATGGTGCCCGTTCAGGATGGCCTGGGAGACCAGGAAGGAACCGGTGGAGGCGGCCGTGCCGACCGCGGTCCACAGTGCGGCGGTGACGACCGCCTTGGCCAGCACGACCGAGCCGCGGGCCGGGACGGCCATGGTGGTGGTGCGGATCAGGCCGCTGCTGTACTCGCTCACGACGGTGAGTGCGCCCATGCTGCTGGCGACGAGCATCAGCGTCCAGTAGCCGGTCGCCGGGTAGGCGTCGAAGGGCCGGAATTCAGCGGGGCCGGAGACCGTGGCCTTGTCCGTCAGCGTGGCCACGGCGGCGGCCCCGACGACGAACAGGACGGTGAGTGCGATCGCCCACGGGGTGAAACGCAGGGACCGCATCTTGATCCACTCGGAGGCGAGCAGGTCGCGGAAGCGGGCGGGCGGCGCGGCGGCGGGGGTGGTCGGGGGGACGGAGGTGAGCGTGGTCATCGGGGCTGTCCTGCCAGGTATTCGGTGCTGTCGGCGGTGAGTTCCATGAAGGCCTCCTCCAGTGAGGCGGTGCGGGTGGTGAGCTCGTGCAGCCGGATGCGGTTGTCGAAGGCGAGCGCTCCGATTCGGTCCGAGGGCAGCCCGGTCACGGTGAGCTTCTCGGCGCCGGGTGAGCCCTCCGGCTCGACCGAGGCGCCCGCCGCGGTCAGCACGGCCGTCAGCTCGGCGGCCTGCGGTGTGGCGACCACGACGCTGCTACGGGTGCCGCGGGCCGCGAAGTCCCGTAGCGACTCGGCGGCGATGAGGCGCCCTTGGCCGATGACGACGAGCTGGTCGGCGGTGTTCTCCATCTCCGACATCAGGTGGCTGGAGAGGAAGACCGTTCGGCCTTCGGCAGCCAGGCGACGGAAGAGTTGGCGCACCCAGAGGACGCCTTCCGGGTCCATGCCGTTGATGGGCTCGTCGAACATGAGGACCGGTGGGTCACCGAGCAGTGCGGCGGCGATGCCCAGCCGCTGCTTCATGCCGAGGGAGAATCCCCCAACGCGGCGGTTCGCCGCCTCGGCCAGCCCCACCTCCTGAAGCACCTCGCCCACCCGGCGGGGCGGGATCCCGTTGCTGCGGGCCAGAGCGGACAGGTGCGCCTTGGCGCTGCGGCCGCCGTGGACCTGGCCGGCGTCGAGGAGGGCGCCGACATGTCGCAGTCCGCGCGGATGGCTGTGGAAGGGAACGCCGTTGACGGTGGCGGCGCCGGTGGTGGGGGCGTCCAGGCCGAGGATCATCCGCAAGGTGGTGGACTTGCCGGCTCCGTTGGGGCCGAGGAAGCCGGTGACCTGGCCCGGCCGCACGGTGAAGGACAGATGGTCGACGGCCGTCTTGCTGCCGTAGCGCTTGGTGAGTTCGCTGACTTCGATCACGGCACCCACACTGCCGAGAGGACCCCCGTACGGTCATGGGGCCGTGGGCGGCAATCGTGCCCCCGGGTTGGCCCGTGGGCGTACGTCCCCAGGCTGATGCCGCGCGGGCGGTCGCCGGTTAATCTCGCGGCGTGAACCCCATGACGATCACTCTACTGCCCGCGCGCATCGCGCACCGCGGCGTCGTTCCCGTGAGGGGATGCCGCCGATGACGAGAACCAAGGGCGTGGCCTGGGCGGGGGGCATCTCCTACCTCCTTGTGGTGGGTCTGCTGGTGGGGGGCGCGCCGCGGGCGTCGGGCACGGTCCACGGCGTCGGGGCACTGCTGGCTGTGAGCCTGCTCTGCGGCGTGGTGCGACGGATGCCACTGGCGGCTCTGGCCATGACACTGTGGGGATCCACTGCTGTGGTGGTCGGCCCTGCGAGTCCCGTCCACGAGAGTCTGGCGGCTTCGTACCAGGGACAGTTCCTGTCGTATCTGGCGGTGGATCTCGTCCTGGGCTTCATCGTCGCCACCTGCGCACGGCGCTCTTCGATCGTCGCCGTGGCCGTGTCCTTCGCCGTGCAGCTCCTGGTGATCGGCGGCTTCGCGCACGGGGACAACCTGACCGTGAACGGGGTGATCGCCCTCCTGGCGATGGCCGCGTCCTGCATGGCCGGTCTGTTGAGTCGCGAGCGCCGCGAGCACGCGGTGGCGCTGCGTGCACAGGAGGTGGCCGAGGCCGTGACCGCCGAACGGCTGCGGATCGCACGGGAGTTGCACGACATGGTCGCGCACAGCATCGGCATCATCGCCATCCAGGCCGGTGTGGGCAGCCGGGTCATCCAGACCCAGCCGGCGCAGGCGCGCGAAGCCCTGCGCGCCATCGAGGCCACCAGCAGAGAGACCCTGTCGGGCCTTCGACGCACAGTGGTGTCGCTCCGTCAGGCCGACCGGGACGCGACCGCCTCGGAACAGTCGCCGCTCGCCCCCGCGCCGGGGCTGGCGGACGTCGAAGGGCTGGCGGCGGCGACCGCGGGCGCGGGGGTACGCGTCGACGTGCGGTGCAGCGGCGAGCGGCGCCCTGTGCCGGCCGAGATCGACCTGTCCGCTTACCGCATCGTGCAGGAGGCGCTGACCAACGTGGTGCGGCACGCGGGCACCGGGCGTTGCCGGGTGGCCATCGACTACGGGGACGAGGAACTGTCAGTAGAGGTCATCGACGACGGGCGCGGCGCCACGGAAAACGGCTCGGCCCACGGCTTCGGCATCATCGGGATGCGGGAGCGGGTCGGCCTGCTGGGCGGCCACCTCAGCGCCGGGCCGCGCCCCGAGGGCGGCTTCCGGGTGGCGGCCGGGCTGCCGCTGCCGGCACCCGTCGGAGTTGCGGTGGAGGCCCGATGACCGTCCGGTTGGTGCTCGCCGACGACCAGCCGTTGGTTCGGTCCGGTCTCCGTGTGCTCATGGCCGATCACACCGACCTGGAGGTCGTCGGCGAGGCCGCCACCGGCTCCGAAGCGGTCCGGCTCGTCGGCGACCTGAGCCCCGACGTCGTGGTGATGGACATCCGGATGCCCGGCATGGACGGGATCGAGGCCACCCGCCTGATCACGGCCGGTCCGACGAGCACCCGCGTCCTCGTCCTGACCACCTTCGACGAGGACGATCACGTCTATGGCGCGCTCCGGGCCGGCGCGAGCGGTTTTGCGGTCAAGGACATGGCGCTGGACGACATCCTCGCGGCTATCCGCGTGGTCGCCGCCGGCGACGCACTGATCGCGCCGGGTGTGACGCGCCGTCTGATCGCGGACTTCATCGCGCGCCCCATGGCTGCCCCGCAGCGCTCCCCGCGACCGGTCGAGGGCATCACCGAGCGGGAACGGGAAGTGCTGACCCTGGTCGGGCGCGGCCGGTCGAACACCGAGATCGCCGAGGACCTCTTCATCACGGTGGCCACCGCCAAGTCCCACGTGTCACGGCTGCTCACCAAACTGGGCGCCCGGGACCGGGTCCAGCTCGTGATCACCGCCTATGAGATGGGGCTCGTCGCCGCCGCTCGCTGATGGCGTCCCCGACCCCATGGTGAAGCGGGGAATGCCCTGTCGCTCACGTCTCGGTGTACGGACCGCCGAAGGAGGAGGCTCGCGTACGAACCGCCGAAGGAGAGGCTGCTGCCACGCCACCCACTGCGGCTGTGGAAAGGACTTGAGGAACCGTCGTGCTGAGTTTCGAGAACGCCTGGCCGCTGCACTTCGCGGTGTGCTTGTGCCGGTGCTCACGCAGCGGGTGTGCGCCGGCGCCCGGAAGTCATGAGCAGTCGAACCAGTGCCCGATGGGGCGCTCAGGACAGGTGCGGCACTCGAAGATGTAGACGCCGCCGGCGTCACCGAGGCACAGTCCGGCGGGGTTGTGGGCATCGGGGTCCCAGCGCCGGCCGGCCGCATCGTTGTCGTCACCTCGGTCCTCTTCGGGAAGCCAGGTGCGCCAGGACTCGCCGTCGAACTCCCAGCTGGCCACGGTCAGGAGGTGCTGCATCCGGCTGCCGCACCCTTCGCAGTCGGGCCAGCACGGTTCCTGGGTCCAGCCCGGGTAGCCGCCCAGCTTGATCCCTGGGGCATCCGCGAGGTGGTAGGAGTACCGCAGGCCGGTTTCGGCGAACAGTGTGTTGAAGCGGCCTGCGAGCGAGTCGTTGACGTCAGCGGGCAGGTCCCCGCTCGGGTACTCGGTCACTTGCTCCGGGTGCACCACACAGGGAGCCGGGTACCAGTCCTCGGGCAGCCCGGCCGCCGGTGCCGGGGTCGGTAGTACCTCGCCGATGGCACCGGCGGCCCGCCAGTGGACCTGGGGCAGCGGGTAGCAGAACTCGCCGTGGGCGTAGGGGCACCACAAGACCTGCAACAGGTCCCTACCCTCGGGGAACGGCACCCCGGGCGCATCGGCACGATGCACCTGCACGATAGGAACCATGGGCACAGCGGGCTCCAGCCGGCTCACAGTATCCATGTCGTAGTGCTCCTCCCCACACACCGGCCACGGCTCCTCAGCGGGCCAGCGCAAAGGACCTCCGACGGAACTGTCCTTGCAGGTCGGAGAACCGGGACGCGGGTGCAGACGGACGGACTGACGGCGGAAGGGAAGCAGCTCAGGAAACAGGCTCTCCACGTCGACCGGACGGTTGGGCGTGTGACGGGACATGCGCAGGACTCTAGGGCTCCCCTATGACAGTCGGCCCGCCGGAGGCATGATGGCTGGGCCGGCCGGGGCCTGTCGGGTGTCTCTTCGAGCTGAGTAGCATGCCGCAGCGTGGCAGATATCCATGAGGTTCTCCTCACGGCCGAACTTCCGGCTGACCTGACAGAAGCCGAGATAGCCGAGCTTCGCTGGCACCTTGGGCATGACTCGCGCCCGGAGCGGTTCACCATCGTGGTGGATTGCTGGCCGATGGTGACCGTCGACGAGAAGGGCGAGCCCCTGCCTGAAGACCAGTGGGAGATCGACCGGTACCCGCTGCTGGCGGAGCGCGGACCTGCGGACCCGAGGATCGGCGGGGTTGTCTACTCCGAACTGGCCCGCCGCGACGGACCAACTGACCGCGGCTGGGCCCTGTCTTCGCGCCAGGTCCTCCACAGTGACGACCTCACCTTGCTGGAACAGTTGCTGCACTGGTTGCAAAGCCGGGCGGTCGGGCACAGAGGAGGACCGGCTTGCTTCAGTTGCCACACCCGCTTCTACGAGGACGCTCTCGTCCTCAAGCCGGTGCTGCTCGATGAGGGCGGATTGGCGATTCTCTAGGTCTCTTCGACCGCGATCGATGTGAACCAGGTGTTGATCGCCCGCTCCCCGCGACCGACGCCGTTCCCCTGACGTCCGGTCCATGCTCTCCGGCCGACGGCACTACGAGGCCGCGGCCGGAAGAGGTTCTCGCCTCGTGCGAGTGCCTGCCTCAGCTGCGTCTGATGGCCCGATCGCTCCGGTTTCGCGGATGCCCAGGCGGTCCAGGATCAGACCGACTTCCACTCATGTCGGTGGCGCTCGTGGTCGCTTCGGCTGAGTTTCCGTTCGACGGCCGCGCCCATGAGTGCGCCGGCAACAACGACGAGAAGGAGCATCGCTGTGTCCAAGAGCCGTGATCTCGGGTCGGTGGCGGTGCTGGGCGGCGGCGTCGCGGGGCTGACCGCGGCACATGAACTCGCCGAACGCGGTTACCGCGTCACGGTGTACGAACGCAACGACGTACCGGGCGGCAAGGCCCGCAGCATGGACGTCCCGGGCAGCGGCACCGGGGGACGTCTCCCGCTGCCCGGTGAGCACGGCTTCCGCTTCTTCCCGGGGTTCTATCGCAATCTCCCGGACACGCTGCGTCGCATCCCGTATCCGAACAAGTCGGGCAGCGTCCACGGAAATCTGGTGACCGCCCCCGAGTGCCTCGTGGTCCGGAGCGGCGGCCGTCGGAACGTGCGGTTTCCGGTCCGTACGCTGTTGTCGTTACCCGCTTCGGCGTCGCTGCTGCCCGGCACTCTGGTGGAAAGCCTGATCGGGCTTCTGGACACCTCGCCGAACCTGCCGCCCACCGAGGTCGCTCACTTCCTCGGCCGCCTCCTCGTCCACATCACCAGCTGCGAGCTCCGGCGGATCGAGCAGTGGGAGAGGGTGCCGTGGTGGAAATTCATCAATGCCGAGGCCATGTCACGGGAGTATCAGCAGCTGCTCGGCGTCGGGATCACCCGGGACCTCGTCGCCATCCAAGCCGAGGTCGCGAGCACGCGCACCGTCGGCCGCCTCACCCAGGCGTTCCTCTACAACCTGCTCGGCCGAGGCAACGACGGCGAGATCGACCGGGTGCTCAACGCGCCGACCAGCGAGGCATGGATCACGCCCTGGGAGGACCACCTCCGCGGCCTCGGCGTCGAGTTCGCGTTCGGCACCGCGGTCGAGGAGCTCGGCTACGCCGACGGCCGGATCACAGGCGTCAGGGTGAGGTCCACCAGCAGCTCAGCGGGCCGTACCGTGGCAGCCGACCACTACATCAGCGCCATGCCCGTCCAGGACGCCCGCGCCGGCTGGGGCGCCGATCTCCGCGCTGCCGACCCCCAGCTCGAACGCTGCGACCGGCTCCGGACGGCCTGGATGGTCGGCGTGCAGTTCTACCTGCGTACCCGCACGCCCCTCGTGCGCGGGCACGTGATCCACGTGGACTCGCCGTGGGCGCTCACCTCCGTCAGTCAGGCGCAGTTCTGGAAGGGGCGTGACTTCCGCTCGGCCTATGGGGACGGAGAGGTGGCCGACTGCCTCTCCGTGGACATCTCCGCATGGGACAAGCCGGGGATCCTGTACGGAAAGCCCGGGATCAAGTGCACCCCTGACGAGGTTCGCCGGGAGGTCTGGGCCCAGCTCAAGGCCGGGTTGAACGGCGCCGGGCGGCGGGTGCTCGCCGACGCGGACCTGCACTCGTGGTTCATGGACCCGGCGGTGACCGGCCTCGGCGGACCTTCACCGGCCAATCGTGAGCAGCTGCTCATCCACCCCGTGGGCACCTGGTACGACCGGCCGTCGAGCCGCACGGCGGTGCCGAACCTGTACCTGGCCGGCGACTACGTCGCCACCGACATCGATCTCGCGACGATGGAGGGCGCCAACGAGTCTGCGCGGCGAGCGGTCAACGCCCTGCTGGACACGGACCGTTCGACCGCACCCCGCTGCCGGGTCCGGAACCTCTACCGTCCTCCCGAGCTGGCCTTCCTCCACAAGCTGGACGAGATCAGGTACCGGTCCGGCCTGCCCAATCTCTTCGACCGCGGCTAGGTCCCCGAAAGCGGCCGTGCTTGCCTGAGCCGGCTTCCGAGCACGCCCGTTTTGGACCCAAGGGGCGCAGGACTGCTACGGAACCTGCGGCCCCACTCGGCATCTTCGTACGGGTGGTAGCCGTAGGCGTCCCGGGCCCGGCCGGGCCGGGTCGGGTCGGGTCGGGTCGGGTCGGGCAGTACTTCCCGTTCACTCATGAGGGGTAGCAGGTGTGTGAGGGGCTTCTGCCCGATCCCCCAGCTGGCAGGCTGTGTCGGTATGACCACTACCAGCAATAACGCGATCGTCGAAGAATTTCGGCGCATGGACGCCGACGGCGACGGGACCGTCGACCGTACCGACTTCCTGCGTGCGCCGCGCAAGCTCCTCGCCGCCCTCGGCATTCCGGAGGACGACCCCAAGGCGCAGGCCCTGATGCAGGCCAACGAGACCCAGTGGGCCTCCTTCCTCGCTCTTGGCGACGCCGACGGCGACGGGGTCCTGAGCGCTGACGAGTACGTGGCCACCCGTACCTCGCCCGAATTCCGTTCCCCGAAGCGGCCGGGCAAGGGGGAGGTCTGCCAGACCCTCTTCGCCGTCCTCGACAGCGACGACAACGGCAGCGTCAGCCAGGACGAGTTTCTCCGCGCGGCCGACTTCCTGTGTATGCCGCAGCCCGAGGCGTCGAGCTACTTCGCGACGCTCGACAGCGACGGCAACGGACAGCTGAGCTACAAGGAGTTCCTCAAGGCGGTCAAGCGCTTCTACACGAGCTAGGCATCGCGTCGGCGATCCCGCGACGTCTCCGCAGGTAGGCCCCGAAGGTCGCCGGGGTACTGGAGGAGTCGTCACGGGCCACCGGCCGAGACCCGGACCGCATCGCCGAACGGTGCCACTCCAAGAGCCGGGCCCCGGGGACAGCATGACCGCCCCCGGGGCCCGTGGTGTGTGTGCGTCGATCAGTTCTCAGCCTCGCCCTGGACGGGCGGCCTCCCGCAGTGGTCGCGGGCCGCCGGCCACGACCGACTTCGGCGGCCGTTGCTCGGCTGATGGGCAGCATCCGTATCCGCCGTGACGCCGGCGGCTCGGTGACTGCGGCGGGTTGTTGGACCGCTCGAAGCAGGAGTTGCGCTCTCACTCGATGTCGTCGGAG
The DNA here is from genome assembly GCF_044767545.1 of Streptomyces sp. NPDC101227. NCBI lineage: Bacteria > Bacillati > Actinomycetota > Actinomycetes > Kitasatosporales > Streptomycetaceae > Streptomyces > Streptomyces sp. NPDC101227. The sequence continues at coordinate 129,627 of NZ_JBIWOD010000010.1, read as the reverse complement.
TGAGCGGGGTGCCTTCACCGCGTTGGAGGCGCATCCCTGGCATCAGGCGAGTCCGTAAGCTCTGGAGAGTACGCCTACCGTGTCGGCCATGGCTTGGCGCAGTTCGGCCGGGGCGACGACCTCGACGTCGATACCGAGCCGCAGCAGCTCACCACACGCGTACGCGGTGCTCTCGGTCGGGATGACCGCCTCGACCCATCCGTCGTCGCCGACGCCGGTCGCGGTGGAGTCGACCGCCCGCACCACCTCAGGGGGGACATTGTCCGGCAGACGTCGGCGTCCCCGTGGCGACAGGCGGATGGTGGCGGTGCCGGTGAAGCGGCGGGTCTGGAACTCTTCGAGGTAGGAGGTCCAGTACGCGCCCAGGTCGAAGTCCTGCGGCCGGTCGAAGCGCTCGTCGCTCAGCACCGCGTCGAGGACTTGGGTGATCCGGTAGGTCGCCGTTCGGCTCTCCGTAGCGGCCACGAGGTACCAGACGCCGGATTTGAGTACCAGGCCGTAGGGGCGAAGGCGGCGCTGTACTTCTTGCGGCGCGCGCCAACGGCGGTAGCGCACGTCCACCGCACTCCGGGTGAGCACCGCGTCGACGAACAAGGGCAGATACGGCGTCTGTTCCGGTTCCCGGTACCAGCCCGGCGCGTCCAGGTGGAACACCGCCGCGGTCCGCTCGGCCTCCTCGCGCGGTCCCGTCGGCAGCGCGGCCAGCAGCTTCAGTCGTGCGGCCGTCACCTCCGCCGTGAGCCCCAGGTCGGCGGCGGGGCCCGGCAGTCCGGCGAAGAACAGCGCCCGTGCTTCGCCCTCGCTCATCCCGGTCAGGCGGGTGCGGTAGCCGTCGAGCAGCTGGTAGCCGCCTCCGCGGCCCGGTTCCGCATAGATCGGGACCCCGGCGGTCTGCAGACGTGCCAGGTCGCGGTAGGCGGTCCGTACGGACACGTCCAACTCGTCGGCGATCCCCCGCGCGGAGATGCGGCCACGGGATTGCAGCAACAGCAGCACTGACAACAGTCGACCGGCAGACATGGACGCATTCTCCTCGGAAACCCTGACAGCCCCTGGCACACGGCGCCCCTACCGTCGGCTCGCGACCGGCTCCCACCGAACGAGCCGGGAACCCGCGCCCGCGGAAGAGAACCGAACAGGAGCCTGCCGTGCCCCCCACCGACCCTGTCGACGGCCCCGCTGTGATCGAGCTTCGCCAGTACACGCTGCGTCCGGGCCGACGCGACGAGCTGATCGAGCTGTTCGACCGGGAGTTCGTCGAAACCCAGGAAGAGACCGGGATGATCGTGCTCGGCCAGTTCCGGGATCTCGACGATCCGGATCGCTTCGTCTGGCTGCGGGGGTTCGCGGACATGGCCACGCGCCACCGCGCGCTGGCGGCCTTCTACGGTGGCCCCGTCTGGGCCGAGCACGGGCCCCAGGCCAATGCCACCATGATCGACTCCGACGATGTCCTCCTCCTGCGGCCCCTGTCGGACGGGAGCGTCTTCGCCCGCTTCCCGTCCGAGCGGCCCCAGGCCGGTGCTCCGACACCGAGGCGATTCGTGTCCGCGACCGTGTGGTCCTTCCCTCCCGGGCGAGATGACGGCATCGCACTGATCCGGGACGGTCTCCTCCCCGTGCTCCGCGAAACGGGACCGGCGCCGATCGCCGCCCTCATCACCGAGACGGCAGACAACACGTTCCCCAGACTGCCGGTGCGCACCGGGGAGAACGTCGCGGCCGTCTTCACCTCGTACCCCGACGAGAGCTCTCACCGGCGGCACCGTGCCGATGTGCAGGCGCATCCCCTCGCGCGGGACGCGATCCTGCCGGGCATCAGGCGAGAACAGACGACAGCCCCCCGGATACTGCGGCTGGCGCCCACAGGCCGCTCGCTCATCTCCTGACCTGCTTCCTCAACGGCCCCTCAGCTTGGCATTCATCGTCGGCCGACTGGCCCGAGCCGGCCCGCACGGCCCGCACCCTCAACGCCGAGGCCCCCTCAACGCCGAGGCACCCTCACCTGCGCCTCGAACGTGCCCGGCGGCGAAGCGGCCACCGGCCCTTCCTGCGCACCACCCTCACCAACACCAGGTAGGCCCGAGGAGCCGGCGCGCCCGCGCACCTTCGTGAACCAGCGTGCCGCGTCATCCTGATGCGCGGCCCGTGCCGGGTGGGCGCGGTACGAGGGAGAGCAGGGGACCGATGTCGGGTGAAGCGATCGGGATCGGGCTGGCCGCGGTGGCGGGCCTGATGGGTCTGTGGGCCGGTGCTCGGGAGGCGCGGCTACAGCTGCGGCTGAGCCGGTACCCGCTGCACGCCGAGGGGGTGGTGGTCCAGGAGCAGGCGGCGTCGGACGAAATGTTGACACCCGTCATCGAGTTCACCGACCGGCAGGGCCGGCCCGTCAGGTTCCGGCCCGTCAGGTTCCGGCCCGTCGCGATAGGGACGGGGCTGGGGCTGGACCTCGGAAGCCATGTGCCGGTCGTCTGCCTGCCCGAACAGCCGGAGAGTGCAAGGGTGTTCACCCGGAAGCACCGCACATCTCCGGTCGTCGGCCTGTTCGGCGGAGGCGTGCTCTTCCTCGGCTCCGTGGTGTGGGTCGTGTTCATCCGCTGAGCTTTGGACGCGCTCGGTGTGTCGGCGGTCCGTGGGCCGGCTCAGCCGTGGAGTTCGGCGTTCCATACGGGGCTGTCCACGTAGTGGTTGTCGAAGCGTTCGGACGAGGCCTTGATCTCTTCGGGACTCGCCTCGCCGCGCATGACCCGGTCCAGCAGACGCAGGTAGTCGAAGCGGGCCATCCCGGGGGTGAAGGCGAAGAACACGTCGGCTTCGCGTCCGCGGGCGGCGGCGAAGGCGTGCGGGGTGTGCGGCGGGACGAGGAGGAAGTCCCCGGCCTCGAGCACGGTGATCTCCTCGTCGACCAGGACGCGCAGCGCGCCGTCGATGACGAAGAAGAGCTCGGCGGCCCGGGTGTGGAAGTGGGCCGGGGCGCCGACGGCTCCCTCGGCGAAGGTGGAGCGGTAGCTGGTGAGCAGACCGCCGGTGGTGTCGGAATCGGCCAGCAGCGTCATCAGGCTACTGGGGTCGCTGGTCGTCTCGGCCTCCGCGGCCCGGGTGAGCAGCGTGGGGAAGTCGATGTTCTGGCTGGTCATATGAGGTCTCCTCAGTTCTGCGGCCCGTTCGCCGCCGTTGTGAGTACCACTCTAGGAAGCCCAGAGACCCGATTCAGGGTGCATTTGTGTGGCGAAAATTGAGGTCAATTGACCCGGCGCCGTGCCGGATCACGGTGTGGGCTGAAGGTCGTCGGCGGGCGCCGGTCGGCCGGCCGCCGGGTGACATGCGCGCGGAGCCGTCCGTCGGGCGGCTCCGCGCACGGCGCGTCGGGTTCAGTCGGTGATGTACCAGTCGTTCTTGAGGTACTCCAGGGTGCAACTGCCGAGCTCGCTCTCGGAAAAGGTGACGGAGGCCCTGACCGATTCGACCGGCATCTCGATCTTGCTGGGCGTGCGCACGGCGATGCGCTGCGGGTCGACCGTCGCCGTTTGCAGGGCCTTCTTCTGCGCGGGCGAGATCATCTGGAACACGGCGACGTACGTCGCCGTGCACGGCCCGATCCCCTGGTCCTGGGCCTTCTTCGCGCCGGGCCCGGCCACTTCGCAGACCGTGTCGATGTCCTCACGGCCCAGGGCGTGGAGGTACTGCTCGTACCGCTGGATCGCGCCCTCCTTCGTCCTGGGCGCGGGCTGGTCGCCGGTCGGCTCGGCCGACGGCTGCTCGGTCCGAGCGGACGCGGACGGCGTGGCCGACGGCTCCTCGGCCCGCGTGGACGCGGACGGCTGCGAAGGCTTCGCGCCGGTGTCCTCCTTGGATTTCTCCGGACCGCACCCACACGCCACCAGCGCCACACAGGCCGACACCGCCACGCTCACCATCGTCCGCGCTCTCATTCGGTCCCCTCACCACCAGCCGACAACACCTCAACAGGTCACGCAGGATCCGGGGGAACGGTTCCCGCGCCAGGGTTCGCCAAGGCAGCTCCAGGAGCCTTATCCGGCCCGGTACATGCCGCATGCCGCATGCCGAGTCGATCCAGGTCCGCGAAATCGGCTGGGCCGGCTGGCGTCGCCACCGACGCTGCCGAAGCCCGGCCTCGGAAGAAGTTCTCCATGCCGTACGCGGCGACGAAGGCCGCCACGCGCTCTTCGACCTTGCGCCGAGTGGCTGGTGCGCGACGAGTTGCGGGAACCGTTTCAGCAGGTGGCGCCGGAGGCTCCGCCACGCCCTCGAGGCACGACTGCGACGTGGAGCGGGAGACCGTCGCGGGCCACTGAGACCGGAACGGTCTTCAGTGGTTTTCCTCGGGCTTGCCGGTGCCCCAGTTCCAGCTGGTGATGGTGGTGCGCATCAGCCGGGCGGCGGTCGACAGGTGACTGCCGGCGCCCCAGCACAGGGTCACCGTGCGACGGCAGTCGGGGCTGTCCACGGGGATCCAGGCGAGGGCGGTACGGGTGGCCTTGCTGCGGGCGAAGGAGGGAACGAGAGCGATGCCGAGTCCCGCGCTGATCAGGTCCGCGATGGCGCTGTGCTCGTCGCTTTCGCAGACGATCTTCGGGGTGAGGCCTCGGGCGGCGAAGAGCTGATCGAGCAGCCGGCGTAGCCAGTGTCCCTCGCGGGCGGTGACGAAGGGCTGGTCGGCGAGTTCCTGGATGCTCACGGACGTACGGCCTGCGAGCGGATGATCGGCTGGCATACCCACCCCCACCGCCTCGTCGAAAAGTTGCACTGTCTCCAGGCCCTCGGCGCGGATCGGCTGCGAAGCGACGCACAGGTCGACATCCCGGCCCCGCAGGCGTCGGACCATGTCCTCGGCCGGCGACCACTGGAGCTCGATTTCGACAGAGGGATGGGCGCGCTTGAAGGCCGCCAGCGGGCCGGTGAGGGTGAGGAACGTTTCCGACGCCAGTCTCACGGTGCCCAGGCCGTCGCTGGTGGCCTCGGCGACGGCGCGTTGTCCTGCCTGGAGTTCACCGAGGGCACGTTCGACGTGATCGCGGAAGAGCTTGCCCGCGTCGTTCAGTCGGAGCCGGCTGCTCCGGTCGAAAAGCGGTGCGCCCAATTCGCTCTCCAACCGGGCGATCGTGCGGCTCAGCGACGGCTGCGCGATGTGCAGTTCGTCGGCCGCCCGGCTGAGGTGCTCCAGCCGGGCCACCGCGAGGAACTGCCTGAGCGAGTTCAGCTCCACCATGCCTCCGAGACTATGACGCCATAGCGATATTGATCTTAGACAGGATGACTCACCAGTCATAGCGTCGAGTTGTTCGCACAGGGAGATCACAGCGAGGAGGAATCACCATGATCACCAGTAGTCCGGGAACCGCCGACGTGCATCGGGGAGAGCGGCGGAACGGCAACCCACGAGCGAGGCGCATAAAGCTCTTCGCCATATCGCTGGCCGCCGCCGTGGTCGGCGTCTGTGCTGTAGGCAGCGCTGACGCCGATACCCCGGAAAGGGGTCGAGTCGAGGTCCTCGAACTCAAGATTCAGAACGAGCAGCAAGCGGCAACTGATCTCGGTCCGGCAGGGCCAAGCTTGGGTGATATGGACGTCTACTCCGGCTCCGCCATAAGGGACGGCCGCAGAGTCGGACGTGGGGGCGGGTCGTGTCAGGTCATTCATGTCAACGGCAAAGAACTCACGACGCAGTGCCTGATCACGATAGAACTCGAACGTGGCTCTCTGACGATGCAGTCACTCTGGGGCGGCGGAAAGGGTTCGCTGGACATGGCCATCACCGGCGGCACGGGCATTTACAGAAACGCACGGGGCACTGCTCGCTACTGGGACATCGCGACGCCGAATGAGAGGTTGCGGGCCGAAATCCTGCACTGATACGTGAAGCGAATCCGGACGAGGCGGACCATCTCTCCCACGGGGTACGTCCGGTCCAGCGTTTGGTCAGCCCGTACTCGGCCCCCAGATCCGTCACCGCCGGTCGGGCCTGCCCACAGCTCTCCGCCCGGCGGACCCTCGCCTGCCTAGACTCTGACCCCCATGGCTTTGCGGCGTCCGCAGCCGTCCCCGGCACCTACGAACTCACCCGGGCGCAGAACGGACGGGCGACCTGGCAGCACGGGACGAGATGGCGCGCGTCGCCGGGCGCATCGTCCGGCGCCGGACCGGCCGCCGCACCATCCCCACCGGCCCCGACCGGTCGGCAGGGTTGTGCGCATCGGCTGGGATCAGTTACGTGCCAAACCACGCAACTGATCCCAGCTCACGCACCTATGCCCCGTCCCAGGCGCTCACCGGCCGGCTGCCGAACGCAACGCGTGCCCCTGTTGGCCTCCCCTACTGAACACGGATAAGCGGCTCATGCCGGATGGGGAAGTTCACCGAGCGAGCAATGAAGCACACCGAATGCACTTCGCCATGCAGTGCGCGAGCCTTGTCCACCATCGACGCCTCCGCAACGGTCACCTCGGGACGAAGCACGACTTCGGTTATCTGGCCTCCCCCACCGTCCGCGTCCATAGCCATGACCCCGTGAGCGCGGTCTTCGTAGTCGACAACGTTCACCCCGCCAACAGCGCACAGGTGGAGATACCAGAGCATGTGGCACTGAGCAACCGAGGCCACCAGCAGCTCCTCGGGATTCCAGCGGGACGAATCACCACGAAAGGCCGGGTCGGAGGAGGCAGCAATAGGCACCTTCCCCAATGCCAGAACCTCATGGGCACGACTGAAGGAACGATAACTATCCGTACCTGAACCGAGGTTGCCGGTCCATTCAATCGCTACGTCATAGGTGTGCGTCTCAGTCATACGGCCAGGATAAGGAGAGTCCAACCCAGCGCAGGGAGAAGGCCAAGAACGTTCTCCTGCTCGCGCCGGTCTTTGCGCCGAGCGGCAGGCATAACGATCCCGGAACACGCTGGGACCCGCCAGTACCGAAGCCAGCGACCACACCCACCGGCCGTATGCAGCTTTCCCACGCCCTCCACGGCATGAGGACTCGCCGACCGCGGGAGGCGGTCAGGGCCGCGGCGGATGGCGTGGTGGCGGCGAAAGCCGTCCCGCTGCGCCTCCGGGCGCGGCGCGCGGCGCGCCGCGTCATCCGAGCGCGTCCGCGCTTCGCACTTCGCCCCTAAGGTGACGTGGCGGAGGTGGAGAATGCGAGTAGGGCTGCACGCGCTCGGTATCGGTGACGGTGCCCGCCCCGAGGTGATCCGTGCCGTGGCCACAGCCGCGGAGACGCACGGTTTCGCGAGGCTCTGGTGCGGCGAGCACGTGGCGCTCGTAGACGCGCCCACCTCCCGTTACCCCTATGCCGCGGACGGCCGGATCGCCGTGCCCGCTGACGCGGACTGGCTGGACCCGCTGCTTGCACTGACCTTCGCGGCGGCGGTCACCAGCCGCATCGAGCTCGCCTCCGGCGTACTCCTGCTGCCCGAGCACAACCCGGTCCTGGTCGCCAAACAGGCCGCCACCCTCGACGTGCTCTCCGCCGGGCGGTTCAGCCTCGGAGTCGGGGTCGGCTGGTCGGCCGAGGAATTCGCGGCGCTCGGAGTGCCCTTCGCCGGGCGCGGGCGGCGCACCGAAGAGTACCTCGCCGCGATGCGCACCCTCTGGGCCGAGGACCCGGCCTCCTTCGCAGGGGAGTTCACCCGCTTCCACGCGATCCGGGTCAACCCGAAGCCACTGCGCGGCGGCCGGCTACCGGTCGTGGTCGGCGGCAACAGCGATGCCGCCTTGCGCCGCGCGGCCACGCTCGCCGACGGCTGGTACGGCTTCAACGTCCCGGTGGCCGACGTCCCGGCGCACATCGCCGTTCTCGCCGACGAATGCGCCCGGCACGGTCGCGCCTTTGACGAGCTCACGGTCGCCGTCGCGCTGAGCGACGGCACCCCGGAGCACCTGGCCGCACTCGGTACGGCAGGCGTCACCGAACTCGTCATCGTCGGCGCTCCCCCGGCCACTCCGAACACGGCGACCACCTGGGTCGCGGAACTCGCCCGGACCTGGATCCGCCCGGAGAAATAACCGGGGCCGGCCGCCCGCCACGCCGCAGACGATGCCGCGGGGATTGTCGACCAACTCGCCGATTTTTTCAGGGAGTTGACCATCGACTCGAACCGTGAACCGTGAACCGTGAACCGTGAGCCGTGAGCCGGGCCGACGCCGCCCGGTGCTGGAGTTGGCCCGGCGGCTGGTTCCGTGACCCACAGGAGGAACCTTCGACGTCGGGAAGCGCGGACTGGACCGGGACCGTGATCCACCAGGAGAGCACGGAACTGGTATCGCTGATCCTCGGTAGCGCAATGACCAATGCGAAATTGACCCAAGGTTTCGGCATCTAAATGGCCTGGCCAGCAGGCCATTTCGCATCGTAGAGTCTTGATCATGACTGAAGGAACATCCGCAATATCCACGACCTCTGCGCCCGACCAGGTGCTGCTGACCCGCTGTGCGGAGGCCGAGACCTGCTCCGATCCGAGCAGTGTGATGACCCTGCTGGGCGAGTCGGACGGCACCGGCGGTGGTTTCACGAGCTACCGCTCGACCTTCGCCAAGGGGGCGGTGGGCGCACCGGCCCACTTCCACACCAAGGCGACGGAGCTGTTCATCGTGATCAGCGGTTCCCTGCGGGTGCTGGTGGGCGAGGAGGTCACCGTCCTGAACGCTGGGGACTTCCTGGCAGTTCCGCCGCACACCCCGCATGCCTTCGCCGCGGCCCCCGACGCCGAGGCGGACGTCCTGTTCGTGTTCACCCCGGGCATGGGCCGGTTCGACTACCTGCGCCTGCTGAGCCGTGTGATGCGTGGCGAGGCCGACCCCAAGGAGATCGCCGAGTCCTCGGAACGCTTCGACAACCACTACGTCGACAGCCCCGTCTGGCGCGCCGCCCTGGAGGGCTCGGCGTAATCGACTCCACGACCGGCGTCCGCGTGGCCCGGCCTGCCCGCTTCGGGGTTGCGGAGCCGAGCTTGCGCGGTTCGTCGCCAGGCGGGCAGGAAATGCCGGGAGGTGCCGCACCGCACCGAGCTCGACCCGACACACCTGGGAGCGGATGACGCTGTACCAGGCCATGGGCACGGCCACGGCCACGGCGGAGAGAGGTCCTGGCTCCTGTCCAGGGCAACCCGAGGCGGTCAGCCGATGGGGCTGACGAAGGTGGCCGGGCGGGTGGGTGGTGCCTTCCTGGTTGACGGGCGGGCACCCAGCACCGGTGTCGGATGCTTCCGTCACTGCGGGGTGGAGCCGCCCCGCCGGAGGCGGCTCCACCGCCGCGGCCGGGCGGGTGTTTACTCGTGGGCGCTGATCACGCCGCCGCTGCTGAGCACGATGTAGATGCCGTTGGCGTCGAGCCCGACGTCGTGCTGGTTCGTCTCCAGTGTGGCGGCTACGCCGTCGTGGCCGATGATCTGCGCGCGGTACCGCAGCTCGCCGACCTTCGTGACCTTGGCCGTCCAGCCGCCCGCGAGCTTGAAGGTGCCCGGTCCCTGGTGTCCGCCGCCCATCCAGGAGTGGACCTGGCCGTCCAAAGTGAGCGTGACGAACATGTCGTTGGCATCGAGCCCGTCGTCGTGCCCCTTCGTCTCCAGCGTGGCCAGGACCGAACCCCGGGCGACGATCTTGGCGCGGTAGTGCTGGTCGCCGAGCTTGTAGATCTCGGCCTTGCTGATGCCGTCCGCCAGGCGCTGGGTGCGGACCGGGGATGCTGCCTTGCCACCGTTGGCGGCAGGCGAGCTGCCCGACTGCTTGCCCGGCTGCTTGCCTGACTGCTTGTCCGCGGCGCCCGCCTTGGGGTCGGAGCTCTGCACTCCGGACCATCCCGAGGCGGTGGACTCGGCGGCGGCCGAGCTCGTCTTCGTGTGCCCCACGGACTTCGCGTCGGCGGCGTCCGCGCCGGAGCAGGCGGCCAGGGTGAGGCCGGCTGCCGCGGTCAGGGCCGCGGCGGCGATCCGCAGGGTGCGGCGACGAGCGGTGCGGACAGTGGTGCTGGAGTTCATTTCGGGGTCCCCCCAAGGACAGTCGGTGTCGTTGTCTCCTCGGTACGTCACCCACTCTGGTCGGCGCCGCTATCGCGAGGCTGCCGCTCCGCTAACTCCCGGCTAACACGGATGTGAGGAGGGAAAGGACGCCCAGAAGAACTCGAAGAAGGTGAGAGAGCAAGCCAAGGGCTCCAGCAAGGGCCAGAAGCTCTCCTGCTTTGTGGAAATGCAGCCGTGGGCAGTGGGCAGTCCCCACACCCCAGGTCAGAGGGTATCCGCGGCGCCATGCCCAAGTCCTGGAACGGCGATTACCCGGTGGATCGAGCCTGCGATGCCCTTGCCCGGCAAGGGCACCACGGCCTCGACGGCTACCGGTCGTGGACGCGCACGATCCCCCCGAACGTCGAGACGTACGCCGAGCCATCCGGGCCGAGGGTGATCGGCGACCAGTTGTTGTTGTACGCCTCGCCGGTGCCGGTACGGACCCGGAAGCGGGTGGCACCCGTGCGCCAGTCGATGGCGGCGAGGTACCAGGCGTCCGCGCCCTTGCTGTTGGACGGCTTGGCGTAGGCGTACAGCAGTCCGTTGGAGCGGGAGAGCTTGGTGACGACCGTCGGGGACTGCTCCTTGCTCCGCCACGCCACCTTGCAGCCGTCGCCTGCCCTGTTGACCTCCACCTTGGTGATGCCGGCGGTGATGTTCTTGCCGCCCCGGGTCGTCCTGATGGACCGGTACCCGTAGCTGTTCTGTACGGAGAAGCCGTTGCCCCAGGCGGTGAGCGAGTTCTCGGTGGCTCCGGCGTGGGGGGCGAAGACGGGGACGGAGCAGACCAGGCGGTCGCCCTTGGGGTGGTCGCCGCGCCTGTAGACCAGGACGTGCATCCGCGGGTCGGCGTTGTCCGTGATGCCGACGTAGTCGTCGCCCAGCAGCGCCGGGGTGGCACCCGTGCCCTGGTTGATCTGGCCGGGCTTGACGCGGCTGCCGCGGTCGTATGTCTCGCGCCAGTCGATCTCCGGGGTGCCGTCCGGCCTGGCCCGCATCCGGTACAACGCGTGGTCGGTGGCGAGGAAGGTGCCGTCGGGGCCGGTGGAGAAGGAGTTCTCTATCTGCTCGCCCTTGAGGGCGAGTGTCTTGACCTCGCCGGTCTTCGGATCGACGGTACCGACGCGGCCGTGGCCGCTGGCCCACCACAGCAGACCGTGGTAATCCGGCTGGACGGCGGTCACCGGATCACATTCGCCCTTGGGAGTGGGATGGGCGGTGGTGGCGCAGTCGTGCGGGAGGTACGGGCGCAGATTCCAGTCGTCGGTCCGCTGGAACTGCCACTTCCCGGGCTTGTCAGGGGCGCCGGGCTTGCCGGGCTTCCCAGACCCACCCGATGACTTGGTGTGACGCACCGTCAGTCGCCGAATGTGCTGGTCCGCGCTGGCGATGACGATCCGGTCGTGATCGTCCAGGTAGTAGTACGAGCCCGAAGTGTCGGCGAACATCACGGCGGGGTTGTGGGTCGCGGCCGCCTGGTACGTGGAGGGGCGCACCGGAAGCTCGTACGAGGCCAGGTCCTTGAGCGTTTTGGGGTCCTCCAGCCGCAGGGTCGGCCGGCGCGAGGCACCGCCGCAGTGGAGGACCATCAGCCCGTTGCGCAGGAAGGTGGCGGTGGCGCACTGGGAAGGCTCCTTGGGGTTGGTGGCCTTGCCGGCGTAGGTCACCCGGGGGTGCTGCCCCAGCGGGCCGCCCTGGGGCTGGGTGTTGCTCGCGTAACTGTCGCCGTGCATGGCGCTGCGGCCGTCCTGCGCCATGGCGGGGTTGTGGACCTCGCTGCCCGGTACGGGACGGGCGGTCGCGGGGCGCGTCTGCCCCTTGCCTGGGTGCGCGGCCGGCGCGCAGGCCGTAACGGCCGTCAGGGTCAGGGCGGCGAGCGTGGCGAGCGGGGCGGTGGCCACGAGGGTGGTGCGCCGAGACTTGGGGGTGAGGGGCAGCACGGTGGTCCTGGTCCTTCCCTGGATAACGGAAATGGGATCGTCGAGGGCATGGCAAGCACAGGCAGCGCAATTAAGGCAGGCGCCTTATTAAGGTATATGCCTTACGGTGGACCCATGGCCAGAGGAAGTGCAGCGGGAGAGAGCTCGACCGGGGGAACCGCACCCGGCGCAAGCGCACCCCGAGGAAACGCCGCCCGCGAGCTCATAGCGGAGACGGCGCTGCGATTGTTCGCCGAGCGGGGCATCGACGCCGTCTCGCTACGGGAAATCACCGCCGCGTCGGGGCAGCGCAACAAATCGGCGGCCCAGTACCACTTCGGCGACAAGGAACGCCTGATCCTGGAGATCTTCGAGCGGCACACGGGCCGGGTGAACGCCCGCCGCCAAGCCGTACTCGCCGAACTGCACGAGCAGCACGAGCAGCACCCGAGCCTCGAGGATCTGGTCGACGCCCTGCTCCGCCCATTGGCCGAGACCATCGACGAGCACAGCCACTACCTGCGGTTCCTCGCCCAGGTATCCCTGACTCCTTGGACGGACACCCTCGTACGGGCCGACCCGACGGTGACGCACAGCGTCCAGACCGTCTTCACCGCGCTGGCCCAGCTCCTGGACGACCTCCCCGAACCCGTACTGCGCACCCGGCTCGCCCTGGCCATGATGCTCGCCGTCCGCGCCCTGGCCGCCTGCGAGCAGTCCATGCGACCCGGCAACCGGGGCAATGCACGGCGGGTGGCTCTGCTCACCGCCAACCTGGTCGACAGCACCATCGGTATCCTGCGCGCCCCCGTCTCCGAGGCCACGCGCAAACTCCTCCCCGGCGCCCCGAAACCACCCGCCACGGACGGCTGGCCCTGGCACCTACTGCTGGGCGCGGAGGCGGGCCTGTAACGGGCGTACGGGGACACCGGAACCAGAAACCGGCCCCTGCTCCTCGTCCGCCCCTCCGCCACCCACCGCTCCCGCAGCTCCATGAATCGCGCTCCGCAGGTCGAGCCGGTGCGTACGGCGGGCCCACTCCTCCTGGATCGCCGTGTGAACCGGCGGAAGAGGCGGGCGATGGGGAACCACATCCGGCATGGAGGAGGGGCGCCCGAGCCGACGGGGAACACGCAAGCGAGCCGGCGTCCGGTCCGGGAGCAACGGCTCGGTCCGTGCCCGCTGCGCATCCGTTAACGGCAGGCCCGGACCGATGAGTCAGAGAGTCCCAACGAAACGACGGCCCAGGCCACGGCGGATCGGCAGAGGCCACTCAGGCATGGTCCTGGCGATTACCCGCAGGGCACCTCGGCGGTACTTTGACCGGAATTCGTGGGAGGGGTGGACAGGCAGGTGGACAGTGAACGGTGACCTGCGGCATGCAGCTGTCGTGGTGCTCGGCGAGCTCGGGCGAAGTCATGACTACCGTGACCGGGCGGATGCCGGTCACGGCCTGGCAGGGTTCGCCGAGACGCAGGAGGCTTTCGGGCCGCTGCTTGAGCTCGTGCTCGACCCAGGTGACACCTTCGTCACCCGGCGGACCGTAGAGGCACTGCTCCGGCGAAGGGACAGGGCCGGGCTGACGATAGTCGCCTCGGCACTGGCAGTCGCCAACTCCCCTCACAGCGATTGGATCCACACCGCAATCGTCGATGTATTCGGCATCTTCTCCGACGATCGGGACAACGCAATACGGCTGTGCGAGGAGGTATCGCGGGACACCGACGCCCGCGTTGCCCTGGGGGCTCGTCAGCTGCAGGAAATCCTGGCAGAGATCGATCCCGTTCTACGCCCTGCGTAGCGGGGCGAACCCTGTCGTGGGAGCGCCGGTGCTCGACGGCAGGCGCACCGCGACTGTGGTGTTCGGCGGGTCCGAGCCGGACCTGTATCCGTATGGCGGACGTGGCGGATGGGCAAGGCGCCGGCGCAGAAGCTGCTGCTGCTCTGCGGAGCGTCGGCGTACTGCCCGTAGTCGCATGGAACGGTGACCAAGTAGCCTAAGAACAGCGGGAGTTGCCCCCTCGCCGTCCGCCCTTAACCCCGGGCCGGGCCTGCGCCGTCCCCGCTTTCGCCGCCTGAACCGGCGGCCCCGTCCCCCCGCAGAGCGGCGGCGAGTTCGCGTACCACCTCGGCGAAGCCCCGTACGAGGGGACTGCTCGCGCCCTCGTACCAGGCCAGGGCGACCCTCAGCGGTTCGACGTCGGTGAGCGGGACCCAGGACAGGTCGGGGCGGGCGTAGTACAGGGCCATGCTCGACGGGGCGAAGCAGACCGCGGCGCCGTCGGCGACCTGCTCCAGCATCTCTTCGACGTTGTCGTTCTTCGGTCCCCAGTGCGGTGCGGAGCCGTCAGGTCTGGGGTTCACCGCCCACCAGTCGACCCAGTCGCGCGGCGCCCGCTCCGTCCACAGCAGCGGCTCGTCCTTGACGTCCAGGATGCCGATTCCCGTACGCCCCGCCAGCGGGTGTCCGACGGGCAGGCCGACGACCCGGGGTTCGGTGTGGACCACCTCGGCGTGCAGGTCGGTGAGGTCGGCGGGCAGCCAGACGAAGGCGACGTCCACGCGGCCGTCGCGCAGGGCGGCCGCCTCCTGGCCCCAGTCGAAGCGCTTCGGTTCCACCCGGACGTCCGGATTGCGGCGGGCGAACTCGGCCCGGGCCCGGGTGGTCAACTCGCCCGCGCCGCTTGCCTCGAAGCCGACCCGGAGCACCGCCTTCTCCTGGTGCCGGTGGCGTTCCGCCGCGGCGAGGACACGGTCCGCCTGGCGTACGGTCCGGCGTGCCTCGGCCACCACATCGCGCCCGGCAGGGGTCTGGGTCACGCCGCCGGGGTGCCGCTCGAAGAGGGGGACGCCGAGTTCCGCCTCCAGCTTCCGCAGTGCGTACGACAGGGCCGGCTGGCTCACGTACAGCCGCGCCGCCGCCCGGCCGAGGTTCCCCTCCTCGGCGATCGCGACGAGATAGTTCAACTGCCGCAGCTCCATGGGGAGATCATAACCAGCGGCGATAAACGGTCTTTATCGATCGTGTGGATCTCTGTCTTGGACGGCGGGGCCGGGCGGCGGGCGTAATGGAGACACGCGCCGGGACATCGCCTCGGCCGTGTTCACCGGCCGGCCCTCCGACCGGCTTCCGCAACCACCCTGGAGATCTCCATGAGCGACAACGTCCGCACCGCTGCCGCCCCCGCCCCCGCCGCCACCCCCACCCGCTCCGCAACCGGCAAGGTCTGGCTGATCACCGGCGCCAACTCCGGTTTCGGGCAGGCGATCACGCGGGCGGCCCTCGCGGCCGGCGACACCGTGGTGGCCGCCGTCCGCCGCCCCGATTCCCTCGGCGAACTCGCCGCCGCGCACCCCGGTCGCGTCGTCCCCGTCGCCCTCGATGTCACCGACCCGGCGCGCATCACCGCCGTCGTCGCCGAGGTGATCCTCTGGTACGGGCGGATCGACGTACTGGTCAACAACGCCGGCCGCGGGCAGGTCGGCGCCGTCGAGGAGACCACCGACCGCGAACTCCGCGACCTGATGGACCTGCACCTCTTCGGCCCCGCCGCGCTCACCCGCGCCGTGCTCCCGCACATGCGCCGCCAGGGCTCGGGCGCCGTCGTGCAGATGAGCAGCATGGGCGGCCGGTTCTCCTTCCCCGGCGTCGGCGCCTACTCGGCCACCAAGTTCGCCCTGGAGGGACTGTCCGAGGCGCTGGCCCTGGAAGTCGCCCCGCACGGGATCAAGGTGCTGGTCGTGGAGCCGGGGGCGTTCCGGACCGGGTTCGCCGGCGGCGGTGCGCTGCGGCAGTCGGCGCCCCTGGACGCGTACGAGGAGACGGTCGGCCCGGTCCGCGCCGGGCTCCCGGACAGCGACGGCAAGCAGCCGGGCGACCCCGACAAAGCTGCCGCGGCGATCCTGACCGCGTTGGCCGCCGAGCGGACCCCGCTGCGACTGGCCCTCGGCAACGACGCCTCCGACGCCATCGCCACCCAGCTGAAGTCCGCCGGCGAGGAGGCGGCCGCCTGGGAGGCGGTCAGCCGGGGCACGGACTTTGACGAGGAGTGAGGCCGGGGGGGCGGGCCGGTCCTGGCTGTGGGCCCCAGAGCGCTGAGGCCGGACTGGGGAGACCCCCTGCCGGGAGACCATCTCGCCGGGAGCTGCGGTAGCCCGGGGCGTGACACTCCCCGGGCGGGTCGGCCTCGGCCTCCGCCTCCTCCGCCGCCGCGTCCGCGCACCGGCCCGGTAGCCCGCGGGCTCGTCGGACCCCCTGGCCCGTGCCGGAGTTGACCGGACGGCCCGTGAACTGCGTCTTCTCACGCTGGTGCGCCGGCTGCCGGCGAATTGCGTGCGCCCGCTCCCGCAGGGGCGGGCGTCACCTACGACAACATGCCGTCCATGGCCCTCCGGTACGCGGGCGAACACATCGCCGGCAGGGGCGGGTTGACCATCCAGGACGCCTGGCGTGACGACATGACGGCACGACGGCACGACGGCACGACGGTCCATCCGGGCAGCACGGTGACTGGGTTCCGTGTGGAACTCGGGGGCTGCCGCAGCCGGCTCCTCGACCCCAACGGCGTCAACCGTCAGCCCTACCCGGGTAACGGCACCCCTTGCTGACGGGCCGTCCGCCGGCCCGACCGGGAGGCGGGTGGCCACTGACCCAGGGGGATAACCGATTGCAGTAGACATACGGTCGTGCGTATTCTTTGGTGGAGCTCGGGACCACTGGGCCAGTGCGCTTTGCCGCGAAAGGGATGCCTCACATGTCGAATGCCAGCCCCACACTGAAGGCGGCGCCCAGCGCGCAGCCCGGCCCAGGGGGTGCGGTGCCTTGGGCCGCCCTGTCGACCGTCATGATCGGTATGTTCATGGCGATCCTGGACTCGTACATCGTCGTCGTGGCCGGCCCGGCCATCCAGACCGATCTCAAAGCGACCGCGAGCGAGCTCCAATGGATCCTCGCCGGCTACCAGTTGAGCTACGCGGTCCTCATGATCACCGGCGGCAGGCTTGCGGATCTGTACGGGCGCAAGCGCGTCTTCATCATCGGAACGGCGGTCTTCACGCTCTCGTCCATCGCCTGCGCCATGGCCGGCGATCCCAGCGTGCTCATCGGTGCCCGCATCGTCCAGGGCCTCGGCGCGGCCCTGATGGTTCCGCAGGTCTTCGCCGTCATCACGCTGACGGTCTCGGCGCAGAACCGGCACCGTGTCTTCGGTGTCCTCGGGGTCGTCCTCGGCATGGCGTCGGTCAGCGGTCAGGTCGTCGGTGGCCTCCTGATCGGCGCGAACCTCTTCGGCTCCGACTGGCGCTCGGTGTTCTGGGTGAACGTCCCCATCGGTATCGTCACGATCCTGCTGACCCTCAAGTACCTACCGGAGTCGCGGGCGGAGCGGACCCGCAAGCTCGACGTGCCCGGCGTTGTGGTCCTCAGCGCAGCCCTGCTGCTGCTCGCCTACCCGCTCATCCAGGGGCGGGACGCCGGCTGGCCCTGGTGGACGTGGGCGTGCTTCGCGGGCAGCGCGGTGGCGTTCGCGCTCTTCGTCGCGCTGGAGCGAGCGGTCGACCGGCGCGGTGGTGAGCCGCTGATCAAGCTGTCCCTCTTCGCGCAGCGCTCGTTCTCGCTCGGCATCGTCCTGGTCCTCGCCGTGTACGCGCTTTTGACCTCGTACTACCTTGCGCTGTCCGTCTCGATGCAGGACGGGCTGGGCATGTCGGCCCTCGGTTCCGGGCTGGTCTACACGCCGGCGGCGTCGACCTTCTTCGTCTGCAGCCTGATCGCCGGACGGCTCGTTCCGAAGTACGGCCGCCGCGTACTGGAGGTCGGTGCAGTCGTCCTCATGGTCGGCTATCTGACGACCGCCGTGGTGCTGCTGTCCGGGCCTCGTCTGACGCCCCTGCTCATCATCCCGACCCTGATGCTGCAGAGCGTGGGCGGCGGGTTCCTGATCACGCCGCTGCTCAATACGGTCCTGGCACGGATCGATCCGCAGTCCGCGGGCATGGCCTCGGGCTCGCTGTCCACCGCCCAGCAGATCGGCGGTGCGCTGGGCGTGGCGGTCGTCGGAGCGGTGTTCTTCCGCTCCTTCCAGACAGGCGCCGCCTCGGGCGACAAGGTGCACGCGGCGGGACACGCTTTCGCGCTGACGTCGCTGACGACCTCCGCCATCGCGGCGCTCGCGGCCCTGCTGGTGTTCCTCCTGCCGAAGGCGCCGACGACGAAGGCGTGACGACGTGCAGCAGGTGCCGGCGCCTTGGGGGAGCGAGTCCCGAGGGCGCCGGCACCTCTTGCGCCGCCCGACCGGCGCGAGGAGAGTCCAGGTTCAGGCCGTTTTCAGGAGACTTTCCACGGTGCGGCGAACCTTGGCGATGACGTCTTCGTCTCCGAGGCGCAGCGCCGTGTTGGCCGCGCAGAGTACGGAATCGATCTGGAAGACCGCGAGATCGATGTCGATTTCCGCGATCTCGTGGGATTCGACGGCGTTTTGCAATTCCGTCCCGATGGTGTCGAGCCATTCCTGCTGATGACGGACCAGGGCGTCGCGGATCGTTCCCGGCTTGCTGTCGAAACGTGCGATGTTCGCGACGCGGAAGCAGCCGCCTTCGAACAGCGGAGTTCTGGCGTAATCAAACCAGTGCTCAATCAAAGAGCGCAGCCGGTCGACTCCGGGGGCCGCTTCCCTCGCCGGGCGGACGACCGCATCGATGAACATATCGCGCGCATAGTCGATGGTCGCGAGCTGGAGCAATTCCTTTGACCTGAAGAGGGTCTGGATGCCCGCCTTGCTCATGCCCGTATCGGTCGCGAGACGGCCGAAGCTCACGTCGTCCAGCCCGTCGAGGGAGGCGATGTCGACGGCGCGCCGCAGCGCGGTCTCACGCGCTCGCGCCCCTTTGAGCAGGCGCTTGTCGGTGATCGACACCGCGTCTGCCCGTGTGACGAAGGTTCGCGCCCCAGTTTCCATACGGTCGATCGTACCTCTTGTGTGCGATGCCCGGGAGAACCCACCCTTTCGCGCGGGCCGCCTACACGGACATACGGGCCGTGCACCGCGCCGCCGGCCGCGAGATAAGGCTCGCGGCCGCCTTGGCATATGTGAGGAATTCCTTCGGCAATGCGGACTTTGCCGGCCCTGGGTATCAGAGCGCGTACGAGAGCGCTTGGACCGTTGCGCATCGAGGTGGATGACTCGGAGGCGGAGTTGTCCGGAACCAAACTCCGGGACATTCTCGCCGTGCTTGTACTGTGGGCAGGCGAGTGCATTCGAATCCGGCGGACACCGGCTGAGCGGGGAACGGGCGTCGGTCGACACGCACCGCCTCAGTGGCCCTGGGGCGTATGGCCCGGTGCGCGAAGGAGTCCGGGCCTGTCACAACGCCGAGCGTGTCCCGTTCCAGGAATTGAGTGCCGAACCCGGCCCGTAGCCGTGCACAGCACACGGCGTCGCGCGACAGGCGATCTCCTCGGACATCACGCGCGAGCGGAACGTGCGCGACCGGCCCGCCGGGCGTGACGGCGGGGCGGGGCGAGAGGTGGAGGGCGGTTCTGTTCCACGTCGGAAGACGCTGAAGGAAGTAGCGACGTCGTTTGGGAACGCTGGCGGTGAGGTGGTCCGTTGTACCGGTGTTCCGTAACCCGAGCTTGTGGGGCGAGGAGGGTTCAGCCTGCCGCAGGGCCGATGGGTGATGTCCCGGTCCGGCCGACTCGTGGCGGAGTGAGGGCGAGTACTCCGGTGCCGTGCGTGCGGGTTTCCGCGGTGAGGTCGCGTGGGCTGATGCTGAGTGCGGCGGCGATCTCAGGTGCCATGCCGTAGGTGGCCAGGCTCCACTCCTCTTCGTCTTCGTCGCTTTCAGTCGCCGCGTCCCATGTGCGCGACAGTCCCAGTTGTGCACGCCGGGCCCGCTCATACGGCAGTGGTTCACCCAAGGTCAGGTAATGATCCTCACCCTCTCCGGTCTCGCAATAACGCCGCACAACGATGCCCCGCTCAGCGATGAGCCAGGCCGAACCGTCGCCCTGCGCACCGTAGTAGTAGGCCTGCGCCTGCCCGTAGCGCTCGCTGAGCTCCACGCACATACGCAGGACCTCGTCGCCGCGCTCGCTGTCGCACAGGTTGCACCAGCGGCCGATGACCAGGGTCCATCCACCGAGTTCGGGGCTCACGTACACCCGGGGGCGCCCCTGAGGCTCCTCGTTGAATCCCAGATGACCGTCCGCGTCGATTGCCGCTTCGGCGACCTCGAATGTCACAGGGCTGGGCTGGGTCAGCCCCAGGGACGCCATCACCCCTGCCTGGTCCCCGTCGGTACCGCCAACCAGTGAAGCCAGCATGTTGTCAGGGGTCTGGGCCGGTCTGCCGTGAAGGTGTACACGAGCCCACGATGTCATGCCGGCACGGTGGCTGAGCTGAGGTTAAATCTCAAGCTCAGGGCGTGCGGCGGGCCAGGGTGGCGGCCAGTGCCCTGACCATCTCACTCGCCATGACGGCCTGACCCGACGTGGAGAAGTGGATGTGATCCGCACTCAGCAGGCCCTCCCGGGAGTTGACCGGGTGATCCCACATGTCGACGACGACGGCGTCATACTCGTCGGCAAGGGCGCGCGTGAGGTCGTTCAGGGTGAGCACGCGCTCCGTCCAGTCGGGGAAGACCGGCACGACGTAGGAGCGCCCCAGGGTGAACGTCGTGAGCTCCGCACCCGTCTCAGCCGCCAGGTCGTACATCTTGCGCATGTTCTGCTCGATCTCCCCGAAATCCGGTGAGCGGCGCAGGAGGTCGTTGGCGCCGCACGGAATGTGCAGCAGGTCCGGGGCGAAGTTCCGCATCTCGTCGATCTGGTGGTCGAGGGTGTCGATCGTCGTGGCACCGTTCACCGCCGTGTTCAGGTAGGCCAGATCAGGCCTCACCTGCCGCAGGATGTGCGCGAATCGAGCGGACCAACCCTGGTTCCCGTAGCCGACGCTCTTGTCTCCCGTCCCCGCGGAGAGGCTGTCCCCGATCACGGCGTAGCGCTGCCAGGGGGCATCGAACAGCATCGCCGCAGCATCGATTGTGGCCAGGCAGAACGGGTCGGTCTCCTCGGTGAAGGATGTCGAAGTCATCACCAAAGAATGCGGTCGGCCGTATGTAATGTCAACATCGGGGCGGCCCGGCAGGCAAGATGACGAGGTGCGCTCGGCGGGCTGTCAGTGGTGGCGGTGGGGATTGCTGAGCGGCTGGTGCCGGATGAGTTCCAGCGCGTGGCGAACCTGCGGGACAGCCTCGCAGCGACTGAGCCACTACCACCGGACCGTCGAACGCACCATGCCCTGGCTTTCCGGCTGCCGCCATCGCCACCGACGCTACGAGCACTTCACGGGTGTCCCCTTCCACTCGCTCACCGGTAGCAGATACGACCGCGATATGCGGCTGCTGCAAGGCGTGGCGGCGCTCGGAATGAGCGGCTTGGGCATCCGGTTCCGCGTGTAGGGCTGGCCGATGGGGCCATGGAGTTGTAAGAGTGCGAGGGCTCACTTCCCTGAGTTGGGTACTAGAGTTCAGAAAACCCCTCGATGGTGTGAGAGTGTCGCGTCACCGCGCCGAATACGGCTGAATCCCGACGGTTATCGAAGCGAAGAAGACTGGACACGATCCGTTCCGTTGCGGGAAATCGAAAGATGACGGAGTTCGGAACGTGACCAAGGTGCGCGGTGCAACTGGCAGCCGGAATGTTGGAAATCAGGTTTCTCTCAAGGAAATTGACGAGATCTCGACCATCACGAACCCGGTCCTGCGCAACCTGAGAATCACTCAGGCTTATCACGATCTCGCCATTTCCATGGCTCAATTGCTGGGCCAGGAAAATGTCAGCTGGTGCGCCTTCGGAACCTGGGCGTCGCGCACCGCCGGACGTTCCATCCGAGGCGAGAGCGCCCCCGCGATCATCAGGACCGCCATCGCCTTCAGCCAGCGCATCCCTCCTCAGTGCCGTCGAATCCGGACGGACACTTTCACCGATGCCGTCGAGCAGGTCAGTAGCAACGTGGCCTGGGGAAATCTCCTTGTCTTTCGAGACCTCGGGCCGCTGTTCGTCAGCCTGATCGACAATCTGGGGCAGGCGTCGGGCGCCGAACAGGCGGAGCAACGCTGTATCGCCTCCCTTACGCCGGGGCCCGTTGAGGAGGGCGGCCAGGACTTGCTCATTTCGGCGGCCCGCAACTACTTCAAGGCCCAACTCGCCCAGGACGCTGGCGCGCGCGCCGAACACATCCTGCTCGCCAACCTCTATATCGGCCTGCACGAACAGATCAGACTGCAAGCGCCGATCACGCAAGCCCTGGCGTGGCCCACAGGCACCCGGATTTCCTACCTGCCGCTGCTCAAGCAATTGCAATGTTCCTGGGAAACCATGGTCACTCAGCAATTGATGGACCTCAGGCTTCCGGCATCGGACTTCGGCATCACTCGGCGCCTCATCTCACAACGGATCGGGGCCGATATCGGGAAGACATCGAAATACGCCCAGTTCCCCAAGGCGTTGGCACACCTGAAGAACATCGAACTCAAGGCACTGTTGTACGACATCGATCGCACCCCGAACACTCTGCTGGGCAGCGCCGCCGAAAACTGGACGGCCCTCGGTGACCGCATGAACTTCGTGGCCGACCTGTTTCGTGTCTGGCAGCAGGAACAACGGCTGCTCCAGCCGCCGTTCACCGCGGCACAGACCGCCAGTCTCCGCACCGGAAGAGTCCCGACCGGACCCCAGCTGTAACGGGGCCAGTGCAGGAGCGCCGTCGGTGCCGCTCCGCACGGGTGCACACCCTCGCCGGTAGCAGCGTCCCCCAGTGACCTCCGCGGGGCGGCCGCAGCACCGGCCAAGAGCGCCAGCCGCCCCGCCCCCCTTCCCCCCCTCGAGATCAGGAGAGTTCGAGCCCCCTCAACTCCCGCCCCTGCCAGCCCTGTTGACGGAAAGGACACCAAGGACCACGACCAAGCCGGACGGATTCATTAGACAGGCGAAAGGTTTTCCGACATCATCATTAGGCATGGGAAAGACATACGAACGCATCGACGGCCGGCTGCGCACTTTCATAGAGCAGCAGCCGATATTCTTCACCGCGACCGCCCCGCTGGCCGGCGACGGCACGGTCAACCTTTCCCCCAAGGGCCTCAAGGGCTCCTTCGCGGTGCTCGACGAGGAGCGGATCGCCTATCTCGACTTCGCCGGCAGCACTGCCGAGACCATCGCGCACCTTCGGGAGAACGGCCGGATAACGGTGATGTGGTGCGCCTTCCAGGGGCCGCCCAACATCGTTCGGGTCCACGGCCGGGGCGAGCCCGTCTTCCGTGACGACCCGCGCTTCGAGGAACTGCTCGCACACTTCCCGGGCATCGATCCGGCCCTGCACGGGCTGCGCGCGATCATCGTGGTGACGGCCGAACTCGTCCGAGACTCCTGCGGATACGGGGTGCCCTTCATGTCGTACGACGAAGACCGCGACCTGCACGGCAGGCGCTTCTCTCGCGAGGACGACGCCTCGCTGAGCGCGTACTTCGCCAAGAAGGACCACATCGCACAGAGCATCGACGGCCTGCCGGGGCTGCCACTTCCGCTGCCGCCCAGTAACTTCTGAGCACCTGTCCCTGACCCGGACTGCAGCGGTCCGCCGCTGCCGGACGGCGCTTGATGGGCGCGCCGAACGGTGGCCGGGACAGGTTCACCAGCACCACGTCGCCCAGGACCGCCTCGGCACACCTCGCACGCTCTGCCGCCTACTGGTCGAACGGCTGCACAACCACGAAGTCCGCCGGCACCGCCCGCGCCCGCCGCGACGTCGCCCAAGCACCCGAGCCGTTGTCCCGGCGGAGCACATGCAGAGCGGCTTCCTGTGCGACTCGGGGCGCGCGGGCCCGGCCATCTCGCCCTCGCACCTCGGGGTATGTCGCGGCAGCCGGACGTCGCACAACCTCCGGCAAGGCCGATGTGCGTGCGTCAGCCGTCGGACGTGACCAGGGTCCCGGCCCCGCTGCCGTGCCCGGCGGTTCCGCGCTGCCCGGCGGTTCGTCGCTGCTCGGCGCGGTGGGCGAGCGCATTGAGGATGCGTTGCCATGCCGGTGATGCCTCGTCGAAGATCCGGGAGAAGACCAGCTTCAGGTTCCCCGGCCGGCCGCCGTCCGGTTCATGGGTGATCTCCCATGCGTCCAGCTCGTCGATGAGCCGGTCCAGGCGGGGGTCGTGCGGATCCCAGTCGACTGACTGATCACAGGCGAGATACAGGCGCGTCGTCTCGGGGTCGTCGAATCTGGCGTTCTTGTCCCGTATCCGCTGCGGCATGGAGTCAGGGTCCAGTGCCTGCAGCAGGATCCAAGAGTCGCGTTCGAGTCGTACCCTGCGTTCGCTGACCCCGAGACTGCGCATGCGGTTCAGGATGGCGACCACCTCGGGGGGCAGTACAAGCCTTTCGCCGCTTGCCAGTTCGGTGATCCGGTGGCGGTATTCGGTGAGCTGGTCGATCTTGCGCTGCAACTCGCCGTCGATGTCGGTGATGGCCGCGGCGAATTCGGGCGGCTGCGCATGCAGCAGCGCGTCGATACGGGCCAGCGGCACGCCGGCATCGGCGAGGGTCCTGATCCGGATGAGATCCACCGCCGTCTGCGCGCTGTAGCGGCGGTAGCCGGAGGCATCGCGCTCCGGCTCGGGCAACAGGCCGATGTGGTGGTAGTGGCGAACGGTGCGCACGGTCACGCCGGCGGTCGACGCGAGCTGGCTGATCGTGAGCACCGTCCTCCTCGGGGCTTCGTCAAACGTGGTCGTGCCGAGTCTAGGCGCGAGCCGCCCGGCCGACGACGTCGCGGATCGCCTGGACCACGGCATCGGGGCGGTCGAAGCAGAGCCGGTGGTGGCTCGTGTCGGAGAGGATGCGTTGTTCCCCGTGCGAGACCGCGCTCACCAGGGCCGCGTCCAATTTTGTCCTGCCGTCATGCATCTCTCGCAACGTCTGCTCCGACGTCAGCGCCTGCTGGCCGGGGTCGGTACCGACCACGGTGAGAGCGACCACCGGGACGTCGGGAATGTTCGGCCCGGTCCGCAGTTCGGTGGCGAGTTCGGCCAACTTGGTGCGCTCGGCGATGCCGACGTGGGTCCATTTGTCACTCACCTTGGCGTCGAGCAGCGCCTGTCGCACGTGCTCCGGGTAGTCGACGAGCAACGCGGCGAACATCTCGCGCAGGGCCGGGCGCATCCGTTCCAGCTGTTCCAGATCGGGTCCCATCCGCTCGACCGCGGCCAGACTGGCCTCGGGAGGCATGGAGTCGTCCCAGTCGCGGTGGAAGGCGTCCAACCACACCAGCCCGGCCACCTCCTGCGGGTACAGCTGCGCGAACCGATGCGCGTAGAAGCCGCCGAGGGAGTGCGCCACCAGAACGTAGGGAGCGGCGATGTTCTGAGCGTGCATCAGCTCGTGCAGTTCCGTGGCGACCGCGGCGGCCGTGCGCGGCAGCGGGATCGGGTCGCTGTAGCCGGTGCCGCCACGGTCGTACAACACGGCGGTGGTGAACTGCGAAACCTCTTGCTGGACACCGAAATAGTCCAGGCCGACCGCGCTGGCGCCCGGCAGGAACACGACGGCCGGTCCGCCGCTGCCCGACCGGTGCACGAAAACGCGGCGGCCGTCGATCTCCTGGAACCCTCCGACCGGCGGCGCGAGCCGATCCGAGGAAGTGCTGTTGTTCGTCATGCGACAAGGCTCCAACCCTGACGCAGGGGCAGGGTCAACCGTTTGCGTCGCAGAATCCGAAAAGCGTGCGCAGCGGTTCCGCCGAGCCGAACCGTGGTGGACGGTCCGGCTCGTGAGCGGTTCCCCGGGTTGAAGGATTACGTGAGCCCACGGCTGTGGGGAAGGACCAGCGCCGAGTCCGTGTGGAGCGTGATACGCACCGGTACGAAGGTGGTGGCGTCCACCGGCGACTGCCCCGTGCCGGAACTGCGGGCGTAGCGCGGATGGGCGCCGCCGCTGATCTGCCAGCGTATGCGGTGCCCGACGGCGAAGCGATGGGCGGTGGAGCTCATCGGCACGGTGACCTGCGAGGGCTCATGTTCAGTGGTCCGAAGTTGGCCCAGCCCGTCACAGATGTTGACGGAGCAGCCGTCTGCGTCCACGTCGCACAAGCGGGTGAAGACGTCGGCGTGCCCGGTGTCCGTGGAGATGCTCAGCCGTGCGGAGACCGGGCCCAGGATGTCCACGGGCTCACTCAGCACAGGGCCGGTGAACGTCAGGACGTCGTCTCGGACTTCCAGGCTGCCGTTGTCCTGGAAACCGGCGGTGCCCGAGAGCAGAGGGCCGCCGAGGGACGGGGTGGGATCGGCCGGGTCGTAGCGAAACGTCGTCAGTGATGCGGAGGCCGTGGGGGCCTGCTGGGTGAGGTGTCCGCCGGGGGTGGGGTACCACGAGGTGGCGGCGGGGGCTGGTGGCCAGTCGTCGAGGTCCCGCCAGGCGTTTTCGCCGCCCATGTGCACGCGCACCGTGGTGGGGCGCAGGCTCGAGGGGTCGGCGTACAGGTGGGCGCGCAGCCATGCGAGGCTCTCGGCGAACACCTCGGGCCAGCCCTGTTGCAGCGCGGAGGTGTGGGTCCAGGGGCCGACGAGCAGGGCGGTGTCGCATCCGGCCTGACGCAGCCGGGCGTACTGCTCGAAGGTCTGGTCGGCCAGGGCGTCGTGCCATCCGGTGACCAGACTCGTGGGCACGCCCAGCCGCTGGGCCGGCTCCGCCAGCGACGCGCCGCGCCAGTAGGCGTCCGTGGCGTCGGGGTGGGTCATCACATCGTCCAGCCAGGGCACTTCGCCGCCGAGGGCGGACACGTGCGCCCCACGCAGGGGCTGCGCGGTGGTGACGTCGCGCAGGCGGCGCCGCAGGCGCAGTGTCGCCCTCAGGAACGGTCCCATGCCCTGGTGCTGGTAGGTCATGCCCACACCGACGGCAAGGGCGTTCTCCAGGCGTAGCGCACCGTCCGCGTGGAACAGGGCATGGGGATCGTGCAGGCCTACCTGCACCACCATTGCCTTCAGTTCCGGCGGCGGGTCCAGGGCAAGGGCCCATTGCACGTAGCCCAGGTAGCTGGGGCCGATGGTCCCCAGCTTTCCGTTGAACCAGGGCTGCTCGCGCAGCCACGACACCGTGGCCTGCCCGTCGCCTGCCTCATTGCGCCACAGGTCGAACGTGCCCCCCGAACCGCCGGTGCCGCGGCAGCTCTGCACGACCACGTGAAAGCCCTGTTCGGCGAAGAGCAGGCCGTACATGGCAGACCACGGCAGGCCCCGGCCGTAGGGCGAGCGGACGAGGAGGGTGGGGAAGTCGCCCTCCGCGCGCGGGAAGTAGTGATCAGTGATCAACGGGCTTCCGTCGGCGGCCGGCACCACCAGCCCCGGTTCCCGTCCCACATCGTGCCGCTTCGCCGGGAGGCCGCGCCAGGTCGCCCTCATCATCCGCGAGGACAGTGACGGCTTCCCGGCAGGTGGCACCCAGGCCGGCCCGGCCATGGGACCGGGCATGCGTGATGACATTGTTCCCCTCCTCCATTTACGTACAGTGTACGAGAATAGAGGATGCTTGGATGACCTTCGCAAGGGCCGCCGCGACAGCAAGGGAAGGAGCGCGAGACCGTGCCCCATGACGCACAACCCGGCGCCGCAGGCGTCGACCCCGAACAGCTCTGGCTGCGACCCACCGAGCCGCGCAGGGGCCGCAGACCCTCCTACAGCCGCGAGGTGATCACGGAGGCGGCCGTCACCTTGGCGGACGCGGAGGGACTCGAAGCGGTCACCATGCGGCGGGTCGCCGGCAAGGTCAACGCCGGCGTCATGTCGCTCTACAGCTACGCCCCCGACAAGGAGACACTGCTGGAGCTGATGGTCGACCATGTCAGCGGTGAACTGCCGACCACGACGCCACTCACCGGCGACTGGCGAGCCGACCTCAAGACCATCGCCCACCTCCAGCGCGCCCTCATGCTGCGCCACCCCTGGCTACCCGCGGCCCTGTCCACCCACCGCACCCCCGGCCCGCACACCCTGGCGTTCCTGGAGCACGCCCTCGCCGCCCTGCGGCCCACCGGACTGGACGGCGCGGCGAGGGTAGAGATCTTCGCCCAGCTCACCGGCTTCGTCACCGGGCATGTCCACCACGAAATCGCCCGGGCCACAGCCGCACGATCCCCTGACCAGAGCGCAGCCGAAGCCCGCTACCTCGCCGCCGTCGCCGCCGACGGTCGCCACCCGGAGCTCGCCGAAGCACTCTCGGCCCCCCAACGTCCCCTCACCCCCGAAGCCACCTTCACCCGGTTCCTCAACCGCCTGATCGACGGCCTCGAAAGAGACTGACCCACGCGCCCGTCACTGCGTCCCGCACACGACACCGCCGAGGAACCAGCCGATCCCGCCCTGGGCGATGAGGACTTCGTCGACGGACTCTTCGAGCTGAGCCGGTCGCCGGCGGCAGGGCCGGCCTCTTCCATTTGCCGCATCGGCAACAAGAGTTGCCGCACCCGGCATGGGAGTCGCAGCCTGTCCCCCATCAACGCCGTCGAAATCCGGGAGGCTGCACGATGACAACCCATGAAGGCGTCGGGACTGCACTGGGCGCTGGTGACAACGCCCCACTGAACAACCGTGTCCACCACGTTCGGTCCGGCGAGTTGGATGGCTATGCCGCCCTCAGCGGCGGCACGGTCGGTTCGAAGAACCTCTGGATGGGTCTGGTGGAGAACCCGCCGTTGAGCGCAACGGACAACCACCATCACGGCGATTCAGAGGCGGGGGTCTACGTGGTCAGCGGCCACCCCGTGTTCGTCTACCACGACGGCGCCCAGGAGGTACGGCTCGCCGCCGGCCCGGGCGACTTCTTCCTCGTCCCCCCGTTCGTCCCGCACCGAGAGGAGAACCCCGACCCGAACGAGCCCGCGGTGGTCGTCATCGCCCGGACTACGCAAGAGCCGATCAAAGTCTCCGTGCCCGAGCTGCACCAACTCAACGAGAAACCAACGCAGTAGAAGAAGGTGCGGCGATGGCGCCCAGCGCTCTGGCTGCCGCGCTCGACAGTCTCGTATGGTTCCGGCTGCGGCGCGGGCCTGGCAGCGTCCGTGCGGGGCCCCGACAGTGCGCCGGGACGTTGCCGGCGTGGCGCAAGTCCGCTGAGGCTTCCGTGACTTGCGGTTCTCGATGGCTTCGTCGGTACGGGCGGGGGCTGGGCTCTTCCCGCTTTCGGCGGGGGCGCGGGGCCTGTTCGTGCTGGAGGCGGGGCGTCACGACGGTTAGTCACATCATTTGTTGATCTATGGGAGTTGTCGTGAATGGTTACGCCATAGGACCGTATCCCTTATTGTGACTCTGCGTACTTCTTGGGTTACGGGAGTGCCGGGGGTTGTGATTCAGAAGCCTGACTTCGCCTGACGAAGCAGCGTGCGATCGGGGGTGTCATGGCAAGTTTTGTCGACGACGGCATGCCGTCAGCTCGTGAAGAGTGGCCGGAGGGAACTCTCGAAGGGCTGGAACAGTTCCGTCAGGGCGATGTGGTCCCGAGCCCGTTATTTGTCTATTTCGGCTCGCCGGGTGCGCCCTTGGTGGGGACATCGAAACGGTACGGCCAGTCGCAGTCGGCGGACATGCCCATGATGGTGGATCCGGTCGACGCCGCACCGTGGGCGATGATCACTACTGCGACGTGCGACATCGCCGAGCCGGATGTATTCAGACCCAGGAAGCCGTTTGTCCAGGTGGCACCCGTGGTGGATCTGGCTCACCTGGACGGCGGACAGCGGGGCCACATAGCCAACGGGAACATGGTGCATTTCGTCCACCTCCCGGCGCTGCACCTGCACACGTCCGGGTTCTGGGTGGCCGACCTGCGCTTCGATCAGCCGGTGGAGAAGAGCTGGCTTGCCCGGCAGCGCCCCGTGCAGGGCTTCGGCAGCGAGACCGAGCAGGAAGTGGTGGGAGAGGCCCTGTCGTGGCTGAGGCGTCGGCCGGCGATGGGAAGTGCGTTCATCGAGCGCGTCCAGCAGCCCGTGAACGACGCACTGGAGAGCCTGCGCCGGACCGACAAAGCGTTGTGGAAGACCGTTGACCGCGAGATCGCGGAGTGGGCCGTCGACTGCGACAGCCGGCTCGAGCCGACCCGCGCGAAGATCGTTCTCCTTTCTGCCGTGGAGGTCCTCAGCGGCGAGTGCGTGCAGTGGTGGCGGGAGACGGTGGACCGCCTCAGGACTTGCGCAGAGAAGGCTCTGATCATCGCCGGCCCCGAGTTCCAGCGGCTGGATGAGATCACCGTGACGGAGTACCGGGAGCTGACCGTGCTGGGGAAGCCGCACCGCAGCCTGAGCAAAGGGTAGCCGCACATTTTCAAAGAGTCACCGAACTGTCCTGTTTTGTGTTGACAGGAAGTAGATCCCCGCGAGACGATGAGGAGTGCAAGTTCGTGAAAGTTGCTGCTGCAAGCCAGGGGAGAGCTCGCTTCGGGGAGCGAGGTGGAGATGTGACAGGCTGGCTTACCGGCATTCCGCACGACCGCCCGCTCAAGCGACCACCCGTAGGCCTGGTCGTCTGCCAAATCCGGCACGAGACGGAATACGCAGCCAGCTCCATCGAGCGCGCCGTCAGCATCCGGGAGTCTCTCGACTGGCAGGTCCCCCTCAATGAACATGTCATTCAGGGGATAAACGTCCAGGTCGACCAGCACGTCAGCGTGCGCCCCAGCTCGGATCCCTTGGCCCGGGGCTGGCGTCTGCAGAATGGTGCCTGGCTGGTCACGCTGCAGAACGATCACTTCGCGATCGAGACCACGGACTATCCCGGGTGGGAGGAGTTCTCCGCCACGCTGGGCCGGCTGGTGAGAGCCGTACAGAAGGTCATCTGCCCCCGCGTCGAGAACCGTGTGGGGCTGCGGTTCGTCAATCAGCTCTCCCATCCCGAGGTCCGCACTCCGCTCGACTGGAAGCGCTTCATCGGAGAAGAGATCTTCCAGGAGAAGCTCTACAGCTCGGTGGGTCCCTCGATCAGTGCAGCGATGCAAGTGATGGAGTTTCAGCCCACTCCCGAACAGAGCCTGGTCGTCCGGCACGGCTTCCAGAAGGACGAGAGCACAGGCCGCTTGACCTACATCCTGGACAACGACTGCTCACACCAAGGAGCGCGCCCGTTCGAATCCGCCTCGATCATGGAAACGGCGGAAGAACTGCACACTTCGGCACTTCGCGCCTTCGAGAAAGGGACCACGGAGGCCCTGCGCGATTTCTACTCCTAGGGGGAAAAATGGGAGACGCCACAGCGGCACTCGAGGCATTCGCCGGGATCGACCAGACGCCGGTCTGCAGACCGCTGCTGGAAGGGCCGACACCGGGAAGCCTGCAGCCGGCAGCGGATGCCGCGGCCCAAGTGACCCAGAACCTCACCAGTGTTCTGGAGGCTCAGGCTCCCTCCGGCTGGCTCATGGCTTATCTGGATCTGTGCCGGCGAACCGTCACCAGAAGCGAAAGCCTGACGCAGTTGCTGGCACCACGCCCACTTTGCACATGGACCACCACGGTGCATGAGGAGGCAACGCTCCTTCCGGCGGTGGAGGTACCTGCCCACCCACCGCACCCGCCGGCAACCACAGCCGTTCCACCGGCCGAGCCGGCTGCCGAAGAGGGCCCCGCGCCACAGGACCGCGCCGCACGGGCCATCAAAGCGGTGAACGACATCGCGGGGTGGCTCGGGGTCAGCGAGGCCGAGGCCGCGCAACTGGCAGGCGGCTACCGCAGGTCCCTGTACAACTGGAAAAAGGGTATCCAGCCCTATGACGGCCCCACCCTGGACCTCTTCGAAACACACGCCTTCGTAGCCTCGCTCATCAGCGCACTCGGCACCACAGAGGCACGCGAATGGCTCGAGTCCAAAGCGGCAGGCGCGGCACGCACCAGCATGCTCAAGGACGCCGAAGGCCGCCGGAAACTCTCCAAACTCGCCAAGCCGATCCTCTACCCCTCCCCCGCCCCACCGCCCCGATGGGAACCGATCGAGGGCCTGCACCCCACCCCGCCCCCCGCCGCTGACACCGAAGAGCGCGAGGCCGAGCGGCAGCCGGTACACCTCATCGCCCCGCCCCCACCAGCCCAGGAATAGCGCCGCACTCAAGCGCTGCTGTATCGGGTGTGTGTCACCCTCATGGGTTGTTCACCGATGTCGCCTCCATCAGAGAACGCGGCGCGCATCGCTGCGCTGCGAGTTGCTGGTGGTGGCGACTGGTGCTCTCTCCTCTGCCTCCTGTCACATGGGAGAGAGCGAGGGGATGTCGGCAACAACTCGAACCGTCACGTGAGTGGGCATGTGGTTCGGGCCGGATCGATCCATGGTGATGTCGTCCTTCCCGCTGCCGCGCCGAGGCCTCCAGCTCCTGGCCATGGCCGCGGCCGTCCAGCCGGAACCTCGGTGAGGGTACGACTGCTGAGTGCCGCGGCCGCGGCTGGTGCCCGCCGCCCCCGGTCGAGCGGGGAACGTAAAGGATGTGGCGGCGCACGCATGGTGGTTGGCGGCCGGGCTGCGTTCTCGCCGCGTAGTGAGTTTCTGCACGGCTTCCGCAAGCCCCGTCGTGTGCGCCGTCCGCCCCATGCACCGACTTTGCCGCGACACCTGGGATGCGTGGGGTGATTCAGGCCGGTGTAGGTACGACGGCTTCCTCGGTGACGTCGGCAGCTTCGGCCTCTTGGGCGTCGGTGCTGCTCTCGGGCGCGGGTGTGGGGTGGGAGTAGAAGACGCTGCGCCCTTGCTTGCTGCGGTGTGCCAGCCCCTTGGCGACGAGCGAGTTTTCCAGGGTGTTGCGTACGACGGTCTCGCGCGCGGCGCGGTCGGGATGCTCCTGCGTCAGTAGCTGCGTCAACTCCGCTACCGTGCGCGGCTGCTCGCTGAGCAGCTCGAGGAGGAGGTCGACGCGGGTGGGGCTCTTGCTCCGTGCCTTGGCGCTCACTCGTTTGGCCGCACGCGGTTTCTTCGTGCCTCCTGGCGCCTTGGCCGCAGCGCTCTTCGATCGCGGCTTGGCGGCGGCTGCCTTCGCGCGTCGCGCGGCCGGCACGGTCGCCGGCTTCGCCGGCTGGGTGTCAGCTTCCGGAAACTGGGGTGTGTCAGCTTCGTTTCCGGGTCCTGTTCCGAGGTGTTCCTGGAGGTCTTCCAGCTTGGTTTTGAGCTGCTGGAGGTCGTCGATCTGTTGGGTGATGCTCTTCAGCTTGGCAGCTACGTGCTCAGCAAGTTCGGCGTCTGACATGGCACAGCCTGCTCTCTGTCCCTGCTCGGTCCGTGGTTGGCTGGATGTTACTCGCCTTTCTCCGCAATTACCCCATGTCCTGTCCGCTCAACGCGCAAGTGGCATCCGGATGTTCTCGGTGTCAGTCGAACCAGCCTCAAGCACGACGGTCACGGAATCGATGCCCCTGGTATGTCGTGTACTTGGCAGCGCACGAGCCGGCCAGGGGGAAATCGATAGCCGAGCCCTGCAGCTCACATGCGGTGACGCTGAAGGATCAACCAGTTTCGAGGCCGGCCGGCCCATCCCACCAACGACGAAGCACCACCCTGCTGGTGCGCCTGGTCAACCATGGACGTCACCGATGCCGTCCGCTTGCGTAATCACTGAACTCGTCCCCGAAGTAGGCCCGTTGTGGCACGTACGGCACCAGGCCCGGCTTGTGCCCCGGCCGCGGAAGCGGGCTGTGGGTGCGGCAGCGAAGCACCGGCTGGTGTTCATCGACCGGCTCCTGGTCACGCTCGTGCATTTCCGACAGGGGACTACGCACGACGTGCGGGCCTGCTGCGGACAAGGACGGCCGCGTCATGTTCTGCAGCACCGACCTGGCATCGGCACGGCAAATGTGAACACCGAGCCACACCGAAGGTCCCCGACGCCTCACCGCCTACTGTGCACGAGCTCGTTAGCACTCTGTTTGCCCGCTCCCTGACGTTGTCATATGGTGGCAATAACTGAACTTTCACGCCTCGCGAAGCCACCCCGCACTCCACGGAGGCGCGGCTAAGAGGATCCGTGATCTCCTCTGTATATGCGTGTCAATTTAGGAGAAGCTCGCAGCGGGAATTCCTTCCTTACCCGCAGGCACAGTTATCGCATTTCGGCAATACCTCCTCCCGGGTCGGGGATTCCGGCCAATTCTCGGCCCTCGATCCGACACCGTAATGCGCCATGCGGGCATGACTTCTGATCAACAAGTTAGAGGGGCGTCGGAAAATGAGAATGAGCCTGATCGAACTGCGCACCCTCGCCACACAGGCAGGGTTCACCGGCAATGACGTCAACATCGCGGCGGCCGTCGCCATGGCAGAGTCCAAAGGCGACCCAGTCATCATCGGAGACCAGGATCTGGTCGACAACAAGTGGGGGCCGTCCATTGGCCTCTTCCAGATACGCTCCCTCAAGCACCCAGGGCAGTTCTCCCCTCCGGACACACTCAGGATTGAGGGGAAGCTCAAGGACCCGCTCTACAACGCCAAGACGGCAAAGGCCATCAAGGACGCACACAACTGGAAGCAATGGTCCACGTTCGTGAGCGGGGCCTACAAGCAGTTCATGGATGGCCAGCCCGCCGGCCCCACCGCCTTCGAGCCGTTCCCTGGTGCGTCGTTCTTCCATACCGGACAGAAATCGCCGATCATCGCCGCGATGCACCAACGGCTCGTCGCCGAAGACTGCAACCGGTACCAGTCGAGCGCCAACGCCGACGTATGGGGCCCGGGCGATGTGAAGTCCTACGCCGCCTGGCAGGAGAAGCTCGGCTTCCAAGGCGACGATGCCAACGGCGTCCCCGGCAAGACCAGTTGGGACAAACTGAAGGTTCCCAACGTCTGACCCTCCTGGGGTGCTGCGCGCCGACGCCCACCTGCCTCTATCCCCCCGATACCCACAAGGGCGATGGCCCCGACCCCTCCGAGTCGGAGCCATCGTGTTGTGTGTTGGGTGCCGGCTCACGTCGGCACTTGTGTTCCTACCAGGCGACCGGCAGACGCTCGGGGATGCGCTTCATGAAGCGGGTGCGCCATACGAGCTGGTCGACGGGGACAGCCAGGTGCAGGTTGGGCACGCGGGTGGTGAGGGCCTCGATCGCTATCTCGATGTGCTTTTTCCCGAGCGGGACGGCGGGGCAGTAGTGCCCGCCGTAGCCGAACGAGAGATGAGCGGCCGCGTTGGGACGGTCGATGTCGATGGTGTGCGGGTCGGGGAAGACGCTCTCGTCGGTGTTGGCGGCCTCGACCAGGACGAGGACGAGTTCGCCCTTCTTGATCTCTGTGTCACCGAGCTGCATGTCTTCCATGGCCAGGCGGGGCAGCCCGTCGGCGATGGACAGGTTCACGCGCAGCAGCTCATCCACGGCGGCCGGAATCTTGCCGGGCTCCGCGCTCAACTGCTCCCATATCCCAGGGTTCTGGAGGAGTGTGAACACGGCCATGGTCAGCGCGCCCATGGTGGAGATGACGCCGGCGCCGAACATGGTGACGCCGACGGTGGCGAGCATCTCGTCAGTGAGGTGCGCATAGTCGGGATCACCACGGAGGGCGGCGAGTTCGGCCATGAGCCCGTCAGTGGCGGGGTCATTGAGCCGCCTGGTCATATAGGCGATGTCCCGGTCCCAGTTCAGGCGCGCCCCGGTGATGGGGCAGGCCGAGTTCATGAACGCGATGTCGAGGCTGGACGCCAACAGCGGTGCATCATCGCGAGGGATGCCGAGGATGTGGCAGTGGAGGTGCTCGGCGTAGGGGTTGGCGAACTGTCCACGCAGGTCGACCGGCGGGCCGAAGCTGAGGATGCCGTCCACGAGGTGGGCGGCGTGGTCGGTCATCCACTCCCGCAAGCCACCGGCCTTGGGGTTGATCGCTTTGAGTACGGCCTTCCGCAGACCGGCGCCGGTGATGTTGCCCATGTTGTTGACCACCTCGGGCGGGATGGTCAGCGCGTACTGCCGGGGAACGCCGGGGGCGGACGTGTCCTTGAGGCTGAAGCGCGGGTCTTCCAGCACCTGCTTGCACAGCTCGTACGAGGAGACGAGCCACGCCTCATCCCCGGCGATGGTGCGCACCCGCGTGACCGGGGTGGCGCGAAGCTGTTCGATCTCCGGTGGGAGGCGGTCGCCGCGCGGGGAGAACGGGAAGTCGATCAGGGTCGGGGCGGTCGTCACTGGTCGTGTCCTTCGGTGATGGTGCCGGCGGGGGTTATCACGGCGTGGCCCTGGTTACGTGTGGCGCGCAGGCCGTGCCCGCGTGAGTACAGGAGATCGGCCATCGGCAGTGCCTGGTGGTAGCAGTTGAGCGACGAGGGGACGCCCATGATTGCGGGGGTGTCGATGAACAGCGGCGCTTCGGCGCAGATGTAGTCGAGGCAGACCTGACGCTGACGGTCCGTGGGATGCTGCCCGTCGAGAACCTTGCTGGTGAGGAACTGGACCACGAGCTGATCACACACGTCGCGGAACGCCGGGTCGGCGGACAGCCGATCGTCGAGGCCCTCGCGTATGACCCGATAGGCGGGGAGGCCCAGCAGCGCGGACATGGGGCGGCCGCGGAGCCTGATGCCGTCCGGGTCGAGCGTGGCAACGGCCGCGGTCACCTTGGCCCGTACACCGCGCAGGTTCTTCACGGCCTTGCGCTGGGCATCGACAGTTGTATATCCGAGCGCCTCATACATGTCGGCGACATGCAGATCCGTATAGATGAGATCGACCTGACGGAAGTTCTCCAGTCCCCAGGCGGCGAGGCTGAGAACTCGTTGATGGGTGAAGTAGGAGTTCCCCGGAGAGATACCGATGACGGCGTGATCACCTTCATCGGTAATGACTTGGCAGTGCGGAGTGTACGGACGGACGTGAAAAATCTCGGTCGCTGTCGTCAAGAGACGATGTCCCTACGTGCCGCTAGTCCCTGGGAACCCCGTGTTCCCGGTGTGGCGGCGACACCGAGAACCTACCCGACTGTCGGTTCCAGATGGGGCCGAACCAGGCAGTAACTCGCAGGTCAGAGCACATAGTTGCGTTCATACGGCGTTCACAAGCGCGGCCGTTGATCGCGAACGAGGCCATCGCGAAGCTGCTCAGGCTGAAGCCTGGGGCCGGGCAGGCCCGCCATTCCCACCATTCCCCGGTCCGTTCGCCGATCCACCATTCCACCGATCCACCTATCCACTCATCCGCCTATGCCGGAACGTCCGGCGCACCATCGCGCCGAACTCGCCGAGTGACTCGCCGGACAGGCCCTAGGCGTATTGACCCGCGGCGTTGATTACCTCCGCGGGCGGGCGAGGCCGTCAGCGATGCGTCGCCTTCTTCACGAGTGTTCCGCGGGCACCGTCCTTTAGTGAGGCGATCAACGGTGCGGGTGGGGCTGCAATGTCGGCTGGGTGTCGGTCCGGGGAATCGACTGAGGCCTGTGATGCGGCGGAGGCGAAGGTGGGGACACTGGTCTACTGGACGCCGTGCCATCCGTATCGTTCCTCGCTCGATGGCATGCGGGCGTCGGAGTTGGCCGGGGTTTATGAACAGGTGACCGGGAAGCAGTGGCTTGACCGGGAAGCTGTGGCTGCAGCCGTTGGGGCTGGCGTACGCGTTGTTCGAGGTGGCGGCGCACGCCCTCGCCACGGCGGACGATCCCGAGGACCCGCAGGCGGTGGCGGCGGCCATCGGCCGGACCCGGCTGGAAACCATGGCCGGTCCGCTGGACTGGACCGCGGGGCCGGTGCCGAATGTCGCGCCGGTCCGCCTCCCCGGGGGCATCGGAAGCGAGCGAGACGGCACCCGTACGAGCTCGCGGTCGTGGCCAACTCCCGGTATCCGGACCTTCCGCGTGAGGGGTGCTTGGAGGTCCCGCGCTGGCCGGGGCCGTGGCGGGGCGTGGGTGGACATCCGTGGCTCGCCGCCCGCCCCAGGCGGGCGACCCCGTTGACGACCTGGTTGACGTCCTCGCAGGCCGCTGGTGCACTCCCTCGACTGGCACTCCCTCGACGGCATCCATCGCGGTGCCCATATCGTGGACCTTCATCTACCACGGGCGGCAGGCGCTGCCGCCCCTTGCGCAGTGCCACTACGGGGGAGCAGAGACATGCAGAGCACAAATGGCGGGGCCGCTCTCGGCATAGCCGCGGTGGTCGTCGGTCTGGTGGTACGGCGGCAGCTGCGCACCCGTCGGGTGCGGCGCAACGGCTCGCTGATCGCCCCGGCCGTCCTCGGCGTGCTGGGTGCCGTGGGGCTCACCTTCGGTGTCGCCTCGGTCGTCAAGTACCACCCGCTGACCGCGCTGTCCGTCGTCCTCCTGGTGGCAAGTCTGGCCGTCGCGGCGGGTTTTGGCGTGGTCAGGGCACGGACCGTACGGGTGTGGCACGACCCCCAGGGCGAGGTGATGCGCAAGGGGTCGGCGGCCACCACCGGGCTCTGGCTGGCCTCTGTGGGCGTACATGCCGGACTGGGCCTGTGGATCGACCACGCGGCCGGAGCCGGGATGCTGGGCACCGCTTCCTTGTACGCGTACCTGGCGATCGGCCTGGGCACGCAGAACCTCGTGGTGCGCGGGCGGGCTGCCGCACTGTGAACCCCGGCCCTGCCTGACGCGGCGTCATCAGTCCCGCTCCGGCTGCTCGGCTCAGGGCGGTTGTGCCGGGAGCGGGCGGGTGCTGCTGGTGCCGCGGTGCGAGCCGGCCGGACCGGGAGTAGTGGCCTGGCCGGGTGCTGGCGTAACTGCCTGAATTTCGTGGGGAGTTGGGGATGTTCATGGCGAACGGAACTCCCTGTCCCACCGTGGCCACCAGGTCGCGCTGCGGTGCCTCGTGCGTCGACTGCCCCACTTTGGCGCGTGCTTCGCGTTCAGGTGAAGCTTGGGGAGCACGGGTCAGGGGGTGTCTGGTGTTCCTGATGGAGGACGTCGGCGAGAGTGTGCCCCGGGCGCTCGGGGTGACGAGCCGGTTCGCCGCCTCGCGACCGCTTTCGTCGCTGGTCAGGGCAGGGCGTTCCACAGGGTGCAGTGGTGGGCGGCGGCGGTCGTGTTCGTGGGGCCGGTGTGGTCGGGGGCCAGGGATTGCACGTATCCGGCTGGCCAGATGGGGGTGTGGGGGGTGGCCGGAGTGTTGGGGTTGCCGGTGCGGGCGAAAGCGCTCCAGTAGTTGATCATGGTGTTGGCGAGGCGGTGCTGGGCGGGGGTCATGGCGCGGGGGCGGCCGCCCAGGTCGAAGAGGTACGTCAGTTCGCCGGCGTGCGGGGCACCGAGCGGGAACGGGGTGGGGGCGGGGGTGAGCGGCGGGGCGTGTTCGTCGGCGAACTCGTAGCGCCAGACCGGGGCCTGGGCCGCGAGGAACGTACCGGTTCGCAGGGTGGGGCAGGTGTAGTTGGAGTCTCCGATGACCGCGCCGAGGACCGGTCCTCCGTTCGTTTCGGTGACCGGGTAGGTGCGGGCGACGAGCGGGGCCTGGGCGGGGTCGGGGAGGAAACCGGCCACCGTCCGGGGCCAGTTGGCGGGGGTGATGCGGGTGCCGGCCTGGATGATGGCGGCGGCCCAGCCGTTGCCCTCGTCGTGGTTGGAGCCGATGAGGACGGGCACATGGTGCACGGCGCCGCGGGCGAGCGCGGTGTTCGGGTCGCGGGGCAGGAGGCCGGTGGCGTAGGCGGGCTGCTGGGAGGTGTCCTGGGCGGCGAGCAGCCTGGCGGCGCTCACCCGTCGCAGGCAGGCCACTACGTGCCGGGCGCCGCCACAGCCCACCGCCTTCGCCAGCTTCGTCCCGGTGGCGTCCGCCGCCTTGAGGGAGAGGGCGGACGGGGCGAAGGGGCGGTCGGCGCGGCCGGTGCAGGGGCCGCTCTCGATGATGGCGCGGTCGAAGAGGCCGGTGGCGGTGGGTGAGGCGAGTTGGGCGCATACGCTGAAGCCGCCCGCGGACTCGCCGGCCAGGGTGACGTTGTGCCGGTCGCCGCCGAAGGCACCGATGTTCGCCCGTACCCAGCGCAGTGCCGCCTGCTGGTCGGCGAGTCCGAAGGTGCCGGAGCCCGGAAGGCCGCGGTGGGCGAGGAAACCGAGGGCGCCGAGGCGGTAGTTGAGGGTGACCACGACGACATTTCCGCGCGTGGCGAGGCGGTGGGCGTCGTAGGAGCTGCCCGCGCCGGTCGTGAAGCCGCCGCCGTGCACCCACACGATCACGGGCCTGGGCCGGTCGGGACGGGCGGCGTCGGGGGTGGTCACGTTCAGGTAGAGGCAGTCCTCGGTGGTGCTGCCGCCGGGTATCTCGCCGGCCGGCTGCGGGCACGGGTCGGCGGGCCGGGTGGCGTCCCGCACGCCCCGCCATGGGAGTGCGGGGTGTGGTGGCGTCCAGCGCAGGGAGCCGACCGGGGGTGCGGCATACGGGATGCCGTCGAAGGTGCGGTAGCCCTCCCCCGCGGTGCCGCGCACGGCACCGGCCCGGGTGTGCACGGCGGGTACGGCGGGTACGGCGGGTACGGCGGGTACGGCGGCCTGCCGAGCTTCGGAGGTCCCCGCCTGGGCCGGCACTGCGGTGAAGGCCAGCACGGCGCACACCAGCACCGTCGTCCCTCGCGTCGTCCGTCGCCCTGGTCGCCCTGGTCGCCGTGCTCGCCCTGGTTTCATCGGTGTACGCCTTCCTGGTCGGTCGGGTGCTCGGGGTGGGGCGGGGCCGTCGGGGTGGGGCGGCTCAGCTGCCGCCCATGCCGCCCTGCGCGGCGATCATGGTGGTGCGCAGGCCGCGCACCGTCGTCTCCAGGCCCGGAGCGAGCTCACCGAGCCGGCCGGTCAGGTCGTCGATCCGCGCACGGTGCCGGCGCCGGTCCCCGCCGGACGCCACCGAGCCGAGCCGGCCGGCCGCGGCCAGTGCCACCAAGGCGGCATCCTCCAGGGCGACCTCGTGTGCCGAGGTGGCGGCGCACAGGATCGCGGTCACGTGCGCGTGCAGCGCCCGTACGGCGTCCGGGTCCGGCACGGTCGTATGCCGCCCGGACAGGACCGGGATCCGGCCCCGCTCGACGGTGAGTTGTCCGCGCGCCGCGAGCTGGTCTTCCACGGCTTGCAGGGTCTGCGTCCTGTGCCGCCGTGCCAGGTGCTTGAAGCCGTGCGGGGATGCGGCAATCTCCTCCAGCACACGGTCCAGGACCGGATCGCCCACGGGGCCGGGCCCGGTCACCCGCACCGCCCCGTCACGCTCCCTCAGATGGCCGCGCAGGGTGAGGTCGACGAGCGCGGCGATGCGGACGAGGAATCCGGTCCGGGTGCGGTCGTAGGGGCCGCGCGCCGCCTCGTCGTAGGCCAGCAGGTACATGCGGTGGGGCAGGGTATCCATCACGCTTGAGACGCTACGGCGCCTCCGCCCGCCCGTGATCGGCCTGGGGACGCACTTCGGGATGGGCCGAGAGGATCACCAGCGCGGCGCCTCCTCCTTGAGGAGGAGGGTCGTGATGGATGAGGGTCGCGAAGGAGGAGGATCACGAACCGCGGGGCCGGACGAGACCGTGGTCGTAGGCGGCGACCACCGCCTGGACGCGATCCCGCAGCCCCAGCTTGCGCAGCACCGCAGCCAGGTGCCGCTTGACCGTGGCCTCGGACAGGGACAGCCGACGGGCGATCTCCGCGTTGGACAGCGCCTGCCCGATCAGGGTGAGCACCTCGGTCTCGCGTGCGGACAAGCTGGTCAGCGCGGGCGGCGTCGTGCGCCCGTCCGGCGCGGTGCGCAGGAGCCGCTCCAGCAGGCGGCGGGTCAGGCTCGGCGCGAGCAGTGTGTCCCCGCGCACCGTGGCCCGGATCGCCGCCACGAGTTCGGCGGACTCCATCTCCTTGAGCAGGAAACCGCTGGCGCCCGCCCGCAGCGCCGCCAGCACGTGCGCGTCCTCGTCGAACGTGGTCAGCATCAACACCCGGGACGCGCTGCCGGAGGCCACGATCTGCCGGGTCGCCTCGATCCCGTTCATGCCGGGCATCCGGATGTCCATCAGCACCACGTCCGGCCGTGTGCGGCCGGTCAACTGCACCGCCTGCCGTCCGTCACCCGCCTCCCCCACCACCGCCAGGTCGTCCCAGGAATCGATCACCAGACGGAAGCCGGTGCGCAGCAGTTCTTCGTCGTCAGCCACCACGACCCGGATCGTCATGAACGGCATCCCCTCATCAGCGTTCGTAGGAACGGCCGGGTGGCCCCTCCGTCCATGATGACGTGGTCTGTGTCAGGCAGGTCCAGGCAGGTTCAGGCGAGTCCCATGGGAACGCCGGTGGAGTTGGGGGGAGAAGACGTCCGGTGCGGATCGCGCTGACCGGTACGCCTATCTCGTCGCATCTGGTGCCGGCAGGAGGTGGGGCGTCGGTCCGGCTGACGTGCTCTCGTCGCCGGTGGCGAGGAGGGTGCGGCCGGCCGCGAAGAGGCGTGCGCAGCGTTGCGCCATGGCTTCGGGTGACTGGTCGGGGTGGTTGACCCACCAGCGGACCAGGGCGGTGCACAGGCCGCGCCAGGCGTATTTGAGGGCGTCGGCGTCGAGCGGGTCGCTGGATCCGGCGCCGTGCAGGAGGTCGGCGGTGCCGATGGCGGCGAGGTCGTCGATGGCGCCGCGGTAGTACGCCGCGCGCCGGGCGGCGTCGCTGTCGGGCGGCAGTGTGGCGTCGTAGAGGACGAACCACGCCTCGCGCTGCCCTTCCAGGGCGGTGAACAGGGCGTGCAGCACGCGCAGGGAGGTGGGCGGGGCGCCGGAGGCGTGTTCGGCCATCGCGGCGCGGATGGCGTCCAGCAGCTTCTCGCCGACCGGGTTCAGGCAGGCGAGGTAGAGGTCCTGCTTGCTGCCGAAGTAGTGGTGCAGCAGTGGCTTGGTGACGCCCACGTCGGCGGCGATGGTCGCGACGGTGGTGGCCTCGTAGCCGTGGCGGCCGAACGCTTCGGTGGCCGCGGCCAGCACCTGCTGTTCGCGCGCGGCCCTGGGCACGCCCTTGGTGCCGGCCCTGGAGGGGAGCGTTGTCATGGACTCGATATTACCCTA
Organism: Streptomyces sp. NPDC101227; assembly: GCF_044767545.1. Classification (NCBI taxonomy): domain Bacteria; kingdom Bacillati; phylum Actinomycetota; class Actinomycetes; order Kitasatosporales; family Streptomycetaceae; genus Streptomyces; species Streptomyces sp. NPDC101227. The sequence continues at coordinate 86,693 of NZ_JBIWOD010000010.1, read as the reverse complement.
GGGTAATTTTCCGTTGGGTAAATTACCTGCCCGGACCTCGCTGGGAGCACCCGCATGCCTGCCACCCCGTCCCACCCCGGCACCTCCCGCACCCGCTCCTGGTGGGGCTGGGGCTACGCCGACGCCCACCCCGACGACGCCGAATGCGCGGCCATGGGCGCCCTGCTGCCGGGCACCCTGGCCCGTCCGCTGCCGATACCCCGGGTCGCCGACCTGCCCATCGCCCGCCCCGGCGCGACCCCGCCGCCCACACTGGCGCACCTGGTCACCGCCGATCCCGAGGCGCGCGCCGCCCACGCCATGGGCAAGGCCTACCGTGACGTCATCCGGGCGCTGCGCGGCCGGCCCGGCCGGATCCCCGACCTGGTCGCCCGACCGACCGACGAGCAGGAGGTGGCCGACCTGCTGGACTGGGCCGGCGGGCACGACGTGGCCGTCATCCCCTTCGGTGGCGGCTCCTCGGTGGTCGGCGGCGTGGAATACCGCGGCGACGCCCACCGCGCCGTGCTGTCGCTCGACCTGACCTCGATGGACCGGGTCCTGGAGATCGAACCTGCCAGCCGCTCGGCCCGTATCCAGGCCGGCGCGCTCGGTCCCGTACTGGAGGAGCAGCTGCGGCCCCACGGCCTCACGCTGCGCCACTTCCCGCAGAGCTTCGAGTTCTCCACCCTCGGCGGCTGGCTGGCCACCCGGGCCGGAGGCCACTACGCCACCGGCCGCACCCACATCGACGACTTCGTGCAGTCCCTGCACGTGGTCACGCCCGCCGGAGCCGGCACGTCCTGGCGTCTGCCCGCGTCCGGCGCCGGACCGTCGCCCGACCGCCTGTTCCTCGGCTCCGAGGGCGCCCTCGGCGTCATCACCGAGGCGTGGATGCGCCTCCAGGAGCGCCCGCGGTACAAGGCCTCGACGTCCGTGGCGTTCGCGGACTTCCACCGGGCGCTGGACGCGGTACGTGCCATCGCCCAGTCCGACCTCGCCCCGGCCAACTGCCGCCTGCTCGATCCCGGCGAGGCACTGCTGTCCGGCGCCTCGCACGACGGCTCCGCCGTCCTCGTCCTGGGCTTCGAATCCGCCACCACCCACGTCGACGACCGCCTCACGAGCGCCCTGGACCTGGCCCGCGCCCACGGCGGCCGCGGCGGGGAGCCGACGGCGGACCGCGACGCCCCGGCCGACGCGGCCGTGAGCGCCTGGCGCTCGGCGTTCCTGCGGATGCCCTACCTACGCGACGGGCTGGCCCGTATGGGCGCCGTCGTCGAGACCTTCGAGACCGCCGCCACCTGGGACAAGATTCCCGCCCTGATCGATGCCGTCCGCACCCAGGTCGGCGCCGCCGCCCTGAAGGCCACCGGACACCCGGCCACCATCAACTGCCGCCTGACCCACGTCTACCCCGACGGCGCCGCCCCCTACTTCACCGTGGCCGTCGCCGGCCGACCCGGCGACGAGGTCGAGATCTGGGACGACATCAAGGCCGCCGCGAGCGACGTCCTGCACCGCTACCGCGCCACCATCACCCACCACCACGCCGTCGGCCGCGACCACCGCCCCGGCTATGACCTCCAGCGCCCGGAGCCCTTCGCGCTGGCACTGCGCGCCACCAAGGACGCCCTGGACCCCCATCGCATCCTCAACCCGGGCGTCCTGGTCGACTGACGAGACGGCGGCAGATGGCCGGCAGACGGCCGAGGGTAGGGTGAGCCGTCCCAACGGCCTGCCCGCCATAACCCCTTGGGCGGCGGGGTACGGATGACGAGGCCCTCCCGCCACTGGCAGCGAGCTCATTGGTGGCGATCATCGCGCCGCCGATGCCATGGCGAGCCGCTCGTGTGCGCGACGCACCACCAGGCCGTTTGGGCCCGCACGATTTCCGGTAGGAATCGTCCGCGAATTGGACCTTATGTTCGAATTTCGCGTTTCGAGATGAGGCCGCTATATCGCCGCTCCGCCGATGTCCCGCACCACCGGCCTTGAACAGCGCGGAGACGCAGAAGACCCGCCGGAGGCGGCAAGCGCATCGCCGGGGACGGCACAGGATTCCGCTGACCTTGCCGGAGTCGCACGGACAGGTGGGACACCGCCAAAGCCGGTCAGCCGGTCCGGGACAGGCCGCCGACCCCTGATCCGCCAGAGCGCTATGTCCCGTTTGCATAGATACTCTGTGAAGTGTGATCGAGTCTGGACGGCCGCGGCTCCGTCGTCGCCACGGCCGGGGGAGGCTTGTGCGGCTGTCGCCGGTCATCCTGACCGTCGTCATCGCAAGCCTGGCGTACGCCACTCCCCCGGACATGGCGTTCAGTCGCCTCCTGCCCGCGGCGCCGGCCCTCGCCGCGGCTATGTGGCCGGTGCTCCCCACCGTCCTGCTCGGGACGGTCTGCCTCTTTCTGATGATCGGCCTCAGCCTCGTCTTCCCGGGTCTGGGGACGTGGTGGACGGCCGGAGGGATCATCGCGGTCACCGTGGCGGCCGCGTACGGAAGTCATGTCCGGCTCCAGCGGGAGCGGACCCTCTTTCAGGTGCGGCTCGTCGCCGACGCGGCGCAGCAGGTGGTGCTGAGTCCGATGCCGCGCCGGTTCGGGAGCATCGAGATCGAGTCGCTGTATCTCGCGGCCGCGGCGGAGGCCCGTATCGGTGGGGACTTCTACGAGGTGGTCGACACGCGATACGGGGTCAGGCTGCTCATCGGTGATGTGCGGGGCAAGGGCCTGCCGGCAGTGGGGGCGGCCGCGGCCATCGTCAACTCCTTCCGCGAGGCGGCCTACGGCGAGGCCGACATGGCCGGCGTCGCGCGCCGGCTGGACGCCAGCAGCACCCGTTACAACGCCGCTTTTCCCCCCGAGGGGCCGATGGAGCGCTTCGCCACCGCCCTTCTCGTCGAGATCCCGCACGGGGGCAGACACATCGAGATCCTCAACTGCGGACACCCCCCGCCGCTGCTCCTGAACCGCGGGGAACTCCGCGCCCTCGAGCCCAGCACCCCCTCGCCGCTGCTCAACCTCGCGGACTTGATCGGCGATCACTACAACATCGACACCTTCGACTTCGCCCCCGGTGACACGCTGCTTCTCTATACCGACGGGGTCGCCGAGGCCCGCGCCCGCGACGGCGGGTTCTTCCCGCTGGCGGCCTGGATGCGCCGACAGCCTCCGGCACCGCCCCGCGAGCTGCTCACGGCTCTGCACCGCGACCTCCTCCACTACAGCAGAGGACGCCTGGACGACGACATCGCCGCCCTCGCCGTGCGCCTGTGTGAACCCTCGGAGTAGACCCGGCCCGGATCGCGGCCACGTCGGGAAGGTTGAGTGGACGCGGTACCTGGTCGCCGGGGGTCGCGGTGGGGTGGGGGAGCTCGCGGGTGTGGACGCGGTCTCCGGTCCGGCCGGCGCAGGTCACCGGCGCGGCCGCCCGCATGATTCTTTGGGTGGACGGTCCCTTCGGCGGGCTTCAGGCGAGCGGCTCGGCCAGTCCGGCGATGATGCCCTCGGGGCCGCGGACGTAACAGAGCCGTTAGCTGTCCTCGTACCGCTCCAGCTCGCCGACGAGTTCGGCGCCGTGGGTGCGCAGTCGGGCAATGACGTCCTCGATGCCGTCGACGGCGAACATGGTGGGTCACTCAGGAGTGCCACCGACGGCGGTTGTTCCTGCCGGAGACCCGTTAGGGTTCGACCGTATGACCGACCGCGTTCTGGAACTCTTGCGCACCCGCCCTGAACTGGCCGAACTGGCGGCGTTCCCGTTCGACTTCGATGTCAGCCGGGCGTACCACGTCGAGGAGGTGCACCTGGCGTCCGGCGCGACTCTGGAGCCGATCGCCGGCGACGACACCGGCGGCACGTACTTCCTGTGCGGGGGAACGGCCGTGCTCCACGCGTCGTCCGAGGGGGACGCCGTGCTGCTCGCCGACAGTGTTGGCGAGGCGCTCGAGATGCTCGTCCGGCTGCCCGGCTGGTGCGAGAACGTCTCCGCCGAGCTCGACGAGGAGGCCCTGCGGGCCGCGGTGCGTGCGGCGGACGACGCGGCTCGGGAGGAGTTCGCCCCCGAACTGGACGCGCAGCGCGCGGCGTTGATCAGCGGTCTGGACCTGCCGGACCGGCCGCTGACCGAGCTCTTCGCCATGGCGGAGTCGGCCGCCGGGCGCACCGAGCCGGACCATGTCCTGCTCAACTCCCACGAGCTTTGTGCCTATCGGCTGGACGAGTCCTACCGGCAGCCGCTGCGCGACGTCGTCCTCGCCCCGGGACGGGAGGCGCTGCGGCGGATGCGCTCCGGCGACCTCGGCGCGTGGGACGAGGCGGCAGCGGATCCGGTGTTGCGTGCGGGGGTGCTGCGGGCGGCATGGTACGACCGCCGTGACGGCGACCTGGAGCTGCTGCGATTCCTGCTGGAGCACGAGAGTGCCGCGCGGACCGAGTGGTTCGAGGAGCGGCGGCTGGCCGCGGTGCTGGTGGCGTTGCACGGGCAGGAAGGGGACGTTCCGCTGCTGCGGTCGGCCACCTCCGGGCAGGTCACCGACAGTGCCGGGGCCGTGGCGTGGGCCCGCGCCGAGGAGGCGAAGCGGCACGGGCGGGACGGGGCTGCGGAGAGCGAGTTCACCTGGATCGAGCTGGCCCACCGGCAGGGCCGCGTCGAGCACGCCCGGGTCGGGCTCATCCGCATGCTGGACGACACGGGCCCGGACGCGGGACGGCTCCGGGAGCTGAGCCGCGCGCTGGAGCGCATCGGCGACTACGCTCAGGCGGCCCGCGCCCAGTTCAACCTCCTCTCACTTCAGGACACGGCATGGGACCGGGCGTCGCATGCGTACGTCCTCGCCCGCCTGGAGCGCCGCAAGGGCGACCTCCTGGCAGCGGGGCGGGCACTGGAGCGGGCACGGGCGGCGGTCGGCGCCGATGGCACCACACCGGACGGAACGGCTCCGCAGTGGCACCGCCGGGGGCTCGGCCGACTGATCACGGAGCAGCATTTGGAGCTGACGCTCGCCGCCGTCGAGGCGGGTGACGCCGAACTCGCGCAGGCGACGATGGCGCACGGCAGGCTCCTGCTGGACACGATCGGCAAGGAGTCGGCGAAGGCCCTCAGCCGACTGTCCACGCGGGCGAAATGGGCGGTGGCCGGGCTGCGCCCGCCTGGCGCCTGACCCCCGCGACCGGACCGCTGTCCCTGAGGATCACCGGTCCCGGTGCCTTTCCGCTCGCCCCCGTCGGGTCGAGGTCCCCCCCTCAGTCTCCGGGAGAGGCGGACAGGCTCCGGCCTCCTTTGCTCCTAGCCTGCACAGGGAATGCGGGAAGGAGAGGAAATATGCAGATCGCTGTGACCACCCCGACCGGCAACGTCGGCCGCCACGTGGTTGCCACGCTGGTCCGCGCCGGGGTCCGGCCGCGCGTATTGCTGCGCGAGCCCGCCCGGCTGGCCCCCGAGATGCAGGACGAGGTGGATGCCGTGCGGGTCGACCAGTACGATGCCGACGCCGTGGCGGCCGCCACCGAAGACGTGGACGCATTGTTCTGGGTGGACCCGACCACCGGCAGCGAGGACCCGCTCGCCGACTACGCCCGCGCCACCGGCAGCGTGGTCCGCGCCGTCGCCGACAACCGGATCGGCCGCGTCGTCTTCCAAAGCAGCGTCGGCGCCGAGAAACGTCACGGCGCCGGCGAGATCGACGGCCTGGCGCATACCGAAACCGCCTTGGATGGCCTGGGCGTGGACGTCACCCACCTCCGCTGCGGCTACTTCTTCACCAATCTCGAACTGCAGCTCGACGCCCTGCGAGCCGGCACCCTCCAGGTGATCCTTCCGCTCGACCAGCCCATGGCCTGGGTGGCGCCCCGTGACATCGCCGAGGTCGCCGCCACCCGTCTGCTCTCCCGTTCCTGGTCCGGACGCTGCGTACAAGCGGTTCACGGACCCGCCGACCTCACCTGGCGAGGGGTCGCCGACATCCTCACCGCCGCCACCGGCCGGCAGATCGGCGTCGAACGGATCACGGACGACGCCATGCGCACCCGGCTCCACCAGGCCGGGATGACCGACGGGCTGGTCGAGGCCGTGCTCGGCATGTCGACCGGCCTGCGCGAGAACTTCGTGCCCGAACAGCGCCGCACCGTCCGGACCACCACCCCGACCACCCTCGCCGCCTGGGCCTACGACCATCTTCGGCACCGGATCGTCGGCGCGTCGTAGGTATCCGGTCAGGCCGCTCCCTGAACTTGAGCCGCCCCGCCGCTTCTGTGGTCAGCGGTTGCCCCTGGCCCGGGTGGTTCCGGCTCGACGATCACGCGTCTGCGGTCCGTGGGGTCCGCGGCGCGGCGCGCGTACCCGGCGCGCTCGAGGCGGTCGATCAGCCTCCAGACGTACACCTTGGTGCGCCGGGGCGACGGGAAGTGGAGGATCGCGGCGTTCCACAACACCAAGCGCAGGCCGCTGAGGGAATCCCTCTCCTACAGGTTCGCCCCGGGCCTCGTCCCGGCCGCCGAGAAGTGACCTCCGACAACCCGCCCCACGGCTGAGCCCGGGGCGGGCGGCGCCGGTGGCGAGGAGCGGGTCAGGAGTTGAGTTCCTCCAGTGTGCGGCCCTTCGTTTCGACGGCGAACAGCGCGATGACCGCGCCCACCGCCGCCACGCACGCCAGCTGGGTGAAGACCAGCGTCAGGCTGCCGCCCGCCGACAGGATCGCGCCGACGACGATGGGGCCGAGGATGACGCCCGCCCGGTTCCACAGTCCGCCGAAGGCCGCGCCCTTGGCGCGGTTGCGCGTCGGGTACAGCTCGGGGGAATAGAGGTAGAGCCCGGCGTTGATCGCGTAGACGAAGAAGGTCGTACAGGACGCGAATACCGCGACCTGGCCGCCGGAGGCGGCTCCGGCCAGCGCGAGGGTGCCCACGGCCAGGGCCGTGCCGCCGAACGCGACCACCATGGCGGGACGCCGGCCGACCCGGTCGATCACGAGCGCGACCGCCAGCGTGCCGAGCAGGCCGGTGATGTTGCTGAGCAGCGTGTAGACCAGCGCGGTGGTCAGGTCCAGGCCGAAGTTCTTGGTGTAGAGGGACGGCAGCCAGGTGGAGATGCCGTGGTTGACGTAGTACGCGACGAACCAGAGGCCGGAGACGACCGCGGTGCGGCGCAGATAGCGTCCGCGGAACAGTTCCCGCAGGCGCCCCTGGGAGCTGTCCGGGACCGCGGTGGTGGCGGCCGGCTCCGGCAGCGGGGCGGCGGTGGAACGCGCCACCTCCGCCTCGATCCCCGCGAGGACCCGCTCGGCCTCCTCCGTCCGCCCGCGCGCCAGCAGCCAGCGCGGCGACTCGGCGACGTGCCGTGGGAGGGCGGCGGCGATCAGTACGGGCAGCGCGCCGGCCACGAACATCGCCCGCCAGCCGAGATGGGGTACCACCCACACGGCGATCAGGCTCGCGGCCGCCAGACCGGCGGGAAAGATCATCTCGTAGAGCAGCACGAAACGGCCGCGGCGGTCCGAGCGCGCGATCTCGTTGATGTAGGTGGCGGCGACGGGGACGACGCCGCCGATGCCCAGGCCCTGGAGGAACCGGAAGAGCGCGAACATCTCGATGCCGTTCGCGAGGGCGACACCAAGGCTGGCGAGCCCGGTGACGGCGACCCCGAGGGCGACGGTGCGCACCCGGCCGATCCGGTCGCCCAGCGATCCGGCACCCAGGGCGCCCAGGAGCATTCCGATCGAGGCGGCGGTCACCGCGAAGGTGGCCTGCCCCGTCGTGAGGTGCCAGTCCCGTACGAGGACGGGGAGTGCGGAGGCGGCCAGCAGCTGATCGAACGCCTCGAAAAAGGTGACGGTGCCGATCAGGAAGCGGACCTTGACGTGCCAGCGGGAGTGCGGCAGTCGTTCGAGCCTTGCGGCGATTGATCCTGCTGATCCCGCGGCGGGCCGTCCGGCCACAGTCGTCATGAAGATTCCTTCCGCGAACAGAGAAGTTGCGGAGACAGTAGGAAGGCGTTAGCTAAGCGGTCAATAGTTAATGGCAAAGATAATTTTCCGCGCCGCAGGTCTTGCCCCCGAGATAGTTAAGCCCTTAGATATCTACCACTCGGGGTCGCAGCCGCTCAGCGCGGCGAGCGCTCGGAGTCACACTCATCCGCTGACCGGTCCGGGAGGTCCGTCGTGCCTCGATTCTCCACCGACATCCTGATCGGAGGGCAGTGGCGCCCCGGCGCGGGTGCCCCGTTCGAGACCGCGGACCCGGCCACCGGCCAGGTTCTCGCCACCCTCCGGGCGGCCTCGGTGGAAGAGGTGGACGAAGCGGCCCGGGCCGGCGCGCGGGCCGCCGCCGACCCGGCCTGGCGCGACCTTGTGCCCCATCGGCGCGCCCGGCTGCTGTACCGCGTCGCCGAGCTGATCGAGGACGCCGCGGACGAGCTGTCCGCCGTCCAGACCGCCGACACCGGCAAGACCCGCACCGAGACGAAGGCCCTCGCGCTGAGCGCCGCCGCGACCTTCCGCTACACCGCGGCCTCGCTGGAGACGGCCGAGGATGCGCTCACCCCGTCACGCGGCGCCTACGTCACCATGAGCGTGTACGAGCCGATCGGCGTCGTCGCGGCCATCAACCCGTGGAACTCCCCCGTCGCCAGCGACGCGCAGAAGCTCGCCCCCGCGCTCGCGGCCGGGAACGCCGTTCTCCTCAAGCCCGCCGCCTGGACGCCGCTGGTTTCCCTCGTCCTCGGACGGCTGATCACCCGCGCGCTGGACGAACTGGGCCTGCCGACCGCGCTGTTGTCGGTGCTGCCGGGCAGCGGCCGGGTGATCGGCGAGGCGATCGCCGCCCACCCCCTGGTCGGCCGGATCGGCTTCACCGGCGGGACGGCCACCGGCCGGACCGTCGCCGCGGCCGCCGCGGCCAAGCTGATCCCCGCCTCGCTCGAACTGGGCGGCAAGTCACCCACCATCGTGCGGGCGGACGCGGACATCGAACAGGCCCTGGCGGGCGTGATGTTCGGGATCTTCTCCTCCAGCGGGCAGTCCTGCATCGCCGGGTCGCGGCTGTTCGTCGCACGCGGTATCTATGACCGGTTCGTCGGTGAACTCGTGGAACGAGTACGCAAGTTGCGCGTCGGTCCCGGTACCGACCCCGGCACCCAGGTCGGCCCGCTCGTCCACCACCGGCACCGGGATGCCGTCGCCGCGTATGTGGACCTCGCCCGCGAGGAGGGCGGCCGGATCCTGTGCGGCGGCGGCGCGCCCGAGGGCGACGCGTACGAGGACGGCGCCTACTACCTGCCCACGGTCATCGACCGGCTCCCCAACACCGCCCGGGTGTGCCAGGAGGAGATCTTCGGTCCCGTGCTGATCGCCCTGCCCTACGACGACGAGGACGACCTGGTGCACCAGGCCAACGATTCGGTGTACGGCCTGGCGTGCGGCATCTGGACCCGCGACCACCGGGCGGCGTGGCGGCTGGCGCGCCGCATCGACGCGGGCACGGTCTGGATCAACACCTACAAGCAGTTCAGCATCGCCACCCCCTTCAGCGGAATGAAGGACAGCGGCCTGGGCACCGAGAAGGGCCGCGACGCGATCCGCGCCTATCAGCGGCAGAAGTCCCTGTACTGGGGCACCTCCGACGCGCCCCTGCCGTGGGCCGGATAGGCCCCGCGCCCCCGCCCGCCCTCGCGGGTCCCACCCCCTCCCCCTCCCCCTGCTCCCGGAGACGGTCATGCCCCAACCCCCCGTTGCCCGACTGCGCGCGCTGCGCTCCGTCGAGCTGCTCACGCCCACCTTCGGCGAAGCCGCCGACTTCTACGCCGAGGCGTGGGGACTCACGGTCGTCGAGTCCGAACAGGACGCCGTATGGCTGCGCGGCACCGGCGAGGAGCACCACGCGCTCCAGCTCACGCGCTCCCACCGCGTCGGCCTCGGCCGGCTCTGCTTCGCGATCGCCACCCCCGCCGAGGTGGACGAGGCGGCCCGCCGGCTGCTCGCCCGCGGCATCACGCCCGTGGCCGGACCCGGCCCCCTCGACCAGGTCGGCGGCGGCTACGGCCTGCGCTTCCACGACCACGAAGGACGGCTCATCGAACTGTCCGCGGAAACCTGGGCAGGCGCGCCGCGCGGACGGGACGCGGCCGTCCCCGTCGGCGTCACGCACACCGTCCTCAACACCCCCGACATCGACGCCGCCGTCGCCTTCTACTGCGACGTGCTCGGACTGCGGGTCTCCGACTGGTCCGAACACCAGATGGCGTTCCTGCGCTGCAACGCCGACCACCACTGCATCGCGTTCAACCAGGCCGAGTGGGTGTCCCTCAACCACGTGGCGTACGAGATGAGTTCGGTCGACCACTTCATGCGCGGCCTGGGCCGGCTGCGGCACCACGGGATCGCGCCGAAGTGGGGCCCGGGCCGGCACGGCCCCGGCAACAACACCTTCTCCTACTTCACCGACCCGGCCGGCCTGGTCTGCGAATACACCTCCGAGGTGGCGCAGGTCGTGGAGGACCGCTGGATCGCCAAGGTGTGGCGCCGCACCCCCGAACTCTCCGACCTGTGGGGCACGGCGGGCCCGCCGTCGCAGGAGATCCGCCGCCGCATGGCCGGTTCGCCGGAAGGAGCGCAGGCATGAACCGCACGCCCAGGAACCGCACGCTGAAGGTCGGCCTCGTCGGATGGGGCGCCATCGGGCGCGTCGTCGGCACCGCCCTCGCACAACACGACGTCCCCGGGGCCGAGTTGACGTGCCTCGTCGACAACCGCCCGCTCGGCGACGCGGCACCCGCGCCGCAGGTCACCTTCGAGGACGCCATCGCGCGCTGTGATCTGATCGTGGAGGCGGCGGGCCAGGGAGTCGTCCAGGAATGGGGCGAGCGCGTCCTCGCCGCCGGCACCGATCTGCTCGTGGCCTCGACCGGGGCCCTGACCGACGACGAGCTGGCCAAGCGGCTGCGCGCCGCGGGGCCCGGCAGGGTGTACTTCACCGGTGGCGCGGTCGGCGGGCTGGACCTGCTCCAGGCCGTACGGGCGATGGGCCCGCTGGACGAGGTGCGCCTGACGACGACGAAACTGCCGGCGACCCTCGAACAGCCTTGGATGGACGAGGAGTTGCTCGGCCGGATGCGGTCCGCGACCGGGCCCGTCGAGGTCATGTCGGGCACCGCACGCGACGTCCCGGTGAAGTTCCCCAAGTCGACGAACGTCGCCGCCTCGGTCGCCCTGGCCGCCGGCGACCTCGACACCGTCCGCGTGCGCGTCGTCGCCGACCCCGAAGCGCACCACACCCGGCACGTCATCGAGGCGTCCGGGCCCCACGGGACGTACCGCTTCGAGGTCGCGCATCTACCCGACCCCGGCAACCCGGCGACCAGCCAGGTCGTGCCGTACGCCGTGCTGCGCAGCCTCGCCGCCCTGGCCGGCCGGACGGGACAGATCCTGTGACCGCCGCCGTGCACACCGAGGAGGCCGGCCACCAGGGACCGCTGCTGCTGTGCCTGCACGGCATCGGGTCCTCGTCGGCCGCGTTCGCACCGCAGCTCGCCGAACTCGGACCGTACGCCCGCGTCGTCGCCTGGGACGCCCCCGGATACGGCGAGTCGGCCGACCCCGAAGCGCCGTTGGCCCTCGACGACTACGCCGACACGGCGGCCGGACTGATCCGCTCACGCGGCGGGAACGCCCACGTGCTGGGCGTGTCCTGGGGCGGAGTGATCGCGCTGCGGCTCGCCGTCCGCCACCCGGAACTCGTCGCGTCCCTCATCGTGGCCGACTCCAGCCCGGGATCCGGTACGGACCCGGCGAAGGCCGCCGCCATGCGGGCGCGGGCCACCGAGCTGGCCGAGGCAGGGCCCCGGGCGTTCGCCGAACGGCGCGCCCCCCGCCTGGTGTCCGAGCGGGCGCCCGCCGACCTCGTACGGCGCGTGACCGACACCATGGCGGACGCGATCCGCCTGCCCGGCTACGGATACGCCGCCGAGTCGATGGCCGCCGCCGACCTGCGCGGCGAGCTGCCCCGGATCACCGCCCCCACGCTCGTCCTCTGCGGCGACCAGGACCGCGTCACCGGCACCGACGCCTCCCAGGCCATCGCCGGTGCCGTCCACAAGACCGCCTACGTGATCGTCAAGGACGCCGGTCACCTGGCCAACCAGGAGCAGCCCGAGCGCTTCAACGCCTGGGTGCTCTCCCACCTCCGCATCACCGCCCGTATCCCTGCTTAGGAGTTCACCATGCCCCTGACCACCACCGCGTACGACAACGGCGACGACCTCGCCCGGTACACCGACTCCCTGATCGCCACGCAGGAGTCCCGCGTCGCCGACTTCGACACCCTCTCCTTCCAGGAGAAGGCCGGCCCGCAGTACCGCCGCGGCCAGATCCGCTACGTCGGCTCCGGCGCCACCGGCAACCACGAGGGCGACAGCCGCATCATCCCGTCGGGCGGCTTCACCTTCTCCAACATGCTGCTGCCGCCCGGCGCCGAGGGCCCGGCGCACACCCACCACGACGTGGAGGAGGCCTTCTTCGTGCTGGAGGGCCAGGTCCGCGTGGGCATCCACCGCGGCCCGGACGAGGTGGAGTACCGCACCCTCGGCTACCGCGACATGATCGTCGTGCCTGCCGGGGTGACCCGCTCCCTGAAGAACGAGGGCGACGCCGACGCACTGTTCTGCGTCATCATCGGCACGCGGAAGCCGCAGGTGCCGTCGTACCCCGAGTACTCGCCGATGCACGGTGTCACCCGTGGCTGAGCGGCGCACCGTCGTCGTCACCGGGGCGGGCCGTGGCCTGGGACTGGCCATGGCCCGCCGGGCCGGCGCGGACGGCTTCCGGGTCGTCCTCGCCGAGCTGGCGGAGCAGCGGGGCCGGGCGGCCGAAGCGCAGCTGCGCGCGGAGGGCATCGACGCCCACTTCGCGCGCTGCGACGTCGCGGACCCGGCCTCCGTTGGCCAACTCGCCCACACTATTGCTGAGTTGGGTCCGCTCTACGGCCTGGTAAACAACGCGGCGCTCGCCAACGGCGTGGGCGGCAAGGAGTTCTGGGACATCGACGTCGAGGCGTGGGACCGGCTGATGACCGTCAACGCCCGCAGCCCCTGGCTGGTGTCCAAGGCCCTGCTGCCGCAGCTCCTCGCCCACGGCGGCCCCGGCCGCATCGTCAACCTCGCCTCCGACGCGGCCCTGTACGGCTCCCCTCGGCTGGCCCACTACATCGCCTCCAAGGGCGCCGTGATCGCGCTGACCCGGGCCATGGCCCGTGAACTCGGCGACAAGGGCATCACCGTCAACGCGGTCGCCCCCGGCCTGACCGAGTGCGAGGCCACCGAGACCGTGCCCGCCGAACGGCACGACCTCTACCGCCTGAACCGGGCGATCTCCCGCCCCCAGCGGCCCGACGACCTCACCGGCACCGTCGCCTTCCTGCTCGGCGAGGAGTCCCGCTATCTGACCGGACAGGTGATCGCCGTCAACGGCGGCTTCACCATGCACTGACCACGCGCACTGACCGCGCGCACCGACCCCATCCCACCCTCCACCGAGCAACAGGAGACAACGATATGGATCTGGGCCTCGCCGACCGCACCTTCGTGGTCACCGGCGGCAGCTCGGGCGTCGGCCTGGCCACGGTCCGCGCCCTCCTCGACGAAGGCGCGAACGTCGCCACCTGCGGACGTGACGCCGACCGGCTCGCGAGGGCGGCCGCCGCCCTCGACAGCGACCGGCTGCTGACGGGCGCCTGCGACGTACGGGACCCGGACGCCGTACGCGAGTTCACCGAGCTGGCCGCCGGCACGTTCGGCGGGATCGACGGACTCGTCAACAACGCGGGCCAGTCCCGCATGAAGGGCCTGGACGAGACCACCGCCGACGACTGGCGCGACGAGCTGGAGCTGAAGTTCAGCGGCGTCCTCAACCCCCTGCACGCGGCCCGCCCGCACCTGAAGGCGTCCCCCGCACCGAGCGTCGTCAACGTCAACGCCGTCCTCGCCAAACAGCCCGAGACCCGCCTGATCACGACGAGCGCCGCCCGCGCGGGCATCCTCAACCTCTCCAAGTCCCTGTCCGCCGAACTTGCCACCGACGGCATCCGCGTCAACTCCGTATGCCTGGGCCTGATCGACACCGGCCAGTGGACCCGCCGCCACGCCGCGGCGGACACGGACCTGACCTACGAGGACTGGCAGGCACGCCTCGCCGGCGACCGCGGCATCGCGCTCGGCAGGCTCGGCCGGGCCGAGGAGGTCGCCTACGCGATCGTCACACTGCTCTCGCCCCGCGCCTCGTACATCACCGGCACCAGCATCGACGTCTGCGGCGGCGTCGGCCGTTCCATCCTCTGAGGAGACCTCACCATGCGTTACGACAACGGAGGCGATCTCCTCGTCGCCGTCCTGCGGGAACTCGGCATCGACACCGTCTTCGGCATCGTCAGCGTGCACAATCTGCCGCTGGTCGAGGCCGTCGACCGGGAGCTGCGCTTCGTCCCCGTACGCCACGAGGCATCCGCCGTGAACGCCGCCGACGCCTACGGGCGCGCCCGCGGCGGCATCGGCTGCGCCCTCACCTCCACCGGTACCGGCGCGGGCAACGCCGCCGGATCACTGATCGAAGCGCTCAGCGCGGGCACCTCCGTCCTGCACGTCACCGGGCAGGTGGAGAGCCGGTACCTGGGCAGCGGCCGTGGCTTCATCCACGAGACCAAGGACCAGCTGGGCATGCTGACGGCGGTCTCCAAGTACGCCGCCACCGTGCCGTCCGCCGACGCCGCGGGCCGGGTCCTGCGGGAGGCGGCGGACGCCGCACGCACCGCACCCGGCGGGCCCGCGAGCGTCGAGTGGCCGATCGATCTTCAGTACGCGGCCCAGACGGATGCGCCCTGGGAGGCCGCCCCGTCCGTCCTGCCACTCCCCCCGCAGGACGAGCTGGACGCGGCCGGCGCCCTGCTGGCCTCGGCGCGACGGCCCCTGATCTGGGCGGGCGGCGGTGCGACCGGCGCCCGCACCGCACTCGCGGACCTGCTGGCCGCGACCGGCGCGGGACTGCTCACCTCGAACTCCGGGCGGGGCGCGGTGCCCGAGGACCACCCCCAGGTCATCGGCAACTTCGCCACCACACCGCCCGCCCGCGCGCTGCTCGCCGACGCCGATGTGCTGCTGACCATCGGCACCCACTTCCGGTCGAACGAGACCGCCGACTACGGGCTCGGCCTCCCCGCCGCCCACATCCAGATCGACCTCGACGCCACCGCGCTGGGCCGGGTGTACCCGGCGCGGCACCCGCTGCACGGCAATGCGGGCGATGTCCTCGCGGCGCTGCTGCCCCACGCGGCACCGGCCGACCCGGCTTGGACGGACCGGATCACCGCGGTCCGCGAGCAGGTGCGGGGCACCCTGCACGACGCCATCGGCCCCCAGGCGGCGATCTGCGACGCGCTCCGCGCCGCACTGCCCCGCGAGGCCGTCGTCGCCCGCGATGTCACCGTCCCGTCCAGCAGCTGGGGCAACCGGCTGCTGGAGATCTACGACCCGCGGGACAACGTCTTCCCCCGCGGCGGCGGTATCGGGCAGGGTCTTGGCATGGGCATCGGAGCCGCACTCGCCCGTCCGGAGGCGCCCGCGGTCGTCATCGCCGGCGACGGCGGCCTCGCCGTCCATCTCGGCGAACTGCTCACCCTCGCCCAGGAACGGCCCCGGCTCACCCTGATCGTCTTCAACGACGGCGGCTACGGCGTGCTGCGCAACATGCAGGACACCTACCGCGAGCGCCGCTCCGGCGTCGACCTCGCCACCCCCGACTTCGAGCGGCTCGCCGCCGCCTGCGGGCTGCCGTATCTGCGGATCGCCGCCGAAGCGCACGCCGGGCCGGTGCTGGACGAGGCCGTCGCGTCGGACGGACCGGTCCTCGTCGAGGTCGACCTGACGGCGCTGGGGCCCATGAAGAACCCGTTCACCCCGCCCGTGAAGATCCCGGGCCAGTGAGGAGCCAGTCGAGATGAGCGAGACGTCTCTGCGCCTGACCGTGCGCCGGATGACCTGGGAGGCCGACGGCGTCCTGTCCGTCGAACTGACCCACCCCGACGGCAAGCCCCTGCCCCTCTGGGCCCCCGGCGCCCACATCGACGTCGAGGTCGGCGGCCGGGTCCGCCAGTACAGCCTGTGCGGCGACCCCGAGTCGGCGGCAACGTACCGCATCGGTGTCCTCAACGAACCGGCCTCCCGCGGCGGTTCGCGCCATGTGCACACCCAGCTGCGTCCCGGCCAGACCGTCACGGTCTCCACGCCCCGCAACCACTTCGCCCTGGAGGACGCCCCCGGGTACGTGTTCGTGGCCGGCGGCATCGGCATCACCCCGTTGCTGGCCATGGCCCGCGAGGCCGCCCGGCGCGGCGCCGACTGGCGGATGGTCTACGGCGGACGGAACCGCGCCTCGATGGCCTTCACCGACGAACTGGCCGCGCTGGACGGCGAGGTGACCCTGGTCCCCCAGGACGAGCACGGCCACCTCGACCTGGACGCCGCCCTCGCCGGCCTGCCCGCCGAAACCCTCGTCTACTGCTGTGGTCCCGAGCCCCTGCTGGTCGCGATCGAGCGGAAGTGCCCGGCCGAGCGCCTGCGAGTGGAGCGCTTCGCGGCGCCCGTGACGGAACGCACCGGCGAGGACGCGGCGTTCGAGGTCGAATGCCGCGCCTCCGGCCGCACGCTCACCGTCGGCCCGGACACCTCGATCCTCCAGGCCGTGGAGGACGCGGGCATCCCCGCCACCAGCTCCTGCCGGGACGGCATCTGCGGCTCCTGCGAGACCCGGGTGCTGGCCGGCACCCCCGACCACCGCGACTTCCTGCTCAGCGAGGCCGAGCACACCGCGAACGCGACCATGATGATCTGCGTCTCGCGCTGCGCCTCCGGCCGCCTCGTCCTCGACCTGTGAAGCTACCCACCGACTCCACCGCTGGAGGCCCGATGACCACCGCCCCCTGGCCGTACCTGGACGCCCACCAGTCCCGTACGCACGAACCCACCCCCTACGAGTACAAGCTGGCCGCCACCCTGGAGGAGATCTTCAGCAAGGACGGCCACGAACTCGCCGACGTCATCGCCGGACTGAACGCCCGCCAGGTCCACGCCCCCGACGGCGCCCCCTGGACCGAGGAGTCCTTCCGCGCCGAGATGCACCGCCTGGGAGCCTGACCATGCCCCTCTCCACCACCGCAACCGCCGACCACATCTATGCCACCGGGCTGCGCAACCAGTGGCATCCCGTCGTCCCCTCCCACTTCGTCGCGCCCGGCGCGATGCGCAAGGTGACGGCGCTCGGCGAACAGTGGCTGCTGTTCCGCCGCTCCGACGGGGCCCTGTCGATGCTCGCCGACCGCTGCCCCCACCGCGGTGCCCCGCTGTCACTGGGCAAGCACCTCGGCGACCGGGTCGCCTGCTGGTACCACGGCGTCGAGGTCGAGCCCGACGGCACCGTCTCGTCCGTGCCCGGCCTGCCCGGCTGCAATCTCGAAGGCAAGAAGCTCGTCACTTCGCTCCCCGTCCGCGAGGTCGCCGGCGCGATCCTCGCCTACTTCGGCGACGAGCGGCACCCCGAACCGGTCGATCTGACGCTCCCCGAGCCCCTCGACGACCCCGAGGTCGAGCCGATCCTGTGCTACGCCGAGTGGGACGTCCCGTGGCGGTACGCCATGGAGAACCTCCTCGACCCCATGCACGGCGCGTTCCTGCACCACGAGTCCCACACCATGTACGACGGGGACATCACGGCGAAGTTCCGCATCCGCGAGACCGACCGGGGCTACTTCTTCGAGAAGACCGACCAGCGGGGCGTCAACTTCGACTGGGTCGAGCTGTGCCGCACCGGCGTCGACTGGGTGGACCTCTCCATCCCGTACCCGCCCTCCGCGGGCCCCGGCGGCGCCTTCGGCATCGTCGGCATGGTCTGCCCGGTGGACGCGGCGCGCAGCGGCGTCTTCTTCTGGCGCTACCGCCGCGTACAGGGCTGGCAGCGCGACACCTGGCGCTTCCTCTACAAGACGCTCATCGAGAAGCGGCACTGGGCGGTCCTCGAACAGGACCGCGTCATGCTCGAAGCCATGCCCGCCGACGCCGACCAGCGCGAGAACCTCTACCAGCACGACCTGGGCGTGGTGCGGCTGCGGCGCCTGTACCGGACGCAGGCCGAGCGGCAGGCCGCGCCCGTCGCCCCGGCCGGGTGAGCTGAGCCTCCGGCCTCGGCCGGGCTCCGCTCGTAGCTCAGCCCGCGGGCTCCTCGTCCGACGCGAGGATCGAGTGCTCCAGCTTGCGCAGCAGCCGTGCGAGCTGGCGGCACTCGGCCGGGGACATTCCGCCGAGCATCCGGCGCTCGTTGTCGAGGTGCTCGGCGAACACCTCGTCCACCTTGGCGAGCCCCTCGTCGGTAAGCCGCGAGTACACGACGCGCCGGTCCTCGGCGTCCCGCTCCCGCACGATCAGCCCGTCCTTCTCCAGCCGGTCGATCCGCAGCGTGACCCCGGCGGACGACACCAGCCCCGAGTCGGCGAGCCGGCCCGCTGTCAGGCGGTACGGGGCCCCGGACCGGCGCAGCGCGGTCAGCACATCGAAGCCGGCCACCGAGAGGCCGTGGCGTTCGATGGAGGCAGTGAGCCGGGTGTTGTAGCGCAGGTAGGAGCGGTGCAGCCGGGCCAGGACCTCCAGCGGAGCGGTGTCCAGCTCGGGTCGCTCCCGTGCCCATTCCTCGACGACCATCGCGACGGCATCCCGATCCCCCGTCACCTTGCGCTCCGCCATCCCGTCCCCTCACACTCCCCACAGGATCGTGCTGCCGCGGCTCTTGCGCCGCCCGCACGTCCCTTACCCCTGAAAATTCTACCCCTGAGGCGATCGCACCGCCGGGTGGACCTGCCGTCGGCAGGCGGAACGGCCGGCCGCCGGGCAATGGGGGCCGCCGCCCCTGCCCTCCGGGGTCATCGCCCCGTGGGTGCGGCCAGCGCCGGATTCTGTCCGGACCGGCGCAGCGCCTGGGCGACGAACCCGGACGCCGTCAGATGAGCCACCGTCTCGCTCAAGAAGCGCACCGTCTCCGGACGCCGCGTCTTCGTTGTCCCGACGGCCTGTCGGATGGTCATGAACGCGGGCTCGATCAGGCGCAGTTCGGGCCGTTCGGCGAGGTGTGCGGTGAGTGGCTGCCGGATTCCCGCCGCGGCCTCCAGCTTCTCGGCGTGGAAGACGTCCACCCCCTCCGGACCCCGGACCACGGTGGCGTGGCGCAGGGTGCGCGTCAGGTACAGGTCGTAGGCGGAGCCCTGCTTCACCCCGATACGGATGTCGGCGCTGTCCACGTCCGCCGGCGTCCGCAGCAGGGACCCGGCCGGGACGGCGTACATCCCTTCGATGTGCACGTAGGGGGCGGTGAACGCGATCTCCGCCTCCCGGGCCGGTTCGACGGCGAGGAAACACAGGTCGGCGCGGCCGGCGGCCATTGCCTCGTAGGACTTGCGGGCCGCGTCGAAGCAGACAAACTCCACGGGCAGGCCGAGGCGCCGGGCAATCTCACGGGCGAGGTCGGCGGTGACCCCCTGGGGCGCGTCCGGGGTGCCCTGGGCGAGGACGGGGTTGCCGAGATTGATGCTTGCGCGCAGCACTCCGGTGGGGGCGAGGTCGCGGGCGAGCGCGGCGGTGTCAGTGGTCTCCATGGGCCGAGTCTAGGAACGGCCGGTGACGAATGACGCCCGGGACGAATGGCGCCCGAGGTGGTGTTGGGTGATACGAGGGTTCCCGGCCAACTTCTTTGTGCCATCTGCCAGTACGGCGGCCGGACGGGTACGGAGGAAACTCTGTGCGACGACCACGATCACCGGGCCGGCCTCTGGATTCGCACGTTCGGCGTGGTCATGTACAGGATCAAGCACAGATGGGGGCAGCACGTGAGCGTGCAGCAGTACGACGGGA
Source organism: Streptomyces sp. NPDC101227 (assembly GCF_044767545.1). Classification (NCBI taxonomy): domain Bacteria; kingdom Bacillati; phylum Actinomycetota; class Actinomycetes; order Kitasatosporales; family Streptomycetaceae; genus Streptomyces; species Streptomyces sp. NPDC101227. The sequence continues at coordinate 66,785 of NZ_JBIWOD010000010.1, read as the reverse complement.
TCGGCGAGGCATTCGAGGGGTTCAAGGCTCTGCCGCTGACGCGTTACGGAGAGGTGCCGAGCTTCCTGGGCATGGTCGGGGACGTGAGCGGCAAGTCGGTTCTCGACCTGGCGTGCGGCACCGGTTTCTACAGCAGGGAGTTCAAGCGGCGCGGCGCCACGGATGTCCTCGGTGTCGACATCTCCGTCGAGATGATCGCCGCCGCGCGGGAGATCGACCAGCGTGACCCGCTGGGTGTGCGCTACGAGGTCGGTGACGTGGCCGAGCTGCGGCCTCTCGACCGGCGCTTCGACATCGCGCTGGGAGTGCAGTGCCTCAACTACGCCGAGGACATCGCGGGGATGGAGCGGATGTGCCGCAACATCCACCGGAGCCTGGTGCCGGGCGGTGAGTTCTTCGTGCTCGCCCAGAAGCCCGACTACGGGTTCGACAATCCGTCCCTGCACAAGTACGGCTTCCTCTGCGAGGCGACCGGCGAGGAGATCGAGACGGGCCCGCGGGGGCGGGTCACGGCGCTCCTCGACCCGCAGCCGATCACGATCATCAGCACGGCCCCGCGCCGCGAGGTCTACGAGAAGTGCCTGCAGGCCGCCGGGTTCAGTGCGGTGGAGTGGGTTCCGCTGCAGGTGTCCGAAGCCGGCATCCGTGACTTCGGCGAGGACTTCTGGGCGGACCTCCTCGCGAACCCGCCGCTGGAAATGCTCCGCTGCCGCGCCTGACCGGCCGGTAGGACCTCGAGGACGTTCCACTCTTCGCGGCGCTGCCGCCGCCGTTGCTCAGGTGTGGGGCCGGGGGTGGATCTGCATGCCCGGGCGGCGGCGGTGGACGGTCAGATAGGACATGCCGTCCTTGCCCGCGGTGAGGCTGCGGGCGGCGCCGTGCGGGAGCCAGACCAGGCTGCCGGGGGCGAGTGGCTGCGGGTTCCGCGCCGTGCCGAGGGTGCCGTTCCCGGTGACGACGAGCAGGAGAACGTCGAGGTCGCGCTCGGTGTGGGTGTCGATGCGGCCCTCGGGAGGGATACGGACGAGGTTGGCATCGAGCTGCCGTCCGGGCTCGGTCAGCCGCCACAGCGCGCCGGCCGGTGCGGATGCGGCGGCGGCGAGCGAGGTGGTGTCGCACAGGATCCGCGGAACCTGTGCGCCGCCCGGATCGAGGGGGTCGGTGTGTGCGTCGGTCATGGATTGCCACCGTCTGATGCGTGCCTGCTGCTGTCTCCGGACCGGTTCCGCGCCGGCCTCGGCCAACGTTCGCATCGCGCTGGAAGACGCTCAAGTCGGTGACGCACTCCACACCGGTTCGGGACCCACTAAAACACGAATCTAACATGCGTATTTGTTAGCCTCGCGGCATGCGGTTGACGAAGTTCACCGACCTGGCACTGCGTGCCGTAATGCGCCTGGCGGTCGCCGAGCAGGCCGGGCCCTCGACCACTCGCGAGGTGGCGGAGGCCATGGGCGTGCCCCATGCCCACATGGCGAAGGCGATCACCCGGCTCCAGCACCTGGGCGTACTGGAGGCCCGCAGGGGTCGCGGCGGCGGGCTCGAGCTGACCGGGCTCGGCCGGCAGGCTTCGGTCGGCTGGCTGGTGAGGGAATTGGAGGGCGAGGATGAGGTCGTCGCCTGCGACGGCGATCCGCCCTGCCCGCTGCGCGCGGCATGCCGGCTCCGCCGGGCGCTGCGCGAGGCGCAGGAGGCCTTCTACGCCACGCTTGATCCATTGACCGTGGGCGACCTGGTGGCGTCCCCCACCGGCCCGGTCCTGGTCGGGCTGGTGGGCCGCCGATCCCCGTGACCCACGCCCTGCTGCCGAGGGTGTGGACTCGCCCCCCTAAATGCGAAGATCATTAGCCAGTTTCAGGAGTCGTTGTGCTCTCCGAGCAGTCCGCCCCCGTCATCGGCGCCACCCTCCCCGTCGTCGGCGCCGCCCTCGGTGAGATCACCGAGCTGTTCTACGCCAAGCTCTTCGACGACCGTTCCGAGCTGCTGCGGGACCTGTTCAACCGCGGCAACCAAGCCAACGGAGAGCAGCAGAAGGCACTTGCGGGCTCCATCGCGGCCTTCGCCGGCATGCCGCAGGAGCACCCCATACGAGGATCCGGGCGACCGGGCACCGGATGCGTCGGCCGGCCGGGTCGACGTGTCCGCGCTGGAACTCCCCGACGGGCTGACCGCGTACCTGTGCGGCCCGCTGCCGTTCATGCGGGCACTCCACTACGAAGTCTTCGGCCCGGACCTCTGGCTCGGCCACGAGTAGGCCGGCCGCGAGCACAAGGGGAGCGCACACCATGAACGCCACCTCGGCCGCCGTAGCCACCGCGGTCACCTTCGTCTGGCTCGGGATGGTCCTGGCGATCTCTTTCCTGGAGGCGCCCTTGAAGTTCCGGGCTCCCGGCGTGACCGTACCCATCGGGCTCGGCATCGGCCGCATCGTCTTCCGGGCGCTCAACCGGGTCGAGGCCGTGCTGGCCATCGCTGCGATCGCGGCCGTGGCCACCGGCGGCCCTCCCGCATCCGTCGGCGTCCCCACCGCCGTCGCCGCGCTGCTGCTGGCCGTACAGCTCCTGGCGATCCGGCCCGGCCTCAACCGCCGTTCCGACCGGGTGCTCGCCGGCGAGGCCCTCCCGCGCTCCCGCGCCCACCACTTCTACGTGGCCACCGAGCTGGTCAAGGTCTTCGCCCTGCTCGTACTGGGGACGAACGTCCTCACCGCCTGAAAACGTTCACGAGCTACGACCGCACCGCGTTTTCGGGCTCCGCTCACCCGGGCACGGTGATGCCCTTCTCGCCGCCCGGCCGACATCGGCCCGGCCACTGTGCGGCCGGCCTGGATCCGCGGCGTGTTGCCATCGACCCCTGCCCGTGCAGCCGCCACAGGCCGGATCACGCAGGCGCGGCGATGGTGGCCAGGGCATCCGTGAGCTGCTCGAGTTGCGGCGGCAGCGGCTCGAGGAGCGGACCGCGCACCGTCGGGTGCGGGATGATCCCGAGCTCGGCCAGCGCAGCCTTGGCCATGATGGCCCCTTGCGAGGTGCGCATGATGGCGGCCGTCAAGGGGAGCAGCGACGTCTGGATCGCCTTCGCCGAACCGAGGTCGCCGCCGCGGACCGCTCGGATGAGCTGGGCGTTGCGGTCGGCAACGACGTTGCCCACGACGCTGACCACGCCGGTGGCGCCGCACGTGAGGTAGGGCAGGTTGAGTTCGTCGATGCCGCAGTAGTAGGCCAGCGACGTGCGCTCCATGACGGACATCGCCTCGAACAGATCGCCCTTGGCGTCCTTCACGGCCCGGATCCGGGGGTGGCCGGAGAGTTCGATCAGCGTGGCCGCTTCCATGGCGATGCCGGTGCGCGCCGGAACGTCGTAGAGCATCACGGGGAGTTCGGTGGCGTCGGCCACCGCCACACAATGGGCCACCACGCCGGCCTGCGTCGGCCTGGAGTAATAGGGGCAGACGAGCAGCAGGGCGTCTGCCCCGGCGGCCTCGGCTTCGCGGGCGCGCTGCACGCTTTCGGCCGTGTTGTAGGTGCCGACACCGGCGATCACCCGCGCCCGGTTCTGCGTCAGGGCCACCACGGTGCGGACGAGCCGGGCCGACTCGGCCTCGGTCAGCGTGGGCGACTCGCCGGTGGTCCCCCCGACGACGATGCCCTCGCACCAGCTGGTCAGCAGGTGGTCGACGAGGTTGGCGAGTCCTGGTTCGCTGATCGTGCCGTCGGGCTGCATCGGGGTCGCCATGGCGACGAGGTTGGAGCCGAAAAGCCGGTCAGCGGTGCGCTGTTGGTCGGTCATGGTCCGATCCTGCCCCGGGCAATACCTCCGGTCTACCGATGCTTTTTTGCCTGTACTGCGTAGTCTGGCTTCATGATTGATGTCGGGGCCCTGCGGGCATTGCGGTCGGTGGCCGCGCTGGGGACGCTGGCGCGGGCGGCCGACGACCTCGGGTTCACCGCATCGGCCGTGTCACAGCAGATCAAGAGGCTGGAACGACAGGTCGGCGTGCCCCTCCTCGCGCCCGCGGGACGCGGGGTCGTGCTCACGCTTGCCGGGCAGGCCATCGTCGACTCGGCGCCCGACGTGTTCCAAGCGCTGGAGCGCTGCGCCGAGTCGGCCCGATCCGTCGCGGAGGGCGCGCCGCGCGGGACACTGCGCGTGGTGTCCTTCTCGACGGGGATCCGCGGGCTGCTCGCGCCCATCATGGAGCGAATGTCGACGCGCTGCCCGGACCTGCGTATGCACATCGCCGAGCAGGAGCCCGACCAAGCCCTCCACAGCGTCGACACCGGCACGGCCGACCTCGCCCTGCTCCACGACGCCGACGGGCTGCCCGTCCACCTGTCGTCGTCGCTGACCCAGCGCCACATCCACACCGACGTCGGCGACGTCGTCATGCATCAATCGCATCCCCTGGCACGACTCGACCCGCCGCTCACAAGCAACGACCTGGCCGGCCACGCATGGGCGACGAGTCCGCCCGACACGGTGTGCCACCAGTGGTTCCGCCGGCTCGTGGCGGATCTGCCCGAAGACCCCGACGTGCGCCACCTGATCGATGACTTCTCCACCCAGTTGTCCTTGGTCGCCTCCAGCGAGGTCATCGCGCTGATCCCTCGCCTCGCCCGCCCGCCGTTGAATGAAGGCCTCGTCGTCCGGCCGCTGCGGCAGCCGCCGAAGCGCGAGGTACACGCGGCATGGCGGCACAGCGCCCATGGCAGCCCGGCGATCCACGCCGTGCTGGCGGAGCTTCAGAGGTAGGGAACTCTGGCCGCCGCCTGAGGCATTGCCGTGCCTAGGCGTACCGGCGGCCGTAGCGCATCCTGCCCCGTGCCACTTCCTCGGCGCTCACCGATGAATGGATGGCATATACATCACCGATGCGGCCGCCGCCCCGCCGACGCATTTGCCATTCTTCGTAAGCCCGGAACGCCATGACGGACACCTGCGAAGAAGGCTGCCAGTGCCGAGTGAAGACTGGTGCGTTCACGTCCGGTGCGGCTTCCAGGGGCACGCCGCGACGTGCCAGCAGCCGCTCCAGTTTGTCGAACCGGAGATGGCGGTCGAAGCGGCCGTACCGGTCGCGGATTGACTTGCTGACGATGCTGCCGCCCCAGTGCGGGAGCCGATGCACCTGCAAGGCGAAGTGGTGCCCCTCCCAAGGATGGTCCGGCGATTCCCGTATCCAGGAGAACTCGGCCATTCCGTAATCGCGCCACATGCTGTGGTCATCAAAGGAGTTCTCGACGAATTCGGGACCCAGTATTTCGGTGACCTGGTCGGGGCTGTCCGTCGGCTTGGCGCCGAGCACCGTTCCGTACGTGATCACGTCTACGTAGAAGGCGAGGGAATGCGGAGTCAACTGGTCCTTCCTTCGACGGATGGCCGTACCGTCGGCAGGAAGTCTCCGAAGACCAGAGAGGGGTACGTGTCACCCAGCAGCTTGTAGTCCGCGGGCAGCCCCACACCAAGGCTCGTCTCCGCTTGCTCCCAGTCAATACCGGCGGGAGACGTACGCCGCAGAGCGGCCGGCCCGGGTACCGCTTGCTCCAGGGCCTGAATTGCTGACGCCGGTTCCGTCAGTCGTCGTTGCGGCACCTGGGTACCGATGAGAGCGTCATCCACGCGGGACAGCTTGCCAGGCCACCGTCGCCGATCTTGGCCGAGGTCCCGCCAAGAGCAGTGGCGTCCCCGTCCCATTGGCAGCGCGGTCAGTCCACCTTCGAGCTCCATCTCGGTTTTGTGGATGTGGTTGTTGTGTGCCGCGAGGACGCAGGCTCAGCCGCTCGTACGCGGGCGGACGAGCGAAGCGACACCGCGCAGACGCCGACCGGCGCCGGGCCACCGGCCGAAAACTCGCGCCGGGCGCCGTACACGCGCACGCCAATATTCCGGTGAGTTCAAGAGGCACCCTGGGTTCAACCGGGGGTTGAGGGCCATCGGCATATCCATCCCTGAACTACCGGCCAGCACGAGGGAAAGTCTCCGGGATCAGTTCAACGAAACACTTGAAGTCATGAATGCCCGAGACATCGAACCGCCCGGGGCGGAACCTGCAATCGAGAACCCCACGGGAGGAGCCGCCTCCGTTCGGCAACGGTGGTGGACGCTGCTGGCGGTGAGCGCGGCCCAGCTCCTCGTGGTCCTGGACGGGACGATCGTGAACATCGCACTGCCCTCCGCGCAGGACGCGCTCGGCATGTCCGACGTGAGCCGGCAATGGGCGATCACCGCGTACGCCCTGACCTTCGGCGGATTACTGCTGATCGGCGGCAGGGTCAGCGGCGCTCTCGGCCACCGGCGCACGTTCCTCATCGGCCTGGTCGGCTTCGCCGCCTCGTCCGCGCTGGGCGGGGCCGCCGTGGGCCCCGAGATGCTCTTCGGCGCCCGGGCGCTACAGGGTGTGTTCGCCGCCGGGCTCGCGCCCGCAGGGTTGTCGTTGTTAACGACGGCGTTCACCGAGCCGCGCGAACGCGGCCTGGCATTTGGCGTGTTCGCCGCGGTCGGTGCTGCCGGGTCGTCCCTCGGCCTGGTCGCAGGGGGACTGCTGACCGAGTGCGCCAGCTGGCGGTGGTGCTTGTACATCAACGTCCCGGTCGCTCTGTGCGCCGTGCTCGGCACGACATTCGTGCCTCCAGACCGCCCGATCCGAGGCGCCGGACGGCTCGACATCGCGGGGGCACTGCTCAGCGCCGCAGGCTTCGCGGCTGTGGTGTACGCCTTCAACGAAGCCGAACCGCTCGGCTGGGGTTCAGCGAAGGTGCTGGCGCTGCTGGCCGGCGGCGTTCTGCTGCTGGCCGCGTTCGTCGCCGTCGAGGTTCGCGCCTCCCGCCCGTTGTTGCCGATGCGCGTGCTCCTCCACCGCGGCCGTGCAGGTGCCTTCATCGCGATCACCCTGATGTTCGTCGCGATGTTCGGCTTTTACCTGTTCATGAGCTACTACACCCAGACCGCCCTCGGCTACTCGCCGGTCCAGGCGGGTCTCACACTGATCATCAACGCCCTGGCCGCTCTGCTCGGCTCCACCTTCATCGCCGGGAGGCTGCACGGGCGCGTCGCTCCCGTAATGCTGATCGTGCCTGGCCTTACCGCCGCGGCCGCCGGAATGCTCATCCTGACCCGCTTGACGCCGCAGAGTACGAACATCCTGCCGCTCTACCTGGCACCGTCCCTGGTACTCACCGGGCTCGGCCTCGGTTGCGTCATTCCCCCGACGGCCGGCCTGGCCACCGTGCACATCCACAGGGACGACATCGGAGCCGCGTCGGCCGCCTACCACGCCTCCCAGCAACTCGGAGCCGCACTCGGCACCGCACTGCTCAACACCATCGCAGCCGGCGCCACGGCCTCGTACCTGGCTTCAGCACGCCACGCCACACCGGCCGCGGCATCCGTCCACGGCTACACCACCGCCCTGACAGTCGCCTTCGGCATCCTCCTCGCCGCCGCATGCCTCGCCGCTCCGCTGACCAGGACCCGCACCACCACCACACGGGATCCCAGGACACAAGAGAATGCGCCGGATGCCCGAGGGCCGCGCAATGACTCCCGAGCCCGTCGGTACCAGAGAGGCGTAACGGCCAGCCGACCCAGGCCAGGGCCGCCGCACCGATGATGGCGGCCGCTGCCGCTATGCCGTTCCGGTGCTCCCCGATACGCATGCGTTCAGAATGACAGCGGCGTGCGGTGTGCGGCAGGTGTCCATGGCGGGGTCCGCGAGCAGAGCCTGCAGCAGGTCCGTCTCCATGCACTCCCCGCTCAAGATCAGTCCCGCACCAGCGCGTCAACAGCAACGGCAACGAACGGGCGGGTACGGGGGCAGCCATCGGGCCGCCAACTCAAGGAGTGAACGAAGCCCACCACGAAGCTCGGCATCGGCATCGGCATCGGCCTCGGCATCGGCATCGGCATCGGCATCGGCATCGGCATCCATCGTGGATGTCGGGATGGCTGCCCATCGCTGCTCACTCGTCGAAGTCGTGAAACCCGTACTCGACGTAGCCCCGGTCGATCAGCTCGTCCTCCAACTCGTCCTCGTCCAGATCATCAAGGTCGGCGAGGTCGTCGAGAGGGCCGTCGCCCAGCATGACGTAGTCGCCGTCCTTCGCGATCTCACCGACGAGCGGCGGAACGAGGACGCTGTCCCAGTCCACAGTGACCTCGATCGCGTCGTCGAAGTCCCTGGCGAACATCCCATCGGCAAGCTCGTTCTGCACCTTGTAGGGATCATCCGCGCCGACGGCGTAGCCGGTCGGCTTGCCCGATCCGCGGAACGTGATGTCCGGGTAGCCGTCCACTCGGATCGTGATGAACGGGTGGAGGTCGATCGAGCGTATTCGTTCGCCCCGCTGGTACACGTCCAGGGCCACATCGGCGCCGTAGTCGAAAAGCAGCCATACGTTGATCGAGTCTTTGACTTCGGAGTCCAGGGCGGCCATGGCCTCGTCGGGACTGCCGCAGATGTGGTGCGCGTCCTTCCGGGCACCGCCGGGGGACACACCGAATCTCAAGTCGTAGAAGCTCTTGGGCACCATGCACAGAAGCCTACGCAAGGGGTCTGACAGCCGGCTTCCGCCGCAGGGCCGGCACCGTGTCTGTCGGGCCGTCAGTGAGTCATCACGGGCTGGTGGTCGGCAGGTTGGCCGCCTGGAGCAGGTTGATTGCGCGTTCTCTGACCGGTTTGCCGCCCTGTGCCGTTCGGGCGCTGTGAGATCTCATGCCAGCGTCGCGAGGGTCTCGTCCGCCAGGTCGTGCAGGAAGGCGGGCCGCCTCGACGATCAGGTCCTCGTGCGGATGCCCGTAGGGGTGGTCGTTCACGATCCCCGAGAGGTTGCTCATGCGACTGTCGTGGTCCTGCGGCGCCCCCATCGGGATGCGGCGGACGCTGAACGGGGCGATCACGTCCGCGGCAAGGCGCGCCCACCCCGCGACGCTGCGCGGGCACAGCACCCGCCCGGCGTCGGTACCACCGTCCCGCACCGTCCGTTCGCCGGTCAGCGGCCCGTTGTCACCGGTCCAGATCTCGCCCCCCATCGAGTCCATCTCGGCCTCGTACGGATGGTCGCCGTGCGAGCAGGGCCGCTCACCCAGCACTTCGCCGCGGCGCGCAGGGCGTCGAGGGCGGCGCGCTCGGCTTTTTAGCCGGGGCGCCAGGCGAGGTGGCCCGACATCGCGCCCGGTGCGGTTCCCGGCCGTGCCCTGTTCGCCCCGGGACAGGCGGCGCTGATGGCGACGTTGCGAGGACTGGTTTCGTCAACGCCCGCCCCGGGGCCAGGGATCGGCTTCCGGGGCTCGCGCGTCTGCGAAGGCGCGAGCGAGTCAGGCGAGCCAATCGGTGTAGCGCGTGGGGGCGAGGTGAGCGTTCATATCGGTGAGGACGTCGCCCTTGACGACGGCGAACATGCCGGCAGTGGGGTCGGTAACGACCTTACGGTTGTCGCCCTTGCAGGACAGGGTGATCCGGCCCAGCTCATCCAGGGGGAAGACCTCGGGGCCGGCGACTTTGTGGATGCCACGCAGCGGGGTGCCCACGGCGACCTCCGCGACCGCGCGGGCCACGTCCTTGGAGGCGATCGGCTGGATCGGTGTGGCGGGCAGCCGGACGGTGTCACCCTCGGCGGTCCAGGACAGAACGGCGTCCATGAAGTCCATGAACTGCGTCGCCCGGACGATCGAGTAGGGGATCGGCCCGGCCGTGAGGATGTTCTCCTGGAGCGTCTTGGCCCGGTAGTAGTCCAGCTCCGGCACCTGGTCCACGCCGACGATCGACAGGATGACGAAGTGGCCGACGCCGCCCTTGTGGGCCGCGGCCAGAAGGTTGTCCATCGAGGTCTGGAAGAAGGCCAGGGAGGCTTCGTCGAAGGTCGGGGAGTTCGTCAGATTGACGACGACGTCGGCTCCCGTCACCGCCTCGTCCAGTCCCTTGCCGCTGAGGACGTCGACTCCGGTGGACGGCGAGTGCGGTACCGCCTCGTGCCCGGACGCGTTCAGATTCTTGACGACCTGTGACCCGATCAGCCCGGTACCGCCGATGACCGCGAGCTTCATGACATGCCTTTCGTAGAGAGGATGTCCGCAATATGGCATATGGACCCTCTGGATGTGGGCATGGCATGGGCCGAACGCGGACACGTTCTTGCCCGTAGGCGCCGATGCCCTCGCGGCTGTTCGAAGACAGGACGGCGGCGCGTAACGATGCCGTTCGCGGCCGTCCGAGGCCGGATTCGCCGCGATAGCCACAGGAGGCGCAGCGCACCCCCGCACGGCAGGCAGGCAACCGGCATCAGCGACGCCGAGGGCGCACGGCCGGATGCGGCTGCCCCATCAAGACCAAGGGGCCCGATCGGTAAGCGGCCCACCCCTGAAAGACGGTCAGCGCGCCCCGGCCGCAAGCCTGGGCGCGGGGCGCGCAAACCGTCCGAGCCACCGACGACAGCCCTCCAGGCACGTGCGGCCACCTGGACGGGCTTCGCAGCCCCCCGCACACTGGGGCGTGAACAGACGGAGGGCCCGCCGCTGTCCCGCGCAGCAGGCATGAGCGTGTCACTCCCGCCGTGGGGGCCGCTGCCCGACGGCACGCGCTCACGGGCTGAACCGGCCGCAGCCGGCGGGCCGAGGTCGCAGTACGGGACGGGGCCTGCGCCGGACGGCGGTGCTGGGGCGAGGTGAGGGGGTCGGCCGAGGTGTCCTCCGGCTTACGGGCGTTCGCGCCGGCTGGTCGCGGCGGTCGCGGTCGTCATGGCCTATGTCGCGCTGCACCTGGCGATCACGGCGGGCATGGACCTGCGGGCCCACGACCGCTTCCGCGGCGCCCCGGCGCGGGCCGCCGCGCTCACCGCCGCGCTGGACCGCTACGCCGACGGGGAGGCCTCTGCACGCGCTGAGATCCGCCAGGCAGACGCGTGGTTCGAGGCGAACGCCCCGTCAGGGGGAAGCCGGTCCGCGGTCTCCGCCGCCGCGCGCGACGCCGGCACAGGCAGGATCTCCCTGGCCCGCGGGCGTGTCGCCGATCTGGCAGCGGACGTCGGGCGGGACCGGGCGAAGCTCGACCGGGAACTGAGCTCGTCGCGCGCGGCCGCGCTGTACTGGGCGGCGCCCGCCGGGGTACTGCTCGTACCGGCGCTGTGGCTGCGGCGGCGTCGCCGGTCGGGCGCGGCGGAGGTCGTCGACGTGGTCAGCCGGTTCGTGCCGCGTCAGCCGTGGTGGCAGCGGCCGGTGTTCCTGGTGGCCGGCGGCGTCGGGTACGCGCTGTTCGCGGCGGGCGCCCTCGCCACCAATATGTCGCAGCAGCAGGGCTACAAGATGCCGCTGGAAGCGCAGGCGTTGTTGCTGGTCGGCGGCCTGGCCACGCTGGGGGCCGGGGTACTGACCCTGCGCTACACCCGCCCGCGCTCGGCGCGCGGCGCGGCCCAGGCCCTGCTGGCCGACGGCCGCAGACCCGTGCTCTACCTGCGCAGCTTCGCCGACGACGACACCGCGGCCCAGGTCGACGACGCGGCGTTCGTCAACATGCACTCGCGGGAGGAGCAGCTCGCGGGGGCGTTGGGCGCCGTCGGCCCCGTGATCGCGGTGGGCAGGCCCGGGGAGCCGCTGCCGCGGCTGGGAGCGGCGCGGTTCTACCTGCCGCTCGACGACTGGCAGCCCGCGGTGCTGCGGCTGATGGAGCTGTCCCAACTCATCGTGCTGCGCCTGGGACCGGGCGAGGGGCTGTGGTGGGAGGTCGAGCGGGCCCGCGCCACCCAGCCCGCGCGCAAGCTGGTGCTGCTGGCGCCGGGCGGGCCGCCGGGAGGACTGCCCGGCGTGGCCGAACGGCTGAACGAGCACCTGCCGACGCAATCCCGGCTGTACGAGGCGGCCGGGGGCGATCCCTGGACCTCCGCCGTCATCACCTTCGACGCCGAGTGGACGCCCCATGTGCATCCGGTGGGGCCCGTGCCCGGCGTCACGAGCCCGCCGGGCGCGCTCGTGCGCCGCAAGGCCCGCGCCATGAAGGCCGCACTGGCGTCGATGAGCCCGCTCACTCCCACGCACCACCTGGCCCGCGCCATGAAGGCCGCACTGGCATCCGTCGGGGTCCGTAAACGCACGATGGCCTGGAGGGCCACCATCGCCACACAGAGGTCGTTGGGGAAAGGCTTCACGCTGGTCGCGGGGCTGGCCCTGCTGTCCTGGCCGGCCTTCCGGGCACTGCGGTTGTCCGGCCTCTGGTAGCGCCCTTCCACAGCGGCAACATTCCCGCACAAATCACCATGAGGGAACGGGAGTTGACGGAAACCCGGGACGCAACGGGGCTGCGCCTCGTATCATCCTCCTGGCCTACGCAATGTCCGGCGATCGCACGAACTCCCGGGGGGATCGTGGACGGTCCACAGCAGGGCATGCCCGTGGACGCCGCGGGCCCGACCGGCGCGCAACAGCAGCAGCACAGGACGGTGAGCGGCCCGGCCTGCGCCGCCACGACACTGATCTTGCTGGCGCTCGTGGGCGGTGTGCTGGGCACGGTGTCCGACTGGCGCAACTACCTCGTCGTTCACGACTTCAGAGCCGGGGCGGCGACGGTCGCGGACCTCGAGGCGGCCGACACCTTCTCGAGGTCGGTGTCGATACCGGCGCTCGTGGTCTACGTCGCGGCCGGGGTGCTGTTCCTGGTCTGGTTGTGGCGGGCGCGGATCAACGCCGAGCTGTCGGGCGGCCCCGCCGCGCAGCGCCGGTCCCGAGCCTGGGTGGTCGCCGGCTGGTTCACGCCGGTGGCCAACCTGTGGTTCCCGTACCAGGTGGTGTCGGACATCTGGCGGGCCGGCGCGCCCCGGCAAGTGGCCCTCCGTGGCCTGGTCACCGCCTGGTGGGTGCTGTACGTCGCTGACACGATGATCAGCCGGACCCTCTCGGGGTTCTACCTGAAGGAGACGATCACCGAGGAGGGGCTGCGCAGCACGGCGAACCTGGCGACCCTGGGCACGGTGCTCGACGTGGCCGCCGGCGGGCTGATCGTCCTCATCATCAACCGGATCACCACATGGCAGAACCAGAAGCAGACGCTTGCCCAGAACGCGGCCTGAGGGAATCGAGCGCGCCCCCGCCTCCCGCTCCCTGCTCCCTGCTCCCTGCGGCGGCGCCCGCAGCGGTCCGCCGGCTCAACGCCCCCCGGGAGCTTCGATGGCCAGGACCCGGTCACGCAGCACCGGAAGTTCGGAGCGGATCCGGCCGACGTGGGCCATGTCGAAGTCCACCGTCACCGTCTCCTCCGCGGTCCGGGCCTCGCCCAGGACGGTTCCCCAGGGGTCGATGACCACGCTGTGACCGGCCTGCTCCATACCGCCGTGCGTTCCCACCGCGTCACAGGCCAGGAGGAAGACCTGTTCCTCCAAGGCCCTCGTGCGAGTGAGGAGCTGCCAATGGCCCAGCCGGGCCGCGGGCCATGCGGCGGGCACCACGGCCAGCTCCGCGCCCGCGTCGAGGAGGCCCCGGAAGAGTTCGGGGAAGCGGAGGTCGTAGCAGATGGCGAGGCCGATGACACCGAAATCGGTGGGCACGGAGACGATGTCGCGGCCCCCTCCCATCATGGTCGCCTCGCCCGTGTCGAAGCCGTATCGGTGGATCTTGCGGTAGTGACCGCGCAGGACGCCGGCCCGGTCGAAAAGGAGGGCGGAGTTGTACAGCGTCCCGTCCCCGTCCCGCTCGACGATCGATCCGGCGTGGAGCCACGCCCCGGCCTCACGCGCGGCGGCGGACATGACCTCGGCGGTGGGGCCGTCGATCCCTTCGGCGTCCTGCTCCCAGCGGTCGTAGGCCCAGGCGCCGGCCGTCCACAGCTCCGGCAGGACCACCAGATCGTCGCCCGCCCGGCCGCGGACCAGCGAAGCCGCCCTGCGGCGTCGGTCCTCGGCGGAGGCCGACGAATCCACGGACAGCTGTATCAACGAGGCGCGCATGGCTGTCACCTCCGTGAATGTCCCCGAGACCGTCTCCGCATGGCGCAGGGGAACACACGGGAACGCAACGGAACCTGTCCCTTCGAGCGTACGAAGCCATCTGCGCATCTCGCGCGCCGTGCGGGACGCCGTTCCGGATGCATCGAGGTGAACGTCCTCCCGGCGTCCACGGGGGTCACCCGAATCGCACGACGGGCTGTCGGCATGACAGCAGAATCGGGGGGAGCGGTACTCGCGTTCATCTTGTGATGAATTGCGACGGATTGTTCATCGCCCCGGACTCGTCGTGATCCCAGGCGCCGGTCTTCACGGTGCGGGCGACAGGGATACACGCGGGCCCTGAGGATCGTGAGCGGATCCGGCGGGACAGCGGTCACGGCCGCCAGGATCGTTTGCAGGACCGCCCCCGGCGTCCTCCCCACTCCGTGGCCGGTGACCGTTTTCCCGCGCGTGAGCCACAGGCGCATCACGGCGCTGAATGCCTGCCCTCCCGCCGGAGCGCCTCAACAGCGTGGGGCTGGTGTGCCCGGCGCCGGCCTCGCTGAGAGCGCCGGCCACACCAGACCCCACGCGCCGCGCGCGGGACGGCTCAGCCGAAGATGTGGATGTTCTCGTCGACCCAGTTGCGCAGGGTCAGCGGCGCCTTGCCGGTGATCCGCTCGACGGAGTCGGAGATCTTCCAGTCCCAGGCGGCGGACTGGCGCTTGAGCTCCAGCAGGGCTTCGAGACGGGGGCCGCGCCAGCCCAGGCGGTCGAACTCCGCCCGCGCTTCGGCCCTGGTGCGCTCGATGACCTTGACCTCCTGGCCGAGGACCTCGCCGACGATCTCGCCCTGGCGTTGCGGGCTGAGGGCCTCGCCGCCGGTGAGCGTATAGGCCTGGCCCTCGTGACCGGAGGTGGTGAGGACCGTGGCGGCCACGGAGGCGATGTCCCGTGGGTGGATCATGGCGGAGACCGGGTCGCCCTCTGTGACGTACATGGTCCGCTCCTTGCCGATGGTGTCGGCGTAACCGTGGAGATAGACCATGAAGGTGCCGGGGCGCAGGATGGTCCACCGGAGGCCGGAGTCCTGGACGACCTGTTCGCCCCGGCGGTGGCCGGAGGTCAGCGGGTCTGTCGCACCGAAGCCGACGCCGCTGGTGGAGAGCTTGACCAGGTGCTTGACGCCGGCTTCGCGGGCGGCCGCTACGAGGGTGCGTTCTTGGACCGGGCCCTGCGGGCCGTAGCCCGGTGGGACGACGAAGACGCGGTCGACGCCGGCCAGCGCCGCGGGGAGCGTCTCGGGCACATCGAAGTCGCCGGCGACGGCCTCGACGCCGTCGGGGAAGTCGGCCTTCTCGGGCGACCGGGTCATGGCCCGCACGGGCACGCCCGCGGCGGCGAACCGGGCGACGAGTTCGCTGCCGACATTGCCGGTGGCGCCGGTGATCAGAATCATGGGGGTATCTCCTTGGGCTGTACGGCACGGTCGCGGGCCGTGCGCAGGGGTCGGTCGTGGGATGGGTGCGGGTGAGTCAGGAAGCGCTACGGGACTCG
Organism: Streptomyces sp. NPDC101227; assembly: GCF_044767545.1. Classification (NCBI taxonomy): domain Bacteria; kingdom Bacillati; phylum Actinomycetota; class Actinomycetes; order Kitasatosporales; family Streptomycetaceae; genus Streptomyces; species Streptomyces sp. NPDC101227. The sequence continues at coordinate 51,327 of NZ_JBIWOD010000010.1, read as the reverse complement.
GCGCTGCCGTGGGCGACAGCGTTGGAGTCCGTGTCGACGCCCGTGTCGACGTCCGCGAGCTTGATGTCCTTGAGGCACAGCGCGGCAATGACTCCGGCGAGGGCGATCGGGATGACCGCGTAGAAGATGGCGCGGAGCGAGTCCGCGTAGACGTCGGCGATTTCGCGGCGGACGGCGTGGGAGAGGCGTCCGAGCACCTCGGGCGAGAGTGAGCCGTCCTTGTCGATGCGGGCGCCGGATGATGCGTCGCCCAAGTGCTTCTGGAGTCCGGTGCCGAGGCGCGCGCTCATCAGGGCGGAGAAGAACGAGACGCCGAGCCCGGTGCCGAGTTGCCGCATGAGGTTGGCGGTGCCCTGCACGGCGCCGATGTCCTGCATGCTCGCGGTGTTCCGGGCGGCGAGGCTCAGGGCCTGGGAGTTGAGGCCGGCGGCGATCCCGAAGAGCAGGACATAGACGAGGGCGAGCGCAACACTCGTCTCGGGGCCTGCGGTGGAGAACACCACGGCGGCGACGGCGAAGGCGGTCATGCTGAGCACCGGGAACCAGCGGTAGGAGCCGGTGCGTGCGATGACCTTGGTGCTGATCCAGGCGGTCAGCACGACGCCGAGCATCATCGCGGTGAGGACGTAGCCGGACTCGTGCACGTCGAGGCCGAGGACGGTCTGGAGCCACAGGACCAGGTAGTTGAGCAGGCCCAGACCGATGAAACCGGCGATGAAGCCGAGGATGACCACGAGCGTGAAGGTCCGGTTGGCGAACAGCCGGAGCGGGATGACCGGGTCCACGGCACGGCGCTGGGAGAGGACGAACGCACCTACCGCGACGACGGACGCGGCGGCGAGACCGAGGATGACGGGGGAGGTCCAGGCGTAGGTGACGCCGGCCCACCCGGTGAGAAGGTTCAGGGCGACGATCGCGGTGACGAGGAGGATCACACCGGCCTGGTCGATGTGGGCCTTCTTCTTTGGCTGGGCGGGCAGGCGCAGCGTCGCGGAGACGACGGCCAGCACCACGCCACCGACGGGCAGGTTGACGAAGAACACCCAGCGCCAGCCGACGAGTTCGGTCAGGATGCCGCCGAGGGTGGGACCGCAGAGCGAGGCCGCACCGAAGGTGAGGGAGATCCAGCCGTAGTAGCGTGCGCCTTCGCGCGGGGAGAACATCTCGCCGATGAGGGCGAGGACGCAGATGAACAAGCCGCCGCTGCCGACGCCCTGGAGGACGCGGAAGGCGATGAGCTGACCCATCGTCTGGGCGAGGCTACAGAGCGCCGATCCGACGAGGAACATGAGGATGGCGGCCAGGAAGACGCGCTTGCGTCCGAACAGATCTCCCAGTTTGCCGTAGACGGGCGCGGCGGCGCTGCCGCCGATGAGGTAGCCGGTGGTGACCCAGCTGAACTGGTCGAGTCCGCCCAGGTCACTGACCACGCGGGGCAGTGCGGTGGCGACGATCTGCGAGTCGAGCAGGGAGAGGAAGACCGCCGCCATGAGGGTGAGGACGACGGCGCGGGTCCTGACCGACGGAGCTGGTGCGACGGGAGTGGCAGGAGCGGCGGGAGCGTCGATGGCAGGCTCGGATGGGCGGGAAGCCATGAGGAATCCTTGTAATCGACGAGCGGTGCCGTGGTGGTGCAGGCATCGCCCGGAGTGGGAGTACGCAGAACGAACTCAAGGAAGAACGCTGCCGTTGTCAGCAGCGGAGATGGGGTGGTCGGATCTCGTCCGACTCCGGCCCTTTGCGGGCCCTCTCAACCGCGTTGATCAGTCGTCAGCAGACGCGCTGATCGCGGTCCTTCATTGGTCGTTCTGCCTGTTCGCCACTTCCTCTGTTCGATTACGGGCGGACGGTCGGCACCGTAGCCGAAGGTCCGCGATCGGGGCAACCCGTATGCCCGTCAAGGCAATTGGTGTGGCCGGAGGGGGAGACCGCGGCTCGCTCGCCGGAAAACGTTCGACGAGCGAGCCAATTCGTCGTGGTCTGCGGCCGATTGACGGTGCCTGGCCGGTCACCGCGTTCCGGGTGCCCGACCAGGCACCGTCCCGGTTACAGGTAAGGGCGGGTGATCAGCTCGATCGCGTGACCTGCGGGGTCCTTGAAGTACACCCCCCGGCCTCCGTGCTCGTTGTTGATCTCGCCCGGGCGCCGCATCTGCGGATCGGCCCAGTGCTCGACGCCGCCGTCGCAGAGTCGCTGGTACGCCCGATCAAACAGCTCGTCGTCGATCAGGAACGCGTAATGCTGCATCTGGATGTCCACCGGCGGCTCGGCGAACTGAAGCAGTACGCCATCGGTGAGCTGGATGTTGATGAACGGGCCCCAGGACGGCGCTTCCGGAATTTCCAACAGGTCTCGGAAGAACCGGGCCGACTCGTTGCGGTCCTTGGCGGCGATGATGGTGTGGTTGAACGTGACTGGCATGTGGTTGGCCTCGCTGTTGTTCGACACGAAAAAGGACTCGCAGTGCACAAACGCTGGGAGGTCCGCGTGCCGAACTGAGGGGGTGCCTTCTGCGCACCCACTGTGCGATCAGCCCTCCACCGGGAGGCCAATCCGTGTGTGGCGTAGCGCCGGTCCGGTGTTCACGTCGGGTGATATTACTTGATCTTGCTGATTGCGGCAAGAGAATTTATGCGCCTCACCTGCGGGCCGCCCCGTCGTCCAGCCAGCGGCGCAGCGCGGTGCGGTCCACCTTGCCGTTCGCGTTCAGCGGCATGGTGTCGATGGCGTGCACCGACTTGGGCACCATGTAGGGCGGCAGGCTGTCCGCGGACGCCTCGGCCACGGCGGCCGGATCCGCCGCTCCGCGCATCACCGCGGTGATCGTTGCCGGGTCCGGCCACATCAGGCACACGGCCTCCGTCGCCCCATAGCGGCGCAGCGCCGCTTCGATCTCGCCCAGTTCGATCCGGTAGCCGTCGACCTTGACCTGCTGGTCGTTGCGGCCGATGCAGACCAACTGGCCGTGATGCATCCGCACCAGGTCGCCCGTGCGGAAGTACGTCTTGCCCTCGCGGGTGAGGAAGCGCTCAGCGGTCGGCTCGGGTGCCTGCCAGTAGCCGGGGGTGGTCTGGGGGCCGGCCACGCACAGTTCGCCGGTGGCGCCGTCCGCGACGGGTGCGAGGTCCTCGTCCAGGATGAGCGTTTGCAGGCCGGGGTACGGCAGGCCGATCGGCGCGTTGTCGTGCACGCACAGCGCGGGACTCGTTTGCGGGTCCCAGCGGTAGACCGTGCAGGCGATGGTCAGCTCGGTCGGGCCGTAGAGGTTCTCCACGGTCGATCCGGGGGCGGCGGTCTGCCAGGCCTCGGCGGTGGCCCTGGGCAGCGCCTCGCCGCAGAACAGGCTCCAGCGCAGGGTCGGCATCGATCCGGGCGTCAGAGCGCCCCGCTCGCGCAGCGCCGCGGCTACGGACGGTACGGAGAACCAGACGGTGATCCCGTTTCGTTCCAGGTAGGGAAAGGGCGCGGGCAGCTCCAGGGGGTCCATCGCGCAGACCCGGGCGCCGTTCTCCCAGGCCATGAACAGGTCGAAGACCGACAGGTCGAAGGTCTGGTCGCCGATTTGGGTGAGCCGGTCGTCGGGGGTGAGCCGGTAGCGGTCCTGGTTCGCGTCGAGGAAGGACCGGACGTTGGCGTGGGTGATGGGGACTTGCTTGGGCTCGCCGGTGCTGCCGGAGGTGAAAAGCACGTACGCCAGGTCTTCGGGGCCGGCCTCGGGCATCTGGTCCAGCGGGGCGGCGGCCGCGAGGTCGGCCGCGTCCAGGACCGGGCCGTGGCCGCCACCGTCGCCGTCGCCGTCGCCGAGATGCGGGACGCCTGCGCGCGGGCTGTCGGGCAGCAGCACGGCCGGCCGCCGCGGCAGGCCCCGGAGCAGCTGCGGCAGCTGGGGCAGCGATGCCTCGTCGACGATCAGCGCGTCGAGGCCGGACCGCTCCAGCATGGTCCGGGTCCGCCGCAGCGGGAGCTCACGGTTCAGCGGGACGAAGGCCGCTCCGGCGAACAGCGCGGCGGCCACCCCCACGTACGCGGCCTGGTTACGGGAGGCCAGGACACCGACCCGCCGCGGCCGGGGTCCGGCCGCCTCGACGAGCAAGGACGCCCACTGCCGGGCGGTGTGCGCAACCTCCTGGTAGGTGTACTCGCGCCGGCCGATGGTCAGCGCAATGTGGTCGGGAAGGGTGTGGGCATGGTGCAGGAGTCCGACGCCCAGGCGTCGGTTCAGCGCCGTGAGCATCTCAATTCCGCGCAAGCGAGGCGGCCCGGGACCTGGTGCGGGCCTGGCGGCGGTGGACGGGGACAACGTGGCGGCGGGCGCCGGGGGCCGGGGGATGCAGCGGGAGGCGGGGGCGGGGTACGTCGCTCATGGTGTCCACCCTGCCGACCGCCGGCGCGCGGCGCCTGTTGGCGGGCTGCGGTCAGGGGACGCCGCCGATTGCCGGGAGCGGCGCAGCGGCGGCTTGTTCACCCGCTCGGCCCCCTGCGTCTGCGGAAGCCCGGGGCGCGCCGGTCCCCCGCACCGGTCCCCCGCCGGTCACGCGCCGGTCGGCACGCCCGCGTTCGTGAGGATCTCGCGTGCGGGCAGCGCGGTGCTCTGGGCGGCCGTCAGGCCGGAGGCCGCCAGGTGGGCGTCCACGATCCGTAGGCCGGCCGCATAGCCGGCGAAGTCCGGCAGTCCGACGGGCCGCTGTCCCATGCGCTCCGCGGTGGCGTCGCCGAACACGTACGCGGGCAGGTTCGGCATCCCGGCCACATCGATCCCGGCCGCGATCTTCTCGTGGACGTGGTCCAGTTCCGCGCCGGAGAGCGCCGTCGTCCAGGGCCCCATGGCCCGCTCCCCCGCCAGTTCGCGTACGAACGCCTCGGCCAGTCCTTCGGCGACGACCTGCTCGCCAACCGTGACCGTCATCGGGTTCCAGGCCACATTGGCGTAGCGCACGTTGTGATGGAGTTCGTGCGCGGCGGCGTGGCCGATCTTCGCCAGGCTGGTCTCGGTGGGCCACATCGTCAGCTGGATCGCGCCCGGGATACCGCCCATGCCGAGGTAGCCGGCGTTGCGGACCGTCAGGAGGTCGTCGTCGGGGTTGCCGAGCACCAGGACCACATGCACGGTCTCGGCGCTCTTGATTCCGGGCACCGCACCGTTCAGCCGCTCCCACGCCGCGGCGAGGCGGTCCTCGATCTGGTTCCACACCCCCGCGCCCCGCATCTGCTCCAGGGCCGTCAGGTAGCGCGGGTCCTCACCATCGATCCGGAAGCCGCTGCCCATCTGGTGCATCTGCGTCATGTCGATGTCGCCCACCGTGGACATCACCCTTTGCAGGGGGCGGTAAATCTCTCGTAGGGCGTCGAGCCGCTCCTCCACCGGACGGTGCAGGAGATCGAGCATGGCGGACGCCGTGTCATGAACCACTGTCTTCATGGCACCGGACCGTAGGGGCTTACGTTGCGGCAAGTGCAAGTCGTGCAGGCGGACGGCCGGAGCGGCCGACGGCGGATCCCGGCGCCCGGCCGCTGAAATCCGGGCCGGGGAGACCGGCAGCGGGACCGTTCCGCTCCGCTGCCGGTCTCCCCTCGGAATCACTGCGAGGACGGATCCGGTGCCGTGGTGCGGAAGCGGGCCGTGGTGGCGTCGTCGCTCCAGCGCCGCAGCCCGGCCTTCTCCAGTACGCGCACCGAGGCCGGGTTCGACAGCTCCACGTTCGCGTACACCGTGTGCACGCCCGGTGCGGTCAGGGCGAACGCCACGAGGGCGCGGCCGGCCTCGGAGGCGTAGCCGCGGCCTCGGCGTGAGGCGACGATGCCGTAGCCGAGTTCGAGGGAGCCGTCGTTGGGGGGCCAGAACAGGCCGATGGACCCGATCACCGAGCCGCTGGAACGCTCGATGACCTGGCGGTGGCCGTACGCGTTCAGCCCCTCGGGGGCTTCGGTCAGGATCTGGGCGATGACACGGTCGCCCTCGGCGGGGAAGTCCTGTGCCCAGTGCGTCAGATGGGCATCGCTGACAACAGCGGTGAGTTCGTCGGTGGACCATGGCCGCAGCACGAGGCGGTCAGTGGTCAGATCCGTACCGGTGAGTGAGAAGAAGGAAGACACGCGACACTCCTGGTCGTTCGGACGACCGGGCCGCAGCCTGTCGGCGCGCGACCCGGACATGGGCATGCTGATGAAGCGTCTGGCGGGCCATATTCATCAACCTCCCTTGTCGCAGCGGTCGCCATGCATCTCGCACCTGGCGTGTGGCCAGAAAATAACAAGCGCGGCCGGGCGCTGCCAGCGAATTGATGGCCGGGCGGCGGGCGGCGGCCTCGCCCGGCTCCCCGGGCGAGGTGCCAGGACAGGCTCTAAGCTCGGCGAGGGGCCGAGAACCGATCCTGGAGGCTCCCCATGGTGCAGTTGCCCGAGCCGCGTGATGTGGCCCCGCGTGTGGCCACCGGCGCCTTCATCCTCAATTCCGGGCTGACGAAATGGCGGGCGGACCAGGCGACCGCCGAGGGCGTGCACGGCATGGCCTGTGCGGCGTATCCCTTTCTGGAACGGATCCCCGCCGAGCGGTTCACCCGGTTGCTGGCGTGCTCGGAGCTCGCGGTCGGCGGTGCGCTGCTCGTCCCGTTCGTACCGAGCCGGCTGGCCGGGCTGGCGCTGACCGGGCTCTCTGGTGGCCTGGTCGGGCTGTATCTGCGGCTGCCGGGCATGCGGCAGCCCGGGGGTCTGCGGCCGACGGAGGAAGGTGTTGCGCTGGCCAAGGACAGCTGGATGCTGGGGATCGGACTGGGGTTCCTGAGCGCTCCGTGCCGCGGCCGGCGGTCCGCGACGGCTCGGTGCCGGGATCGCCGTATCGGGCGCCGCTCGCCCGATCGGCGTCGCTGACCTGGGGCGGGGGTTGGTCACCCGGTCGGCCGCGTGGGCCGGGCAGCGCGGTGTCGCCGCCGAGAAGCGCAACGAGCGGTGGAACGCGCAGCGCGGCGTAACGCAGGAGAGCGTCGTTCCCTCGAAGTGGGCTGGTCAGCCGGTGTTCCCGGATGGCCGGTTGCCCTAGGGTGACGCTGTCGATGATGTTGGCTGGAGGGGGACGGCCGTGGGTGCACGGATCTCGGCGTTAGCGGGCGCGGCTGGGACAACGCGGGGCGGGCAGAGGGAGACCGGCCGGGGTGGCGGCCGACCCCACGTTCTGCGGATCGACGGGACGGCGGGGTCGTGAGCGAGGACTACGCGCCGCATGCCGCGGCCTACGGGCAGGGGCGGATCTTCCAGTCCGAGCGGGACATCCAGATCACCGAACACCATCACCACGGCGCGTCGGAGGCGATGCGGGTGCCAACGGGGCCCGCCTCGGTGCGGGTTCCGCTGTCGGCACCGCTGCGCACGGCGCTGCGTGACCGGGAGGAGCTGCGCGAGGAACTCGCGGCCGAGCTGGGCGCCGGTGGCGGAGTGCATGTGCTGCACGGCTTCGGCGGCTGCGGGAAGACCGCGGTGGCACGGTGGTTGTTCGACCAGGCGGCTCCGTCGGGGGTGGCGCTGTGGGTGGATGCCTCCACCGAGTCGCAGCTGCGCGCGGGCATGCTTGCCGTGGCGGCGGACCGGGGAGCGGGACCGGAGGAGGTCAGGGCCGCGCAGGAGGGGCGGCGGGCCGCGGCCGACCTGGTGTGGCAGCGGCTGGACGCGTCTGCGGAGCCATGGCTGCTGGTACTGGACAACGCGGACGATCCGCGGCCGCTGCGGGACGGCTGGCTGCGCGCCTCGGCGCGGGGGACGGTGCTGGTGACGTCCCGTCAGGCCGACGACCCGGCCTGGAGCGGTGTACGGGCCCGGATGCACCGGGTGGCGGAGCTGCCTGTGGTGGAGGCGGCACAGCTGCTCCACGACCTGGCGCCCGGCGTCCACCAGCCGGAGGCGACACGGCGGCTGGCGCAGCGGCTGGGGTGTCATCCGCTGGCTCTGACGCTGGCCGGAGGGTTTCTGTCGCAGCAGGTGCTCGAGAGCTGGACCGTCGAGGAGTACTTGGTGCGGCTGGGTGAGGATCCCGTTGGCTTGCTCGATCGGGGCGCGGGTCTGGAGAGCGGGGCTCGGGAGAGGCTGAGCCGCACCTGGCAGCTGTCGCTGGATGCCCTGGCACAGCGCGGACTTCCCGAAGCCGTGGGCGTGCTGCGGTTGTTGGCGTGCTGGGGGCACGCACCGGTACCCGTCGGTCTGCTCGCCCCCTCCGCGGTGCTGGCGGTGGGCGTGCCCGGGGTCGCGGCGGAGCGGATCGAAGCGGGGCTGCGTGGTCTGCTGTCGGCATCGCTGGTGGATCTGATCGAGGTGCCCGGCGGAGCCGCCGGACGGCCCCAGCGGTGTCTGACCGCACATGGTCTGCTGCTGGAGACGGTTGCGGCGGGCGTGCCGCCCGAGCGGCGCGCGCCGTTGTACGAAGCGGCTGCCGAGCTCGTGAACAGGGCCGTGCCCGAGGACGGGGACACGGGCACGGCGCGGCTGGTGGAGCCGCATGTCCTTGCGTTGCTGGAGAACGGCGTCACCGCCGACGCGGTACTGGATGCGGCGCGCCGCCTGCGGGACGCGCACGACGCGGGGGGCCGGTGGGCCGATGCGCTGCCCTTCGCCGCGGGCATCGCGAAGGCCGGTACGGCGGAGGCCGGTGCTTCGCAGGGGGCCTACCGGGACGTTGGTGCGGTCGCCGACGCCATCGCCCTGGGGAAGGTCACCGACCTGAGCGGAGACTTGTCGGGAGCGGAGCCCGTGCTCAGGGGGGCGTTGGACGCCGCGACGGCGTGGGCGGATGAGGCACCGCTGCTCCTGGCCGAAGCGTGCATCCGGCTGTCCGGCCTCTACGGCAGGAGCGACCGGCTCGCGGAGGCCATCCAACTGGCCCGTGACGCCCATGAGATCACGCAGCGTGTTCTGGGGCCGGCACACGCCGAGACCGCCGAGACGATCTATCTGGAGGTGGATCACCAGTCCTTGCTGGGGCGCTTCGGGATCGCGCTGCGTCTCGCCCGGCAGCTGACGGATCTGCTGCCGGACCTCCACGGGAAGCGAAGCGAGGACGTCGCCGTGCGTTCCGTCCTGATGACGGCGGCCACGAAGCGGGCGGCGCTGGTGGCTGCGCGGATCCCTGGAGCCACGGTGGAGGACGAGGTACCCGAGCTCAGCTGGGACCAGGTCGGGCGGGAGTCCCAAGAGGCACTCCAGGCTCATATTGCCTACTACGGACCCGATCACGCCCGTACGGCGGCAGCCCGGCACAACCACGCGCTGACCTCCTGGGAACGCGGCGACCAGGAGACGGCGATCGCCACGATGCGCCGGGCGATCGCCACGCGTCGGGTGGAGCTGGGCGATGAGCATCCGTTCACCCTCGAGGCGATCGCGGAGCTGGCCCGGATGCTGGCGCTCAAGGGCGACATCCAGGAGGCGGCCCGCCTCGCGGAGAACGCCCATGCCGAGGCGCTGCGCACGCTCGGTCCCGACCACCGCATCACGGCGCTGTGTGCCGTGGCACGGGAGGCCGCCGGGCGGTGAACCGCTCGCCCGGGGCGGCGCAGTGAGCGGCCGTCGGACCGGGCCAGGCAGAGGTCAGTCCCCGTGGGGCCGTCGGTCCGGCAGTTCGGCATCCGTCGGATGGCCGATCCCGACGGCCGCGGCTGCGACGGCCTTCAGGGACGTTGTGGCGTTCAGCGCGCGGACCGTCCGCCGGTTGAGTGGGCGAAGGTCGTACACGCGGCGCACCGCGTCGAGGTCCACCGTCGTCTCGTAGTAGTCCTCGGCGAACTCCTTGAATGCTTCCGGCGTCGGTGTGGTCAGCGGCTGGAACAGCCAGTCGGCGCCGTCGGGATCCGCATACCCGTCGGGGAAGTCGATCTCTCCCGCTTGCCACCGGTCGCCCCTGCCTCCCGCCACAGGCAGGCGGTTACTCGGGGGGACCCTGCTCCCCCGAGCAGGCCGACACGAATGAGGGATTCCGCCGTGGCGCCCGAGTCGCTCTTTCCGCGGCGCCGCCGGTTGGCCACGATGGAACAGCACAGGGACGGCGAGCGAGCGCCGCGGCGCGACGGTGGCGACGGCACGCACGGCGCTCCTCCTGCCGGCCCCGCCCGCAATCGCCACCCCGGGAGCAACCTATGACAGCGGACCGTCACGGGCACCGCATGAGCGACACCGGCGCCGAGGCCGCCGCTCACTACGAACAGGCCCTCGACGACCTGCTGTTCTTCCGGCCCGAGGTCGTGCGGAGCGCACAGGCGGCGCTCGCCGCCTCGCCGAGGTCGGTCATGGGACAGGCCCTGGGCGCGTACCTGGGAGTGCTGGGTACCGAGGAGAAGGACGCGGCCGCCGCCCGGGAGGCGTTCGCGCGCTTCCGCTCCGGCCTCGACGAGGGTGCCCCCACCCGACGCGAGCGGATGCACCTCGCCGCCGTCACCGCCTGCCTGGACGGGGACATCCACGGCGCCGGCCGCCTCCTGGAAGACCTCACCGTCGCCTACCCCCGCGACGCGCTGGCGCTCTTCGTGGGGCATCAGATCGACTTCCTCACCGGCAATGCCCCGCGCCTGCGCGACCGCATCGGTGGAGCGCTGGGCGCCTGGAGCGACGACGACCGCCATCACGGCCCGCTGCTGGGCATGTACGCGTTCGGCCTGGAGGAGACCGGGCACTACGAACGCGCCGAGGATGCCGCCCTGGCGGCGCTCGCCCAGCACCCGCGCGACGTCTGGGGAATCCACGCCGCGGTGCACACCTACGAGATGCGGGACCGTTTCACGGACGGCATCCGCTTCCTTGACGCCCGGACCGACGACTGGGCGGCCGGCACCCTGCTCACCGTCCACAACTGGTGGCACTACGCCCTCTACTCCCTGGAGCGGGGCGACACCGCCCGCGTGCTGGAGATCTACGACCGCGCCATCCACCACGACGCCTCGCCGGGCGCGGCGATGCAGCTCCTGGACGCCGCCGCCCTGCTGTGGCGGCTCCACCTGGCGGGGAACGACCAGAGCGCACGGTGGGCGCGGCTCGCCGACGCCTGGGAAGGCCGCCAGGACGGCGCCCACTACGCCTTCAACGACGTGCACGCCGTGATGGCGTACGTGGGGGCGGGCCGCCTCACCCAGGCCGAGCGCCTGGTAGGTGACCGTCAGCAGTGGGTGGCCGGCGCGGCACCCAGTGTCACCAATCGCGCCATGACCACCGACATCGGCCTGCCGGTCTGCCGCGCGCTGATCGCCTACGGCCGGCGGGACTGGGAGCGGGCCGCCGATCTGCTGCTGCCGCTGCGGCACCGCCTCCACACCTTCGGCGGCAGTCACGCCCAGCGGGACGCCGTCCAGCGCACCCTCGTTGAGGCGGCCCTCCGCGCCGGCCACGCCGACCTCGCCCGGACGCTGCTGAGCGAACGCATCCAGCTTCGCCCCTTGTGCCCGTACAACTGGTCGGCCCAGGCCCGCCTCGAAGAGCACCTCGGCAACGACACACAAGCCGCGGCCGCCCAGGAACGCGCCGGCGCGGGGACATCCCCCTGACACGGCGCCCCTCAGGCACCCCCGGAGCCCCGTTCTCGCCCCTCGCCACCCCACCCCCGGAGGTACCCTGAATCCAGCGCTCTGCCCCCACGCCGGGGAGGTCACATGACCACCTGCGAAAGCCTCCGCCCCCGTAAAGCGGACGCTCCCCGCTACACCCCCATCGCCGAGCACGGGCTGATCGGGGACATGCGCACGGCCGCCCTGGTCGGCACGAACGGCACCATCGACTGGTACTGCTGCACCCGCTTCGACGCGCCCAGCGTCTTCGCGGCCCTCCTCGACGCGGACCGCGGTGGCGCCTTCGAACTCGCCCCGGATGTGCCCGCGCGCACCAAGCAGTTCTACTTCCCCGACACCAACATCCTGATCACCCGCTTCTTCGCCGACAACGGTGTGGGCGAGGTCCAGGACTTCATGCCGATCGTCGACGACTCGCGTGAGGCGGACCGGCACCGCCTGATCCGGCGGGTGCTGTGCGTACGCGGGTCGCTGCCGTTCACCGCCCGTGTGGCGCCCCGCTTCGACTACGGCCGGCACGCCCACACGGTCGGCACCCAGCAAGGCCAGACCCTCTTCCGCTCCCCCGACCTCTCCCTCGCGCTGACGTCCAGCGTCCCGGTCGAAACCGACGGCGTCGACGCGCGGGCCTCCTTCACCCTGGCGGAGGGCGAGTCGGCCGTCTTCGCGCTCGACCGGATCGGCGACGGCGTCCAGCCGCGTTCCTGTGCGGTGCTGGAGGCGGAAGAACTGTTCGGCGCCACGGTGCGGTACTGGCGCACCTGGCTGTCGCAGTCGCGCTACCGGGGACGATGGCGGGAGATGGTGCACCGCTCGGCGCTCACGCTCAAACTCCTCACCTACGCGCCGACCGGCGCCATCGTGGCCGCTCCCACGACCGGTCTCCCCGAACAGATCGGCGGCGAGCGCAACTGGGACTACCGCTATGTATGGGTGCGAGACGCCGCCTTCTGCATCTACGCCCTGCTCAGGCTCGGCTTCACCGACGAGGCCAAGGCCTTTGTGCATTTCCTGTCCGAGGAAATCTGCCTGAGTCACGGCAGCGGCGGCCCGCTACAGATCATGTACGGCATCGACGGCCGCAGCGAACTGCCCGAGGAAGAACTCCTCCACCTCGAAGGGCATCTCGGCTCCGCGCCCGTCCGGATCGGCAACAACGCCGTCAATCAGCTGCAGCTCGATATCTACGGTGCCCTCATCGACTCCCTCTATCTCTACGACAAATGGGGCGAGCCGCTCTCCAGCGATCACTGGGACACCGTCGGAAAACTCGTCGACTGGGTCTGCGCCAACTGGGACCAGCCCGACGAGGGGATATGGGAGACCCGCGGAAAAATCCAGAACTTCCTCTACTCGCAGCTGATGTGCTGGGTGGCGATCGAACGGGCGATACGGATCGCGACCCACCGCGGTCTGCCGGCGGACATGCCGCGCTGGGCGGGCACGCGCGACGCGATCTACCGCCGGATCATGCAACGCGGCTGGTCCCCCGAGCGAAAGGCATTCGTCCAGCACGAAGGCGACGAGGTCCTGGACGCCGCCGTGCTGATGATGCCGCTGGCGAAATTCATCTCCCCCACCGACCCGAAATGGCTCGCCACGCTGGAAACGCTGGGTGAGGAGCTGGTCTCCGATTCGCTGGTCTACCGCTACGACCCCAAGAGCAGCCCCGACGGACTGCGCGGAGAAGAAGGCACCTTCTCCATCTGCTCCTTCTGGTACGTCGAAGCCCTCTCCCGCGCCGGCCGCGTGGACGAAGCCCGGCTGGCCTTCGAGAAAATGCTCACCTACGCCAATCACCTCGGCCTCTACGCCGAAGAAATCGGCCGCACCGGCGAACAGATAGGCAACTTCCCGCAGGCTTTCACCCATCTCGCGCTCATCAGCGCGGCGTTCAACCTCGACCGGACCTTGGGGTAGCGGCGGTCACGGCGGGAAAGCGCGGCGGCGTGCCGGGAAAAGGAGCGGGCCCGGGGGCGTAGCCTGCCCCCGAGCCCTGTGATGCCACCGCATTGCACACGCCGGCACGGTGGAGAGCGCGGGTCAGTCATCATGTCGTCGTGTTCTGCCTTTGAACTACCGCGCATCGGCAAAAGAGCTGCACGGGCCGGACTTGAACCGGCATCCGACGACCGGGCCCGGCCCGGTCGATCCGGCGATCGGTGGCGACTACTGAGACTGGAGCAAGAGTCTGAGATTGATTGCGGTCCGCCTCTGCCGAGTTGGGCTACCGCGGCCCGTAAGTGCCGCGGGGAGGACTTGAACCTCCACTGGAAACCGCATTCGTCACGACAAACTTCAGTTTCAGCTTGCGCTCCTCGCGCACCCCGGACGAATCAAAGCGCCCGGGGAGTTATGGACGCTACCCGAACAGGTAGCCGAAGACGACCTCACCCACGCGTTCGTCGGTGACCTCGGCGCCATTCGCCTCTTCACGGGCGAATTTTACCGCCTGCTGCAACTTCTCCACCCTGTCCAGCAGTTCGTTCACCCGCCGTGCGGGCAGCGCACCGGAGAACTTCACGGTCGTCCAGTAACCGACCGGGACATCCTCGTAGTACACATCCACCTGCGCCGGATGCTTGTCGGTGGCCTCCGCCTTCACGTGGTTGCGGGGCACCTTCTTGGTCCGCACGGTCCTGACCGGCTCGGTCTTCCAGGCATCCGTCGAGGGATCCTGGACCCAGGACTCGGAAGCGTCCAGCACCGGCAGTTTCCGTATAAAGGTGTTCACATCGGTGAGCTGCTTTTCAAGGAACAGCAGATACGAGACCGGCACCTGACTGAGGAGCGTCCGCCCCTCCACCTTCACATCGGCGCGCGCCGTGCAGTTGGCCCAGTCCTTGGTGGCGGTCACATCAAACAGCCGCGTCAGCGTCGCGGCCGTATCGCGGAGCACGTCCTCGGCCTTCACCTGCACCCGCGTCGCCTCGGGTGGCAGTTGCTCGCCCTCTTCGTCCTTGGGCTGATACGTACGGGAGATTCCGGCCAGGAGCGCGGGCTTCTGCAACCCGTGGTGAGCGGCCGTCAAATCCTGATGAGTCTTGGACTTGATGCCCTTCTCCACGGCAATGATCTGATTGAGTTTCGCCACTTCCGCAACATAGCAGCGCCCGCCTCCGTCAGCCGAATGTTTTTTCGAGCCGTCAAGACCTTGAGGTGCGGCACCCCCGGCGCCCCGCGGAGGCCACAGCCGCGCGGACCGAAGACTCACGACGCCGAAGTGACACCATTCGGCACCGTGATGGCACCACCGTCGCTCGACCCGAAATCACCGGCACAAAACCGCAGTTCACCGCCCTGCTGCCGACACTTCACGACCCCCTTGCCCCCAAGGTTGCGCCATCGACACTTGTCATGGCGCCAAAGTGATGCCATTGTGGGGCCATGGACCTCACCCCCTACGTCGACGAACTCCGCGCCGAGCTCGCCGCCGCCGCGGAAGCGAGCGGACAGAGCTTCACGGGCCGGTTCCGCTAGCGGCGGCCCCGCACAGCCGGAGCACCACGGCATCCGATCGCGCGACCGACCGGCCGACCGGCCCTCTTCTCACCACCCGCCCGACCAGCGGGAATTCACACCTACGTCAAGAGGACGAGACAGCCATGCCCGAATGCGGCACCCCCGAGCCGATCTCCGTCGGTCCGTCCCAGGGCCCACACGCTCCGACGAGACGGTCGAGGTGCGCGCCCGCACCGAGCTCGGCGACATCGCAATCCGCCGCCCCTGACCCACCACGGCACGCAGCCGCAGCGCCGTCACCGTCCACAGCAGAAAAGAGACCACGAGACATGGCTGCCATGACCGCAGCGACCGCGACCGCCACCGGGCCGGCGATATCCGCCACCGGGCTGCGGAAGTCGTACGGCGACAAACTGGTGCTCGACGGCATCGACCTGCGCATCCCCGAGGGGACGATCTTCGCGCTGCTCGGGCCCAACGGCGCCGGCAAGACCACCACCGTTCAGATCCTTTCCACGCTCATCTCCGCGGACGCAGACGCCGGCGAGGCATACGTCGCGGGCCACGATCTCGCCCGGCGGCCCGCTGCCGTACGCGCCTCGATCGGCGTCACCGGGCAGTTCGCGGCGTTGGACAACCTCCTCACCGCCGAGGAGAACCTGCTGCTGATGGCGGACCTGCTCCATCTGCCCCGGCGCGAAGGCAGGCGGCGCGCCGCCGAGCTGCTGCGCCGCTTCGAGCTGACCGAGGCGGCCAGGAAGTCCGTCGCCACCTTCTCGGGCGGTATGCGGCGCAAGCTCGACCTCGCGATGACCCTGGTCGGCAAACCGCGCGTCATCTTCCTCGACGAGCCGACCACCGGTCTCGACCCGCGCAGCCGCCGCACCATGTCGGAGATCATCCGAAGCCTGGTCGACGACGAAGGCGTCACCATCTTCCTGACCACCCAGTACCTCGAGGAGGCCGACCAACTCGCCGACCGCATCGCCCTGTTGGACCACGGCAAGCTGATCGCCGAGGGCACCGCGCAAGAGCTCAAGCGCCTGATCCCCGGCGGCCACATCCGCCTCCGCTTCGCCGACACGCATCGCCTCGAATCGGCCGCCGCCCTCTTCGGTTCCACGGCGTACGACAGCGAGTCGCTCACCCTGCATCTCCCCAGCGACGGCGGCATCCCCGCCCTGCGCGCCGTCCTCGACGGCCTCGACGACGCGTCGATCGAGGCGGAGGCGCTCACGGTGCACACCCCCGATCTCGACGATGTCTTCCTCACCCTCACCGGCCGGCCCCGGACCGGTGCCGCGGCCAACTCGCCGAAGGAGAACGCCCGATGACCACCCTGTCCTACGCCGCCAGAGACTCGATGACGATGCTGCGGCGCAACCTCAAGCACGCCATGCGCTACCCCTCGATGACGGTCTCGGTCGTCGCCATGCCCGTCATGATGCTGCTGCTGTTCAACTATGCCTTCGGGGGTGCACTGGGCAGCGGCATCGGTGGCCGGTCCACCGGCGGCGGCGCGTACATCGACTATGTCGCACCCGGCATCATCCTGATGGCCGCGACCTCCGGCGCGGTGGCCGTGGCCGTCAGTGTCTGTTCCGACATGACCGAGGGCATCGTCAATCGGTTCCGCACCATGTCGATCTCCCGCGCTGCGTTCCTGACCGGACATGTCGTCGGCAGCGTCATCCAGACGCTGTTCAGCATCGCCGTCGTCGTCGGCATCGCCCTCCTGATGGGCTTCCGGCCCAGCGCCACGCCCGTGGAGTGGATCGCGGCCGCCGGCGTCCTCGCCCTGCTCGTCCTGGCGCTCACCTGGATGGCGGCCGCGATGGGGCTGGTGGCCAAGAACGTCGAGACCGCCAGCAACATGCCCATGCCGCTGACGTTTCTGCCCTTCCTCGGCAGCGCGATCGTCCCCACAGACTCGATGCCCACCGGGCTCCGCTGGTTCGCCGAGTACCAGCCCTTCACACCCGTCATCGAGACACTGCGCGGCCTGCTGATGGGCACGGAGATCGGCAACAGCGCCCTCATCGCGCTCGCCTGGTGCGTCGGCCTCACGCTGGTCGGCTACCTGTGGGCCCGTGCGGCCTTCGGCCGCAGCGCCAAGGGCTGACAGGCCCACCGCACGAGCCGCTTGGCCCCACCCGGCACCTCACCTTCCCCGCACCTCACCGTCCACGCACGTCACCGTTCACGCACGTCGCTTCCCACCGGAGGACACCATGCACAACGAACCGCTGACACCCGCCCCCGAGCGCGACGCCCAGGAGGCGGCACCGCTCTCCGAGTTCCCGACGGCCCGCCCCACGGGCTGTCCCTTCGACCCGCCCGCCGAGCTGGCACGGCTGCGCGAGGAGCAGCCCCTCCGCCGGATGCGCTACCCCGACGGGCACCTGGGCTGGCTGGCCACCGGCCACTCCGTGGTCCGCGCGATCCTCGGTGACTCCCGCTTCAGTTCCCGGTACGAGCTGATGCACCTCCCGATGCAGGGAGCGCCCGCACAGCTGCCTCCGGCGCCGGTCGGCGACATGACCGGGATCGACGCGCCCGAGCACACCCGCTTCCGACGGCTGCTCATGGGCAAGTTCACCGTCCGCCGGATGCGCGAACTGACCGCACGCGTAGAGCAGATCAGCGCCGGGCACCTCGACGCCATGGAGCGCCGAGGCGGCCCGCTGGACCTCGTGGAGGCGTACGCACAGCCCATCCCCTCGCTGATGATCTGCGAACTGCTGGGTGTGCCCGCCGACGACCGGGACGTCTTCCAGCGCCATACGTTCACGGTGACCGACCGGAGCGTCAGCCTGGAGGACCAGGCGGCCGCCTACACCGCGCTCCAGGAAATCCTGCACGAGCTGGTCCTGGCCAAGCGGGCCGCGCCCACCGACGATCTGCTCAGCGACCTGACCAGCAGCGATCTCACCGACGAGGAGCTGGCCGGGATCGGCACCTTCCTGCTGGGTGCCGGACTCGACACCACCGCCAACATGCTCGCCCTGGGCACCTTCGCGCTGCTGAGCAACCCGGAGCAGCTCGCCGCCCTGCGCGGTGATCCGGGCCTGGCCGACCGGGCCGTCGACGAGCTGATGCGCTATCTGACCATCGCCGACACCGGGATACGGGCGGCGTTGGAAGACGTCGAACTGGACGGTCAGCTGATCAAGGCCGGCGAGTCGGTCACCCTCTCTCTCCAGGCCGCCAACCGCGACCCGGAGCGGTTCCCCGACCCCGACGCCCTCGACGTGCACCGCAAGGCCACCGGGCATCTGGGCTTCGGCCACGGCATGCACCAGTGCCTCGGCCAGCAGCTGGCCCGCGTCGAGATGCGCGTGGCCCTGCCCGCGCTCCTCACCCGGTTCCCGTCGCTGCGGCTGGCCGTGCCGCCCGAGGAGGTACCGCTGCGCACCAAGTCGAGCATCTACGGCGTGCACGCGCTGCCGGTCACCTGGGACGAGGTGTAGAGCGATGGAACTGCACGTCGACCGTGAGCGCTGCTGCGGCGCCGGCATGTGCGCCCTGACCGCTCCCGAGGTCTTCGACCAGGACGCCGCGGACGGCCGGGTTCTGCTGCTGCTCCCCCGGCCGCCGCACGAACACCGTGCGGCCGCCCGCGACGCCGCCGGGCTCTGCCCCGCCGGAGCGATCTCCGTCGTGGAACGGGCGGACGCCGACCCCTCGACGCCGTAACCGAGCAGGCCGTACCCGACCCGGCCACCGGCACCGCGGCACCGGAACGGAGCTGAACAGAGCTGAACAGAGCGCCACTACAGGACAGCCGCCCGCTGGTCGGGCGGCTGTTCGGCGCCGCCGCGCGGTCAGTCGGTCCGCGCCGCGGCAGGGCGGGTCCCCCGGCCGTCCAGCAAGGGGCGGGAGGGGTTCCAGGTGTCGCCCCGCCTGCGGGCGGCCATCCCGGACAGCGCCTCGAGGACGATCCGGTTGCCGAGGTAGGCCGTGATGTCGGCGTGGTCGTACGGCGGCGAGACCTCGACGACGTCAACACCCGCGATGGGGAGCTCCAGGCACAGTCTGCGGACGGCGTCGAGGAGTTGGCGGGAGGTGAGGCCGCCCGGTTCGGGCGTTCCGGTGCCGGGGGCCATGCCCGGGTCGACAACATCGACGTCGACCGAGAGGAACACGGCGTCGCAGTCGTCGAGGGCCAGGGTCATGGCCTCTTCCAGACAGATGTCGAGGCCGCGCGAGACGATCTCGCTCATCTCGTACGAGCGCATCTTCTGGTCGGCCATCCAATCCAGGGTTTCGGGGCCCGGCCAGTAGCCGCGCAGCCCCATCTGGAGGAAGCGGTCGCCGCGCGCCGCGCCGGATTCTATGAGGCGGCGCATGGGCTGGCCGTGTCCGTGCAGATGGCCGAACTCGATGTCGCCGGTGTCGGCATGGGCGTCGAAGTGGATCACCGAGACCCGGCCGAAGCCGTGGTGGCGGGCGACGCCCGTGATGTCGGGAAGGGCGATGGTGTGGTCGCCGCCGAGCACGATCGGCACCGCGCCGGATGCGGCGATGGCGGTCACCGCCTCCTCGATCGCCGTGATGCTGCCTTCGATGTCGCCGGCGAACATTTCCACATCGCCCGCGTCCAGTACGCGCAGGTCCTTGAGGCCGTCGACGCGCAGGGCGAGGGAGGGCCGGGTGCCGTCGTGGGCGCCGTAGTCGGTGGAGCGGATCGCCATCGGGCCGAAGCGGGTGCCGGGGCGGTGGCAGACGCCGCCGTCGAAGGGCGCGCCGACGATGACGACATCCGCGTCGCGGTAGGTGGCGGGCTCGTCGAGGGTGCACCGGTCCACGCCGAGGAACGTGATGTCGGGACCGAACATGGGGCCGTAGCGGGTCATGTGATCTCCCTGGGGGCCGTAGCGGAGGGCGCGCGGCGGTGGGCGCGCCCGTCGGCGCGGCGACGGTGGACGTCACCGGCCGCGGCTGACTTTAAAGTCAGCCCAGCACGGATTCAATCCCCCGGCGTATGACAGGATCGGCGCATGAGCGCGAACGACGGGCGGGAGAGGATCCTGCGAGCGGCCTTGGAGCTGATCGCCCGCGACGGCTTCGACGGGGTACGCATCGCCGATATCGCCCGCCGCGCCGGCGCCTCCACGGCCCTGGTCCACTACCACTTCAGCACCCGCGCCCAGCTGCTGACCGCCTCGCTCGCGCAGTCCCTGAGCACCGCCGAGGCGCGCCTGGCCCGGCACACCGGCGACGAGCAACGGTCCGCTCCCCCGGAGCGGTTCGCCGATCTGATCGACTTCGGGCTGCCGCTGACCCACGACGACGTCATGGAGTGGCGTCTGTGGTCCGAACTGGAAATGCGGGCCGCCGGCTCCCCCGAACTCGCCCGCAGCCTCGCGGCGCTCAACGACCGGATCATGCAGCCGCTCGCCGCCACCGTGGCGGCCGGGCTGGACGAGGGCGTCTTTCACGACTGCGTCCCGGACGAGGTGGCCACCGTGGCGCTCGCCCTGCTCACCGGCCTGGCCACCCGCCTCGTCGCCGGCGACCCCGCCCTGACCCTGGCCGAAGCCCGCCGGCTCGCGGGCCGCCAGCTCGCCCTGAGCGTCGGCTTCCCCGGCGAACTCCCCTTCCGGCCCCTCCCCCCGCCACCGGCCCCCGCCGCCGATGGCCCGCCCGAAGCCACCCCACCGGAACGCCCCTCCCGACGCCGCCGCGCCCCGCGCGCCGGCTCACGGCCCTGAGAAGCCACCGATACGGCCCTGAGTCGGCCTTGAGCCGGCCTTGAGAAGCGCAGCGCGCGGCGTACCGGCCGCCGACACCCGAAGGCGCAGCGGACCGAGACCATCCGCGCCGCCCTGGGCAACGTCACCCGGCCGTGAACCGCCGCAGCCAGGGCGGACGTCGCGCTGCTGACGAAGGAACACCCGCCCGCCAGGACCGCGGACCACCGCGACCGTGCGTTCCCGGCCACGATGGTGCCCCGTTTTCCTCTCCTGCCCGCCACCGGGACCGCCGTGCGCTACGGTCCCGGCAACCGCGTTCGATCTTCATGGTGGCTTCGGGAGGGGTACCGGTGGCGGTCACGGTGTTCGATGAGAGCGAGCGGCTGATCTGGGCGGGACGGGCTGCCGCCTATGCCCGGAGCTTCGCGAGGCTGTGCGCGCACCCGGTGCCGCGGTTGCTGGACGCCGCGTCGGTGGGGCCCGGTGTGCGGCTGCTGGATGTGGGGACCGGGCCCGGCACCGTCGCCGTTGCCGCGTGCGCGCGGGGCGCGACGGTGACGGCCGTGGATGCGGAGCCCAGCATGGTCGAACTGGCCGGCCGGGCGGCGCCCGCGGCCGATGTCCGGGTCGCCGCGCTGCCCGATCTTCCCTTCGCCGAGGGCGAGTTCGATGCCGCCGTCGGCAATTTCGTGCTGAACCACGTGGGCCGGCCGAAGGTCGCCCTGACCGAGTTGCGCCGCGTCGTGCGGCCGGGCGGGTGGATCGCGCTGACGATCTGGGCGGCGCCTCCCGCGGCGGGGCAGGCCTTGCTCGGCCGCGCCGTTCACGCCGCGGGCGTGGTGCGGCCGTCCCACTTGCCGTCGCTCGCTCCCGAGGACGATTTCCCGCGTGATGAGCGCGGTCTGACGGATCTGCTGGGGTCGGCGGGTCTGCGCGATGCGGTCACCGAAACGCTCCGGTGGGACCACCGGGCGAGCGTCGAGGAATGGTGGAGCGGTCCCGCGGCGGGTGTCGCCTCCATCGGGCAGGTGGTGCAGAGCCAGGCGCCGGGCAAGCGCGCCGAGATCAAGCGTCACTTCGAGGCGCTCGGCTCGGAGTTCGCCGACGACGACGGCATGCTGGCGTTGCCGCACGCGGCCTTGCTGGCCCGTGCGCGTCGCTGACCGGCCGGCTTCTGGCGGCACGGCAGGCGAAGCACGGCTCTCCGGCGGCTGGTGGGAGACCCGCGGATCATCGCGGGCGTCGCGTGTCGCGGCCCGCCGCGGGCGTCGAGTTGGAGGCGGCGGCTTCCGCCCCAAGCGCGGTAGCGGCCGGTGGCGCCGCCTGACGACGCCCCTCCCACTCGGCGCGGGTGAGTTCGTACTCGACTTCGCCGTGCTCGGAACCCTCGATCGCCTCCGGCCACTGTCCGGTGAAGCTCCGGACGAATGTCAGGCCCGCGTTCTCCATCACCCGCCGGGATCGCGCATTGACGGCCATGGTGTTCGCCGTCACCCGCTCCACCCCCAGATCCGTGAACCCCTTACGGATCAGGGCCCGCGAGCCCTCCGTGGCATAGCCCTTGCCCCAGGAAACCTCGTTCAGCCGGTAGCCGAGTTCGACCACGGCGGGGCTGCCGGCGTCCAGCGGCCGGAATTCGAACCAGCCCACGAAGACTCCGGTGGCCCGCTCCTGCGCGGCCCAGTAGCCACGGGTCCCGAAGGACGGGGTCCCGAAGCACGGGTAGTCGCGCAGAAACCGCGGCAGCGTCTCCGCCCGGATCGCCTCATGGGTCGTCGGCCGCCCGCCGTTGATGAAGCGCATGACGCCGGGGGCGTTGTCCAGGGCGAACAGGAGGTGGGCGTCGCCCTCGGTGAACGGGCGCAGCACGAGCCGCTCGGACTCCAGGAAAATGCGCATACCGCGATCTTCGCCACCGGCCGCCGGTTCCGCTACCGGGTATCCCCGCGTCGTACGGAGCAGGGCCACATCGTCGGGCTGTCTCGTCGTCCATGTCGCGGCAGGCACCACACCACAGGGCCCTTGGTAGGGTCTTCGGCCATGAGTGCGCCGGAACCCACCATCCTCGCCACCTCGGGTGGTCACCGCATCGGAGACCGGACCCGGGTCACCTTCGGCGCCCTCGTGCACCACGCGGTCCATCTGTCGGGGGTCCACGGCCGCCGGCCCCGCGTCATGTACGTGGGCACGGCGATCGGCGATTCCGAGCACTTCGCCGCGCGGATGGGTGAGGCCGCGCGGGTGGCCGGGTTCGACCTGACGCCGCTTCATCTCTTTCCGATGCCGAACCTCGAGGACGTAGCGGGCGCCGTCCTCGACCAGGACGTGGTCTGGGTCATGGGCGGTTCGGTGGCGAACCTGCTGGCGGTGTGGCGCGTCCACCAACTCGACGCGGTCTTCCGCCGCGCGTGGGAGGCCGGCGTCGTGCTCAGCGGTGTGAGCGCGGGATCCATCTGCTGGTTCCAGGGCGGCACCACCGACTCCTTCGGGCCTGAACTGCGCCCGCTCACCGACGCGCTCGGATTCCTGCCCTACGGGAACGGCGTTCACTACGACAGCGACGCGGGCCGCCGCCCGCTGGTGCACCGGCTCGTCGCGGACGGCACGCTGCCCGTCACCCACTGCACCGACGACGGGGTGGGCCTGGTCTACCGCGGAACGGAACTCGTGGAAGCCGTCACCGAGATTCCGGGAAAGGGCGCGTACATCGTCCGGCGCGACGGCGACTCGGCCGTCGAGCGGCGCATCGAACCACGGCTGCTGCCTTCGCCGTAGCGCCGGCCGGTCTTCGTCGAAGGGACGGGGTACGGGTCACGGCATACTGACGTGACAACGTGACGTCGCACCACCAACCGACGGATCGTCACCCACGCCGACGCCCCGTCCGTCATCGTGGGCGACCGGCCGGCCGTCGCGGGGCAACCGCTACGGCCGCCGGGCGATCCCGCAGCCCCTCCCCCCGCTCTCCGCATCCCACCCGCAAAGCTCCCCGCATCCCACCCGCAAAAAGGACAGCCCCACCCGTGAAAAAGAGCGCGATAGCCGGCATCTTCCTCCTCACGCTGCTCCTGGCCGTCGGCATATACAAAGCCAGCGCTCTCACCAGCGACCCGCTGACCCTCGCCGAATTCAACGAGATCAAGGCCGGCAGCAGCGAGCAGACCCTGCTCCGGTACGCCAGCACCTGCCAGCAGGAAAGCGAAGCCGGAGACACCCGCGGCTACCCCGTCACCTGGACGTGCTACGGCGCGGACGGCAGCAGCAATGCGGTGTTCTTCTACTCCGAGGGCGAACTGTTCAGCAAGGCACAGACGGGACTGCAGTAAGGGCAGCCGGCCGCACCGCCGCGGAGGAGCCGCCGTCGCGGGGCCGCGGTCAGTCGTCCGGCATCTCCGCCAGCCGGAAGGGGCCGGCGGCGCCGGGGCCGAACATCACGGGCAAGTTGCGGCCCAGCGGCACGACGACCAGCGGCTCGTCGCGGTACTCGCCGAGAAACTTCTCCAGCGGCTCCCAGATGAGGTCCCGGTACCCGGACTCGGTCCGCTGACGGTCGAAGGAGAGAGTGAGCGCGGACTCCTCCACGGTGACGCTCACGGCGTCCACCTCGAGCCACTCTCCACCGATCCAGGCTTCCAGCCTTACGTGCGACATGACGCAAGAGTGCCTGCCACCACACGGAACCCGCAATCGGCCACGACCGGGGACCGGCCGATGGCTGCGCCGCCGCGCACCCCGCGAGCGATCTTGGCGGGGTGGTGCTCGGTGACGTGGGGCGATGCCTCGTCACCCGATGTGGGGGCCGGGACCCCCGGGCTTGACGAAACGGCCATGCCCGATCTTGACTGCCGGGGTCCCCCCACGGGTTGTGTCCCCCGAACAAAGGTCTAAGGTCTCGCGAACATGACGGTTCACGCCTCCGCCGCCACTGAAGTCGGGCAGTTCCTGCTCGGCGACTCGTTTCCTTGCCTCGCCGGCCGCTCGGCGTGGCGGCAGGGTGGGATCACCCATCACCATTACACGTGGTTCGGAGACGACGATTCCGCCCAGCAGATGGCGGCTGACCTGCAGGCCTACGTAGCGGCGGTGGACTGGGACGCCAAGCCCTTCACCAGCTTCGTGGCCACCTTCTCGGGTCCCCTGATGGTGTCGGAGATCGAGTTCGAGCGGCTGATGTGGCAGCAGCTGCAGGCCGTACACGATCATGACAGCCGCACGCACGGCTGGGCCGACGGCTATGACCCCGACCCCTCGTCCGGCGCCTTCGCCTACAGCGTCGCCGGGCACCCGTTCTTCGTGATCGGGCTGCACGAGACGCACAGCCGCATCGGCCGCCGCCCGCCGTTCCCGATGCTCGCCTTCAACTCTCACGCCCAGTTCGACCGGATAAAGGCCGCCGGGCTGTGGGACCGGCTGCAGGAGAAGATCCGCAAGCAGGACATCGAGCTGCAGGGCAACATCAACCCCAATCTCGTGGAGTACGAGAAGCTCTCCGAGGCCCGGCGCTACTCGGGCCGACGCAAGCCGGCCGACTGGGCGTGCCCTTTCACGGCTCGGGTCTGAGCCCGGACGCCCTCGGGTCTGTCCGACAGGTCAGACCCTCGTCATGAGGGACACCCCGGACCGCCGTACGAGGATGCCGGCGGTCCGTACCGACAGGTGACGGGTGTGACGCATTCCGGCTCCGTTCAATTTCCGGTCACGCGGGACGCACACGCTCTCGGAAGGAGATGTTCCGCTTGGTGACACCGCTGTGGCCGGTACGCCGCCCACGGCACGGAGGGCCTCATGGCCGGTATGGACACCACCACCAACCGTCGTCGATTCCTCTTCACGTCCGGCGCCGCGCTCGCCGGAGCCGGGGCCGGCTGGGCGCTGCCGGGTCAGCGCCGCGACAGTGCGGCCGCGGCCGCCCCGCCCCCGGGAGCCGCTCCCGCCCCGCCCCCGGCCCGCCCGGGTAGCGGGCGGGCGGCACCGTACGGGGCCACCACCCTCGAGACGACGGCGCGCCTGGCCGGCGGCAGCGGCTACCGGCGCATCGTCTCCGGCCCCGGCTGGCCGGTGGTCGTCCGGCCCGAGCTGGCCGCCGCGCGGCCCGGGCGCCAGGACCGGCGCACCGCGCTGGCGTGCTTCGTACAGCTCACCGACCTCCATGTGGCCGATGTCCAGAGCCCGTTGCGCACGGAGTTCCTGCGGGCGCGGTCGGCGGGGTCGTGGCGGGCGCAGGAGGCCCTGTCCGTGGCCGGCTCGGTCTCGCTGGTCGAGCAGGTCAACGCGCTCGACGGCGGCCCCCACACCGGCCGGCCGCCGGCGTTCGTCATGTCCACGGGCGACAACATCGACAACCACTCCGCGATGGAGCTGGAGTGGTTCCTGACCCTCATGAGCGGCGGCCGCATCACGCCCAACACCGGCGACCCGCTCTCGTACGAGGGCGTGCAGGACTCCGGTCTCGCGCTGTACTGGCACCCGGAGCGGGCCCTGCGCGACCAGGACAAGCGGCGTGGCCTGCCGCAGATACCCGGCTACCTCGACGCCGCGCTGCGCCCGGTGGTCAGTCCCGGCCTGCGCATTCCCTGGTACTCGACGCCCGGCAATCACGACGATCTGCCGGGCGGCTGCCTGGCGCCGGGGGATCCCGTGCTGCGGGACTACGTCACCGGGACGCGGAAGCTGTTCTCCGTCCCGGATACGGACGTGGCCGCCCTCGCCCGCGTACTGAATACCGGCGGCGACCCCAAGAGCACCGTGCTCAAGGAGATCCTGCGCCGCAACGCCGCCGGGGCCCGGACGGTGACGCCCGACGAGCGCCGGCGCATGTTCACGCCGCACGAGTACCTGCGCGCACACCTGGACCCGGCCTTCGCCGGAGCGGGGCCGGTGGGACACGGGTACGGCGAGGACCATCTGGACGGCGAGCGGATGTACTACTCCTTCCCCGTGGCGGACGGGGTCATCGGCATCAGCATCGACACCACCTATCGCAGCGGTCACTACGAAGGGTCCCTCGGCAGTGACCAATTCTCCTGGCTGGAGCGGACGTTGGCGGCGCACAGCGCCCGTCATTACGACGCGGACGGGCGGCTGGTGCGGAATGCGGGGGCCGACGACGCGCACATCCTGGTCTTCAGCCACCACCACAGCCCCAGCATGACGCGGCGCCCGGACGCCGGGCGCACGGAGGAGAGGCGGCACGACGGCGAGGAACTGATCGCGCTGCTCGGCCGGTTCCCGAACGTCGTGGCATGGATCAACGGCCACAGTCACATCAACCGCGTCACACCGCACGCCCACCCCACGGCCGCCCGGTCCTTCTGGGAGGTCAACACCGCCTCACACGTGGACTATCCGCACCACGCCCGGCTCCTGGAGCTCGTCGACAACCACGACGGGACCCTCTCCCTGTTCGGCACCCTCATCGAATCCGCCGCCCCGCACCACACGGACATCGGCGATCTCTCGGCGGTGGGTCTCGCCTCCCTGTACCGCGAACTGTCCTACAACGCCCCCGGTCTCGCCGCCCGGATGACCGGGGGCGTGCACGAGGCGATGGCGGGCGGTGCGGGTGACCGGAATGTGGAGCTGGTGGTGCGGCGGCCGTGACGCGGTCGCCGTGAGACCCCTGCGACCGCAGTGAGGTCCCGTGCGCGAGCGGGCCCAGTGTGGCGTTGCGGAAGCGGTGCGCCCGGCCGGACACCGGGTATCACCCTCGTAATCCGCCTTGCGCCCTGGGAGCTGCTCATGAGGCACACCCACCCCCTGCCCGGCGACATCGGGCTCACCCAAATATCCGGCGTCACGGGCCAGTTGATCCGCTTCGGACAGTGGATCAACAAAGACGGCTTCGCCGACTACGAACACGCCTTCCTGGTCCTGCCCGACGACCGGCTGCTGGAGGCCGAGCCGGGCGGGGCCCGCATCGGCGCCCTCGGCCGCTACGGCGGCGCCAACGTCCTCTACGTCTGCCCTCCGGGGCTCACCGAGCGGCAGCGCACGGCCATCTGCGAAGCGGCCGTCTCGTACACCGGGGTGCCGTACAGCTTCCTCGACTACTTCGCGATCGCCGCGCACCGCTTCCATCTGCCCGTTCCGGGACTGCGCCGCTACGTCGCCAGCACCCGCCACATGATCTGCTCCCAACTCGTCGACCAGTGCTACCAGGACGCCGGTGTGCACCTCTTCGCCGACCACCGCTGGCCCGGTTATGTGACGCCGATGGCGCTGTACAACCTGCTCGCCCGCTGATCGGGTCCACGAGCCTGCGCGGTAACGTTGCGCAGGCCGTTGGCCGGCACAGGACGAGGGAGAGGGACGCGCGCATGAGAAAGCAGGCCGTACTCGTCTATGACGGAGACTGCGCTTTCTGCACGTCCGCGGTGCGGTTCGCCGAGCGGCGCCTGCACCCGTGCTGCGAGGCAACGCCCTGGCAGTTCGCCGATCTGGAGGAGCTCGGCGTCAGTCAGCGGCGGGCCGAGCACGAAGTGCTGTGGGTGACGCCGACGGGCTCCGTGCACGGCGGCGCCCAGGCCGTCGCCAAGCTGCTGCTGAGCGCGCGCGGCGGGTGGCCGGTCGTGGGGGCGTTGCTCACCCTCCCGCCCGTACGCTGGGCCGCCCACGTCGGGTACCGGCTCATCGCGGTCAACCGTCACCGGATGCCGGGAGGTACGGCGGCCTGTGCGCTGCCCGCCGCCTCCCGCGGCCCACGGCAGGATGTCTGACGATGCCGAGCGCCCGGTGACCTCCAGCCACCGGGCGCTGCGTTGCCCCTGTCCTCCGCTGCCGCTCAGGTGCCGGGCTTGCGGCCGTAGACGTAGACGTCATCACCGTTCTTGAGCAGGGACCAGTACTTCTTGGCGTCCTTGCCGCGCATGTTGACGCAGCCGTGCGAGCCGGGGGCCGACCAGACGCTGCCGCTGATGGAGTGGAAGGCCTGACCGCCGTCGAAGAACTGGCTGTAGGGCATGGCCACGTGGTAGAGCGTCGACACATGGTGCAGATGGCGCCAGTAGATCCGCTTTGCGCCGGTGCGGGTCTCGTAGCCGTTGCGGCCGGTGCGGACCGGTACGGGGCCGTACACCAGCTTCGATCCGTCCTGGACCCAGCTGATCTGGCGGGTCAGGTCGACGCAGGCTATTCGCCCTCGGTCGGTGGGGCACTTGTGGGCCCGGTTCGGCTGGTGCCCGGCCGCCTGCTGCTGGGCGACGACGCGCATCACGCCCCAGGTGACGGGGCCCGCGTAACCGATGTTCGGCGTGATGCCATGGCTCGTCTGGAAGGCCCGGATCGCCCGGCAGTCGGAGGCCGATTGCCGGCCGTCCACCCGAAGCCCGAGGAACTTCTCGGCCTGCTTCTGATACGGGCCGCGGACCGCGTAGCACGAGGACGCGGCGGTGGCCGAGGCGGTGGTGCTGAAGGCCACCGTCAGGGGCACGGTCAACGCCGTGAGGGCGAGCGCGGCGCCCGCTCTGCGGCCGGTGCGGGACCGCCGCATACGGAGGTTCGGTAGTCGTTTCATACCGGGTAGGACTAATTGCCCCACCCGCCGGTTGCAGGCGGACCCTCCCGGAATATTTGCTACGTCACACTTCGGCCACCCGGGCGGGACCGCCCGGCCGTTCCTCGGGTGCGGCCGGGCGGCCCCGCGCGTGGCGGTGGATCACCAGGAGTGCGCGACGTCCACGATCAGCTCATGACCGGACTGGGACACGCGGAACGGCAGCTTGGCGCGGGTCCCCAGACCGACCTGGGTCTGTCCCTCGAAGCTCGCCCCGAACTTGGTGTCCTTGAACGTCTTGTATCCGGTGAGGTTCACGCCCGGCAGCGACTTCCCGGCCTTGCCGGCATAGGTCTGCTTGCCGGTCGCCGAGTCGAAGCTGGGCGCGGACACGAAGATCTCCAGGATGGCGCCGCCCTTGACCGGTATCCGCTCGCCGGAGCCGTCCTGGTGGAACTCGTTGACGTACCCGACGTGGTAGCCGACCTTCCCGCCGGCCCCGCCGATGTCGAAGACCATGCGGTCGTAGCACGCGCTGCGGCTGGTCGTGATGTTCTTCAGCGGCTTGCCGTAGGCGTCCGTGGCCGACTTGGCGCCGCTGCCCCAGGCGGTCGAGCAGGCCTTGGCCGACGCGGCCTTGCCCACCGGTCCGGACGCCGCGTTCGCGGACCCGGCCGTCGCCGCCAGGCCGGCGGCCGCCAGCGCGAGTGCGGTGGCCGCTGTTCCCAACCGTCGCAAGATTTACCTCCAGAGAAGAAGTGAGTACAGGTGCATGCGGGAGGAGGGCGCGAGGGGCGTCGGCGTTGCGTACCGGGCGGGTTTTGGCCAGCGGCGGTGCGAAGTTGTCGCGAATTGGGAGGCGTTGCTCCGGTGACGGCGGGCACCGGCGGCGGCGACTCCGATCGGAGCCCCTGAGCGGGCGGGGCGGCCCGCCTCCGGTGGTGGCCCATCTTCCCGCCGCGGCGCAAAAATCGCAGGTCACGGCCGTAACCGGCGGGGCGGGCAGTGGCGCAATACTGCGGCAACACCACGGGCCGGAACGCGTCGGTATGGTCCGGCGCAAGCCCGCCGAACGCATCCGCCACCGCGTCGGCATGCCCTACTCGCCGCGATGAGAGGCACCTCCATGGAGATCCCCGCCCCCGACGCCCCAGAGGAACTCTCCTGCGACGTCCTGGTCATCGGCGGCGGCACCGCCGGCACCATGGCAGCACTCACCGCGGCCGAACGCGGCGCGGACGTGCTCCTCCTGGAGAAGGCGCACGTCCGCCACTCCGGCGCGCTCGCCATGGGCATGGACGGTGTCAACAACGCCGTCATCCCGGGCCGCGCCGAACCCGATGACTACGTCGCCGAGATCACCCGCGCCAACGACGGCATCGTCGACCAGTCCACCGTCCGGCAGACCGCGACCCGCGGCTTCGCGATGGTGCGGCGGCTGGAGTCGTACGGTGTGAAGTTCGAGAAGGACGAGCACGGCGAGTACGCGGTCCGCCAGGTGCACCGTTCCGGCTCGTACGTGCTGCCGATGCCGGAGGGCAAGGACGTCAAGAAGGTGCTCTACCGGCAGCTGCGCCGCCGCGAGATGCGCGAGCGGATCCGTATCGAGAACCGCGTGATGCCGGTGCGGGTGCTGACCGGGGAGGACGGCCGGGCGATCGGGGCGGTGGGCTTCCACACCCGCACGGGCGCCTTCGTCGCGGTCCGCGCGGGCGCGGTGGTCCTCGCGACCGGCGCCTGCGGCCGGCTCGGACTGCCCGCCTCCGGCTATCTCTACGGCACCTACGAGAACCCCACCAACGCGGGCGACGGCTACGCCATGGCCTACCACGCGGGCGCCGAACTGACCGGCATCGAGTGCTTCCAGATCAACCCGCTGATCAAGGACTACAACGGCCCGGCCTGCGCGTATGTCGCCAACCCCTTCGGCGGCTACCAGGTCAACCGGCACGGCGAGCGGTTCGTGGAGTCCGACTACTGGTCGGGGCAGATGATGGCGGAGTTCGCGGCCGAGGTGGCCTCCGAACGCGGACCGGTCTACCTGAAGCTCAGCCATCTCCCCGAGGAGTCGGTCTCCGCGCTGGAGACGATCCTGCACACCACCGAACGCCCCACCCGGGGCACCTTCCACTCCGGGCGCGGCCACGACTACCGCACCCACGACATCGAGATGCACATCTCGGAGATCGGGCTGTGCGGCGGGCATTCGGCGTCGGGCGTGCGCGTCGACGACCATGCGCGCACCACCGTGCCGCGCCTGTACGCGGCCGGGGACCTGGCCTGTGTCCCCCACAACTACATGATCGGCGCGTTCGTCTTCGGCGACCTGGCGGGCGCGGACGCCGCCCGACATGCCGCGTACGAGGGCGAGTTGCCCGTCGGCCAGCTCCGTGCCGCCCATGACCTGATCTACCGGCCGCTGCGCAACCCCGACGGTCCGCCGCAGCCCCAGGTCGAGTACAAGCTCCGCCGCTTCGTCAACGACTATGTCGCCCCGCCCAAGAGCGGCGCCCGCCTGTCACTGGCCGTCGAGCACTTCGACCGGATGCGCGCCGACATCGCCGCCATGGGCGCCCGCACCCCGCACGAACTGATGCGCTGCGCCGAGGTCACCTTCATCCGCGACTGCGCCGAGATGGCGGCCCGGTCGTCGCTGGCCCGGACGGAGTCCCGCTGGGGGCTCTACCACGAGCGCACCGATCACCCGGAACGCGACGACGACGGGTGGCTGCACCACCTCGACCTGCGCAAGTCCCCCACCGGGGCGATGGAGTTCACGGCCCGGCCGGTGGCGCCGTACCTCGTGCCGGTGGACGAGTACGCGCCCTCCGGCGGCGCGTCCCGCTTCCTCGGGGAGGTGCATCCGGAGCAGGTGGCGACGGCGGGCCCGCGCGACACACCGCCGGTGGGCGCGGCGGCGGCCGCCACGGCCGCGGGTGCCGCCGGCGACGTCGCGGCCGGACCGGGGCCTTCGGGCGCGCCCTCCCCCCGCATCCTCGAACTCCTCGCCCTCGCCGAGGACCAGCCGGACCTGCCCGCCCTGCGCCCCTACCTCGCCGACCCCGACCCGGCCGTCCGCCGCGCCGCCGTCGAGGCGCTCACCGAAAGCGTCCCGCCCGGCACCGGCCGGGCCCTCGCCGCCCTGCTCGCCGACGCCGACCCGGCCGTACGGGCCGCCGCCGGCGCCTCGTTGCGCGAACTGGTCGAGGTCCTGCCGCCGGAGGACGAGCTGCGCGAACCGCTGGGCGCGGCCGCCGTGCGCGGCGCCGACCCCCTCGTGCGGTCGTCGGCCCTGAACGTCCTGTACGTACTGGGCCTGGGCGACCGCCCGCTGTTCGCCACCGCCCTCGCCGACCCCGCGGTGGACGTCCGCATCCAGGCCGTCCGCGCCCTGGTCTCCGTCGACGCCGCCGACGACCTCCGGCGCGCCGCCACGGACCCCTCCCGCGAGGTCCGGGTCGCCGCCGCGCACGGGCTGGGCGCCGTCGGCACCCCGGAGCACCTCGCGGCGCCGCTGCGCGACGCGGACCTCCTCGTACGGGCCGCGGCGCTCGCGGCGCTGGCCACCACCGGGTGCCCGCCGCCGTACGACGCCCTCGCCGTCGCCGCCCTCGACGACGAGGCCTGGCAGGTCCGCGCCGGAGCCGCCCGGGCCCTGACCGCCGCCGCGCACGGACCGGCCGTCCCCGCACTGCGGTTGGCCCTCGCCGACGGCCATGCGGACGTACGCAAGGCCGCGGTGCTGGCCCTGGGCCGCCACACCGCGCATCCGGACGCCCGGCGCGCGCTGGCCACGGTCGCGGACGACCCGGACGCCGATGTCCGTGCCTACGCCCGGCTGGCGTCCAGGGAGCAGGAGCGTCTGCCCGCGCCCTCGGGCACGCGGGGGGAGTGAGCCGGCGCGTCGGCACCGGCGGCCCGGCGCCCCGCCCCGGCCGTTACCCGCCGCCGGGCCCGGCGCCCGCCGCCGCCGTGACGACCCCGGCCCGCTTGTACGTGCGCAGCAGCAGCTCCGTCCCGGCGCCCGTGAGTCCCTCCAGTTCGGCGAAGACGCGGGCGGTGAAGGAGTGCAGGTCCTGGGCGGAGCGGTGGCTGGAGTAGCCCAGGACGTTGGCGCGGCCGGTGGTGATCAGCAGATGGCGTACGTCGCTTTCGCGGGCGAGGTGGCGTACGGCGGCGTCGAGGGCGCGGTGTTCCAGGCTGAGGCGGAAGCGGGCCTCGACCGGGAAGCCCAGTACCTCGGGTTCGGCGTGCATGCGGAGGTGGAGGACATGGGACTCCATCAGGCGGGTCAGCCGGCGGCGGGCCGTGGTTTCGCCCACGCAGAGCTCGCGGGCGAGACGGGTGATGGGGGCGCGGGCGTCGCGCTCCAGGAGGGCCACCAGGCGCCGGTCCAGTTCGTCGACGACCAGGGGCGGGGGCAGCTCGCCGCCCTCGGCGATGCGGCGGCGCGCGGGGGTGGGTTCGTCGCCGTACGGGTCCCAGTCGTTGGCGGTCAGCAGCAGGCGCAGCACGGCCGAGGTGTGGATGTCGGTGACGCCCGGGATGCGGGCGATGGAGCCGTCCACGGTGGTCAGGAGGTGGTCGGGTCCCGGGACGATGACCTCGGCGACGACCTCGGAGGAGCCCGAGGCGACGTCGACGGCGCGGGTGTCCGGCCGGTGGGCGAGGGCGACGGCGGTGTCGTGCAGGCGGCCCGGGGCGCAGCGGACGCCCAGTTCCACGACGAGTCCCTCGCCGAGGAATTCGGGTACGAGGAACGCGGTGAAACGCACCAGTCCGGCCCCGACCAGGCGGTCGAGCCGGCGGGCGACGGTCCGTTCGTGGACGCCCAGGCGCTCCCCCACGTCCGCGAAGGCGGCTCGGGGCTCGCGGGTGAGCACCCGGACGATGGCGTGATCCAGTCGGTCCAAAACCTCCGGCGCACCGCTTTCCATGCCTGAATCCGCCAATGATCATCCCTAGGATGCGTGTTTCCCTCGATATTGCGGTCGGATATTGCCGAGAGTACGCCGCCCCCGCCACATTGAGCAGCAGTTTCCGCCATCGCACCGTTTCAGTGCCCGTGGCGGCCTCCCCCGGCACGGCACCCCCCGTGTGCCCTCACAGAACAGGTGCGGCGCCCTCCATGACCGAGACCGGAGCCCTTGAGCTCACCCCTTCCGCCGGATCCGGCCCTTCCGCCGGAGGCGGGCGTCGTGCGACGCCGGCGGCGGCCGTGCTCATCAGCCTGGTCCTGGTCGAGCTCGCGAGCGGCGTCACCCAGGGCTTCCTGGGCCCGCTGCTCAAGGGGCTCACCGCGACCCTGCATGTCACCGTCGCCGAGCTGAACTGGATCAGCGTCGCCAATCTGCTGGCCAGCGTCGCGTTCACGCCCGTCCTGTCCCGGCTCGGCGATCTGCACGGCCACCGTCGGGTGCTGCGCTGGAACCTGGGCATCGTGCTGCTGGGTTCGGTGCTGGTGGGCGTGAGCCGGTCCTTCGGGCTGCTCCTTGCGGGGTCGGTGCTCCAGGGCGCCTTCGCGGGTTTCTTCCCCCTGCTGGTCGGCATTGTGCGCAACCGCCGGACCGCGGCGGAGAACCGCCGGGGCATCAGCTTCATGGTCGCCTCTTTGGTCACCGGGCTCGCGCTCGGCACGGTGTGCAGCGGGCTGATCGCCCAGTACGTGGCCCGGCCGACCGCCGCCCTGTGGGTGCCGGCGCTGGCCGTGACCATCGCGATGGTGGTGACCTGGCCGCTGCTGCCGGAGAGCGAGGCGCGTCCCGGCGGCAGGGCCGACTGGGCCGGCGCGGCGCTGCTGTGCACCGGCCTGGTGGCGATCATGCTCGGGCTCGGGCAGGGCGGCGCCCCCGGCTGGGCCTGGACCTCACCCAAGACCCTGGGCAGCCTCGTCGGCGGACTGGTGGTCACGGGCGTATGGGTGCTGGTGGAGCTGCGCACGGCCGATCCGGTGATGGACGTACGGCTCTTCCGAAGGCGCAGTGTCGTCGTGGTCGCGCTGGTGACGCTCACCTTCAGCTCCTGCATGCTCGGGCTGCTGGTCGCCAGTCCCGTCTTCCTCAGTACCTCGCGCGCCGAGGCCGGTTACGGGCTCGGCCTCTCCCCGCTGATGACGGCGTTCGCCCTGCTGCCCAACATGCTGGCCCTGGTGCTCGGCGCGCTGATCGCGCCGTCCGTCGCCGGGCGGATCTCCGACCGGCTGACGCTGGTCACCGGCTCGCTGCTGATGGCCGCCGGTAATCTGGCGACCTTTGCCTGGCACCGCACGCTGCCGCCGTATCTCGTCTTCACCGCGGTCGTCGGGCTGGGCAGCGGGCTGCTGCAGCACGCCACCCGGACCCTCGCCGTCGAGGCGGTGCCGCGGCACCAGACCTCCGTGGGCTCCGGCATCAACGAGCTCCTGATCAATGTCGGCGGCTCGCTCGGCGCGGCCGTGGTGCTGTCCGTCTTCGCCGCACAGACCGCCGCGGGCCGGCCGCTGCCGGCCGTCACCGCCTACACCCACTCGTGGGCGATCTGCGCGGCCGTGTCGCTGGCCGGGGCGCTCATCGCGCTGCTGTACCGGCGCCCCGGCCACACCCCTGACGGGCCCGGGTCCCGCTGACCCCGGCCGACCGACACCGACGAAGGAGATACGCATGGTGATGAGCGAGATGGACGCGAGGGGCACGAGGGGCGCGAGGGGCACGTCCTTCGGTGTGGGCCCCACGGTGGCCGACCTTCGGGAACGCTGCCGGGCGACCGTCACGGGGCGCCAGGACGAGGTCATCGCGCTCAGCCACAGCCTGCACGCCGAGCCCGAACTCGCCTATGAGGAGCACCGGTCGGCGAAGAAGATCTCCGATCTGGTCGAAGGCGCGGGCTTCCGGGTCGAGCGCGGGGTGAGCGGCCTGCCGACGGCGTTCTCGGCCACCGCGGGGTCGGGCGATCTGGTGATCGGGATCTGTGCGGAGTACGACGCCCTGCCGGACATCGGGCACGCCTGCGGACACAACGTCAACGGGGCCGCCTCGGTGACCGCCGCGCTCGCGCTCGCCGCCGTCGCCGACGACATCGGCGTCACGGTGAAGCTGCTGGGCACACCGGCCGAGGAGTTCGGCGGCGGGAAGGCCGACATGCTGCGCGGCGGCGCCTTCGACGATGTGGCGGCGGCCATGATGGTGCACGCCGCGCCGTCCGACGCGATGGGGATGAACTCCCTGGCGATCAGCAGCTGGCGGGTGACGTACACCGGCCGGGAGGCGCATGCGGCCGCGCTGCCGTACCGCGGCGTCAATGCGGCCGACGCGATGATGATCGCCCAGGTCGCGATCAGCGCGTACCGGCAGCAGATGGTGCCCGGAGGCGTCGTCCACGGGATCGTCACCTCGGGCGGTGAGGCGTCCAATGTCATCCCGGGCCGGACCACCGCCG
Organism: Streptomyces sp. NPDC101227; assembly: GCF_044767545.1. Classification (NCBI taxonomy): domain Bacteria; kingdom Bacillati; phylum Actinomycetota; class Actinomycetes; order Kitasatosporales; family Streptomycetaceae; genus Streptomyces; species Streptomyces sp. NPDC101227. The sequence goes on along the minus strand of NZ_JBIWOD010000010.1, from coordinate 14,731 downwards.
CCTATGACTGCCGGGCCGAAACCGTCGAGGAATTGCAGGAGTTGCAGGCCCGCATCCGCGCCTGTTTCGAGGCGGGCGCCCTCGCCACCGGCGCCGAACTCGCCCTGGAGACCGTGGGCAACGACTATGCGGACCTGCGCCAGGACCTCGAGATGAGCCGCCTGTACGGCGTCGCCGCGACCGCCCTCGGCCGCACCGTCGCGCCGCGCGATCCGGCCTTTCGCGGCGGCTCCACCGACATGGGCAATGTCTCCCATGTCCTGCCGGCCATCCACCCGATGATCGGCTACGACTGCGCGGGTGCCATCATGCACAACCCCGATTTCACCCGCTACGGCGTCACGGCGGGCGCGGACCGCGCGGTGCTCGACGGCGGCCTCGCCATGGCGTGGACGGCGCTCGCGCTGGCCGCGGACGAGGAGCACCGCACCCGGCTGCTGGGACGGCTAGCCGAGCGCAGGCAGGTGGGGCCGACCGTGCCGGGGGTCGGCGAAGTGACGCAGTGACGCCGCGTCAGCCGGTGGCCGCCGCCGCCATGCGCCGTACGGCCTCCGTGATCACCTCCGGTGAGGTCGCCAGGTTGAAGCGGGCGTGCCCCTCTCCCCCGGTCCCGAAGGCCGTACCGGAGCTGAGGGCCACCCTGCCGCGTTCCAGGAAGACGGCGGCGGGGTCGTCGCCGAGGCCGAGGGCGCGGCAGTCGAGCCAGGCGAGGAAGGTGGCCTCGCCCGGCCGGTAGCGGACGGCGGGCAGGTGCTCGGCCAGCAGGCCGGCGAGGAGACGGCGGTTGCGGTCGAGGCCGGACAGCAGGGCGTCGAGCCAGGCGGTGCCGTCGCGCAGGGCGGCGGTGTGGGCGATGACCCCGATGTGGCTGGGGCCGTGGCCGACCTCTTCGGGCAGGCTCGCGAGGTCCTGGGCGGCCGCGGGGCCGGCCACGGCGACGGCGGCCTTGAGTCCGGCCAGGTTCCAGGCCTTGGATGCCGACAGCAGGGACAGGCCCCGCTCCCCGCCGGGCACGCTCAGATACGGCACGAAGGAGGCTCCGGAGGCCACCAGCGGGGCATGGATCTCGTCGGCCACGACCCGTACGCCATGGGTGTCGGCGAGTGCGGCGACGGCGGTCAGTTCCTCGGCGGTGTGCAGGGTTCCGGTCGGGTTGTGCGGGCTGCACAGCAGATACGCGGCCCGCCGCCCGCCCGCGACGGCGCGCCGGAACGCGTCCTCCAGCGCGCCGAGGTCGATCCGCAGGTCCTGGCCCAGCGGCGCCTCGACGACGCGCCGGCCCATGTTCCCGACGAACTGGTAGAAGGGCGGGTAGACGGGGCAGTTGACGATGACCGGGTCCCCGGGGCCGGTGACCAGCTTCAGCATCTCGACGACGCCGAGCATCACATCGGGCACCAGCGCCGTCCGCGCCACGTCGAGCCCGTCCCAGCCCCATCGGGTACGCGCGAACTCCGCCAGCGCCTCGGCGTAGGCCGTCCCGTACGCATAGCCGGTGTCGCCGAGCGCCATCGCGTCCGCGACCGCCTGCACCACGGGCCGGGGCGGGTTGACGTCCATCTCGGCCACCCACAGCGGCAGGACGTCGGGCGGATACCGGAGCCACTTCATGCTCGTGCGCCGCCGGAGCCGGTCGAGGGTGAGGTGGCCGAGGGGGTTCGCCTCGTCGGGAGTCTCGCGCGGAATGCGGTCCATGACGCCACAAGATAGGCGCGCAGGAGCCGCAGGTCTGTACGGCCTGCTCCTACCGTTGTCGCCATGTCCCTTCACACAGGTCGCAAGCAGACGCGGCGTCCGGGGTACGCCGCGGCCGCGGGCGTGTTCGCCATCGGCATGGCCGGCACGACGCTGCCCACCCCCCTGTACGGGCTCTACCGCCAGGAGCTCGGGTTCTCCGAACTGATGGTCACGGTGGTCTTCGCCGCGTACGCGATCGGGGTGATCACCGTGCTGCTGCTGGCGGGCAACGTCTCCGACGAGGTCGGCCGGCGCCCGGTGCTGCTGTGTGCGCTGGGGCTGTCCGCGGCCAGCGCGCTGTGCTTCCTCTTCGAGGGCGGGCTGCCGGCGCTGTTCGCCGGGCGGGTGCTCTCCGGATTCGCCGCGGGGCTGCTGAGCGGCGCGGCCACCGCCGCCGTGCTGGAGCTGGCGAAGCCGGGCCGGGAAGGGCGGGCGGGGTTCGCCGCGACGGCCGCGAACATGGGTGGTCTGGGCTGCGGTCCGCTGCTCGCGGGCGTCCTCGCCCAGTACACGCCCTGGCCGCTGGCGCTGCCGTTCCTGGTGCATCTGCTGCTGGTGGCCCTGGCGGCGGTGGTCACCTGGCTCCTGCCGGAGACCGTGCGCGATCCCCGGCGGCCCACGCGGCTGCGGCCGACGGCGCTGCGGCTGCCGCCGGAGGTCCACGGGGTGTTCACGCCGTCCGCGGTCGCGGCGTTCGCCGGGTTCTCGCTGCTGGGTCTGTTCACCGCCGTCGCGCCCAGCTTCGTCGGGCAGACGCTGCGGATGCACAACCTGGCCGTGGCGGGGGTGATCGTCTGCACGGTGTTCCTGGGGTCCACGCTCGGCCAGTTGCTGGCGGGCCGGCTGGGTGTGCGGCGGGCGCTGCCGGGCGGCTGTCTGGTGCTGGCGGTGGGGCTGGTGCTGGTCGGTACGTCACTGGCGGTGCAGTCGCTGCCGGTCCTGGTCATCGGCGCGCTGTGCGGCGGCACCGGGCAGGGCCTCGCCTTCCGCGCAGGTCTGGCCGCCGTCAGCGCCGCGGCGCCGCCCGAGCGCCGGGGCGGCACCATCTCGGCCTTCTTCCTCGTCGCCTACCTGGGCATCTCGCTGCCGGTCGTCGGCGTCGGGGCGCTGACCCTGGCGCTGGGCCTGCGCGGCGCGGGCCTGACGTTCGCCGGCTGCGTGATCGTGCTGGTGGTGTGCGTCGGCCTGTACGTGCTGCGGCGGCCACCGGCGGAGGCGTGAGCGCGGCCGGCGGGCGGGAGTGCGGCCGGTGGGCGAAGGTGCGGCCGCGGGGACATGGCCGGGCCAAGGCTGCCGCGGCACCAATGGCGCGGAATGGTAGAAAGAAGCCCAAAGCGTCATCATCGAGAAAGGAGCCGGTATGTCCTCGAAGCGACGCCGCAAGAAGAAGTCCCGCCGTAAGCACGCGGCCAACCACGGGAAGCGGCCACAGTCCTGAGACGCGAGCCCGGCCCGGACCACGCCGTCGGGCTCCCCGCGCACGGGTGGGGGGAGCCCGACGGGGTCAGGCGGTCCCCTGGCCGCCCCCGGTGATCTTCTCGATCGCCTGCCGGGCCTGTTCCCCCGGGGAACGGGCGGGCAGCGGCGACACGGACGCCGGCGCGACGGCAGGCTGCGGCAGCCGCTCCCGCCCTTGCGCCACGGGCTTGGCATGGGCCGCGGACGGACGGCCGCGCAACCGGTGACTGGCGGCTTCGTCGAGCGTCACCGGCCTCTTCATCTGCACGGCGAGCCGGCCGGCCTCCTGGCCGAGCGCGGCGACGTCCTCCCATTGCAGCCGGAGCACCACACGGAGTTCGGCTTCTCCGTCGGGCAGGGCGGTCAGCGGCGGGGTGATGGGCTCGGACATGTGCCCCTCCTCAGAGGATGAGTGATGGGGAGTAATACGGAGCCGGCCGCGTCGGCGTTCAACCACCGCGCCGCGGCTTCGTCTCCGCCTCGTGACCCGCCGTCAAAGTCACCTGGCCACTGCCTGATCGATGCTTCCGACGTCCTTCCGTGCCCGCTCCGTCTCCCGGCCGCGCCCCGCGCCTTCAGCCCCCGGCCAGCACCCTGCGCAGCACGCCGAGCACGGCCTCGTCCGGGAAGCGTTCACGGGCGGCCGCTTCGGCGCCGGCCAGGGTCTCGGCGAGGCGGTCGGGCCGGGCGTCGGCCAGCAGGGAGTGGATCCAGGGGGCGAGGTCGTCGATCCGGTCCGGGACGCCCGGCGGCAGCGGGCCCTCGAAGGGCGCCGGTTCATGACGGGGCGCTCGCTTCGTCCGCCTCGCCCGTCGCTCGAGCAATGCCCGCACGGGTGCCGCATCGGGCTCGCGGGGCGGCGGCGGGGCGACGGCCGGCGCCGCCGCCCCGCCGGTCTCGGGCAGCTCCGGCATCCGGCCCTCGGAGCGGTATTTGCCCGGCTCCAGGCCGATCCGCTCGGGATGCACGCACGCCGGTACCCGCGTCACCCGGTGATAGCGGAAACCGTCCGCGGCATCGAACGGATAGTCAAGGCTGGGCCCCTCCAGCACATCGAAGCCGCCCGGGGGCAGGCGCAGGGAGGGGCAGAACCAACAGGCGCGATGGTCGGTGGCATCGTCGATGAACGGCTCGGTGCGGTGCATACCGCCGGACGATAGCGGCCGGCGACCGTCCGCCGCAGGTCAACTGACCTGCGGCGGAGGGGCGTTGCCCGCCGCCGTTCCGTTCGTCCGCTCGCGGAGGTACGCCTCCAGCTCGGCGGCCCCGGTCAGCATCGCCCGCCCGCGGGCGGACAGCCGGCCGCGCCAGTCGCCCAGTGCGGCCTCCAGCGGCGCCGGCCCGCCGGCCGCCCGCACCTGGGCGATCAGCGGGGCGATCTGGTCCAGCAGGTAGCCGCCCCGCCTGAGCTGGTGGGCCAGCCGGGCGTCCCGTACGTCGGCCTCGTCGTAGACGCGGTACCCGGTCAGCGGGTCGCGGCGCGGGCGCACCAGCCCGGCGCACTCCCATTTGCGCAGCGTCGCGGGCCGGATTCCGAGCTTCCCCGCCAGCGGCCCGATGAACGTGCCGCCGGGCCCGGACAACGCGGCCGGTTCGGGCCCCGCACCGGGCTCGGACGCCGTGGTGGGCCCCAGGTCGCCAAGGGCGCGCTCCACCGCCTGGAGGGTCCGGCGGTCGTCGAGGAGCTGGGCGTGGCTCTCGTCGATGAGGCGCAACGCCTCGTCGTCCGCGCCGTCGTTCACCGCCCGCATGATCGACGTCGCCGTCTGGTGGCCGTGGCCGGGCACCAGGGCGAGGAACGCGCGCAGGGCCCCCGCGTGCAGCGGCGTATAGGTGCGGTAGCCGTGGGCCGTGCGACCGGCGGCCGGAAGGATGCCGGCCTCCTCGTAGTTCCTGACCGCCTGCGTGGACAGACCGTGCCCGCGCGCCAGGTCAACCGGCCTGAGGCGCTCGCCGTTTTGAAGGTTTCGTCCCATGGTCCTGCCGATATCGCGAAAAAGTTTCCACCGAGGGTTCAACGATACCGTTGAAGGCATGAAGTCAAGTGCTGCTGACATCAAAGCCACCACCCATGCCGTCGAGGCGACCGCCGTCATGAGTCTGCTCCCGGCCAGGCCGCGGCTGCTCGCCCTGGGCGAGCCCACCCACGGCGAGGACACCCTGCTCGAACTGCGCAACGAGCTCTTCCGGCAGCTCGTCGAGGAGGAGGGCTACCGGACGATCGCGATCGAGAGCGACTGCATGACGGGCCTGGTCGTGGACGACTACGTCACCTCGGGCACGGGCACCCTCGACGAGGTCATGGAGCATGGATTCAGCCACGGCTGGGGCGCCTTCACCGGCAACCGTGAACTCGTGCGCTGGATGCGCGCCCACAACGAAGACCGGCCCGAGTCCGAGCGGGTCCGCTTCGCCGGGTTCGACGGCCCGTTGGAGATCAGCGCCGCCGCGAGCCCCCGGCAGACCCTCACCGCACTCCACGGCTACCTCGCGGCCCGGGTGGACGCGGATCTGCTGCCCTGCACCGCGGAGGCACTCGACGGCCTGATCGGTAGCGATGACCGGTGGACGAACCCGGCTGCGATGATGGAACCGGCCCAGTCCGTGGGGCGGTCGGCCGAGGCCGGTCGGCTGCGGCTGCTCGCCGACGATCTGGTGGCGCTGCTCGACCTGCAGACTCCGCATCTGAACGCGGTGAGCTCGCGGGACGACTTCGACCGGGCGTGTCTGTACGGGCGCACCGCCACCGGTCTGCTGCGCTACCACTACTGGATGGCCGACACCTCACCGGCGCGCATGACACGGCTGTGCGCGCTGCGGGACCTGATGATGGCCCACAACCTCCTCGCACTCGCCGAACGGGGCCCGGCACTCGTCAACGCCCAGAACTCCCATCTCCAGCGGGAGAAGAGCTCGATGCAGATGTGGCAGGGACCGGTGGAGTGGTGGAGCGCCGGCGCTCTCGTCAACGCCCAACTCGGCGAGGAGTACGCCTTCGTGGCCACGGCCCTCGGCACGCTCCGGCACCAGGGAGTGGACACCCCGCCGCCGGACACCGTCGAAGGACTCCTGTACGCGCTCCCGGAGGACCGCTGCGTCATCGACGCCCCGCGGCTGGCCACCGCCCTCGCCGACACCCGGCCCGCGCCCCGCGTATCCCCCTGGTTCGGCTACGCCCCGCTCGACCCGGCCCACCTGACCGGAATCGACGGGATCGTCTTCGTCAAGGACGTTCCGCGGAGTTAGTGGCGCCGAGCCGAGCAGGAACGGCACGGATGCACGGATAACGAGCGGCAACGGTGCCCGGCCCCCGCACCGCGGGCGGTCGGGCACCGGCCCGGCGGAGCGGCGTACCGGCACGGGGCTCCGGATCGGATCACCGGGCGGAAACCTTGTGGACGGTGGTGTCGTCGGGGTTCAGGCGTCGCCCGTCCTCGGAGAGCACTTCCAGTGCGCGCAGCCGATGCCCCCCTCGGCGGTCGACCAGCTCCGAGTGCGGTTCGCCGGGGGCGAAGAAGTTCTGTTCGCCCCACTGCCGCAGCGCCACAATGACGGGGAAGAGCGCCTCGCCCTTCGGAGTCAGTAGGTACTCGCGGTAGGCGCTGCCGTCCGAGGCGGGGACGGATTCGAGGACGCCGCCGGCGACCAGGGTGCGCAGACGCGCGGTGAGGATGTTCTTGGCGACGCCGAGGCTGCGCTGGAACTCCCCGAAGCGCCGGCTTCCGTCGAAGGCGTCCCGCACGATCAGCAGGGACCACCAGTCGCCGATCGCGTCCACCGACCGGGCGACGGGGCATTCACTGTCGTCGAAGCGCGTCCTGGTCACCATGGCGTCCCTCGCTCTCATGTGGTTGCAACATGCTACCAAGGAAGTTACCGTCGCCAACGGTAGCAAGTTGAAACCAGAATGTGGGGGTGCTGATGTCCGGCAACTGTGCGGCCGCGACGCGACGGACCGCGGCCCGGAGCGGGGAAGGTCCCGAGGGGTTCGTCCTGTCCCGTCGCGTCGTCATACTGTTCGCCGTCGCCTGCGGGGCCGCGGTGGCCAACGTCTACTTCTCCCAGCCGCTCCTGGTGACCATGGGCCACGACCTCGCCATGAGCCCGGCACTCGTCGGCAGCGTGGTCACCCTCACTCATGTCGGCTACGGGCTGGGGCTCTTCTTCCTCGTGCCGCTGGGCGACGTGGCCGACCGCAGACGGCTCGTCGTGGCCCAGTTGCTGCTCCTGGTGGCGGCGCTGACCGTGGTGGCCGTCGCCCGCACGGCGGCGGCCCTGCTCGCGGGTATGGCCGCGACGGGGCTTCTCGCGGTCGTCACGCAGACGCTGGTGGCCTTCGCGGCGTCACTGGCCCCGCCCGCCGGGCGCGGACGGGTCGTCGGCCTGGTCACCAGCGGCGTGGTCAGCGGAATCCTGCTCGCCCGCACCGCATCCGGCGTCCTGGCCGACCTCGCGGGCTGGCGCTCCGTCTACCTCGCCTCGGCGTCGCTCACCGCTCTGCTCGCCCTGGTCCTGTACCGGGTGCTGCCGCGCCACGGTGCCGCTGCGCCGAACACCCTGCGCTACGGACAGCTCCTGCGTTCCACGATCACGCTCTTCGCGCGGGAACGGGTGCTGCGGCTCCGGGCCCTGTTCGGTCTGCTGGTCTTCGCCGCCTTCAGCACCCTGTGGAGCAGCGTCGCACTGCCGCTCAGCGAGGCCCCGTACTTCCTGCCCCACAGCGCGATCGGGGCACTGGGGCTGATCGGTGTCGCCGGCGCCCTGGCCGCGACCGTGGCGGGCCGCCTGAACGACCGCGGACTCTCCCGGCGGACCACCGGCATAGCCCTGGCCCTGCTCGCCGCCTCGTGGCTGCCCTTGGCCTTCACCCGCAGCTCGCTCTGGGCCCTGTTCGCCGGGGTGATCCTTCTCGACCTCGCCGTGCAGGCGGTCCATGTCACCAACCAGACCCTGATCTACGCGCTGCACCCGGACGCGGGCAGCCGGCTGATCGGCGGATACATGGTCTTCTACTCGATCGGCAGCGCCACCGGCGCCATCGCCGCGACCTCCCTCTACACGGCGGCCGGCTGGGGCGCCGTATGCGCACTGGGTGCGGCGTTCAGCTGCCTCGGTCTCGTGCTGTGGGCCGTCACGTCTCGTGCTGTGGGCCGTCACCCAAGCTGCGGCGGCGGGTTCGACGGGGAAGGCCGCGGCGGCCGGCCGGTATGTCGGGCCGGCCGCCGCGGTGTCACCAGGCCGCGGGGGTGTAGTCCTTGAGGAAGCAGCCGTACAGGTCCTCGCCGAGTTCGCCGCGGACGATCGGGTCGTAGACGCGGGCCGCGCCGTCGACCAGGTCGAGGGGGGCGTGGAAGCCCTCGTCGGCGAGGCGCATCTTGTCGGGGTGCGGGCGCTCGTCCGTGATCCAGCCGGTGTCCACGGCGGTCATCAAGATGCCGTCGGTCTCCAGCATTTCGCGGGCGCTGGTGCGGGTGAGCATGTTCAGGGCCGCCTTGGCCATATTGGTGTGCGGGTGGCCGGCGCCCTTGTAGCCGCGGCTAAACTGGCCCTCCATGGCGGAGACGTTCACGACGTACTTGCGGCGGGCCGGCGCGGCCGCCATCGCCGGGCGCAACTTGCTCACCAGCAGGAACGGCGCGGTCATATTGCACAGCTGGACTTCGAGGAGCTCGACCGGGTCGACCTCGTCCACCTTCTGGATCCAGCTGTTGGTGGCGTGCAGATCGGGTACCAGGCCGCCCGCGTCGATGGCGGTGCCCGCCTCGATCCGGGCGGGCGAGGCGGAGCCGCTGGTGAGGGCGAGCGCGGTGAGGCGCTCGGCGGTCATCCCGCCGTTCTCGCCCGAGACCGCGGGGAGCGCGGCGGGGGCGCCGCTGCCGAAGTGGCCGAGCACGAGGGAGGCGGGCAGCTCACCGGCGGGCAGCGGGGCGGATTCGGCGGTGACCAGCTGGACGTAGGCCTCGGGCGAACGGCGCACGGTCTGCGCGGCGTTGTTGATCAGGATGTCGAGGGGGCCTTCGGCGCTCACCGAGTCGGCGAGGGCGATCACCTGGGCCGGGTCGCGCAGATCGATGCCGACGATCTTCAGCCGGTGCAGCCACTCCGCGCTGTCCGGCATGGCCGTGAAGCGCCGGATCGCGTCGTTGGGGAAGCGGGTGGTGATGGTGGTGTGCGCGCCGTCGCGCAGCAGGCGGAGCGCGATGTACATGCCGATCTTGGCGCGGCCGCCGGTGAGCAGTGCGCGCCGGCCGGTGAGGTCCGTACGGGCATCGCGGCGCGCCCGGTTCTCGACGGCGCAGGTGGGGCACAGCTGGTGGTAGAAGGCGTCGACCTCGACGTAGCGGCTCTTGCAGACGTAGCAGGACCGGGGCCGCTCGAGGATCCCGGCTATCTCGGTCGTCACGGAGCTGGTCAGGGCCAGGCCCTGGGTCTCGTCGTCGATGCGGTCGGGCGCCCCGGTGGCGGTGGCCGCGGTGACCGCGAGGTCGTTGGCGGTCTTGGCGGCCCGGCGTTCCTGGCGGCGGCGCTGCTTGACCTTGCGGAAGATCCCGGCGGTGGCGCGCCGTATGGTGATCGCGTCCGGGTGGTCGAGCGGCAGTGCGTCGAGCTCCTCGAGCACGCTCAGGCAGATCGCCATCCGCTCCACGTCGATGGCCGGGCCCACGGCCCGGCCTTCCTCGGTCACCGTCATCGCCGCTGCGCCGCTTTCCTGGGATTGTGTGTTGTTCGTTGCAAAGTGCCTGTTCACGCTTCGGCGGAACTGTACGTAGGCGGGGGCGGGTCCGCCAAACCCGGCAGCGCCCGGCAGTGCGCGGCGGAGCCCGGCGGGCCGCCCCCGGTGCGGCCCCGCGGTGCGGCCCGGCACCGGGCGGCCAATAGTGGAGGGGTGGAGCGCGGCGGACCTGGTCTGCGGGAACACCGGGCCGTGGTGGGCAATGCGGCGCGGGTGACGGTGGCCGCGTGTGCCGCCTTCTACCTCTGCCGTTACGGCCTCGACGCGCTCGTGATGTCGCTGTACGCCGCCTTCTCGGTGGTGGCGCTCGGCGCGCTCGCCGGGATCCCGGGGTCGGGGCGGCAGCGCGCCGCCACCACGCTGATGGCGATCCCCGCGGGATCGGCGCTCGTCACGCTGGGCACGCTGCTCGCGGTGCGCACCTGGGCGGCGGTCCTCGGCATGCTCGTCATCGGCTTCATGGTCGCCTACGCCGGGATCGCGGGGCCGCGGATCGCCGGGGCGGCGCCGGGGATGCAGCTGCTGTACATCCTGCCGTGCTTCCCGCCGTATGCGCCGGACACTCTGGACCAGCGGGTTTACGGGTTCTTGCTGGGGACGGTGCTGCTGGCCGCGGCCCAGGCCCTCATCCTGCCGGAGCCCGCGACGCCGCCGTTCCGCGCGCTGCTGGCCGACGCCGCCGATGCGGCCGCGGAGCTGGCGGACCACCATGGCGGGCCCGCTCCCCAAGATGCGCTCGCGCGGGCGCGGGCGGCCGGGGACCGGCTGCGTCCGTCCCGCGTGCCGCCCGCCGATCTGCCCGCCTCCCCCACCCTTGCGCACAAGGCCATGGCGCACGCCGCCGAGGCGATCCGTGCGCTGCTGGCCCAGCTGGCGGCGCTGCACGGCGAGGCCGGGACGTGCGGCTCGTACCGGGCGGAGACGGTGGCGTTGCTGCAAGCGATCGGCGATGCGGTACGGCAGGCGGCGCACGCGCTGCGCGGTGGGCGGCCGGGTCCCTCGGCGGCGGCGCTGCAGGACGAGCTGGGCCCGGCGCGCGCGCACCGCGCGGTGGCCGCGCTGGCGCGGCTCGGCGCCGATGAGCGGCTGGTCTCGCTGCGCCGCCGGGCGCTGGCGGTGCAGGCGGCGGACTCCGCGGTGGTGCTGGTGCTCGCGACCCGGCTGGTGGGCGGGGACCGCACGGTCCCCGAGGACCGTGCCGGGCACGCCTTCACGTATGCGCGGGCGCGCGGCCCGCAGCTGTGGTGGCGGCGGCTGTCCACGCACTTCACCCCGCGCTCGGTGATCTTCCAGAACGCCTGCCGGTTCGCGCTGGGCCTGGCGGCGGCGCGGGCGATCGCCGGGGTGCTCGATCTGTCACACGGCTTCTGGGTCCTGCTCGCGACGCTGACGCTCACCCGCACGACCACTCTGGAGACCCGCTCGGTGGTCCGGCGGGCGCTGCTGGGCACGCTGGTGGGGGCGGTGGCGGCCGGGGGGCTGCTGGCGCTCGTCCAGGACCGCGACACGGTGTACGCGGTCGTGCTGCCGGTCGTGATGTTCTCGGCGTTCACCGTGGGGCCGATGCGCGGCCCGGCCTGGGCCCAGGGCGGCTTCACGCTGGTCGTCGCGACGCTGTTCGCGCAGGTGGCGCCCGTGACATGGCAATTGGCGCCGACCCGCTTCGCGGATGTGCTCACCGGCAGCCTGATCGGCCTGGCTTGCGGGCTGCTGGCCTGGCCGCGGGGAGCGGGCAGCGAGCTGCGGCGGAGCATGGCGGGGGTGTGCGCGGCCGTCGCCGATGCCGTCGGCCGGACCACGGCACGGGTCGTGGAGCGGACCGCCGGCGAACCGGCCGGCAACGATCTCGGCGCCGGCGTCCTTGCCACCCATCGCGCCCTGATCCTGGCCGAGGAGAGCCTGGCCCAGTATCAGAGCGAACCCCGGGAGAAGACCTCCCGGCAGATGGACTGGCCGGCGGTGCTGGCCGCCGGAGCGCACGCCCGGCGCGGCGAGCGGCTGCTGCCCGGACGGCCCGGACGGATCACCGACCGGGCGGTCGGCGCCTGGCTGCGGCATGCGGCCGGGCAGACGGCGGACGGCTACCGCACCCTCGCCGAGCGGCTGCGTACGGGGGACTCCGCCGCCGCGGTCGCGGACGCGGCACCGCTCGACCTCCGCGGGCTGGTGGCCGTCGCCCCCGCACCGACGGCCGGCGACGGCCCGGAGGGAGGCGGCGCGGAAGGCGACGGCCCGCCCGCCCTTTCCGCGGCGCTGCTCGTCGACTGCGTCATCTGGCTGGACACGCTCACCGCCGACCTGCGCCGCATCCATGAGGAGATGGACGGCCGGGCGCCGAGCCCCAACTGATGGACCCTGCGGTCGGGTTGTACGTCGTGCACGGCATATCTGCGGAGCGACGGTGTGGGGCCGCACCAACGGATCGGTCGCCGAGGTGGCCGGTACGCGCGACGGACGCGCAGGGTCGGGGGCGCGGCTACTCCCGGCCCTCCGGCGGTCCCTCCAGCAGGATGTTCAGGGCGCTGCCGGCGAGGGCGCATATCGCGTCCGGGTCGGCGCTCGCCAGCGGTTCTTTTCCGACAACCACTCGCATCAAGCCAATTCCGAGCAGCCAGGAGAGCGCCAGATCGGCCCGCAGATCGCCGTTCTCGGCGCGGGAGAGGGTCGCCAGCACGTCCGCGTACTCCTCGCCCAGCCCGCGTAGCGCCTCGGCGATCTCGTCGCTGCCGCCGATGGAGCGCAGACAGACCTCCAGCGAGCGGTCCTTGGCGGCGCCGTCGTCGGCGAGCATGCCGCGCAGCGCCGTCTCGAAGAGCCGGTCCGGCGGGGTGGCCCGCAGCTGCTCCTGGCCGCCGCGCGCCATGACCTCGCCGAACAGGGCTTTCTTCGTGCCGAAGTAGCGGAAGAGAAGGGCTTGGTTGACGCCGGCGCGGGCGGCGATATCGCGTACGGTCGAGCGTTCGTAGCCGCGCTCGGCGAACAGCTGCGACGCGGCGTCGAGCAGCCGCCGCCGGGTGCCCTGCGCGTCCCGGCGGCGTTCGGGCGCCGCGCCGGCGGTGTCGGTGCCGGTGCGCCCGGCGGTGTTCTGCGGGGTCTGCTCCATTGCCACGCTCCTCTCGTCGGCGCGTCACCATGACGGCCATATTGCGTCGTTGACCGCTCCGGAGGGAGCGGCCTACCTTGTGTAAGCAGGTGCTTACATGAGGGAGGTCTCCATGACCATGGCCGACACAGCACCACTGTCCTACCCCTTCAATACGCCCGAGAGCCTCGACCTCGCCGAGGAGTACGAGCGGGCGCGCAGCCGCCCCGGACTGCTCCGCGTGCGGATGGCCTACGGGGAGCCGGCATGGCTCGTCACGCGGCACGCCGATGCCCGGCTCGTCCTGGGCGACCTCCGCTTCAGCCGGGCCGAGGGCGAGACGCACGACGAGCCCCGGCAGTCCGAGGGCCGCCGCAGCAGCGGCATCCTGGGCATGGACCCGCCCGATCACACCCGGCTGCGCTCGCTGGTCGCCAAGGCCTTCACGGTCCGTCAGGTCGAGAAGCTGCGGCCTCAGGTCAAGGAGCTGACGAGCGAGCTGCTGGACGAGCTGGAGGCGGCCGGCCCGCCGGCCGATCTCGTCGACCGGTACGCCCTGCCGATTCCCGTCGCGGTGATCTGCCGGCTGCTCGGCGTGCCGACCGAGGACCGGCCGCGCTTTCGGGTGTGGAGCGACGCCGCGCTGTCCACCAGCTCGCTGACGGCGGCGGAGTTCGACGCCAATCTCGAGGAACTCCGCGCCTACATGGGCCAGTTGATCGAGGGCCACCGCCGGGAGCCGCGCGATGACCTGATGACGGCGCTGATCGACGCCCGGGACGTCGGCGACCGGCTGTCCGAGCTGGAACTCGTCGACCTGTGCGTGGGGATCCTCGTCGCGGGCCACGAGACGACCGCCACCCAGATCCCCAACTTCGTGCTCGCGCTGCTGGATCACCCGGAACAGCTGGCCCTGCTGCGCGCGAAGCCGGAGCTGATCGGCGGCGCCGTGGAGGAGCTGCTGCGCTTCGTGCCGCTGGGCAGCGGCGCCGGGCAGCCGCGCTACGCCAAGGAAGACATCGATGTCGGCGGCACGCTCGTACGGGCCGGAGACCCGGTGCTGGTCGCCGTGGGTGCCGCGAACCGCGATGCGCTGCGCTTCGGCGAGCCGGGGAAGCTGGACATCTCCCGGGGCGGCAATCAGCACCTGGGATTCGGGCACGGTGTGCATCACTGCCTGGGCGCGCCGCTCGCCAGGCTCGAACTCCAGGAGGCGATCGGCGCGCTGATCGGCCGCTTCCCCGGTCTGCATGTCGCCGGGGACGTGGAGTGGAAGAGCCAGATGCTGGTGCGTGGGCCGCGGGTCCTGCCGGTGGGGTGGTGAGCGCCGATGACGTGGAAAGTGGCGGTCGATTCCCGCCAGTGCATGGCGTCGGGGATGTGCGCGAACATCGCGCCGGAGCTGTTCGTCCTGGGTGAGAGCTCCTCGCGGCCGGTGAACGAGGAGATCGGGGCGGACGAGCGGGCGCTGGACGCCGCGGACTGCTGTCCGGCCATGGCCATCAGCGTGCACGACGACGCGGGCGAGGTCATCGGACCCCGCCCTTAGGCCGTGTCCGCAAACTCCCGCCTGGCTCGCGACGCTCCCCCAGCTAACGCTGGGAGGTGCCCCCAGGCACGGCACTCCCCCAGCTAACGCTGGGGGCACCCCACGCGGCGTTGTCGGCACACCCGCAGAGAACCTCCCCCACGCCTTAAGGGCGCGGGGGACCCCCATTGCG
>NZ_JBIWOD010000009.1:0-353677 GCF_044767545.1 Streptomyces sp. NPDC101227 | reverse complement strand
TCCCTGTCGGGGTCACTACTTTAGCGGAATTCCTCGGTTACTCATAATCGAGTCCCGGTGCGAAATTCGGCATGCCGAAATTGTTCCCGGTGAGGGGCCGTGCAGTAGTGGTGTGCCGCGAAGCGGCGGGATGGCTGCCGCAGAACCGTTACGGCTGTGTGGCAACTCGGAGAACACTACGGATGGGCCATGGGCGTGTCAACTTGGGTCAGTCGAGGTCGTTAAGGCGGCCTTCGGCGTCCGGTTGGGCGTCCTCCACGCGGCGCAGCAGCCGGGTCAGGACCTCGCCGAGGCGGTGGCGGTCCTCGTTCGAGAGGTCCTGAAGGAGGTCCTCCTCGAAGACGGTTGCCAGGCGCATAGCCTCCAGCCACTTCTCGCGGCCCTCGTCGGTCAGCTCGACGATCACGCGGACCCTGTTGTTCTCATCGCGCTCTCGCGTGACCAGACCTTCGCTCGCCATGCGGTCGATGCGGTGGGTCATGGCGGCCGGCGTGAGGCCCAGGCGTTTGGCGAGTTCACCGGGGCCAAGGCGGTAAGGGGCCCCGGAGACGACGAGGGCCTTGAGGACCTCCCATTCGGCGTTGCTCAGGCCGAGGGTTGCCGTCTGGCGTCCGTAGGCGACGTTCATCCGTCGGTTGAGGCGCTGAAGTGCGGAGACGACCTGCTCGACCTGGGGATCGAGGGCCTGGAACTCGCGCTGGTAGGCCGCGATCTGTTCCTCGAGGCTCGGCTCGGCCGCGTCGGGGGCCGCATCTGAGGGCTCAGGCATGCGGCGCAGTATGACACGAAAGTCATTGGCGTCGAAGTCCTTCCTTGTGTACTCTTTAGCTTCGAACTTTAGAGTTGAAGTCTTCAAGGCGTGACTGTCCGGTCCTGCCGTGGACGGGCTCGGCTTCTGGGTTCGTAGCTCCTTATTCGTCTTTTGACCTGACCTAGGTAGGTGAGTGTGACCACCGCGATGGGCGCCGCGCTGCGCCGGATCCAGCTGGGGAACGCGCTGAGTGCGTTCGGGAACGGCTTCACGGTTCCGTATCTGTACGTCTATGTGGCGAAGGTGCGGGACCTCGGTGCGAGCACGGCCGGTGTGGTGCTGGCCATGCTGGCCGTGGCCGCCCTGGTCGTGCTGCCGATGACCGGTCGGGTGATCGACCGGCGGGGACCGCTGCCGGTGGCCATCGCGGGTACGGTCTCGGCCGCCATCGGGGCGCTGGGCCTGGGGCTGTCCGACACGGAGCCGCTGGTCGTCGCGTCGGCCGTGGCGCTCGGTGCGGGGATCGCGGTGATACAGCCGGCCCTCGCGACGATGATCGTGTGGTGCTCGACGACGGTGACCCGCTCGCGGGCGTTCGCTACGCAGTTCTTTCTGAACAACCTGGGACTGGGTGTCGGCGGGCTGGTCGGCGGGCTGCTGGTCGACGCCGCGCACCCCGAGAGTTTTGTGCGGCTGTTCGCCATCGAGGCCGTGATGTTCCTGGTGCTCGGTGCCGCGATTGCTTCCGTACGGCTGCCCCAGGTGCCGAAGGTCGAGGATGCGGTGCCGACCGGGGAGCGTCCCAAGGGGGCGTGGCGGGCGCTGTTCGCTGACCGGCGGATGGTGTGGCTGTCCGTGCTGGGCTTTGTGCTGTTCTTCGCCTGCTACGGGCAGTTCGAGTCGGGCCTGGCGGCGTACGCCACCGAGGTCACCCGGATCGCCCCGGCCACGCTCGGCATCGCGCTGGCGGCCAATACGGCGGCGATCGTGGCGGCGCAGTTCGTGGTGCTGAAGCTGGTCGAGCGGCGGCGGCGCAGCCGGGTGATGGCGGTTGTCGGGATCATCTGGACCGTGGCCTGGATAGCCGCCGGGGTCTCTGGGCTGGTGCATGGTGCGCCGGTCGTGGCGACGACGTTGCTGATCTCGACGTATGCGTTGTTCGGGATAGGCGAGTCGATGTTGTCGCCTACGGTGGCTCCGCTGGTGGCGGATCTGGCGCCGGCCTCGTTGATAGGTCAGTACAACTCGGCGTTTGCACTGGTCAAGCAGCTGGCGTTGGCCGTGGGGCCGGCGGTGGGTGCGTTGATGGTGGGGCATGGGATGTACCTGGCGTACATCGGGATGCTGGTGGTGTGTGCCCTGGGGATCACGGCGTTGTCGTTGCGGCTGGGGCGGATGCTGCGTCCGGTGCAGGACAATCCGCATCGGCTGGTGGCGGCGGTTCCCGCGCCGCGATCGGAGACGGTGGCCGCGGCCGCCTGAACCGGCGCGGGCGAAGAGCCGGAGCCCTATGCCTGTTCGGGCAGCCGGTCCAGGCGGGCGCGGTGGGCCGGGGTCAGTTGGAGGCGTTCCGCAGCGAGGTTCTCCTCCAGGTGGTTCACCCGGGCGGTGCCCGGGATCGGGAGGATGACCGGCGAGTGGCCGAGGAGCCAGGCGAGGGCGACCTGGGTGGAAGTGGCGCCGAGCTCGGACGCCACGGCGGCGATCTCGGCTTTCGCCCCCGACTCCCCCCAGGCGGCGGGGCGCCACGGCAGAAACGCGATGCCGGCCGCCTCGCAGGCCGCGAGCACGGGTTCGTGCTCGCGGTCGAGCACGTTGTAGCGGTTCTGCACGCTCGCGATGTCGACGGTCTTCCGTGCCTCGTCGAGTTCGGCGACGGTGACCTCGGACAGCCCGATCCGGCCGATCTTGCCCTCGGTCCGCAGGTCCCGCAGCGTGCCGACCTGGTCGGCGAGCGGCGTCTCGGGGTCGATGCGGTGCAGCTGAAGCAGCTCGATCCGCTCGACGCGCAGTCGGCGCAGGGCCTGTTCGACCTGGTCGCGCAGGGCTTCCGGCCGCCCGTCGAGCGTCCACTCGCCCGAGCCCGTTCGCGCAACACCGACCTTGGTGGTGACCACCAGCCCGTCGGGGTAGGGGTGCAGGGCCTCGGCGAGGAGTTCCTCGTTCGCTCCCCAGCTGTACATATACGCGGTGTCGATCAGCGTGACGCCCAGTTCGACGGCCCGCCGGGCGACCGCGAGAGAGCCCTCACGGGCGGGCCCCGGCTCGGTCGGCAGGTGCATGGCCCCGAACCCGAGCCGCCGTACGTCCAGGTCCCCGCCGATGCGAAACGCAGTGGATGTCATGCGGTGCCTTCGCCCCCCTAGATCAAGAGGCCACGCTAACAGGGCAGTTGGCGATGACGCCGGTCGATCGGCGAGGCGCTGCCTAGCTGCGGGGCAGCGCGAATTCGCACCAGACGGCTTTGCCGCCGCCGGGAGTGCGGCGGGAGCCCCAGGACGAGGCGATGGTCGCGACGATGGAGATGCCGCGGCCGGCCTCGTCGGCGGGCTCGGCCCGGCGGCGGCGGGGGAGGTGGTCGTCGCCGTCGGTGACCTCGATGATCAGCCGGCGGTCCGTGCGGCGCAGGCGCAGCCGCATGGGGGGTGTGCCGTGCTGGAGGGAGTTGGCGACGAGTTCGCTGGCTGCCAGGACCCCGAGGTCGTGGAGTTCGGGGGAGAAGCGCCAGGAGGCCAGGACGCCGGAGGCGAAGGCGCGGGCGCGGGGGGCCGCTTCGGTGCCGCCGAGCAGTTCGAGGGCGGCGTTGTGGAACAGCTCGGCGTCGTGGCCGGTGCGCTCCGGGTGCTGGAGGACGAGGATGGCGACGTCGTCGTCATGGGCGGCGGTGATGCCGAGGGAGCGCAGGAGGCGGTCGCAGACGATGTCGGGGGCACCGGTGGCGCCCGCGAAGGCGGCTTCCAGGGCGTCCACGCCGTGATCGATGTCCTTGTCGCGGCGTTCGACGAGGCCGTCGGTGTAGAGGACGGCGCTGCAGCCGGGGCCGAGGGGGACGGAGCCGGAGGTGTGCAGCCAGCCGCCGGTGCCCAGCGGCGGGCCGGTCGGTTCGGCGGCGCGGCGGACCGTGCCGTCGGCGTCGCGGACGAGAATGGGCAGATGGCCGGCCGAGGCGTAGACCAGGCGGCCTTCGTTGGGGTCGTGGACGGCGTAGACGCAGGTGGCGATCTGGCTGGCGTCGATCTCGGCGGCCAGACCGTCCAGCAGCTGGAGCACCTCGTGGGGTGGCAGGTCCAGGCGTGCGTAGGCCCGTACGGCGGTGCGCAGCTGGCCCATGACGGCGGCGGCGCGCACCCCTCGGCCCATGACGTCCCCGATGACCAGGGCCGTGCGGCCGGCGCCGAGCGTGATCACGTCGTACCAGTCGCCGCCCACGGCCGCGTCCGTGCCGCCGGGCTGATAGGTGGCGGCCACCCGCAAGTCGTCCGGCTGCTCCAGCTCCTGCGGCAGCAGCGAACGCTGGAGCGTGACGGCGGCCGCCCGCTGACGGGCCTCGCTGGCCCGCAGGCGCTCGGCGGCCTCGACCTGGTCCGTGACATCCGCGCCGAAGACCAGTACGCCCTTGTGCGGGGCGACGCAGGCGACCTCGGGGTCGGGCGCCGGGCCGCTGGCGGCGACCTCGATCGGGGTGCAGGTGAAGGTGTAGTAGCCGTCGCGGGTACGGTCCGGGCCGGCGCCGCCGGGGACCTTGCGCGACTTGACCGTACGGGGCTTGCCGCTGCGCAGCACCTGGTCCATGAGGGGAAGCAGGCCCAGTTCGGTGAGCTCGGGGAGGGCCTCGTGGGCGGTGTGGCCGGCCGGGCGGGGGCCGAAGACGGCGGCGTAGGCGCCGTTGACATAGGCGATGCGGTGCTCGGGGCCGTAGACGACCGCCACCAGGGCGGGGATGGTGCCGAGGATGTCGTGTACGGACAGCGCGTCGACGGTGGGGGGCGTGGCCACCGGGGCCGTTCCCTCGGGGGAGGCCGGTTCGGCGCGGGCGGCGGGGACGGAGCCCGTACCGGAGGTGGTCGGCGTGTCGCCCGCCCCCGGTGGCGTGGCGGGCGGCGTCGGCGCGGCGGGCCCGGCGGGTGGCGTGGCGCGATCGGATCGCGCGGCGGTGCGCCGCTGTGTGCCGGGGAGCTTGGCGCTCCAGCGCGTGAAGATCACGGAGGGGTACCTCTTACTTCGCGTCGTCGCGCGGGATCGGGCCGTCGGCATGAGGGGACTCCCCTTGGCTCCGCCCGGCCCAGGGCCGGTGGAGTGTTGGCTGGGGGCACCCTCGGCGCCCTCTCGCGGAATGCAGCAAACGTCCAGAATCCTCGTGATTGTCACTCTTTGCAGATACGAGCCCACCCATGGTCACACGTCCAGTGTGGCCGACCGGACTGACATCCGTCAGACGTCGGGGGCTCGGCGTGGAGTTCCGCGTTCCGGTGCATCCGGGCGCCCCTTGACTGATATGACGTCAACTCCCTTGGCAAAAAGGGTTCGTCAACTGGCTTCGTTGTGCCGGCCGGTTCCCGCGGCCAGTTCGAACTCGGCGCGCGGGTTTTCCAGCGAGCCGAGCGAGACGATCTCGCGTTTGAACAGGCCGGCGAGGATCCATTCGGCCAGCACCCGTGCCTTGCGGTTGAAGGTGGGCACCCGGCTGAGGTGGTAGGCGCGGTGCATGAACCACGCCGGGTAGCCCCTCAGCTTGCGCCCGTAGATGTACGCGACGCCCTTGTGCAGGCCGAGCGAGGCCACCGATCCGGAGTATTTGTGCGCGTAGTTCCCGATCGGGCCGCCGCGCAGGGTGGCCACGATGTTCTCGGCGAGCACACCGGCCTGGCGGACAGCGTGCTGGGCGTTGGGGGCGCAGGTCGTGCGGGGCTCGTCCGGCTTGGCGGGCGGGTCGGCCGTCAGATCGGGAACCGCGGCGGCGTCACCGGCGGACCAGGCGTGTTCGACGCCGTCCACCTGGAGCGCGGCGGTGCACTTGAGGCGGCCGTGGCCGTTCAGCGGCAGGTTGGCCGCGGCCAGGATGGGGTGCGGTTTGACGCCGGCGGTCCACACCAGGGTGCGGTTGGGGAAGCGGGCGCCGTCGCTGAGGACGGCGACGCGGTGCTCGCAGGAGTCCAGCCGGGTCTCCAGCCGTACGTCGATGTTGCGGGAGCGCAGCTCACGTACGGCGTACCGGCCCAGTTCCGGGCCCACCTCGGGGAGGATGTGGTCGCTCGCCTCCACCAGGATCCACTTCATGTCCTCGGGCTGGATGTTGTGGTAGTAGCGCACGGCGTAGCGGGCCATGTCCTCCAGTTCGGCCAGCGCCTCCACGCCCGCGTAGCCGCCGCCGACGAAGACGAAGGTCAGCGCCGCGTCGCGGACCTCGGGGTTGCGGGTGGAGGAGGCGATGTCGAGCTGTTCCAGGACGTGGTTGCGCAGGCCGATGGCCTCTTCGACGGTCTTGAAGCCGATGCCGACGTCGGCGAGGCCCGGGATCGGGAGGGTGCGGGAGATCGAGCCGGGCGCGAGGATCAGTTCGTCGTACGCCACCTGGATCGCGCCCTCGCCGGTCTCCTCGGCGGCCAGGGTCTTGATGACGGCCTTGCGTTCGTCGTGGTCGATGGCCGTGACCTCGCCGATGACGACCTGGCAGTGCGGCAGCACCCGGCGCAGCGGTACGACGACGTGGCGCGGGGAGATGGAGCCGGCCGCGGCCTCGGGCAGAAACGGCTGGTACGTCATATAAGGCTCGGGATCGACCACAATGATCTCGACGGCGCCGCGCCGCAGCTCCTGCTTCAGCTTCCGCTGCAACTGGAGGGCGGTGTACATCCCGACATAACCGCCGCCGACCACGAGAATGCGCGCTACTTCGTTGGAAGACACTGCCGTCACAGACGTTCTCCTAGCGAGGTCGAGCCGACACCACTGTTCCATGACGCACCCCAGGAACGGCTTTGTCCACAGGCTCGTCGAAATGTGTGACCGGGGGCGGGTGACGGTGCGGACGGTCATCTTCCGCGGGCGTCGGGTCAGCTCCGCAGGTCAGAGCGCGCGCGGCGGCCTGCGGACGGGTGCGCAATCGGGGCGGATCCGGTCCGTTGGGCCGATCGGGGGGCGCAGTGTGCGGAACACCCCCTTCATTCTTGACCCGGGCTCAACTATGTTCGTATCTCGTTGGGGTGCACCCTCTCGTCGGTACACCCCGACCGTCAGGGCGGGGAGTCTCCGGGGGGAGACGTCATTACCGGGGGAATCACTATGCATATTCAGGGCTCTCATTGGCCGACAGCCGTCGCCACTGCGGACAGCGCGTCCGACGGCGGCGGGACCGACGGCCACAGCAATGGGAACGGCAACACGGGCGACAACGGCAACAGCAACGGGCATGGCGCCAGGGCCGGAGTCGGCCTGGGTGCCGGCGGCCGGACCACGCCGCTGCGCGTGGATGCCCAGCGCAATCTGGAGCATGTGCTGCGGGCCGCGCGTGAGGTGTTCGGTGAGCTGGGGTACGGCGCGCCGATGGAGGACGTGGCGCGGCGGGCCCGGGTCGGCGTCGGCACCGTCTACCGCCGGTTCCCGAGCAAGGACGTCCTGGTCAGGCGGATAGCCGAGGAGGAGACCTCGCGGCTGACGGACCAGGCGCGGACGGCGCTCGGCCAGGAGGACGACGCCTGGTCGGCGCTCTCGAGGTTTCTGCGGACCTCGGTCGCCTCGGGTGCCGGGCGGCTGCTGCCGCCGAGCATCCTGCGGGTGAGCGCGGATGCCGAGCGGCCGGCCGAGGAGTTTGCCGAGGCGCGCGTGCCGCAGCAGCGGGCGGCGTCGGAGGCGGACAGCGCGGACGGCGCTCTGCGGGTGGTCGTCCAGCGCGGCGCGCCGGAGGAGGAGCGGGGCGAGCCGGCGGCCGCCGCGGAGGCCCCGGAAAGCGGGGCGGACGCCGTCGAGGAGACGGCAGGTGCGCAGGCGCTGCTGGAGGTCGTCGGGCGGCTGGTGGAGCGCGCGAAGAACGCCGGTGAGCTGCGGGCCGATGTGACGGTCGCCGACATCCTGCTGGTGATCGCCACGGGCGCACCGTCGCTGCCCGACCCGGGGCAGCAGCAGGCCGCGTCCGCGCGGCTGCTGGAGATCCTGCTGGAGGGGCTGCGCTCGCGCCCCGGCAACTGAGTGCCGGAGAACGGTCCCGTCCGGGCGCCCTCGTACCGTGGGGCGCCGGGCGGGACCGGCAGCCGGTGGGTTGCCGTCCGTACGCTCCGGTGGCGGCTGCCCCGTACGGGTGAACGCTAGTGCGGTCGTACAAGAACGATCCTCGGATGAGTGGTTGCCCGCCAGGACCCTGAAGCCCGGGTGCCTGGTGTGGCACGCTTGCGCGGTGTTCCGGTGTGACGGCGTGTTCGGGGGCCTCGGCGATGGGTGTTGACGGGCGGGACGAGCGGCGCGGCGGCGAGGCGAGCGGCAGCTCGGCCCGGCCGCAGGTTCCCGGGCAGACCGGGCCCTTGGGGGCGACTCCCCCGGCGGACCGTGGCGAGGAGCGGCACGACCGCACCAAAGGTGCCGGGCGCGGGGTCCCGGCGCAGCGCGGCCGCTCCGGTGGGCGTGTGCCTGCCGGCGGCTCCGTGGGCGATCCGGAGACCGAGGACGGCGCCGACCTGCCGCCGTCCGACGGTCAGTTGATCGCCGATATGCGGGCCGGCGATGACGCCGCGTACGAGGAGATGTACCGCAGGCACGCCGAGGCGGTACGCCGCTATGCGCGCAGCTGCTGCCGGGACACGCACACCGCGGAGGATCTGACCGGCGAGGTCTTCGCGCGCACGCTGCAGGCGGTGCGTGGCGGCGCGGGGCCCGATTCCGCGGTGCGCGCCTATCTGCTGACGACCGTGCGGCGGGTTGCCGCGGCCTGGGCGAAGACGCAGCGGCGGGAGCAGCTGGTCGACGACTTCGCGGTCTTCGCGGTGTCCTCGGCCGGGTCGTCGATGGACGACGACACGCTGGACCTGGGCGCGGATGTCCAGGCCATGCACGAAGCCGAGCAGTCGATGGCGGTGCAGGCGTTCCGCAGTCTGCCGGAGCGCTATCAGACGGTGCTGTGGCACACCACGATCGAGGACGAGTCGCCGAGCAAGGTCGCGCCGCTGCTCGGGCTGACCGCGAACGCCACCGCCGTCCTTGCGCACCGCGCCCGCGAGGGCCTCAAGCAGGCGTATCTGCAGGCGCATGTCAGCCAGTCGCTGACCGCCGGCGGCGACTGTGCCCGGTACGCCGACCGGCTCGGCGCGTACGCCCGGGGCGGGCTGCGAGTGCGGGCCGAGCGGGGGCTGCGCAAGCATCTGGACGAGTGCGCCCGGTGCCGGACGGCCGCGCTGGAGGTCGCGGACGTCAATGCGCGGATCGGGGCGCTGCTGCCGGTCGCGGTCATCGGCTGGTTCGCCGCGGGGTACGCCACCAAGGCGGCGGCCGCGGCGGCGGGGTTCGCGGGGGCGGGTGCGGCGGCGGGGGCCGGTGCGGCCGCGGCCGCCTCGGGGGCGGGATCCGGTACGGCTTCGGGTGCGGCTTCCGGCGCGGCGGGCTCCGCGGTGAGCGAGGGGCTGGGCGCGCCGGTCAAGGTCGGCATCGGGGTCGGGGTGGCGGTGGCGGCGGGCGCGGCGCTCGCGCTGGCGCTGACCGGCTCCCCGCAGCCGCCGCCGGAGCCGCAGGCCAGGCCGCACCGTCCTGCGCCCTCCGCGCCGCGGACGCCGGCCCCCGTGCCCCCGAAGCCCTCGCCGAAGCCGATCCCGCCGGCCGCCGGGCGCGCACCGTCGTCGAAGCCCACTCCCCCGCCGACGCCCGCTCCGAAGCCTCCCGAGCCGACTCCCACGCCCACTCCGAAGCCGACGTCGAAGCCGACTCCCCCGCCGGCACCGCCGAAGCCCACTCCGACGCCGCCACCCCCGCAGCCTCCCCCGCCGGCGCAGTACCACCTCAACTCGCTGTCTTACGACGTCGTCGGCGATGGCACCGAGCCGGAGGTGCGGACGTTCGAGAGCAGCTGGCTGTGGCATCGGCAGCGTCCCAGGATCGCCGGCACGACGTACGAGCACGGCGTGAGTGTGCACGGTCCGTCCTCGGTGCTGATCGACCTCAACCGGCAGTGCAGCGCGTACGACGCGGTCGCGGGCATCGACGATCTGAGCCTGGGGCTGGGGTCGGCGCGGTTCTCCGTGTACGCGGACGGGGCGCGGCTGTGGCGATCCGGCGTGGTGCACGGCGGGGAGCCTGCGGTGCCGGTGCATGTCCCGCTGACGGGCCGTAAGACGCTGCGGCTGGTCGTCGAGCCGGTGTCGCCCGGCGATGTGGTGGCGCTGGGGGACTGGGCGCGGTCGGAGATCAGTTGTCGGTGACGGAGGGCCGGGGGCGGGGTCGGAGGCCGGGGCATCGCCGTGGTTTCACGTGAAACCACGATCTGCGCCGTCCGTGCGGTAGGCGCGCGGCGGCTCGCTCACAGCCTCGCGCGGGGCACCACGCCCCCCGCAAGTGCCCGCTGCCGCGCCGCCGCGCCCGTCCAGCAGGTGCCCCGCCGCGCCAGTAGCCGCCGCAGCCACAGCTCCGTGGAGACCAGCTCGGCGAGCCCGTCCAGCGGGAGCGGCTCGCCCTCGGCCGCCGCCCGCAGCGCCTTGCGCACCACTCGCGCCTCCACCAGCCCCGCATCGGCGAGCAGCGGCGCGTCGAAGAGCCCGACCAGTTCGCCGACGGCATGGCGCAGCCCGGCCCGTACCGAGGCCGCATGGGTGAGGTGCGAGGTAGCGCCCCACCCGGGCGGCAGGTCCCGCACACCGGCGCCGGCGAGGACCGAGCGCAGTACCGCCGCCCGCGCCCCCGGCTGCACCCGCAGGGTGTCCGGCAGCGCGCGGCAGGCGAGCACGACCTGGTTGTCGAGAAAAGGGGCGTGCAGCCGCTGGTCGCGGACCTCGGCGGCCTGCTCGAGGACGCGGAGGTCGGCGGCCTGGCGGAACAGTGCCGCTCGAGCTCGCCGCTCTCCGGGCCGGCCGACGGCGGGCGAGCGGGTCGCCGCGTCCCCCAGGCGAACCGACACCTGGGCCAGCGCCTCGCCGGTGAGCCAGCGCGCTGCGGGCCCCGGGCGGCACCAGGCGAGGGCGGCGAGCGAGGCGTCGACCGCGCCGCCGGCCACCGGTTCGTCGGCGAACTGCCGCTCCAGGAGGCGTCGCGCCGTATCGGCGATGCCCTCGCCGTAGGGCGTACGGGCGAGCTTGCGGGCGGCGCGGTAAACGGTGAAGGGGACGAGGGCGGACTGGGCGGAGGGGCCGTCGGCCTTGGCGAGCGCGGTGACCGGGCGCAGCAGATGGCGCCGCCGGCGGTCCAGGAGGAGGTCGGCGAGGCGCGCCGGATGGGCGTCGAGGACCTGGCGGGCGCCATGCCCGACGAAGTGGTCCGCACTGCCCGCGAGCAGCCGTAGGCGGTGCCGGGCGGCGGCGGTGAGGGAGGGGCCGGGCTCGTCGGTGAGCGGTCCGGATGCGAGGTCGGCGTAGGGGAGGGCCTCTTCGCCCGCGGCGACGACGACATGGCGCAGCCGTGGGTTCTCGGCGATGCTGCGGGCGCGTTCCAGCTCGGCGGTGCGGTGGACCTGACCGCCTTGGGTGGCGAGGTCGTTGAAGGTGACCGCGAGCAGGCGTTCGCCGTGGCCGTTGAGCGTGCCAGGCTGTCCGGGGAGGCCGGCGGCGAGCAGGGCGAGGGTTCCGGAGGCGCTGCCGCCGGAGAGGTCGGCGCCGATGCCGGGGGCCGGTGCGCCGCGCGCGGCCCGCCGTTCGGCCGGTCCCATGCCGGGCACCGGGCCGGGGTCGAGGCCGTCCGGACCGTCCGGGTCGGGGGCGTGCCGCGGTCCGGACAGCCGGGCGCGGACGGCCTCGATCAGCGCCTCGCGGACGCCGTCCACGGCTTGGTCCGGGGCGATTTGGGGTGCGGCGACGGCGAGCGAGGCGGTCGGCTCGTACGAGGCGATGTCACGGGCGCCGGCGCGCAGCACCAGGGCGTGGCCGGGCGGGATGCGGCGGACGCCTTCGTACGGCGTGCCGGCACCGAGGGCCTCGGGGGCGTCCGGGCAGGCCAGCAACGCGGCGAGGTGGCCGACGTCGAGGCTGGCCTCTATGAGGTCGGCGAGCGGGAGGGCGGCGGTGGCGTAGGCGGTACCGCCGGCCCAGGGGGTGTGGAAGACGGGGCGGGCGCCGGCCAGGTCGCCGGTGACGGTGATCCGCCGTCCTACCTGGACGACGGCGGTGTAGCTGCCGGGCCAGGCGGTGAGGTGGCGCAGCGCGCCGCCGCGGGCCGCGAACAGGCCGACGCGCAGCTGGTCGTTGGTGGCGCCGCAGATGCCGAAGACGGCGAGCCGGGTCTCGGGGTCGGCCTGTACGACGCGGACTTCGTCGGGCCGCCAGTCGCCGACGGCCCACAGCGGATCCGGCTCGCCCCACAGGAGTTGGGCGCCCACGGGGAGGACGGCAGGGCCCTCGCCTCCGGCGGCCGGTCCCGTGGCGGTACTGCTCCACCCCACCAACCAGCGCATCGCCGCCTCCACCCGATTCCCCGCCCGCCGAGGGGCCAACGGCCGCCCCGTACAACGGATTGCCAAGCTCTCGCCATGGTGTTGCGCGGACCATGCTGCCATGACGGCGGCGCGCAGGAGGGGTCGAAGAGAGGCCCGCATGCGGGCGTTTTACGGCGCGGGCGGATCGCGCGGCGGCCCCGGGCGGCCCCCCGTGTGGCCCCCGGGGCAGCTTTGGGCGAGCCGCGGCGCGAAATCACCACCCGTCGATTTTCGGCCAAAGTCCGTACCGTACAGCCGAGTTGACGCGTTCGGGCGTCGCGTCAACCGGTGCCGCGGCCGGCCGACGGCCGGTTTGCGCGACGGTCCGGGAAGCGGGCTTCGCCTCCCGGACCGGACCGTCACCCGCGGGGAATGAGGTGACGGTGTCCCCCAGCCCACTGGATCCAGTGCAGCGGGCCAACCCACGCAGGACCCATGGAAGCGCTCCCGTCACAGGGCGGCCAGCGCGCACGGACGGGCGCACGGGCACACGTACCCGGAGCACATGCCAATTCCCGCACCCCTGTTTGAACACGAATCTCGCCATCCGGGAGACCGACTCTTAACGGTCGGGATCCGGCGAACTACTCTGGGTGGACGCATGCCCCGGGGTACCGGGGAGGCTGTCGCTGTGTCGAGGGGTGCGCATGTCCAGGGATATACGCGGGCCGAACGAAAAGCTCGGCACCGTACTCGCCCTCGCGGGTATCAGCAATGCCGGACTGGCGCGCCGGGTCAACGACCTCGGGGCGCAGCGCGGACTGACGCTTCGCTATGACAAGACGTCGGTGGCCCGGTGGGTTTCCAAGGGCATGGTGCCGCAGGGCGCCGCGCCCCATCTGATCGCGTCCGCGATCGGCAGCAAGCTCGGCCGGCCGGTGCCGCTGCACGAGATCGGACTGGCCGACGCGGACCCGGCGCCCGAGGTAGGCCTGGCATTTCCCCGCGATGTGGGCGCGGCGGTGCGGTCCGCGACCGAGCTCTACCGACTTGATCTGGCCGGGCGGCGGGGCGGTGGTGGCGGCATCTGGCAGAGCCTGGCCGGATCGTTCGCCGTCAGCGCGTATGCGACGCCGGCCTCACGCTGGCTGATATCTCCCGCCGACAGCTCGGTGGCCAGAGAGGCGGCCGAGGCCCGCGACAAGGATGCCGCGGCCGCCGGGGACGCCGGGATCCCGCAGCATGTCGGCCACAGCGATGTCTCCAAGCTGCGCGAGGCGGCCGAGGACGCGCGCCGCTGGGACTCCAAGTACGGCGGCGGGGACTGGCGTTCGTCGATGGTGCCGGAGTGCCTGCGGGTGGACGCGGCGCCATTACTTCTCGCCTCGTACAGCGACGAGGTCGGCCGGGCGCTGTTCGGCGCGACGTCCGAACTCACCCGGCTCGCCGGGTGGATGGCCTTCGACACGGGCCAGCAGGAGGCCGCGCAGCGGTACTACATCCAGGCGCTGCGGCTCGCCCGCGCCGCCGCCGACGTCCCCCTGGGCGGCTACGTCCTGGCTTCGATGTCCCTCCAGGCGACGTACCGGGGCTTCGCCGACGAGGGCGTCGATCTCGCCCAGGCCGCCCTGGAGCGCAACCGCGGCCTGGCCACCGCGCGCACCATGAGCTTCTTCCGCCTGGTGGAGGCGCGGGCGCAGGCCAAGGCCGGCGAGGCGCGCGCCTGCGAGGTGGCGCTGAAGGCCTCCGAGGGCTGGCTGGAACGCTCCCGCAGTGGCGACCCGGACCCCTCCTGGCTGGACTTCTACTCCTACGAGAGGTTCGCCGCCGACGCCGCCGAGTGCTACCGCGACCTGCGGCTGCCGCGCCAGGTCCGCCGCTTCACGGAGCAGGCGCTCTCCCGTCCCACGGAGGAATTCGTCCGCTCGCACGGGCTGCGCTTGGTGGTCTCCGCGGTGGCCGAACTGGAGTCGGGCAACCTGGACGCGGCGTGTGCCGCGGGCACCCGCGCGGTCGAGGTGGCCGGCCGGATCTCCTCGGCCCGCACCACCGAGTACGTCCGCGATCTGCTGCACCGCCTGGAGCCGTACGGCGACGAGCCGCGGGTGGTGGAGCTGCGCGAGCGGGCGCGGCCGCTGCTGGCGGCGCCCGCGTAGGAGCCATGGTGGGGCGGGAGCGTCGAGGCCGGGCCTGCGCGGGCCGGGCGGCGGGCCACGGCTCGTGCCCGCCGCGGCTCGTCCCCGCCGCATTGTCAGTGGTGGCCGTCATGATGGAGTACGTCGTCGGCAATGACGCGCGGGTCCCCGGCCAGGGGCGGACCTGCGGTGATCCGGTTGGGGAGGTGCAGTGGCGGCGTACGACTGCGATGTGCTGGTGATCGGTGCCGGCATCATCGGGCTCTCTACGGCGTATGCGATCACGCGTGCCGCGCCGCGCACGCGCGTCGTGGTGCTGGAGAAGGAGCCGGGGCCCGCCCGCCATCAGACCGGCCGCAACAGCGGCGTGATCCACAGCGGTATCTACTATCCGCCCGGCTCCCTCAAGGCCCGCTACGCCCTCCAGGGCTCGGCGGAGATGGTCAAGTTCTGCGCCGAGTACGACATCCCGCACGAGGTCACCGGCAAGCTGATCGTCGCCACCGACCGCAGCGAGCTGCCGCGGCTGCACGGCCTGATCCAGCGCGGCCGCGAACACGGCCTGCCGGTGCGTGAGCTGGGCCCCGCCCAGATAGCGGAGTACGAGCCCGAGGTGTGCGGCCTGGCCGCCATCCATGTCGGCACGACCGGCGTCTGCGACTTCGGCGCGGTCGCCCGCCAGTACGCCGCGCTCGCCACGGACGCCGGCGCCCGCATCGTGTACGGCGCCGAGGTGACGACGATCGGCCGCCGCTCCGGCCGGGTGGCGGTCCGTACGGCCTCCGGGACGGTCCACCGCGCCCGCGCCCTGGTCAACTGCGCCGGCCTGCACTGCGACCGGATCGCCCGGCTGGCCGGCGACGCCCCCGGCATGCGGATCGTCCCGTTCCGCGGCGAGTACTTCACCCTCGCCCCGGAGCGCGCCGGTCTGGTCCGCGGCCTGGTCTACCCCGTCCCCGACCCGGCTTTCCCCTTCCTCGGCGTCCATCTCACCCGAGGCGTCGACGGCGCCGTCCACATCGGCCCGAACGCCGTCCCCGCCCTCGCCCGCGAGGGCTACGACTGGCGCACCATCCGCCCCGCCGACCTCGCCGGCACCCTCGCCTACCCCGGCTCCTGGCGCATAGCCCGCCGCCACTGGCGCTACGGCGCCGGCGAACTCCACCGCTCCCTCTCCCGCCACGCCTTCACCGACGCGGTCCGCCGCCTCCTCCCGGCCGCCCAGGAGGAGGACCTCCTGCCCGCCCCGGCCGGCGTCCGCGCCCAGGCGGTCCTCCCCGACGGCACCCTCGTCGACGACTTCCTCTTCGCGGAATCGCCGGGCATGGTCCATGTACTCAACGCGCCGTCGCCGGCCGCCACGGCGTCGCTGCCCATCGGGCGGGAAGTGGCGCGGAGGGTTTTGGGGGTGGTGGGGGGCTGACCGGCGCCGACGGCTGAGGGGCGTGAGCACCCCGGGTCAGCGGGGCCGCCCGGGCCGTAATCCTCGCCCGCGCCGCGGCCGGATCCCGCCGCTCCCCACCATCCGTAGAATCAACACACTGTGTCCGAGAATCCCGCCATCCCCGCAACCGACGCCACCAAGGCCGACGCCCCCGAGGCCGACCGCCCGGAAACCGGCGCGCAGGCCCCTGCCACCGCCGCGAGCACCGCGCCGCAGGAGGCCCCCCGCCTCGGTGCCACCGCCGCATCGGCGGCCGTGCCGCGCCGCGGCGAGCCGATGTTCCCCGACGGGACCGGCCCCGCCGCCGACCCCGCGGGCTCGCATCACGAGCGTCGGATCCGCTCCTTCCAGCCCCGCCGCAGCCGCGTCTCGCCCTCACAGGCCGATGCGCTGCGACGTCTGTGGCCGAAGTGGGGCCGGGACATCGACGGGCTCTCCCTCATCGATCTGGACGCGTTCTTCGACGGCCGGCCGGTCGTCCTGGAGATCGGCTTCGGCATGGGTGAGGCCACGGCCCAGATGGCCGCCGCCGACCCGGACACCGGCATCCTCGGCTGTGACGTGCACACTCCCGGCCAGGGCAATCTGCTCGGTCTCGCGGAGCGGAACGGCCTGTCCAACATCCGGGTCGCGAACGGCGACGCGATCATCCTCCTGCGCGAGATGCTCGCGCCCGGCTCCCTCGCCGGCCTGCGCGTCTTCTTCCCCGACCCCTGGCCGAAAAAGCGCCACCACAAGCGCCGCCTGATCCAGCCGGAATTCGTCGCTCTGGCGTCCACCCGGCTCGCCCCCGGCGCACTGGTGCACTGCGCCACCGACTGGGAGCCGTACGCCGAGCAGATGCTCGAGGTCCTCTCCGCCGAGCCGACGCTCGAGAACCTCCACCCCGAGTACGCGCCCCGGCCCGACTTCCGCCCCCTCACCAAGTTCGAGGGGCAGGGGCTGGACAAGGGACATGTCGTCCACGACCTGATGTTCCGGCGGCGTCCCTAGGCGCCGGAAAGGCCCTCGTTACCGCCGCCGGCTCGGCCCGTAAGGTCGATGGGTGTACCCGTCCCAGCCGCCCCCGCAGCCGCCCCTCCCGGCGTACGCGCCCCACCCGCACCCGGACACCGACACACACCGGCTCCACCGGCAGCCACACCCGGGCCCACACCCGCGACGCCGCCCGGCGCCCTGGCACGGCAAGACCGCCCGCGCGATCACCCTGGTCTCACTCCTCGCGCTCTCCGGCGTGATCATCCTCGCCATCGTCCGCCACCAGACCGGCACCGAGGGCTTCCTGGTCGGCCTCGGCCTCGCCGTCTTCCCCGTGCCGCCCCTCATAGCGGCGTTCTGCTGGCTGGACCGCATAGAACCCGAGCCGTGGCGCAACCTCGCGTTCGCGTTCGCCTGGGGAGCGTGCGCGGCCACGTTGGTCGCGATCCTCGCCAACGGCTTCGCCACCGACTGGCTGGCCACCAATGTCATCGGCGCGTCCCGGTCCGACGCCCGGGCCTGGGGTTCGACGGTCATCGCCCCGGTCGTGGAGGAATCCGTCAAGGCGGCCGCCGTCCTGCTCCTCTACCGCTTCCGCCGGCGCGACTTCGACGGCATCACGGACGGCCTCGTCATCGCCGGCCTCAGCGCCACCGGCTTCGCCTTCACCGAGAACATTCTCTATCTCGGCAACGCCTTCGGCGAGGACCAGTCCATGGGCCACTCCGGCCTGCACTCCCTCACCGCCGGCACCTTCTTCATCCGCATCGTCGTCTCCCCCTTCGCCCACCCCCTCTTCACCATGCTCACCGGCCTGGCATTCGGCATAGCCGCCACCCGCCACCACCGCCGCCGCCCCACCCGCGCCGCGATCGTCCTCCTGGGCCTGCTCACCGCCGTCCTCCTCCACGCCATCTGGAACGGCGCGACCTCCCTCGGCGACCTCGGCTTCATCACCGTCTACGGCCTCTTCATGGTCCCCGTCTTCACCGCTCTCACCTGGCTGGCGATCTGGTCCCGCCACCAGGAACTCCTCTCCCTCCGCAACTACCTCGCCCCCTACACGGCCACCGGCTGGCTCGCCCCCGCCGAACCCACCGCCCTTTCCTCCCTCAAAACCCGCACCCTGGCCCGCGCCATAGCCCGCCGCACCCAAGGCCCCACCGCCGCCCGAGCGGTAGCCGAATACACCAACCTGGCCACGACCCTGTCCTTCCACCGGCGGCGGGCCCATCTGACGGGGCCTGCCGGCGACTTCAGCACACGGGAGCAGGAGCTGCTGCTGCAGCTTTGGGGGTATCAGCCTTGGGCGCAGGGGGCGTTGGCGGAGGCGTTGATGCGTACGCATCGGGCTTGGCCGCCCCTGCCGCGTTTCCCGACCGCTCAGCCGTCCTATCGCCTCGATGAAGCGAGCCCGTACGACTCCTGACGGCCCCGTCCGGTTAGTTCCCGTCCGTCATTCCCCATGCGACCGCCGAGGCAGACCCCGCCCACCCCTCCGTCGTGCACCAAATCGACCCGATGTCATGGTGTTCGAGATATCTGGCGTAGACGCCAATGTCTTCCGAGAAAAGCCCCAAGAGGTGCGGCCTGGGCTCGTTCTTCTGCGTGTACCAGAAGTGGCTGTACTCCAAGAGCTGGCCGACTGCCTCGCGTACCGCCTGAGTGGAGTTGCCTTTCTTCACCGCTTTGGCCTCTACCAGCCATTCGGCGCCACTTGCCCGAAGTACAAGATCGCGTGGGTGCACCTGCTCCGTGACCGGTGTGAAACCTCGCCCCAGGATGTACGGTCCGAATCGCTGAATCAGGCCTTCGTGAACTTGCTTCCTCCGCTCCTCACGTGCGGCGATCTGTACGACGTAATCGTCGCCCGTCTTGGGGCGGAACCCCTCCAGCCCCCTGTACGTGCCATGGGCGTGGCCGGTGTACTCCACTATGGGCCCGCTGGGTTTACTCACCACCTCAATCAGCGGTTCCACATCAAGGGCCGCCTTGAGGATCGTCGTCATGTTGCCAAGGTCCGCGCAGAGGTCGCCCTCGCTCGGGAGTTGACTGATCTCGTAGCAGCGCGCAGCGACACTGCTGGCTTCATACGCGCGGGGACGCCAACCGCGATCCTTGAACTGTGGCCTGTCGGTCCAGTCCGCGACAAGCCCACGATGGAGTTCGGCCAGCAACGATTGGGCCCTGACTGCCAAGTGGGTACGGAGCCCCTGCCCAGTTGTGTTCAGCTGCTCCCTGAACACGGTGACTCCCTGTTGAAGCGTCAGCGCAACGGACTCCAGGTCTGCCGCAAAGATGTAGGCGAGGTACAGCCCATTCGTGCCGCGGCCCCCGGAAGCCGGATCAAACACCCGAATCCACGGGGTTGCCGCGGCCCCGCCCTGTCCACCGTGCCCCTCCGCCTTCATGCCGTAGGGCAGGGCGCCTGCCAGACGAGCGCCTGCATCCTTCAAAACGTCTTGGCCCGGGTTCCCGCTCGTAGTGGTGAGCGTGGTGTCGAACTTTTCCGCCACGTCGAGGAGGAGATCGCGTATACCCATGGCCAAAAAACTAACGAGACTCCACGGGTCACGGATGACGTTCACGCCAAGTCGATGGTTTCCAGCAGCATTCATGGACCAGCTGGGATGCGGTACGGGACCTCAGTAGCAACACCTTCCTCGAGTGTGCCTTCCGCCTAAGGGACCTGGGTCTTTTTGACGGCCACATTGTCCGCGACGTCGAGACCACCAGCCATCTAGATGGGCCGGCCGGACGGTCGACCGCCCCGCTCCCTCCGATCCACCGCGCGTAAAGTCAGGACGGCTTGTCCCTTGATGAGGAGGTTGTGGTGATGGCTGGAGTTCCGACCGCAATAGTGGCCGCAAGCGGCATCATCGGCGGCTATGGCGTGGCCCGCTGGACGAAGAAGCGGCCACTAGGCGGTGTGGTGCTGGCTGCGGCGGGGGCCGTGGCGGGCAGGGAGTGGCTGCGGAAGGCCGGTGGGCCCACGGCGGCGGGGCTCGGTGGGGCCTATGTGGCCGCCTTCGCCGGCTCCCACCCCCTCGCCAAGAAGATCGGGGCCTGGCCCGCGGTGTTTGCGGTGGCGGGTGGGGTTGCCGTGGCGTCGTGGGCGGTGGTGGATCGGCGGGGGTAGGTGGGTCGAGGCGGGTACGGGGCCGGCGGGGCCGAGGTGCCGCCGGCCCCGTCCGCGCGTCGAGGTCGAGGAGGTCGGGCCGTTACGCCGACGCCTCGTTGAGGAGGGTCAGTTCGGTCTCTGTGAGGGTCAGGTCGGTGACCGCCAGGAGGGCCGGGAGCTGAGCGACCGTGCGGGCGCTGGCGATCGGGGCGGCGACCGTGGGCCGTGCGGCGAGCCAGGCGAGGGCGACGGTGGCGACCTCGGCGTCGTGGGCGGCGGCGACGGTGTCGAGGGCCTGGAGGACGCGGGGGCCACGGTCGGTGGACAGGTACTGGGCGGCGCCTGTGGAGCGGGCGCTGTCCACGGTGGTGCCCGGGCGGTACTTGCCGGTCAGGAAGCCGGAGGCGAGGGCGTAGTACGGGACCGCGGCCACGCCGTGGCGGGCGGCCACGTCGGCGAGCTCGCCCTCGTAGGTGTCGCGGGAGACCAGGTTGTAGTGGGGCTGGAGGGCCACGTAACGGGCCACGCCCTCGCGGGCGGAGAAGGCCAGGGACTCCTCCAGGCGCTTCGCCGAGATGTTGGAGGCGGCGATCTCGCGGACCTTGCCGGCCCGGACGAGGTCGTCGAGGGCCGTGAGGAATTCCCCGACCTCGAGGGACTCGTCGTCGTAGTGGGTGTAGTAGAGGTCTATGTAGTCGGTGCGCAGGCGCGTGAGGGACGCGTCGACCGCGGTCTTGATGGTGGCGGCGGACAGGCCCTTGAGGTCGGGGCGGGCGCCCACCTTGGTGGCGATGACGACGTCGGAGCGGTTGCCGCGGGAGGCCAGCCAGTTGCCGATGACGGTCTCCGACTCACCGCCCTGGTTGCCGGGGACCCAGGCCGAGTAGACGTCGGCGGTGTCGATGAAGTTGCCCCCGCCGGCCACGTACGCGTCGAGTACGGCGAAGGATTCGGCCTCGTCCGCCGTCCAGCCGAAGACGTTGCCACCGAGGGAGAGGGGCGAGACGGAGAGCGAGCCGAGGGGGGTGCGTGTTGCGGTCATGCGTTGTTGCAGCGTTGGGGGGAGGGAAGTTATTCCCGGGAGCTGCTCCGGGATGTTGTTCCCGGGAGGTGCTCCGGCAGGTCGCTTCGGGAGGTTGTTCGCCTCCCCCCCCGTCACATCAGACGTTCAGCCCGTGGTCCCGCAGCCACGGCATCGGGTCGATCGGATCGCCGGCTCCCGGGCGGACCTCCAGGTGGAGGTGCGGGCCGGTGACGTTGCCGGTGGCGCCGACGCGGGCTATGACGTCGCCGGTGCTGACCTTGCCGGAGGTCTTCACCATGGACGACAGGTGGCAGAACCAGAGTTCGGTGCCGTCGTCGAGGGTGACGACGAGGCGGTAGCCGTACGAACCGGCCCAGCCCGCCTGCGTGATGGTGCCGGAGTGAACCGCCCTGACGGGAGTGCCGGTCGGTGCGGCGAAGTCCTGCCCGGTGTGGTCCGCCGCCCAGCGGTCGCCCGCCTGGCCGAAGCTGGCGGTGAGGGTGTAGGAGGCCACCGGGGTGATGAAGCTCTTGGCCAGTTCGGCGAGGCGCTCGGCCTCGGCCTTCTTGCGCGCCGCCTCCGCCGCCTGCCGCTTGGCCTCGAGCTCCGCCGCCCGCTTGGCGGCCGCGGCCTTCTCGGCGGCGGCGTGGTGCGCGGTGGCGTCCTTCTCGGCCCGGTCGACGGCGGCGGTTTCGGCGGCCTCGCGCTGCTCCTGCTCGGCGGCGCCCTGCTGCGCGTCGGCCTGCTGGAGGATGCGGTGGCGCAGCGCCTCGCCGGCGCCGGTGCCCTGGGCCGCCTCGTGCTGGGTGAGGCCCGCCTGGGAGAGGGGGCCGGCGGCGTGGGGGGACGAGGAGTCGGCGCCCGTACCGGAGCCCGACGGCCCGGAGTCGGATATGAGGCCGCCTATGCCGGGGAGGGACTCGGCGTCCGGCAGCTTCTCGGCGATGTCGTGGGCCATGCCGCCGATGTCGGGCATGGAGATCGGGACCGGCGGGCGGCCCTCGGCCGATGCCATGCCGCCCGCGCCGACCGCCGCGATGACGCCGACGCCCAGGACCGTACCGCTGCGTGCGAGTCCGCCGCCGCGCTGTTTGGCCACCCGGTGCTTGCCGCGGACGGACCGGACGGACTCCTCGGTGGGGTTCCACTCTTCCCACGGTCCGTCGCCGTCGCGCGCGCCGTCGCGCTCGCGGTCGCGGACGCCGCCCTGGTAGACGACTCCGGGGCCCTCGAAACGGCCTCCGTCGTCGAACGGACCCCGGTCATCGAGGTGGGCGGCGGACGGAACCTCGGGGGCAGGCCTGTTGGACGCCACTGGGGCGCACTCCTTTCCTTCCTTCACGCCTACCGGGTTAGCTGACGGGTTCGGAGCAGGAAGGTCTCCTACGGGCGCCTCTGGTGGGAGGCGTCCGATTCACCCCAAGGTGGTGGTTCCCCGGTTCCCTCGGTGCAGTTCATGCATGCCGTACAGATGGTGCGGATCGTGCGTATGGTGCAGATGACGCGGACAGCACGGGCGGCGCGGGGGCGCGGGTCGCATGGAACGAGCGGTCGTGCGGTGCGGTGCCGGTCGGCGATGTTCAGTGCCCACTGGCGCCCGTCCGTGCACATGCGCTCGATCCGTACGGGTGCTCCTGCGTGCCGTGATGACGTGCGACGTGCATGGCGTGCGCTTGCGGGATTCGGCGTAGGCGCGCGGCGCCGCCTCTGCGACGGCTGGGACGACCGCGCTCCGTTATCGGACAGTAATAGAGATCGCCGCCATTTTCCAAGCCTTCCGGGGAATCCGTATGCGCTCCGCATGAGCTTTGGCATGGACTTTTTCGCCCACGAGGGTCACAAAGGGGGCGAGTTGACCGGGCCCGGCTAAACGATCTTCCGGTGATTGTGCGTCAGTTGTTATGCGGAGGGGTGCCCGCTCATTACGCAGCGTGAGAGCAGTAACGTCGGATCATGGTCGTCAACGTGGTCAACGTCGTGAACAGCGCGCAGACAGTGGCGGATCGGTACCGGGAGTTCTCCTGGCAGCAGGCGCGGGGACGGTCCGACGCCCACGCGGAGTTGACCGCCCGGATCAGCCACGACGCCGAGTTCTGCGATCTGTTGTCGGGATCGCTGCCGGCCGGGAACAAACAGCGGCCCACCCTCCTCCTGGCCGCCGTCCGCTATCTCGACGGGCCGCACGCCGAGCTGGGACCGCGCGACGAGACGGCCTACGGACGCTGGCGCGAGTGGACCGTCCGGCACTGGGACGAGGTCCGTGCCGTCATCATGCGGCGCGCCGACCGGACCGGCGAACCGGCGCACTGCGCCACGCTGCTGCCGCTGCTCGCCCGCCTGCCGCAGCCGCTGGCGCTGCTGGAGGTCGGGGCGGCGGCGGGCCTGTGCCTGCAGCCCGATCGGTACCGCTACCGGTACGAGGGGGACGGCGCGGGCCCCGGAACGGAATTCGGGGCGCCCGGGAGCCCGGTGACCTTCGTGTGCCGTACGAGCACCGCAGGCCCCGGCCACGCCCCGGGCCCCGCCCCCGTCGCGCCGGCAGCCCTCACCCGCCTCCCCGACATCGTCTGGCGCGCCGGCATCGACCCCGACCCGCTCGACCCGGTCGCCGAACGCGACGACCTCCGCTGGCTCCAGGCCCTGCGCTGGCCCGCGGACGAGAGCCACGGCGCCCACGGCGCCTACAGCCCCCACAGCCAGGACCGTGCCGACCGGCTCGCGGCCGCCGTGGAAGCCGTACGCCCCGCGCCCCGCCCCCGGATCGTGCGCGGCGATCTCCTCGACGAGCTGCCCGCGCTGGCCGCCGAGGCCCCGTCCGAGGCGACGCTGGTCATCTTCCACACGGCCGTCCTGGGCACCCTCCCGCTCGCCCGCCGCGAGGAGTTCGCCGCTCTCGTACGGTCGCTGCTCGCCGAGCGGGACGGCCCCGGCCACTGGATCTCCCACGAGCACCACACCGTCCTCCCCTGGATCGCCGCCCCGGCCCAGCACGCCCCGCGCCCCGAGGACGCCCACCTGCTGACCCTCGCGCTGGACGAGCGCCCGGTCGCCCTCACCGGCCCGGACGGCGCGAGCCTGCGCCTGCTCACCGAGAACACACCCGCCGGATGAACCGCACCCGCCGGACGATCTAGCCACACCCGCCGGACGAGCTACTCCCCCAGCGGCCGCTGCACCGCCAGCAGCGCCATGTCGTCCGCCTGCGGCCCGCCCGTGTGCCGGGCGACGTCGTCGACCAGCACGTCCAGAAGGACATCCGGTCCCGGGAAGTGACGGCCGCGCAGCCGGTCCGGCGCGTCGTAGAAGCGGCCGGCCCGGTCCCTGGCCTCGGTCACCCCGTCCGTGAACAGCAGCAACAGCGAACCGGCCGGGAAGAACGTCTCGTCCACCCGGTCCGGCCACCCCGCGATCTCGCTCATCCCCAGCGGCAGCGCGGGCGAGGCGGGGCTCAGCTCGCACAGCCCGCCGTCGGGGGCGAGCAGCAGCGGGGCCGGATGACCACGGTTGAGGACGCGCAGTACGGAGTGCGTGCCGGACGGGATCTCCGCCAGGACGGCCGTGGTGAACCCCTCGACCTGGTCCAGCCCCGCGCGCCGCCCGCCCTCCCGTTGCAGCGCCCGCTCCAGCCGGCCCGCCACCGCCTCCAGGGTGGCCTCCTGTTCCGCCGCCTCCCGGAAGGCGCCGATGACGACCACCGCGGCCTCCACCGCCTCCAGCCCCTTGCCCCGGACATCGCCGACGATCAGCCGTACGCCGTGCGGCGTCTCCTGCACCGCGTAGAGGTCGCCGCCGATCCGGGCGTCGGCCTGCGCGGCCACATAGCGCGCCGCGACCGCGAGCCCGCCGATCCGGTCGGGCGGGGTGGGCAGCAGGGCGAGCTGGGCGGCCTCGGCGACATCGCGTACGGAGGCGAGCCGGGCGTCGCTGCGCCGGACGACCCGGTTGATGCCGAGCGCGAGAAAAGCGACGACGAAGACGGTCAGGGCCTCGGTGACCGACTCGGTGTTGTCCTTCGTGCTGTGGTACATGACGACCACGTACTCGCTCACGGCCGCGGCGATCACCGTGACGGCCGTGGCACGCAGGGAGAAGAGGGGCGCCGCGATCAAGGGAGCCGCGGAGAAGAACGGCGCGGCGGTGTACTGGGGCGGCGTGCTCATGTCGAACGCGAAGCCGCCGACGATCAGGACGGCGGGGAGCCAGCGGGCCAGGCGACGGCCGAGCGGGGTCATCCCGGCGCGGCGCGCCGCCCGCTCCTGTGCACCCGTACGGTTCCCGCCGCCTCCAAGCATCCGCACCGGCCTCTTCTCACCGCCAAGGCTGTCGACTCCCAAGGGTTTCGGGTGCGCGGCCGGTCAGCGAATTGTCCTGGGCCGTACGGGTCACGCGAGTCCGGGCACCGAAGCGGAAGGACCGGCCGCGGCTGCACGGGGCCGGTGGCGCGGATATGCGAAAGGCCCCGGCCGCTCTCGCGTACCGGGGCCAATCCACTGGTCACAGCCCCACAGGACGTCAGAACCAGCACTCAACCGGTGGGCCATCAGGGGCTCGAACCCTGAACCAATGGATTAAAAGTCCACTGCTCTGCCAATTGAGCTAATGGCCCGCACCGAGCAGCATAGCCCGAGGACGCGCCGCAGCCCGAAGGCATTACCCATTGGCCCCCTCGACGGGCCGCCCGGACTCCTCGACGGGGCCGGAGAAACCGGCGTCACCGCCGCCCGCGCGGCACCCAACGCGCAGGGCCCGTACGGCACTTGCGTGTCGTACGAGCCCTGCGGTGGATCAGCGGATCAGCGATCAGCCGTTGCGCTTCCAGCGCGGCTTGTCCTCGCGGCGGCCGAAGGAGCCGGTCGCGGTGCCGGAGCCACGGTGGCCGTGGGGGCGGTCGCCGCCACCGGAGCGGTAGCCGCCGCCGGAGGGACGGCCACCGGAGCGGTCGTCACGGTTGAACGGGCGGTCGCCGCCACCGGAACGGTAGCCACCGGAGGGACGGCCGGCGGAGCGGTCGTCACGGTTGAACGGGCGGCTCGGGCGGTCGCCGCGGTCACGGTTGAAGCCGCCACCGGAACGGTCGTC
Organism: Streptomyces sp. NPDC101227; assembly: GCF_044767545.1. NCBI lineage: Bacteria > Bacillati > Actinomycetota > Actinomycetes > Kitasatosporales > Streptomycetaceae > Streptomyces > Streptomyces sp. NPDC101227. The sequence continues at coordinate 327,609 of NZ_JBIWOD010000009.1, read as the reverse complement.
ACGACGGTCGAAGGAACGGCCACCGGAACGGTCGTCACGACGGTCGAAGGAACGGCCACCGGAACGGTCGTCACGACGGTCGTCACGGCGGTCGAAGGAACGGCCACCGGAACGGTCGTCACGACGGTCGCGGTTGAAACCGCCACCGGAACGGTCATCGCGACGGTCGCGGTTGAAGCCACCGCCGGAGCGGTCGTCACGACGGTCGAAGGAACGGCCACCGGAACGGTCGTCACGACGGTCGCGGTTGAAACCGCCACCGGAACGGTCGTCACGACGGTCGAAGGAACGGCCGGCCGGACGGTCGTCGCGGCGCTCCCGGCGCTCGAAGTTCCCCCGGTCGTCCCGGCGTTCGTACGAGCGGTTCGACGCCTCGTCCGACGTCGCCTGGGCCGGCACGGTGGCCGCGGCGGCGGCCTCGGCCTCGGCGGTCTCGGCGGCGGCGGCGAGCGCCTCGGCCGGGTCCTCGCCCCGCTCGCGGGCGGCACGGGCGGTCAGCCGGTCGGCCTCCTCGCGCAGCTCGGTGGCGCGGCGCTGCAGACGCTCCAGCTCGCGGGTGAGCTCGGCCACCTCGCGCTCGGCCTGCTTGGCGGAGTTGTTGGCGCCGTCGGCCTGGACCTCGGTGAGCGAGCGCGCACCGGTGATCTTGGCGACGTCCTCGTCGAACGCGCCGGAGCCACCGACGATGTGGCGCGAGGCGTCCACGCCCGCGTCCTCCATCAGCCGGAAGATCTGCCGGCGCTGGTGCGGCAGCGACAGGGAGACGACGGTGCCGGACTGGCCGGCGCGGGCGGTACGGCCCGAGCGGTGCAGGTAGTCCTTGTGGTCGCCGGCCGGGTCGACGTTCAGGACCAGGTCGATGCCGTCGACGTGGATACCGCGGGCGGCGACGTCGGTGGCGACCAGCGCGTTGACGTAGCCGTCCTTGAAGTCCGCGAGGACGCGGGTGCGCGCACCCTGCGTCATACCGCCGTGCAGCGCGTCGGCCTTCACGCCCGCGTCGACGAGCTGCTCGGCGATGCGGTCGGCGCCCAGCTGGGTGCGGACGAAGATGATCGTGCGGCCCTTGCGGGCGGCGATGGCGGCGGTGACCGGCGCCTTGTCCTTCGGCTTCACGACGAGGACGTGGTGGGTCATGGTCGTGACGTTGCCCTGGGCGCTGTCGACCTCGTGGCTGACCGGGTTGCTCAGGTAGCGCTTGACCAGCGTGCCGATCTCGTTCTCCATCGTGGCGGAGAAGAGCATCCGCTGACCGCCGGCCGGCACCTGGTCGAGCAGCTCGGTGACCTCGGGCAGGAAGCCCAGGTCGGACATCTGGTCGGCCTCGTCGAGGACGGCGACCTGGACGGCGTCGAGCGAGCACGCGCCGCGGTTGATGATGTCGCGCAGGCGGCCGGGGGTGGCGACGAGGATGTCGACGCCGCGCTCCAGCGCGTAGATCTGGTTGCCCATGGACGTACCGCCGCAGACGACCTTCATCTTCAGGCCGAGGACGTCGCCGTAGGGCTGGAGGGCGTCCGCGACCTGCATCGCGAGCTCACGGGTCGGGGTGAGGATGACGGCGCGCGGCTTCTTCTTCTCGGTGTGACCGCCGGCCAGCTGGGCCAGGGTCGGCAGACCGAAGGAGAGCGTCTTGCCGGAGCCGGTGCGGCCACGGCCGAGGATGTCCTTGCCGGCCAGGGCGTCCGGGATGGTCGCGGCCTGGATCGGGAAGGGGGTGGTGACGCCGTTCTGCGCAAGCTTGCGGACGACGCCCTCGGGCAGTCCGAGGTCGGCGAAGGTGATCGTCGGCTCGGCAGCCTCGGTGGGCTCAGCGGCCTCAGCGGCCTCGACGGTGTCCGTCGACTCGACCGTCTCGATCGCCTCGGGAGCCGTCTGCTCATCGGCTGCGGGCATGACGGACTGCTCAGTGGAAATTGACATGCGAAATGCGAAACCTTCCGGAGTCTCGGCACGCGCCCAAACTCCGTGTGTTTCACACGACCGCCTCTATGCGGTCAGCCACGGCAAGGGAGAGAACGCGCCACGCGGCGCGCTTCTGTTCTGGCGCCGGGCAAATGGGATCAAACGATCTACCACCATACGCACCCTGCCCCCCGGAAGGCAAATGCCCTCCCGGCCGACCCGGCCTCACCACCGTACGCGCCCCTGTCCGCGCCCCCTACGCATCGGGCCACTCACCCGGCCCCACCTGCGAAAACATCGAACCGGGCGCGGATTCGGGCATCGAAGCGGAAGGCGACTGACCGGAGGCCTGCGAGCTGGGCTGCGGGGGACCGCTGGGCGGCTGGGTCGGCTCGGCGGTGGGCGTAGTGGGGGTCGGCGAGGCCGGCGAGGAGGACGGCCGGCCGGGGCTCGAGGGCAGCGGGTCCGCGGAGCCGCCTCCGGACGGCCGGCCGTGCCCGCCGTGGCCCTTCCCGTCGCTGGGCACCGGGCCGGAAGGCTCCGCCGGCCGCGGCGACGGGCTGCGCTCGGGCGTCGTGGGCGTGGCATCCGCCGAGGGGTCCTCCTCGTCCGCACCGTCGTCCGCGGGCCGCCGCTCCCCGTCGCCCCGCACCGTCCGGCGCGGCGCGCCGCCGCGCCCGTCCGGCGCCAGCCCGCCGGGGCGCGCCTGGGCGTCCCTGCCGTCACCGTGCTGCTGCGCGGCGCTGCCCGACGGCTTCGGCGGCTCCGCGTCGCTGACGCTCATGCAGCCGGCCAGCGACGCGGCCAGCGCCGAGACGGTCACCATGGCGGCGGTGACGCGGGCCAGCGGCCGCCCGGCCGACGACGGGGACGCATCGTCCGAGCGGGCTCCGTCCGACGGGACGCGGGCCGGGGGAATGCGAACGGAAGGGATATGAGACGAATGACCTGACGCGATCGGGCGCACGGGTGGGACCTCCGGATCCGGAGCGCAGGGGCGGCGGTACGGACTCCCTGCCCAACTCCCGCCCGCCACTTGAGGACACGCGCGCCGGGCGCCGGATCCGGTCAGCCGTAGCCCAGCGCGTGCAGCCGCTCGTCGTCGATCCCGAAGTGGTGGGCGATCTCATGAACGACCGTCACCTCCGTCTCCGCGACCACGTCCTCGCGTGACGCGCACATCCGCAGGGTCGGCCCCCGGTAGATGGTGATCCGGTCCGGCAGCACGCCCGCGTACCACTCCCCGCGCTCGGTCAGCGGCGTCCCCTCGTACAGCCCGAGCAGGTCGGGGTCGGCGGCCGGGGGCTCGTCCTCGACGAAGACCGCCACGTTGTCCATCAGCCGGGTCAGCTCCGGCGGGATCCGGTCCAGCGCCTCGGCGACCAGTTCCTCGAACTCCTCGCGCGTCATTTCCAGCACACCACCATTCTCCCCCGCACCTCCGCCCCCGTGCGCCCCATGGACACACTCCCGGCGCGGCCCGCCCCCTGCCTCACGGAGCCGCCCGCTCCCCGCTTAATGACCGCCACTTGGGGGCATACGGGACCAATGGACCGCGCAGCGCGCTCCCGGACACCGACCGCAGACACCCTCCCCGATGCCGTAAGGGCACCTGCCTCACGGGCGCGGAAGGCACCTCCACCGCCCCTGATGGCCGATGTCGTCCAGCCGCCGCGGCCGTACGCCCGCGCCCTCGGCCTGATAGCCGTCACCGTCCTGGGCGCCTGGCTGGGACTGCTCACCCTCGGCACCGCCCATGTCCCGGTCGGCCCGATGGACACGAGCATGAGGCTGCGGCCCTCCCTGACCGGCGGCACCCGGATCGACGTCGCTCCCCTGGGCGACCTGGAGCTGAACAGCCACTACGCGCCACTGCGGCTCGATGTCGACGTCGATCGGCTGGATCCGGTCCGCTCCCAGGCGCTGGTCGACCGCCCCGAGCGGTTCGCCGGCCTCCAGGCCGAGGTCACCCACGACATCACCCGCGGCGCCATCGGGCTGGCCTTCCACTCCTGCGCCGCGGTGGCCTGCGGCGCCGCCGCGCTGAGCCTGGCCGTCCACCGCCGCCCGCGCCGCGCCCTGGCCGCCGGCGGCCTCGCCCTCACCCTCCTCGCCGCCTCCGCGGGCACCGCGTACGCCACCTGGAACCCCCAGTCCGTGCTGGAGCCGAAGTTCTCCGGACTGCTCTCCTCGGCCCCGTCCGTGGTCGGCAACGCCCGCAACATCGTCAGCGAATTCAACGTCTATCAGCAGGAGTTGGCGCGCCTGGTCACCAACATGACCAAGCTGTACGACGCCGCCTCGACGCTGCCCGTCTACCAGCCCGACCCCAGCACCATCCGCGTCCTGCACGTCTCCGACATCCACCTCAACCCCGGAAGCTGGCGGATCATCGCCTCCCTGGTCGAGCAGTACCGCATCAACGTGATCGTCGATACGGGCGACACCATGGACCACGGCTCGGCCGCCGAGAACCACTTCCTGGACCCGGTCTCCACCCTCGGCGCCCCGTACGTCTGGGTGCGCGGCAACCACGACTCGCGCACCACGCAGAAGTACCTGACCGGCCGCAGGCACGTCATCGTCCTCGACCGCGGCAAGGTCACCCAGGTGGCCGGGGTGCGGATCGCCGGCGTCGGAGACCCGCAGTTCACGCCGGACCGCTCCGTGGTGGCGGCCGGCGACCCCGCGGAGCGCACGGCCGGCGGCCGGCTCGCCGACTCGCTGCGCACCCAGCGGCTGGCCGGTACGCCCGTCGACATCGCGCTGGCCCACAACCCCGCCGCCGCGACCGAGGCCGACGGCCTGGCCCCGCTGGCCCTCGCCGGGCACATCCACCACCGCGAGAACACCACGCTGCCCCAGGGCACCCGGCTGATGGTGGAGGGCTCGACGGGCGGCGGCGGGCTGCGCGCCGTGCAGAACAAGAAGCCCGCTCCGGTCGAGGCATCGGTGCTCTATCTGGACCGCAGGACCAAACGACTGCAGGCCTGGGACGAGATCACCCTCGGCGGCCTGGGCCTGTCCCGCGCCGAGGTGAGCCGCCACCTCCCCCGCGAGAACCATCCGGGCGCCATCCCGTCCCCGAGCCCCTCCTCCGGCTCCTCCTCCGATCCCTCCGAGCGCTCGACCAGGAGTCCTTCCCACAGCCCCGGCAACCGCCCCCGGTAAACCGTTTTGGCGAACCGTCCTCCCATCCCATATGCTTCTCACGTCCCCGACGGCGCCGGTAACGACGCCAAGGTGGCCACCAGCCCTCATCGTCTAGTGGCCCAGGACGCCGCCCTTTCAAGGCGGTAGCACGGGTTCGAATCCCGTTGGGGGCACGCATCACCGTGTGCGAGACTGGCTCAGGCCGCTTTCGCGCAATGCAAGGTCCTGTGGAGCAGTTTGGAGTGCTCGCCACCCTGTCAAGGTGGAGGCCGCGGGTTCAAATCCCGTCAGGACCGCTGCGGCTGGGTAGCTCAGTTGGTACGAGCGATCGCCTGAAAAGCGATAGGTCGCCGGTTCGACCCCGGCCCCAGCCACACCCATTGGAAGAAGGCCCCGGTTCTTTGAACCGGGGCCTTCTTCGTTCCCCTACGGGGTGCGCTCGCTCGTCGGCACCCAGAAGATCAGCCGGGCGCCGCCGCTGATGACCGCCGTCGCCCCGAGCCCCAGCGCCAGGCGCAGCCAGCGCACCTCGCCTTCCCAGTCGTGCGGCGCGCCGAAGACCAGCCAGGCGGCGAAGGCGATACCGGCGGCCATGGTGGCGACCCCGGCTGTGCAACGTAATCCCTTGTTCATGCGGGCATTGTCGGGTCGCCCGTCCGGGTGAGCGCCCTTTTTTCACGCGGGCGGCGACATGCGGCCGGCAACCTCAGGCATCCGCCGCATGTTCCGGTGTCCCGGTTTCCCGCCCACCCGGATGGCGGTGCCGCCACACCCAGAAGACGGTGCAGGACACCACCGCCCAGCCGGCCAGCACCAGATACGGGAAGAGGTGCTGATAGCCGCCGAAGTAGACGGCGGTGTGCTGGGCGTTGACCGAGGCGCCGGGAGGCAGCCAGCGGCCGATATGGCCGAGGGGGGACGGCAACAGAGGCCAGGAGACCGCCCCGCCGGAGGAAGGATTGCCCAGCAGGACCATCAGCCCCCAGGTGGGGATCATCGCCCAGCGGCCCATCAGGGTGTTGAACATCGAGAAGACCATGCCGGTGGTGAACATCGTCAGCGCCAGGATCGCCCAGGACGCCATGAACGGCAGACGCAGGGCGCCCAGCCACCAGTCGACCACCGCGACGATGGCGAAGCCTCCCACCAGGGCGTAGGTGATCGTGAAGGCGATGCGTTCGGCCGGGTTGAGGGCGCGGGCGTGCACGCTGAGCTGGATCGCGCCGACGAAGCCGATGATCACGGCGGCCAGTGAGATGTAGAAGAGCGCGAGGCCGCGGGGGTCGCCCCTCTGGAGCGGCTTGATGTCCCGGATGCGGACGTCCACGCCGGCCGCCTTGCCGACCTTGGCGCCCGTCTCGGCCAGCAGCTGCGCCACGGACGCGCCCGCGGCGCCTGCCACGTCCAGCTCCACCGCCCGGCCGCGGGGCCGCAGGACGGCGAACTCCCGCTGCTCCTCGACGGCCCGCACGGCCTCGGCGTAGCCGGCGTACTCGGTCAGCCGCAGCGTGCCGTGCAGTGCCTTCTCCATGCCCCCGGCGAACGCCCGCTCCGAGGGGGAGGCCCGGAGGCCGATCACGGCGGTCGGGATGTGGCGCGGCGTCGGGTTGGCCATGGCATAGGTGTACGAGCCGGCGAAGAGGCCCGCGGCCGCGGCGAGGATGAAGACGAGGACGATCGCGGGAAAGAACGGCGACGCCTTGATCGTCGCCCATTTCTCGTCGCTGGTCAGCGGCCGTCCGTGCGCCCCGTGCGGCGCGGATGTGCCGCGCTTTTCGGACATGAGAAACACGCTAAAGGACGATTCCCTGACATACCCGCGCGGATCACCCGACCGCGCGCAGTCTTGTGGCCGGCCGCCCGCAAATGGTTCGCCACGCGATTCAGCAAGGTGAGATCCTGGGGGACGTATGTCCAGTCAGCCTGCCTCCGCCCTGCCCGACGGCACCGCTCCCACCTCGCCCGGCGGCACCACGCCCACCCTGCCAGCCCTGCTGGAGCGCCTCCCCGAGCTGATGCTGCGCGACCAGCAGCGGCTGGGGCGCCGGCTCGACGGCGCACGCCGGATCCGCAAGCCCGAGGCCCGCGCGGCCGTGCTCGCCGAGATCTCCGACGGCGTCGACGAGGCGGAGCTGCGGGTCGCCCAGCGCCGCGCCGCCGTGCCGGAGATCACGTATCCCGAAGAGCTGCCGGTCAGCCAGAAGAAGGACGACATCCTCGCGGCGATCCGCGACCACCAGGTCGTGATCGTCGCCGGTGAGACCGGCTCCGGCAAGACGACGCAGATCCCCAAGATCTGTATGGAGCTCGGACGGGGCGTGCGGGGCCTGATCGGGCACACCCAGCCCCGCCGGATCGCGGCCCGTACGGTCGCCGAGCGGGTCGCCGAGGAGCTGCGCACGCCGCTGGGCGAGGCGGTCGGCTGGAAGGTCCGGTTCACCGATCAGGTCGGCGGCGACACGCTCGTCAAGCTGATGACGGACGGCATTCTGCTCGCCGAGATCCAGACGGACCGCGAGCTGCGCCAGTACGACACGATCATCATCGACGAGGCCCACGAGCGCAGCCTCAACATCGACTTCATCCTGGGATATCTGGCGCAGCTGCTGCCCAAACGGCCGGATCTCAAGGTGGTCATCACCTCCGCGACCATCGATCCGGAGCGGTTCTCGCGGCACTTCGGCGAGGCGCCGATCGTCGAGGTCTCCGGCCGTACGTATCCCGTAGAGGTGCGCTACCGGCCGCTCCTGGAAGAGGGCGGTCAGGACAGTGACCGCGACCAGATCACCGCGATCTGCGATGCGGTGGACGAGCTCCAGGCCGAGGGGCCGGGCGACATCCTGGTCTTCCTCTCCGGTGAGCGGGAGATCCGCGACACCGCGGACGCGCTCATAAAGAAGAACCTCCGGTCGACGGAGGTGCTGCCGCTCTACGCCCGGCTGTCGCACGCCGAGCAGCACCGCGTCTTCCAGCGGCACACCGGCCGGCGGATCGTGCTGGCCACGAACGTCGCCGAGACCTCGCTGACCGTCCCGGGCATCCGGTACGTCATCGACCCGGGCATGGCCCGCATCTCCCGCTACAGCTTCCGCACCAAGGTGCAGCGGCTGCCCATCGAGCCCGTCTCGCAGGCCAGCGCCAATCAGCGCAAGGGACGCTGCGGCCGCACCAGCGACGGCATCTGCATCCGGCTGTATTCCGAGGACGATTTCCTCGCCCGGCCGGAATTCACCGACGCGGAGATTCTCCGGACGAATCTGGCCTCCGTCATTCTGCAGATGACCGCGGCCGGCCTCGGCGACATCGAGAAGTTCCCGTTCATCGATCCGCCGGACCGCCGCAACATCAAGGACGGCGTCGATCTGCTGAGCGAGCTGGGCGCGCTCGACACCAAGCAGAAGGACCCGAAGAAGCGGCTCACCCAGGTCGGGCGCAAGCTCTCCCAGCTTCCGGTGGACCCGCGGCTGGCGCGGATGGTGCTGGAGGCGGACCGCAACGGCTGTGTCCGCGAGGTCATGGTCATCGCGGCGGCGCTGTCCATCCAGGACCCGCGCGAGCGGCCCTCGGACAAGCAGCAGCAGGCCGATCAGCAGCACGCCCGCTTCAAGGACGAGACGTCCGATTTCCTGGCGTTCCTCAATCTCTGGCGTTATGTCCGCGAGCAGCAGAAGACGCTTTCGTCGTCCGCTTTCCGCCGAATGTGCCGGTCGGAGTTCCTGAACTATCTGCGGATACGCGAGTGGCAGGACATCTACTCGCAGCTGCGTACGGTCGCCAAGTCCATGGGCATTCACCTCAGCGAGGAGGATGCCGCACCGGACCACATTCACACCGCACTGCTTTCCGGTTTGCTTTCGCATATCGGGCTGAAGGACACGGACGCGAAGAACGAATACCTGGGCGCCCGCAGCGCCAAGTTCGCGGTGTTCCCCGGCTCCGCACTCTTCAAGAAGCCCCCGCGCTGGGTGATGTCCGCGGAGCTGGTCGAGACGTCCCGGCTGTGGGCGCGGGTGAACGCCAAGATCGAGCCCGAATGGGTCGAGCCGCTCGCCCAGCACCTGGTCAAGCGCACGTACAGCGAGCCGCACTGGGAACAGAAGATGGCCGCGGTGATGGCGTACGAGCGGGTCACGCTCTACGGCGTCCCGCTCGTCGCGCAGCGCAAGGTCACCTACGGCCGGATCGACCCGGAGACCTCGCGCGATCTGTTCATCCGTAATGCCCTGGTGGAGGGCGATTGGCGTACTCACCACCAGTTCTTCCATGACAACCGCAAACTTCTCGGCGAGGTCGAGGAGTTGGAGCACCGCGCCCGGCGCCGCGACATTCTCGTGGACGACGAGACGCTCTTCGACTTCTACGACCAGCGCATTCCGGCGGACATCGTCTCCGGCGCACACTTCGACTCCTGGTGGAAGAAGAAGCACCACGAAGAGCCGGAGCTGCTGAACTTCGAGCACTCGATGCTCATCAATGAATCCGCCGAGGCTGTCACCAAGGACGACTATCCGGATTCCTGGCGGCAGGGAAAGCTGAAGTTCAAGGTCACGTATCAGTTCGAGCCGGGCGCGGACGCGGACGGCGTGACCGTCCACATCCCCCTCCAGGTCCTCAACCAGGTCTCCTCCGAGGGCTTCGACTGGCAGATCCCGGGCCTGCGCGAGCAGCTGGTGACGGAGCTGATCCGGTCGCTGCCCAAGCCGATCCGCCGCAACTACGTGCCGGCACCGAACTTCGCGGCCCGTTTCCTGGACTCCACGGTGCCCCTGCAAGGCGCCCTCACCACCTCTCTGGCCGCCGGGCTGCAGCGGATGGTGGGCGTCCCCGTCGAGGCCGCCGACTTCGACACCGCCAGGATTCCCGACCACCTGAAGATCACCTTCCGGGTGATCGACGAGCGGCGCCGCAAGCTCGCCGAGGCCAAGGACCTGGAGGCGCTGCGGCTGCAGCTCAAGCCGAAGACCCGGGCCGCCATCTCCAAGGCCTTCGAGCAGGCCGCCGAACGGCCCGCCAAGGACGGCAAGGGCGCCAAGGGTGACGGGGCGGCGGCGCTGGCCGGTCTGGAGCAGCGCACGGGGCTCACGTCCTGGACGATCGGCGCGCTGCCGCGCACCTTCGAGACCCGGCGCGCGGGCCAGCCGCTGAAGGCGTACCCGGCGCTGGTGGACGAGGGCAGCAGCGTCGCCGTACGGCTCTTCGACACCGAGGCCGAGCAGCTGGAGGCGATGTGGGCCGGCACCCGCCGCCTCATCCTGCTCAACGTCCCCTCCAACCCCGCCAAGTTCGCCCAGGGCAAGCTGAGCAACCAGCAGAAGCTCGCGCTCTCCCGCAATCCGCACGGTTCCATCGGGGCGCTCTTCGAGGACTGTGTGACCGCCGCCGCCGACCGGCTGATCGCGGCGCGGGGTGGCCCGGCGTGGGACGAGGAGTCCTTCCGCAAGCTGTTCGACGCGGTGCGCGCGGACCTGGTGGACGCCACCCTGAAGACCATCCAGCAGGTCCAGGAGGTGCTGGCCGCCTGGCAGGCGTGCGAGCGCCGGCTGAAGGACACGACGTTCCCCTCGCTGCTGCCGTCGCTGACGGACATCAAGGAGCAGCTGGCGGCGCTGATCAGGCCGGGCTTCGTCACGGCGCACGGCGCCAAGCGGCTGCCGGATCTGATGCGCTATCTGGTGGCCGCCGACCGCCGGCTCCAGCAGCTGCCCACCAACGCCGAGCGGGACCGCACCCGGATGGCGAAGGTGAAGGAGATGCAGGACGAATACGCCTGGCTGCTGGAGCAGTTCCCCAAGGGGCGGCCGGTGCCGGCCGCGGCCCGGGAGATCCGCTGGATGATCGAGGAGCTGCGGGTGAGCTACTTCGCGCATGCGCTGGGGACCGCGTATCCGGTCTCGGACAAGCGCATCGTGAAGGCCGTGGACGCCGCGGCGCCCTGAGGACGGGCGGCCACCGGTATCGAGTTCGACCGCACCCCCTGGCCTGCTGTAGAGTCTTGCTTCGCAGCCCGCCGCAAGCGGAAAGCAAACGCAAGGTCCTGTGGAGCAGTTTGGAGTGCTCGCCACCCTGTCAAGGTGGAGGCCGCGGGTTCAAATCCCGTCAGGACCGCTTTTTTACGGCCCGCATCGTTCACTCGATGCGGGCCGTATTGCTGTCCGCACGGGCCGCGCCCGCGGCGCCGGCCGCGACCGGACGGATCAGATCCGGTCAACACCGCGTCTTTCTTACGGCTCGCATCCTCCGAGGGTGCGGGCCCTTTTGCCGTCCGTACGGGCTTCCCGCCCCTCCGGGCCGTCTTGACGGCGACACGGGCCCCCGGTACTCACAGAGAAAGCGTGGGGGCCGGGGAGGTGCGTGCGGATGACGACTGCGGCAAGGCACGAGACCAGGGCGCTGTTGCGTGCCCATCTTTCGGCGGCCACGAGGTACCGCCATCTGACGCGGCACTGCCCCGTCTGCCATCGGCTGCTGCGGCTCGCCATGGAGCCGCGCAAGACCCGCCCGGGAGCCGCCGCGCCCGCGGAGCCGGCCGCCTCGTCGCCGGCGGTCTGCGGGCTACCTGCGGCGGAGGACCAGAGTCCGCCCGCTCAGTGACGTACGACGTCCGCCTCACCGTGCTTGTGGTGCGAGGCCGTTGGGCGGCGAGCGGGAAGTTCACTACCGCAGCCGCCGCACCCCTTCAAGGACTGCGGCATGTGACGGGTGTCACCGAACAAGTTTCATGAGATAGGGAACTTACCCCCGCCCTACAACGGGTCAATTTAATATGTGCAATTGCACTACCTGTCGGCGACCCCGGGACCGGGGTCGCCAGGTCCGCACAGAGTGCCCCCTCCAGACCCCCTGACGGCGTGCTGAGCGCTGCCGGAGGCGACGTCGGCGCCGGGGCGACCCAGTTGCGATGAGCGGCCGGAGGGCGGCCGTACACAAAAAAATCGCGCTGGACCCGGCGGAGTCCAGCGCGATCGGTGACGTACCCAGATGGTGCGGGTGTGGGGCCTGTTGGGGCAGGCGCCGCGTCGTATGGAGCTGTAGTGCTTGGTGGAGCAGGTCGAGCTATGTGGTGCAAAGTCGGCATTTCCCGGGTTGGGGGCCCCGAAAAAGACCTGGTTATGCGGTTATTCAGGCCTCGCTGCGCTGCTGCGGGATACCCGCGAGCAGTGCGCGGACCTCAGCCTCGCGGTAACGCCGATGCCCTCCGAGCGTGCGGATGGACGTGAGCTTGCCTGCCTTGGCCCAGCGGGTGACCGTCTTCGGGTCCACGCGGAACATCGTGGCAACCTCGGCAGGGGTCAGCAGCGGCTCGGCGTCAGGGGTGCGAGCGGTCATGAGCGGCCTCCTCGGGAGAACCGAACCATCACGGTTCTTTCCTCTAAATTCTGCACCTTGACCCGCGTTGCCCGAAATGGCGGACGCGGGCCGAGTCGGTTATAGGACGAACGGCTTGTCCTCGGCACTACAACTACACCATCTGTCCAGCCACGTCGGCCAAACCGATGGAATTGCCCTCTCAGGTGTTCAACCTCGGCGGAAGCCGATGGACCATGCCATAACGGACAGTCACGCGACCGTGACGATCAGTCACAACGTGATCAGGCGTAACGAGTCCCCTCAAGGAGCGCAATACCGATCTATCCGCCCTTAGTTGGACGGAAGGAGCCCCAGTAAGGCTCCTTGTCCTATTTTGGCACGAGGGTACGTCTTGGTGGCAAGGCCCGAAGTCAGTGCTTTAGGTCACGCTTATTCCAAACGCCCGGAAAAGGACCTACGTCCCGCGCCCGCGGCCCTCAGCTGGAGAACTGGCGCTCGCGCACCGCGCGCCACCGGTCCGAGAGCTTCTCGTAGGCGGCGCCGGCCCGCTCGCCGTCCCCGTCGCGCAGCGCCGCCAGCCCCTCTGCCACTTCCGCGGCGGAACGGTCCTCGGCGAGCTGCCCTTCGGGCACCGCGTGCACCAGGCCTCCGTAATCCAGCTCCACGAGAGATCGCGGGTGGAATTCTTCGAGCCAGCGCCCCACATCTACCAGGCCGTCGATCAAGGGACCCTCCTCCAACGAATTCCGCAGCGTACGAAGTCCGCGCGCGACCCGCCGCCTGGCCTGCACCATTGGCGTGCGGTAACGCAGCAGAGGGCCTTCGTCACCCTTGGTGAACTCGCGCTCGGCGTCCTCGAACAGCACGAACCAGCGGACCGGGACATGCCAGCTGGCGCCCCGGATCCAGGGCCGCGCGTCAGGGTTGCGCTCCCGCCACTGCTCGTAGTCGGTGGCGGCCTGCCGGCGCACCACCGGAGGCAGCGCCGCATCCAGAACCGGTGCCGGGAGCAGTTCCTCCAGCACCTCCAGCGCCTGCCAGCCCCGCAGCCGGGTGCGCCAAGGGCAGACGCAGATCACCTCGTCCAGGACGGCGATGAACGCGTCGGCGCTCTCGTGGACCGGCACCGGCACCGGCGGCACCGGCAGCAGATCGGCCAGCGCCCGGCGCTGCTCGTCCTGGGCGGTGGGGGTGTCCTCGCGCTTGGCATAGCGCGCCCAGTGGGAGCGCTCCGGCTCGGGGAACGCTGCCAGCGGCTCGTAGACCCGCAGATATGCCATATACGGGACCATCACCGACGACGCCAAGGCCACGCCCGCTCCTTCGGAAGGAAGTCCGTTCAGACCCGTTCAACGTACGTTCACTGCATTCAAAGACAAGCCCGTCACCAGGAGTTGTCTGCCCCCACCCGGCCGGGGATACGGCAAATCGTCCCATGCCCGTCCCCCGCGAGGGGGTGATCCCCGGCACCCGGCCGATCAACCCGCCCCGCAGGTCTTACGCTCTTCACAACCGGCCCTCCCCACCCGCAGGGGGGCGTCCTCCGCGACTTATGGGAGTCACCACAGTGACTGACGTACGTCCCTCCGCTGTCAGCGTCGACAGCGGCGTTCTGCAGAGCCTGTTCCGATCGGAGCAGGGTGGCCATGAACAGGTCGTGCTCTGCCAGGACCGTGCCAGCGGCCTCAAGGCCGTGATCGCCCTCCACAGCACCGCCCTGGGCCCCGCCCTCGGCGGCACCCGCTTCCACCCGTACGCCTCCGAAGAGGAGGCCGTGCAGGACGCGCTCAACCTCTCGCGCGGCATGTCGTACAAGAACGCCCTGGCCGGGCTCGACCACGGCGGCGGCAAGGCCGTGATCATCGGGGACCCCGATGTGATCAAGACCGAGGAACTCCTGCTCGCCTACGGCCGGTTCGTGGCGTCCCTCGGAGGCCGCTACGTCACCGCGTGTGATGTCGGTACGTACGTCGCCGATATGGACGTCGTCGCCCGTACGAACAAGTGGACCACCGGCCGCTCCCCCGAGAACGGCGGCGCCGGCGACTCCTCCGTCCTGACCGCCTACGGCGTCTTCCAGGGCATGCGGGCCTCGGCCCAGCACCAGTGGGGCGACCCGACGCTGCGCGGCCGCAAGGTCGGCATCGCGGGCGTCGGCAAGGTGGGCCACCACCTGGTCGAGCACCTCCTCAAGGACGGCGCCGAGGTCGTGATCACGGACGTCCGCTCCGAATCGGTGGACCGGATCCTCGCCCGGCACCCCCAGGTGACCGCCGTCGCGGACACCGAGGCGCTGATCCGCACCGAGGGCCTGGACGTGTACGCACCGTGCGCCCTGGGCGGCGCGCTGAGCGACGAGTCCGTCCCGGTGCTGACCGCCAAGGTGGTCTGCGGCGCGGCCAACAATCAGCTCGCGCACCCCGGCGTCGAGAAGGACCTCTCCGACCGCGGCATCCTCTACGCCCCGGACTACGTCGTGAACGCGGGCGGGGTCATCCAGGTGGCCGATGAGCTGCACGGATTCGACTTCGACCGGTGCAAGGCCAAGGCGGCGAAGATCTTCGACACCACGCTGGCGATATTCGCTCGCGCGAAGACGGACGGCATTCCGCCGGCGGCGGCCGCCGACCGGCTCGCCGAGGCGCGGATGGCGGAGGGCAAGCGCGCCTGAGGGGCCCGGAGGACCGGCACGACGATCTTCTGGCCGAAAATGTGCCCTTGTGCGGCCCGCCGCGGGAGGTTGGGGAGACATCCCTCACCACCCGTCGGCGGGTCGCCGTATAGGACAGGTTAAAATCGCAGTTGACCAGCGGGATAAGGGCGACCCGCAGGTCATGCCGAGCGGTGGGTGATGCGGGCGACGTACCGTATGGCCGCGGAAGCAGGTACCGTTAAAGCTCTACGGGCCGGTCTCTCTGTCGAGAGCCCGCTCTGAATCATGAACGCGTGTCAAGACTCTGGGGCCATTGGGCTCCGTCATTGAGGGGGTCGACCCATGGGGCGCGGCCGGGCCAAGGCCAAGCAGACAAAGGTCGCCCGCCAGCTGAAGTACAGCAGCGGTGGGACCGATCTCTCACGACTGGCCGACGAGCTGGGTGCATCGCCGTCGAGCCAGCAGCCGCCGAACGGGGAACCGTTTGAGGATGACGAGGACGACGACCCGTACGCCCAGTACGCGGATCGGTATAACGACGATGACGACGAGGACGAGGGCGACTCCTCGCATCAGCGTCGTCGCGCCTGACGCTTTCCACGCTCAGGCGTACGCGTCATCGAGAAAAGCATCATGGACCCGGTCCGGGCACTGCCCGGGGCCGGGTTCTGTGCTGCTCAGGCTCAGGTGACCGTGGGCCGCCGACGGCCGCTCGGGTGATCGCGGAGGCCGAGATGAGCGCGCAGCAGGCCACCGGGGCCGCCTTCGCGACGGCCCCGTAGCCCGACTGTTCAGCTCAGCCGGCGTAGTCGCCGGTCAGGGTCACGGCCTCGGCGTGGTCGCCGCGCTCGACGATCTCGCCGCTGACCCAGGCGTCCACGCCGCGGTCCGCCAGCGTCGTCAGGGCGACGTCCGCGGACTCCTGCGGCACGACGGCGATCATGCCGACGCCCATGTTCAGGGTCTTCTCCAGCTCCAGCCGCTCGACGGAGCCCGCCGAGCCGACCAGGTCGAAGACCGCGCCCGGTGTCCAGGTGGCGCGGTCGACGGTGGCGTGCAGGTCGTCCGGGATGACGCGCGCGAGGTTGTTCGCGAGCCCGCCGCCGGTGATGTGCGAGAAGGCGTGCACCTCGGTCGTACGGGTCAGCGCCAGGCAGTCCAGCGAGTAGATCTTGGTGGGCTCCAGCAGTTCCTCGCCGAGCGTCCGGCCGAACTCCGGGATCTCCCGGTCCAGGGCCATTCCCGCCCGGTCGAACAGCACATGGCGGACCAGCGAGTACCCGTTCGAGTGAAGTCCGGACGACGCCATCGCGATCACCACGTCGCCCGTACGGATGCGATCCGCGCCCAGCACCCGGTCCGCCTCGACGACGCCCGTACCGGCGCCGGCCACGTCGAACTCGTCCGCGCCCAGAAGGCCCGGGTGCTCCGCGGTCTCGCCGCCGACCAGCGCGCAGCCGGCCAGGACACAGCCCTCGGCGATGCCCTTGACGATCGCCGCGACCCGCTCGGGGTAGACCTTGCCGACGCAGATGTAGTCGGTCATGAACAGCGGCTCGGCGCCGCAGACGACCAGGTCGTCGACGACCATGCCCACGAGGTCGTGGCCGATGGTGTCGTAGACGCCCATCTTGCGGGCGATGTCGACCTTGGTGCCGACCCCGTCCGTGGCCGAGGCCAGCAGCGGGCGCTCGTATCGCTTGAGGGCGGACGCGTCGAAGAGCCCGGCGAAGCCGCCGAGCCCGCCGACGACCTCGGGGCGGGTGGCCTTCTTCACCCACTCCTTCATCAGGTCCACGGCGCGGTCGCCGGCTTCGATGTCGACGCCCGCACTCGCGTAACTGGCACCGGCGGAGGAATCAGCGGACATGGCTGAGAACTTTCGTTTCGGGTGTGTACGAGCTCTACGGGCGACGCAGCGCGTCGGCGCCGCCGACCCCGGCCGTGAGCGTCTGGACGCCGTCCACGTCGGACTTCGTCGGCGCGGCGGTCTCCGTCTCCAGGAGGTGCTTGCCCAGCAGCTCCGGATCCGGCAGCTCCATCGGGTATTCGCCGTCGAAGCAGGCGCGGCACAGGTTCGGCTTGGCGATCGTGGTCGCCTCGATCATGCCGTCGATGGAGATGTACGCCAGGGAATCGGCGCCCAGCGACTTGCCGATCTCGTCCACGCTCAGGCCGTTGGCGATCAGCTCCGCGCGGGTGGCGAAGTCGATGCCGAAGAAGCACGGCCACTTGATCGGCGGGGACGAGATCCGGATGTGGACCTCGAGGGCGCCGGCCTCGCGAAGCATCCGGACCAGCGCGCGCTGGGTGTTGCCGCGGACGATCGAGTCGTCGACGACCACCAGGCGCTTGCCGCGGATGACTTCCTTGAGCGGGTTGAGCTTGAGGCGGATACCGAGCTGGCGGATGGTCTGCGACGGCTGGATGAAGGTCCGGCCGACGTAGGAGTTCTTGACCAGGCCGGAGCCGTACGGAATGCCGCTGGCCTCGGCGTAACCGACCGCGGCGGGCGTGCCGGACTCCGGCGTCGCTATCACCAGGTCGGCGTCGGCCGGCGCCTCGGCGGCCAGCTTGCGGCCCATCTCCACCCGGGAGAGGTACACATTGCGGCCGGCGATGTCGGTGTCCGGGCGGGCGAGGTAGACGTACTCGAAGACACAGCCCTTGGGGCGGGCCTCGGCGAAACGGCTGCTGCGCAGGCCGTTCTCATCGATGGCGACCATCTCACCGGGCTCGATCTCCCGGATGAAGCTGGCGCCGCAGATGTCGAGGGCGGCCGTCTCGGAGGCCACCACCCAGCCGCGCTCCAGTCGGCCCAGGACCAGCGGGCGGATGCCCTGCGGGTCGCGGGCGGCGTAGAGCGTGTGCTCGTCCATGAAGCAGAGCGAGAAGGCGCCCTTGACCTTGGGGAGCACGCGGGGCGCGGCTTCCTCCACGGTCAGCGGCTTGCCGTCCTCGTCCACCTGGCCGGCCAGCAGGGCCGTCACCAGGTCGGTGTCGTTGGTGGCCGCGACCTGCGTCGCGCGGCCGCCCTCGCGGGGCAGCGCGGCGACCATCTCGGCCAGCTCGGCGGTGTTCACCAGGTTGCCGTTGTGGCCGAGCGCGATCGAGCCGTGCGCGGTCGCACGGAACGTCGGCTGGGCGTTCTCCCACACCGAGGCACCGGTGGTGGAGTAGCGGGCATGGCCCACGGCGATATGGCCCTGGAGGGAGCCGAGGGAAGTCTCGTCGAAGACCTGGGAGACCAGGCCCATGTCCTTGAAGACGAGGATCTGGGAGCCGTTGCTCACCGCGATGCCCGCGGACTCCTGTCCACGGTGCTGCAGCGCATACAGCCCGAAATAGGTGAGTTTGGCGACCTCTTCACCCGGAGCCCAGACACCGAAGACGCCGCAAGCGTCCTGGGGGCCCTTCTCGCCGGGGAGCAGGTCGTGGTTGAGTCGTCCGTCACCACGTGGCACGTCAATGAGTCTAGGGCAGGTCGCGGATTCATCCGAACCGGGGACGTCCCCGAACCTGGATGAGTGCATGAACGCAGCGTTAAGCGTGCTTGACGCGGCCACGCGATCACGGCCAGGATTTCTGCCCATGCAGACCCCGCAGCCCTTGGCGCACCTGGTGTGCCGCCGGGTGCACCGCCTCGCGCGGCCCCTGGTGCGGCGCCGCCACGTCGACCTCGGTCGCGTCGCCGGCGCCCTCTGTCGCTCCGCTTCCGCGTAGTAGCCACGGGTAGCGAAGCCCCTCCTCGGACGCTGGCGTTACCCCCTCTGAACTGCGCCTTCCCTCAGCTTTCCCCACTCGCCCGGGATGACGGGTTCACCTTTGATGCGGCTTATGCCGCTTTTCCTCCTGTCCCGCCCGTGTGAGATACGCGACGCACCCCTGCCCGCCGCCGTCCCCGGGGGCCGACGCGCCGCATCACGGCCCATCACGACCTCTCTGGAGAGCCGCACCGATGTCTTCCGTCGACCCTTCTCGCCCCTCCGCGCCCGAAAAGTCCGACAGCTCCGTCCCGGCGTCCTCGGCAGGGAACCTCCTGTCGAGACGGGCCTTCGGCGGTCTGGCCGGCGGCGTGGGTGCCGCGGCCGCCGTGGGCGGGCTCGGCACCGTGGCGGGCGCACCCGGCGCGGCCGCCGCCGAGCTGCCGGGGACCCGCGAGCGGGCGTTCCGCGCCGCCCCCGGCCGCCACTCGCGCCGCCCCAACATCCTCTTCATCCTGGGCGACGACCTGGGCTGGGCGGACCTTTCCTCGTACGGCTCACCGGACATCCGCACCCCTCACCTGGACCGGCTGGCGCGCCAGGGCGTCCGCTTCACCCAGGCCTACGCGGGCTCCGCGACCTGCTCCCCCACCCGCTTCTCCCTCTACACCGGCCGCTATCCGGGCCGTACCAAGGGCGGCCTCGCCGAACCCATCGCCGACAAGGGCGTCGGCCTCGCCCCCGGCCACCCCACCCTCGCCTCCCTGTTGCGCGACGCGGGCTATACGACGGCGCTGATCGGCAAATGGCACTGCGGCTATCTGCCGGACTACAGCCCCACCAAGTCGGGCTGGGACACCTTCTTCGGGAACTTCGGCGGGGCGCTGGAGTACTACTCGAAGCTGGGACTCGCCAGCGAGTACGACCTCTACGAGGGCGACGCCCAGTACAAGGACCTGCGCTATTACACGCGGATCATCACCGAGCGGGCGGTCGGCCACCTCACGGAGGCGGGCCGGCGGGACGGTGCGGGGCGCCGCCCGGACCGGCCCTGGCTGCTCAATCTGAACTTCACCACTCCCCACTGGCCGTGGATCGCGGACGGCGACGAGGAGGAGAGCGCGAAGATCGTCCGCCGTATCAAGGCGGGCGAGCCGGGCGCGCTGTGGCACCAGGACGGCGGCTCGCTGGCGAAGTACCGGGAGATGGTCGAGGACCTCGACCGCTCGGTCGGGGAGGTGCTGGCCGCCCTCGAGCACTCCGGCCAGGAGGAGGACACCCTCGTCTTCTTCGCCAGCGACAACGGCGGCGAACGGTGGTCGTACAACTGGCCGCTGTCCGGGAACAAGGCCTCGCTCCGGGAGGGCGGCATCCGGGTGCCGACGATCGTGCGCTGGCCGTCGCGGCTCGACGGCGGCCAGGTCAGCCATGAGCCGGTGTTCACGCCGGACTGGACGGCGACCCTGCTGGAGGTCGCGGGGGCCCGCCCGGACCGCGCCTACCCGCTGGACGGTACGAGCCTGGCGGGCTATCTGCTGCGCGGTGAGCGGCTCGCCGAGCGCGATCTGTTCTGGCGGGTGCGCGGCGAGCGGGCGCTGCGCCGCGGCGACTGGAAGTACTACCGGGGTAAGGACGGCACGGACCGGCTTTTCGACGTGACGAACGATCCCCGCGAGCAGGCCGACAAGGCGGCGGTCGAGAAACAGCTGCTGGGGTGGCTGCGGGCGGCGTGGGAGGCGGTGGACAAGGACCTGCTGCCGTATCCGAAGGTCTGACGCCGACGGCCGGGCCGCGGAGCGGGCCGGGGACCGCGCCACCGGGCGGGGCGGGGCCGGAGGCCGGGCCGACCACCCGGTCCCGGCTCCCCGCTCCCCGGTCCCGGCTCCCCGCTCAGCTCATCACCGGCAGCTGCCCGCCGATGTCGGCCCGCTCCCCGCTGGCGCTGACGTGCGCAGCGTCCAGTGCCACGGCCCAGGTCGTCCGTCCGGTGGCCAGCCGGATCCAGGTCAGCGGGTCGGTCTCGACGACGTTCGGCGGCGTGCCGCGGGTGTGCTTGGGGCCCTCGACGCACTGCACCACCGCGAACGGCGGCACCCGCACCTCCACCGAGCCGCCGGGCGCCTTGACGGCCAGGGCGTCGGCCAGCAGCCGGGTGGTTATCGCCTGGGCCTGCCGGTCGTACGGGATCTCCGCGCCGGTCGCCGCCGCCAGGTCGTCGGTGTGCACCACGAGCTCGATGCACCGGGTGACGAGGTAGTCCGCCAGCCGCATGGCACCGACGCGGGTGGTCAGGATCCGGTCATCGGCGGCCCCCGGCAGCGCCTCGGTCAGCTCCTCGGCGGTGTGCGTGAGCAGCTCGTACGGGTCGTGGGCCGCGGCCAGGGCGCGGGTGTCGGCGTCGATCCCGGCGGCCACCGGAGCGGTCGCGAACGGCCAGTCCAGCAGCTCGGTCGCCACCCGCGGCGGGGCCGGCTCCCGCAGATTCCGCGCCACGCTGCCGACCGCCATGGCCAGATGCGCCACCAGATCCCGCACGGTCCAGTCCCCGAGCCGGGTCGGCAGCGCGAACTGCTCAGGCCCGAGACCCGCCACTGCCCGCCGGACCTGCTCGAGCTGGGCCGTGACGGCGGCACGGGTCTTCTTCGGGTCGTACTGGCGAACGCGCGGCTTGCGGGCGGCAGATGACATGCGATCAGCGTATGCGGCACCACTGACAGCCGCCCCCGGATTCAGGCGCCGGGCGCCGCCGCCGGCGTCCCGGCCGCCTCGAACGTCTCGCCGTTGCGCGGGACACCGATGCCCCGCCAGGTGAACGGGGTGCCGTTCGCGGAGTCCGGGTCGGCGGCGTCCATGAGCTGGAAGTGGACGTGCGGCTCGGTGCTGTTTCCGGAGTTGCCGCACCGGCCGAGGGTCTGCCCGGTGCGCACCCGGTCGCCCGGGCGGACGGTGAGCGAGCCGCGCTGCACATGGGCGTAGAGCGCGTAGGTGCCCTCGCCCAGGTCGAGGATCACATGGTTGCCGATCACCCGGCGGGCGCCGCCCAGTGAGCGGACGATGGCCTCGACGACGAAGAAGTAGAGGAGCGCGAGCCAGGACGTCCGGCTGAGGTGATCACGCTGGCCGTCCTCGGCGCGGACGACGGTGGCATCGGCGACGGCGAGCAGCTCCGCGCCGAAGGCCGGGAACGCCTCGCTGCGCCGGGCAAGCGGCCACCAGCCGAAACCGGGCCGGGCGACCCCGTCCGGCTCCGCCGCGATGTCGATGGCGTACGCCTGCCCGTAGGCCCGCGTGCCATGGCTGGGGACCTTGTCGGCCGGGCTGTTCAGGGCCTTCCAGCGGCCGGTGACCGGCACGGCGATCTCCACCGCTTCGGCGGCGGAGCCGGTCACCGGCCCCTCGTCCGCGCGGGCCGTCCGGCGGTTCACACCGAAGCCGATCAGCACCCACAGGCCGAGCGGGATCCACGTCCACCAATAGGGGAAGTCGGCGACGAAGCTCGCGACCACCATCACCACGTAGACCAGCAGGCAGACGCGGGCGGCAGGCCCGGATATCTTGCGCAGGCTCTGGGACCTGGACGTCATTTCGTTCCCCCTGGAGTCGGCCGGGCGGCGTCAGCGCCCGGCGGCGGTCAGCATCACCAGCAGCGGTACGACCCGGTCGGCCGGCACCTCGTAGCGGCCGCGGGCGGCCGTGTGCAGCCAGCCGGCGGCGGTCAGCTGCCGCAGGTGGTGGTAGATCTGGCCGGTGGTGCCCGTGCCGTCGAGCTCGGTGAGCTCGGCGGCGGTGCAGCGGCCACCGAGGATCTCGCGCAGCAGCCGCAGCCGTACGGGCTGGCCGAGCGCCGCGAACGACTCGGCCGCATCCGCCCAGTCACCTTCCAGCACGGTGTCGGTGACCAGGCCGTACTGCCATTCGTAGCGCTTGCCGGTCGGTGTCCGTACGGCGCCGGTGAACAGCACCCCGCCGTTGTCGGCGCCCAGCCCGGCGAGCTGGTCCTTCAGACCGTGCAGGGCCCAGAACTCGTCGTCCGGCTCGCGCTTCGGCGAGGGGACGGCCGCCCCCCGGTCAGGTGCTTGCCCGGCAGCCTCCTCCAGCGCGGCCAGGCGACGCTCCAGCTCGGCGACGCGCCGCTCAAGATCCATGATGAGAGATTACGTAATTACGTAATCTCTGGCAAGCGATCGCCTGTGGGCCTTGGGCCGGACCGACCGGCAGCCGAACAGCCGCAACGGCCCGCCGGGCGTACCGGCGGGCCGTTGCGGCTGGCTGTTCGTGCTGGTCCCGGGCGAGCCGGGACGCCATCGTCGATCAGGCGATCAGGTTCGGGATCGTCCCCTCATGCGCGTCCTTCAGCTCGCTCAGCGGGATGCCGAACTGCCCCTGGACGTCGATTTCTTCGCCGTCGATCACACCGATACGGGTGGCCGGCAGCCCCCGCGCACCGCACATGTCCGTGAAGCGGATCTCCTCGCTGCGCGGCACGGCCACGATCGCCCGGCCCGCCGACTCCGAGAAGAGGAAGACGAACGGGTCGATGCCGTCGGGCACCACCAGACGCGCACCCTTGCCGCCCCGCACGCACGACTCCACCAGCGCCTGGATCAGGCCACCGTCGGAGAGGTCGTGCGCCGCGTCGACCATGCCGTCGCGCGAGGCCGAGATGAGGATCTCGGCCAGCAGCTGCTCACGGGCCAGATCGACCTTCGGCGGCAGACCACCGAGATGGTCGTGCACCACCTGCGACCAGGCCGAGCCGCCCAGCTCCTCCCGGGTGTCACCCAGGAGGTAGATCAGCTGGCCCTCGTCCGCGAACGCCATCGGCGTACGGCGGTTCACGTCGTCGATCACGCCCAGCACCGCGACCACGGGCGTCGGGTGGATCGCCACGTCGCCGGTCTGGTTGTAGAGCGAGACATTGCCGCCGGTGACGGGCGTGCCCAGCGTCTGGCAGGCGTCGGCGAGACCACGGGTGGCCTCGGCGAACTGCCACATGACCGCAGGGTCCTCGGGCGAGCCGAAGTTCAGGCAGTCGGAGACGGCGAGCGGCTTGGCACCGGAGGCGGCGACATTGCGGTACGCCTCGGCCAGCGCCAGCTGCGCGCCCGTGTACGGGTCGAGCTTGGCGTACCGGCCGTTGCCGTCGGTGGCCACCGCGACGCCGAGGTCGGAGTCCTCGTCGATGCGCACCATGCCGGAGTCCTCCGGCTGCGCGAGCACGGTGTTGCCCTGCACGAACCGGTCGTACTGGTCGGTGATCCACGCCTTGGACGCCTGGTTGGGCGAGGCCACCAGCTTGAGGACCTGCGCCCGCAGCTCGTCGGCGTTCGCCGGGCGCGCCAGCTTCGCGGCGTCGTCCGCCTGGAGGGCGTCCTGCCAGTCCGGGCGCGCGTACGGCCGGTGGTAGGTCGGGCCCTCATGGGCGACGGAACGCGGCGGTACGTCCACGATCTGCTCGCCGTGCCAGAAGATCTCCAGCTGCGAGCCGTCCGTCACCTCACCGATGGCGGTCGCGATGACGTCCCACTTCTCGCAGATCTCCAGGAAGCGGTCGACGTTCTTGGGCTCGACGATCGCGCACATCCGCTCCTGCGACTCGCTCATGAGGATTTCCTCGGGCGAGAGGGAGGAGTCGCGCAGCGGGACGGTGTCCAGCTCGACGCGCATACCGCCCGAGCCGGCGCTGGCCAGCTCGCTGGTGGCGCAGGAGAGCCCGGCGCCGCCGAGGTCCTGGATGCCGTCGACGAGGTCTTCCCTGAAGATCTCCAGGGTGCACTCGATGAGCAGCTTCTCCTGGAAGGGGTCGCCCACCTGGACGGCCGGCCGCTTGGTGGGCTTGGTGTCGTCGAAGGTCTCCGACGCCAGTACGGAGACGCCGCCGATGCCGTCGCCGCCCGTACGGGCCCCGTAGAGGATGACCTTGTTGCCGGCGCCGGACGCCTTGGCGAGGTGGATGTCCTCGTGCTTCATCACGCCCACGCAGAGCGCGTTGACCAGCGGGTTTCCCTGGTAGCAGGGGTCGAAGACGACCTCGCCGCCGATGTTGGGCAGGCCCAGGCAGTTGCCGTAGCCGCCGATGCCCGCGACGACACCGGGGAGCACCCGCTTGGTGTCGGGGTGGTCGGCCGCGCCGAACCGCAGCGGGTCCATGACGGCGACCGGCCGGGCACCCATCGCGAGGATGTCGCGGACGATGCCGCCGACGCCGGTGGCCGCGCCCTGGTAGGGCTCGATGTACGAGGGGTGGTTGTGCGACTCCACCTTGAAGGTGACCGCGTACCCCTGGCCGACGTCGACGACGCCGGCGTTCTCACCGATGCCGACGAGGAGGGCGTCGTTCTCCGGGGCCTTCTCGCCGAACTGCTTCAGATGGACCTTGCTGCTCTTGTAGGAGCAGTGCTCGGACCACATGACCGAGTACATGGCGAGTTCGGCGCCCGTGGGACGCCGGCCCAGGATCTCCCGGATCCGCTCGTACTCGTCCTGCTTCAGGCCCAGCTCGGCCCACGGCTGGTCGGTGTCCGGCGTCTGTGCCGCGTGCTTGACGGTGTCCAGAGTCATCAGGCGTTGACCAGCTTCTTCAGGATCGAGGTGAAGAATCCGAGGCCGTCGGTACGGCCCGTACCGATCAGCGGCTCGACGGCGTGCTCGGGGTGCGGCATCAGGCCGACGACATTGCCCGCCTCATTGGTGATGCCGGCGATGTCCCGGAGGGAGCCGTTGGGGTTCGTGTCCAGGTAGCGGAAAGCGACCCGGCCCTCCGCCTCCAGCATGTCGAGCGTGCGCTCGTCGGCGACGTAGCGTCCGTCGATGTTCTTCAGCGGTACGGAGATCTCCTGGCCGGCCGTGTAATCGGTGGTCCAGGCGGTGTCCGCGTTCTCCACCCGCAGCTTCTGGTCGCGGCAGATGAAGTGCAGATGGTTGTTGCGCAGCATGGCGCCGGGCAGCAGGTGGGTCTCGGTGAGCACCTGGAAGCCGTTACAGATACCCAGCACCGGCATACCGGCCCTGGCCTGCTCGATAACGGTCTCCATCACCGGCGAGAAACGGGAGATGGCCCCGGCCCGCAGGTAGTCGCCGTAGGAAAAGCCGCCGGGCAGCACCACGGCGTCGACCTGCTTGAGATCCTTGTCGCGGTGCCACAGCGGCACCGCTTCGGCTCCGGCCACTCGGACCGCGCGCTGGGTGTCGCGGTCGTCGAGCGTGCCGGGGAAGGTAATGACCCCAATACGAGCGGTCATGACCCGGCCCCGGCGGTCTCATCGACGTGAACGGTGAAGTCTTCGATAACGGTGTTTGCGAGGAAGGTCTCGGCCATCTCGTGGATGCGAGCGAGGGCGGCGTCGTCGACGGGACCCTCCACCTCGAGTTCGAAACGCTTGCCCTGACGGACGTCGGCGATCCCCTCGAATCCCAGGCGTGGCAGTGCGCGCTGCACCGCCTGCCCCTGCGGGTCGAGGATCTCCGGCTTGAGCATGACGTCGACTACGACGCGTGCCACTGGCACTCCCGGTGGTGTGGTGCGTAAGGCGGTGTCCTCACAGTACCCCGTTCGAAAATCTACGCGCATAGATATCCTGGACGCCCATCACGGTCCGGTATCGGCCGGAGTGCGCGCCAAGAAAAATCCTTGAAAAGATCTAGAGTCCGGATTGCGGGGGACACGCTGAGAAAATTAACTGGGCTTCACAATGCAATGCCCATCGCTGTACAAATGAAAAAGCATTGATCCCAATCAGCCGGATCTGCAGCATCACCCCATGTCAACACGGGGTTGCTGCACGAAAGGACCGATATCCGTGGCGCAGCGCGTAGTAGTAACGCTCTCCGATGACATCGACGGCGGAGAAGCCGCAGAGACGGTCGCCTTCGGATTGGACGGGAAGTCGTACGAGATCGACCTCAATCCCGCCAATGCGAAGAAACTGCGCGGTGCGCTCGCCCCGTTCGTCGAGGCCGGCCGCAAGCGGGCGAAGTCCGGGAAGGCCTACCACCGGACCGCGGTGAACCCCGACCCCGCGGCGGTCCGGGCCTGGGCCCGTTCCCACCAGATGGACGTCCCCCCGCGCGGCCGGATCCCCAAGAAGGTCTACGAGGCTTTCAACGCCGCCAACTGCTAATCAGGTCGCCAACTTGCCGGCACCCTGCGGCCGCGTGCAGCCGACTTGCACAGCACCCCTACTGATCAGCTAGAGTCTGGAGCACGCCGAGGGGCGAGGCCGAAAGGCCGAACCTCACGGAGTCACGCGGGTGTAGCTCAGTAGTAGAGCGCCCCCTTTCCAAGGGGGAGGCGCAGTGTGCAATCCCTGTCACCCGCTCTGACAGTCTCTACCTCTCCTTTGGATCAGGTAGAGTAGCTGTCGCGCCGCTCGGTGAAAGCCGAGTGGATGCCTGCGGACGTAGCTCAGTTGGTAGAGCGCAACCTTGCCAAGGTTGAGGTCGCGAGTTCGAGCCTCGTCGTCCGCTCAAAGAAAGAAGGCCCCGGTCATCGAGACCGGGGCCTTCTTCGTTTTCCCGTTTGCTCGCCCGGCTTACCCGGCTGCCCGGCATCCCCTTCCCCGCTACTGCCCCCGCGCAACTGACATTTGTCATCAGCTGCGATGACACGACGCACTGCCGGAAGCGCGGCGGCGGCGGAACGCTGGACACATGAACTTCGGGGAGCACATCAGCGGACTTTCCGGCCACGGCGGTGCCGGCCACGGGGGTGTCGGCCTCGGCGGTGCCGGAAAGTCCGGCTCTTCGGACGCCGACGTGATCGATGTCACGGGCCTGCGCAGACGGTACGGCGCCGCCGGCCGGCGCTCGGGCACGCGGAAAGCCTTCGAGGCGGTGCGCGGAATCGACTTCTCCGTCGGCCGCGGGGAGCTGTTCGCGCTGCTGGGGACGAACGGCGCGGGCAAGACCTCCACGGTGGAACTGCTGGAGGGGCTGGCGGCGCCGACCGCGGGACGGGTGCGAGTGCTCGGCCACGACCCGTTCACCGAGCGGCGGAAGGTGCGGCCGCGCATCGGCGTCATGTTGCAGGAGGGCGGCTTCCCCTCCGAGCTCACGTCCGCCGAGACGCTGAAGATGTGGGCGGGGTGCACCAGCGGGGCACGGCCGGTCGGCGAGTCCCTCGAGCTGGTGGGGCTGGCGCGGCGGGCGGATGTCCGGGTCAAACAGCTCTCCGGGGGCGAGCGGCGGCGGCTGGATCTCGCGCTGGCCCTGCTGGGACGGCCCGAGGTCCTGTTCCTCGACGAACCGACGACCGGGCTGGACACCGAAGCGCGGCACGAGACCTGGAGGTTGGTGCGGGAGCTGCGCGACGGCGGGACGACGGTCGTGCTGACCACGCACTACCTGGAAGAGGCCGAGGAGCTGGCGGACCGGCTCGCGATCATGCACAAGGGCCGGATAGCCGCGGCCGGACGGGTCGCGGAAGTGGTGGCCACGCAGCCCTCGCACATTTCCTTCGAGCTTCCCGACGGGTTCGCACCGGGGGATCTTCCGCCGCTGGGAGAGCTGGGCGTGATCGGGCACGAGACGGCCGGCCGCACGGTCCGGCTGCGGACCGACGAATTGCAGCGGGCCGCCACCGGAGTGCTGGTGTGGGCGCAGGGCAAGGGGATAACGCTGCGCGGCCTGGATGTCAGATCCGCATCCCTCGAAGAGGCATTTCTGGGCATCGCCAAGCGAGCGGAGAAGGAGAGCGAGATGGGCAAGGAGAAGGAGAAGGAGATGGCTGAAGGAGTGGTGGGCGTATGAGCGCGACGGTATGCGCCGCCGATGCGGAAGAGTGCTGGGAACGGCGCACGGAAACCGGCGCCGGGGCCCGGCTACTCGCCCTCGGACGGGCGGAGTTCACGCTTCTCGGCCGTAACAAAACCGCGCTGTTCATGACGCTGATCATGCCCGTCACGCTGGCGTTCGCCATGAAACCGGCGCTCGGCGGAATGGACCTTTCGGGTATGGGGCTGTCGGTGGCCGCGGCCCTGTTGCCCGCGACGCTCGGCTATGTCCTGCTCTTCGGCGTCTACTCGAACATGACCGGCGCCTATGTCGCGCGCCGCGAGGAGCTGGTTCTCAAGCGGCTGCGCACCGGCGAGCTGCGGGACCTGGAAATACTCGCCGGGATGGCGATGCCGTCGGCGTTGCTGGGGATGGTGCAGTGTGCGCTGCTCGTCGTCCTGGGCTCGGCGACGCTGGATGTCGAGCCGCCCGACTCCCCGGATCTGCTGATCGCCGGGATCCTGATCGGGTTGGTCGTGGTCGTGGCGTTCGCCGCGGTGTCGTCCGCCCTCGCCAGGACGACCGAGGCCTCCCAGCTGGTGGTGCTGCCGTTGATGATGCTGTCGCTGGGCGGGTCCGGAATGGTCGTTCCGCTGGAGATCCTGCCGGACCGGATCGCCTCCGTACTTGAACTGCTGCCGCTGTCACCGGCGATGGAGCTGATACGCGCCGGCTGGAACGGCGGAGCGGATCCCGGGGACACCCTGAAGCAGCTGGTCCTTGGATTGGCGTGGGCGGGAGTCGCGGTGTTTGCTGTGCGGCGGTGGTTCCGCTGGGAGCCGCGGCGCTGAGGGCGTACGGCGACCAGCGGGCGTACGGAGATCGGGACGACGGGGGCGGGGCCGCGTGATGGGACGTGTACGGGCGAAATGGCAGGCGCGGACGCGGTTTTCCCAGGTCGACTTCTACTGCCGCTGGTCGCTGTACCTCATCCCCTGGCTGATGGTGCTCGCCGCCGTGGCGCCGGTGCTCGGCCAGGCCGGTGGCAGGCCCTTGCCCCTGGCCCTGGCCGGCCTCGCGCTGGGGCTGACCGTGGCACAGGGGCTCCTGATGATCCGGCTGTTGGACCGTGCGTTGGGGCGCTATCTCAAGCAGGGGCCGACACCGGCGCGGCTGCTGGTCGTTTCGGGCGCGCTGACCGTCGTTGCCGAGGTCTGTGTGTTCGCGGTCGTCGTGGTCAGGAGAGAGTGGGCCAAAGACGATCTGGTCGCCATGATGCTGGCGGCGATCGCGATCCCCGCGCTGTTCTGCCTGGCGTGCAGCCTGGTGATGTCGAAGCGGAAATATCTGGCATCACTGGTCGGCGTGGCCGCGGCGCTCATGGTGCTCGCCGGTCTGGGGACGCAGGAGTGGGGAGGCGGGCTGGGACTCGCGGCCATCGTGCTGTTCGGCGGGATCTGGAGCTTCGTGATAGCGCGGCCGACGGGGTGGCTGCTTTCCATGTTCTGGGAGCTGGACAGGGCGCGCAGCGCCCAGGCGCGCCTCGCGGTTGCCGAGGAACGGCTGAGGTTCGGCCGGGATCTGCATGACGTGATGGGCCGGAATCTGGCGGTGATCGCGCTGAAGAGCGAGCTGGCGGTCCAGCTGGCGCGGCGGGAGCGCCCGGAGGCCGTCGATCAGATGGTGGAGGTGCAGCGGGTGGCGCAGGAGTCGCAGCGGGAGGTGCGGGAGGTGGTGCGCGGGTACCGGAAGGCCGATCTGCAGGCGGAGTTGGCCGGGGCGCGCTCGATATTGCGCGCGGCCGGGGTGGATTGCCGCATAGAGGGCGAGGAGGGTACGCAGCTGCCGGCGGCGGCACAGTCGGCGCTCGGCTGGGTCGTCCGCGAGGGCACCACGAATGTGCTGCGGCATGCCATCGACGTCCGTCGCTGCACGTTGCGGACCCGGATTGATGCGCAGCGCTCGGTACTCGTGATGACGGTGGAGAACGACGGCGTCGCGCCGTCGGCGGGGGGTGTGCTCCAAACCTCGCCGGGCAATGGACTCAAGGGTCTGCGGGAACGGCTCGAGCCCCTGGGCGGGACCTTGGTGGCAGGGCCGGGGCTCGACGGCTGCTATCGGCTGACGGTCGAGCTGCCGTTGGGGGCGGCGGGGGACGGTGACCTTGTTGGTGTGGGTGACGGGGCGGCGGGCGGGGTGAGTGACGGGTGACTGACCGGGTGATTCGGGTGCTGCTGGCGGATGACGAGCATCTGATCCGGGGGGCGCTGGCGGCGTTGCTGTCGCTGGAGGACGATCTGCTGGTGGTGGCGGAGGCCGCTTCGGGGCCGGAGGCCAGTGCGATGGGGCGGGCGCACCGGCCGGATGTGGCGGTGCTGGATCTGCAGATGCCGGGGGCCGACGGTGTGGCGGTGGCCACATCTTTGCGGGAGCACGTGCCGGAGTGCCGGACCATGATCGTGACGAGTCATGGGCGGCCGGGACATCTGAAGCGGGCGCTGGAGGCCGGGGTGCGGGGGTTCGTACCGAAGACGGTCTCGGCGCAGCGGCTGGCGGAGATCATCCGTACCGTGCAGGCGGGAAGCCGTTATGTCGACCCGGAGTTGGCGGCGGATGCGATAAGCGCCGGGGACTCTCCGCTGACGGTCCGGGAGGCGGAGGTGCTGGAATTCGCCGCGGCCGGGGCGCCCGTCGCGGAGATCGCGGAGCGGGCCGCGCTGTCCCAGGGGACGGTGCGCAACTACCTCTCGTCGGCCACCGCGAAGCTGGGCGCGGAGAATCGTCATGCGGCGGCGCGCATCGCTCGTGAGCGGGGTTGGCTATAGTGGACCCCGCACCGCACGCTTCGGCGGCGGGCAGGCGGACGTAGCTCAGTTGGTAGAGCGCAACCTTGCCAAGGTTGAGGTCGCGAGTTCGAGCCTCGTCGTCCGCTCAGCGGAAGAACGCAAAGACCCCGGTCGGCATCCCTGTCGACCGGGGTCTTTGCGTGTGCCGCCCCGCTGCCCCTCAGGGCCGGGGGCCCGGTCAGGACCAGGCCAGTCCGGTCAGGCGTTCGTACGCCTCGATGTACTTGGCGCGGGTGCGGTCGACGATCTCCTGCGGGAGGGCGGGCGGCGGCTGCTCGCCCGTACGGTCCCAGGCGGCGGCCGGGGAGGTCAGCCAGTCGCGGACGAACTGCTTGTCGAAGGAGGGCTGGGCGCGGCCCGGCTCCCACTCGTCGGCCGGCCAGAAGCGGGAGGAGTCGGGGGTGAGGACCTCGTCGGCGAGGGTCAGCACCCTCTCGCCACCGGGGCGCTCGTCGTAGCCGAACTCGAATTTGGTGTCGGCCAGGATGATGCCGCGCTCGCGGGCGATGTCGCGGGCCCGGCCGTAGATGGCGAGGGTGGTGCGGCGCAGCTCGGCGGCGACATCGGCGCCGACCTGGCGGGTGACCTCTTCGTAGGAGACGTTCTCGTCGTGGTCGCCGACGGCGGCCTTGGTGGCCGGGGTGAAGATCGGCTCGGGGAGTTCGGAACCGTCGACCAGGCCTTCGCGCAGCGGGAGACCGCAGACCGTACGGGACTGCCGGTATTCGACGAGGCCGGAGCCGGTGAGGTAACCGCGGGCCACGCATTCGACCGGGACCATGGCCAGCGAGGTGCACACGAGGGTGCGGTCGGCCCAGTCGGCCGGGGCGCCGGCCGGGACGTCGGTGGAGATGACGTGGTTGGGTGCCAGGTCGGCGAGCTGCTCGAACCACCACAGGGACAGCTTGGTGAGGACGCGGCCCTTGTCTGGAATGTCGGTGGGCAGCACCCAGTCGTACGCGGACTGCCGGTCACTGGCGACCATGATCAGTTGGCCGTCGGCGTTCTGGTAGAGGTCGCGCACCTTGCCGGTGTGCAGGTGGGTGAGCCCCGGGACCTGCACGGGCTCGGGCTTTTCTACGAAACCGGACACGCTGCCTCCGCGTAGGTTGATCCAGGAGTCGGTCCGATTCTCGCGTATGCGGAAGCGGATCTTCGCCTCAGGGTCGCCTGGCGGGTGGAGGGGACGGCGGCCGGGACGCCGACGCCGTGCGGCCCCGGCTTTGCGCCGGACCTGCGGAGACCTGGCCGCCGTCGGCGCCGCCGTACGACAGGGCGAGGGACGGCAGGCGCCGTACGGCAGGCGCCGTACGGCAGGCGATCAGTCCCGCTTGCAGATGCGGTCCAGGAGGTTGGCCGTGGCGCGCTGGATGCGGGGGTCCGTATGGCCGGGGCGGTCCAGGGCCGGGGACCAGGCGAAGGTGCCCGAGGAGAAGACCAGGGCGCCGCTGGGGGCGCGGTAGAGGGAGGTCTCCTGGTGGCGGATGACGCCGTCGCCGTCGCGGTACGGGGAGTGGGCGAGCAGGATGCGGCGGGTGTGTTCGGGGAGGCTGGTGCGCGGGAAGTAGCGGTCGGCCTCGCCGGCCACCAGGCCGGGGAGTTCGTCGCCTTCGTGGGCGCCGGTGGCCTCCCAGAGCCAGTGGTCGCCGTTTCGGACGACGAGGGGGGCCGGTTCGGGCACCCGGCCCGCGTACTGGATGCCCATCAGACGCTGCTCGGGGTCGCCGTTCTCGCGCCAGAGGGCGGGGCGGCCGGGGCCTTGGCGTTTGCGGCAGTTGAGGAGGGAGTCCGGGCCCGAGGGCGACGGGGAGAGCTCGACCTGCCAGTACATGGTGTTGGCGGAGAGAAAGACCAGGGAGGTGCCCGTGTCGCGGGCGCGCTCGACGGTGCGGCGCATGGGCACCGACCAGTATTCGTCGTGGCCGGGGAAGACCAGGCCGCGGTAGCGGGACGGGTCGACGCGGCCGGCGTGCAGATCGCGGGCGTCGGCGTAGGCGAGGTCGTAGCCGTAGCGCTCGGCCCAGCGGATGAAGTCGTAGGCGTGGCCGACATGGAGGGGCAGTCCGGCGCCGGCGTAGGGGCGGTCGAAGGAGACGGTGGTGGCGGCGTCCTGCTCGCCGAGGAGGGCGCCCTTTTCGTCCCAGGCGTGGTAGAGGCTGGCGCCGGTGCGGCCGTCCTCGGGGTAGAGGTTGTAGGCCTGCCAGGTGATGTCGGGCAGCAGCAGGAGCAGGTCGGCGGGGTGGTCGTCGCGGACCGTGAAGGGGATGTGGGAGCGGTAGCCGTCGGCGGTGGTCAGGACGGCGACGTAGGCGCCGAGCTGCCAGTAGGCGGGCACCTGGAGGCGCCAGGAGAGCCACCAGTGGTGGCAGGAGATGGTGCGGTCGACCGTGAGCGGCGCCGGCTGGACGATGCCGGCCAGCCGCGGGCTGGTCGTGATCTTGGAGGCGCCGGCCCCCGCGTAATGGCCGATGCGGTAGACGTCGATGCTGAACGGCTGCGGGGGATCGACCGAAACGCGGAAATCGATGGCCTCGCCGGGGGCCACCGCGCCGGTGCTGGCGAAGCCCTTGATCTGACGGCGGACGTCATCGGCGGTGCGCGGGCCGTTGTGCTTGCGCGGTGCGGGGACCCGCAGATCGCCCTGGGCGACGGCGGGGTCCACGTACCAGGGCACCACCCGGCCCGAGTCGAAGTAGTTCTCGCTGCCGCGCAGCCAGGGCAGCGGGCCCTGCCCGAACGGGTCCGTGACCGCGTGGGCGAGCGCGCCCGACTCCCAGCGCCTGATCTGTTCCGTGCCCACCTTCCGCTCCCCTCCCGCGTCCGCGTCCCCCATCGGTCGCGGCCGACACCGGCCGTTTCGGTACGAGGGTTGCGTTATGTCCCCGCCGCACTAATGCGGCTCCATGTCACAGCACATCACATTACGCACCCGCTCCGTCACCCTTCGTCGTGAATTTAGGGCCCCTTGGCCCGAAACACGAGCTGGAGGGGAACATTCAGCCGGTGCAGCCGGGGTCGGGGCCCCGGCTCACACCAGCCGGACCGGCTTCTCGGGGCGGACGCCGATCGTCGTCAGCCAGCCGCGGAGCGGTTCGGCGTCGCCGTCATCCACCAGGCTGAGCACCGGGAGGCCGAGGTCGGCGCGGCGGGCGCCGTCGACCAGCAGGGCCGGGCCGTCCAGCCAGTCCAGGCCCGGGGCGGCACCCGCGGTGTCGACGGCCGCGCAGCACACCATGGCGGTGACGTGGTCGGCGAGCAGCTCGCGGCCCGTACGGGGCGGTTGGAGCGGGAAGAGCGGGAGGCCGCCCTCGGCCAGGCCGTCGCCCCAGGCCACGCCCGCGGCGGCGTCCTGCGCGAAGGCTCCGCGCGCGGCCTGGCGGGCCGCTTCCTCGCGCTCCTCGCGCGCGACCTCCGCGCCGAGCCGGGCGGCGAGCAGGTCACCCGCGTGGGCGTCGCGGGCCAGCCGGTCGATGACCCGGGCGAGCGTGGGGCCCGCCGCGGCGGCCGTCAGACCGTCGGGGGCGGCGAGGCCGGGCGGCGCGTGATCGGTGGCCTGGCGGGACGGGAGCCGGTGGCCGGCGGCCGTACGGGCGGGGGTGCGGGCGTACGAGCGGGGTGTGCCCGCCGCGGCGGGTGCACCGGCCGGCGTCGCCGTACCGGCCGCCGGGCCCGCTCCCTGGCCCGCCGCCGGGAGGTCCGTGGCCGGAAGGTCGTCGAGGACGCGGTGGAGGCGGGCGGCCTCCAGGCGCCATTTGCGGTCCACGACCTCCTCCGGGTACTGGTTCCAGCCCACCGGGGACCAGTCGGGGCCGGGCTCGGCCGGACCGCCGTGGAAGAGCCGGGCGGCCAGCAGGGAGGCGGCGCGGTCGATGGCGCCGGGCTCCTCCAGGAGGTCGCAGGCGGGCCGCTCGCCGAGGCGGGAGGCGAAGCCCTCGGCGAGGCGGTCGCGGCGGGAGAGCTCGGTGAGCGCGGAGACCACACCGGCGTCCAGCCTCGAGGGCCAGCGGCCCATCCGCCAGGCGGGCAGCGCGACCCGGGTCAGCAGCC
The DNA here is from genome assembly GCF_044767545.1 of Streptomyces sp. NPDC101227. Lineage (NCBI taxonomy): Bacteria > Bacillati > Actinomycetota > Actinomycetes > Kitasatosporales > Streptomycetaceae > Streptomyces > Streptomyces sp. NPDC101227. The sequence continues at coordinate 292,282 of NZ_JBIWOD010000009.1, read as the reverse complement.
GGTCCCAGCCGGCGTAGGCCAGCCCGACCTGCTCCTGGGCGACGATCCGCAGGCCGTAGTCGACGCCCTGGGCGCGCTCGGAGGCGGCCGCGGCGACCCCGCGCTCCATGATCGTGGCGTGGTCGCGGCAGGCCCGCAGCAGCAGACGCGCCACCCTGCCGGCGAACCGGAGCGGCAGGCCGCGCAGCGGGCCCGTGGCGCGGGCCGAGACCGCTACGGCGGCGTCCAGGCCGCGGATGAAGCGGCGGGCGGCGGCTATGTCCGGATTGGCCGACGGGCCCGTGCCGGCCACTACCGGGGCGAGCAGGGCGCGCAGCTCGGCGACCCGCATCCACCACAGGAACGGCGAGCCGATGACCAGGACCGGTGCCTGGGACGCCCGGCGGTCCTCGGGGGCGCGGGGCGGGCCGTGGGCGCGGTGCGTACGGTCCTCCAGCCAGCTGTCGCAGTCGGGAGTGAGCGCTATCGCGGACGGCGCCGGGACCTCGAGCCGCTCGGCGAGGTCGCGTACCAGACGGTAGAGGTCGGGTGCCGACTTCTCTGAGATGGGCACGGAGGGGCTGAGCGCGGGCCTGGCGCGGGCGATGACGGCGGCGACCAGCGCCGCCAGGAGCAGCACCAGCACCGCGAGGCCGCTCACGGCCCAGCGCGCGGTGTCCCAGCCGCCTCCCGCGCCGAGATGGCCAGTCGCGCGGCCGGCGAAGAGCACCACCGCAACCGCCGCGGGCAACAGCGCCACGGCCGTCGCTGAGCTGCGGATCCGCAGCACGGCGAGGGCGCGGGCGCGCGCCGCCAGGACGCCTGTTTCCGGACTTGCCACGAGCCTGTACACCCCCTGCTGTCCTGATGGAGCCGGACGGAGAGAACACGGGACGGACTGACGAGAATTGCGCGTTGTGCGGGCGGGCGGGCTCATCGGACCGAGCTCGCTCCACCACCACTGTGGCACCCGCCACTGACATCGCAATGCCGGTGAGCCACTTGCCGGACGCCACCGCGGCAGCCGCGCCGAATTCCGGCGCGGCCGTCGCAGGACGCTTGCGCGGCACCCTAGTTGGGGGTGGGGGTTCCGTCAGCGGATACCTGGCGTCGTCACTCGATGGAATGGCTTTGGGTAAAGCCGGGAACCAGGCGCCCCAGCTTACGAAACGGCGTCTCCGGCCACCTTGGCGGCGATGTCCGTACGGTGCTGGGAGCCGTCCAGGGAGATCCGGCCGACCGCGCGGTAGGCGCGCTGCCGGGCGGTGGTGAGGTCGGATCCGGTGGCGGTGACGGACAGCACCCGGCCGCCCGCGCTGAGTACCGCGCCGGACTCGTCGCGCTGGGTGCCCGCGTGCAGCACATACGCCTCGGGGGCATCCTCCTCCGCCACGTCGGCCAGGCCCGAGATCGGGTCGCCGGTGCGCGGGGTGTCGGGGTAGTTGTGCGAGGCGATGACGACGGTGACCGCCGCGCCGTCGCTCCAGCGCAGCGGCGGGAGGGCGGCGAGGGTGCCGGTGGCGGCGGCGTGCAGCAGACCGGCGAGCGGGGTCTTGAGGCGGGCGAGGACCACCTGGGTCTCCGGATCGCCGAAGCGCGCGTTGAACTCGATCACCCGCACACCGCGCGAGGTGATCGCCAGGCCCGCGTAGAGCAGCCCGGAGAACGGCGTGCCGCGGCGGCGCAGCTCGTCGACGGTGGGCTGCAGCACGGTGGCCATGACCTCGTCGACCAGCTTCGGGTCGGCCCAGGGCAGCGGGCTGTACGCACCCATGCCGCCGGTGTTGGGGCCCTGGTCGCCGTCGTAGGCGCGCTTGAAGTCCTGGGCGGGCTGGAGCGGGACGACGCTCTCGCCGTCCGTGACCGCGAAGAGGGAGACCTCCGGGCCGTCGAGGAACTCCTCGATGACCACGCGGTCGCAGGCCAGGGCGTGCGCGCGGGCGGCCTCGACGTCCTCGGTGACGACGACGCCCTTGCCCGCCGCCAGGCCGTCGTCCTTGACGACGTACGGCGCCCCGAAGGCGTCCAGGGCCTCGTCGATCTCTTGCGGGGTGGTGCAGACGTAGCTGCGGGCGGTGGGGACGGCCGCGGCGGCCATCACGTCCTTGGCGAAGGCCTTGGAGCCCTCCAGCTGGGCGGCCTGGGCCGAGGGGCCGAAGACCGGGATGCCGCGGTCGCGTACGGCGTCCGCGACGCCCGCCACCAGGGGGGCCTCGGGGCCGACGATGACCAGGTCGGCCTCCAGGCCGACGGCGAGTTCGGCGACGGCCGCGCCGTCGAGAGCGTTGACCCCATGCAATTCGGCCACCTCGGCGATTCCGGCGTTGCCGGGAGCGCAGTGCAGCGCGGAGACGTCGGGGTCGAGGGACAGAGAGCGGCACAGGGCGTGTTCGCGGGCGCCGCCGCCGATGACAAGGACCTTCACGGAGGCAGCCTAGACGAACGCACCAGAAGGCCGGACGTCGGCCGTACCCCGATCACACAAGGGTCACGCCTCGGCCGGAAACCGCCCGCCGTCACCGGGGCAACTCTCGGGAACAACTCTTTCGAGTGAGGTACCGGGTCGCCTTATACCGGATCCACCACCACTTCTGGGCGGAAATCAGGCGATCTTGCGTGGGACGCCAACCGTTCGGCGGTAGGAATGGGGGCTGCGCGCAACGGCCGTCTCGTCCGTCACGCGCGCACCGCACGGAGCCGTATAGAGGGAGCACGGGTGAGTCAGCCGGAGATGCAGCCCGAGGGGCTTCCCCGGAGGGAGGGCGGACAGAGGCGGTGGCAGGGCCGCGAGCGCTGGGACCGGTATCGCGACCGGGACCGGCACCGCGGCCGTTTCCGGGAGCGGGGCCGGGGCCGGGAGCGCGACCGGGACGACTTGCAGGCCGGTTACGGCCGGGAGCCCGGCGATCTGATCCGGGGGCGCGAGGACCTTGCCGGGCGGCTGTTCCCCCTGGGCGACTGGGGGGAGCCGGCCGACCGTCTGGACGCGCTCTATCTCTGGACGGAGGAGGGCGCGCTGCGGGCCGCCGACTGGTATCTGCACGACCGGCAGGCCAAGCGCCGCGGCGCGCGGGCGCTGCGGCTGGGTACCGCGGCCGGGGTGTCGGTGGGCGGGCTGCTGCCGCTGCTGGACTTCGCCGGGGCCTGTGACGGCGGGGCGCCCTGGGGGTATCTGTCGCTGCTGTTCGCGGCGGTGTGCGTGGGCTGCGACCGGTATTTCGGGGTGACGGCCGGCTGGATGCGGGATCTTGCGACCGCCCAGGCGATTCACCGGCGGCTGGAGGCGCTGCAGTTCGACTGGGCGTCGGAGAGCGTGCGCGAGGTGCTCGGGCCGACGGAGGGCACGGCCGGCGAGGCGGCGGAGCGCTGCCTGGGGGTGCTGCGGAGGTTCAACGAGGACCTCGGGGAGCTCGTCCGGGCCGAAACGGCGGACTGGATGGCGGAGTTCCGGGCCGGTCCCGCGCCGTCGGCGACGCGGGCACTGGTGCCGTGGGCGGCGCCGCGGCAGGAGGCCGTGGAGCCGCCGGCGCGGTTCATGCTGCCGCCGGGCACCCGGCCGAACATGCCGCGGCAGCGGCCGCCGGAGCCGGGGCGCTGAGGGCTGGTGCGCCGGGGAGGACACCCCGGCGCACCGGTACGGCCGTCACGGACGTCACCGACGTCACGGCCGACACGTCCGACACGTCCGTCAGCTGAAGACGATCATCGAGCCCTGCCCCAGGCTCCTGGTCGCGGCCGCGTGCAGCCCGAGCCACACATGCCGCTCCCTGGCGAACGGCCCGTCGTCCAGGGGGACGGCAGCCCGCTCTTCCAGCGTGGTGGGCCCGGCCGGCGGTTCCGGCGCGGCCGGCGGATTGGCCGGGTCGATGCCCAAGGACGGAGCGACCACTTCGAGTTCGCGCAGTAGCCCGTGCGAGGAACCCAGCGGGCCGCCGCCCTCCAGCAGTGCGTCGTTGGCGAGCGGATGCGGGAAGTCGACCGGGACATAGGCGCCCGCGTGGTCGTAGTGCCAGACCAGGTGGGACTGCTGCGCCGTCGCCTCGAACATCTCCAGCAACTGCTCGTAGTCGCCGCCCAGTTCGTCCACCGGCGTCACCTCCAGCCCGCACAGGCGCAGGAGATAGGCGCGGCGCAGGAAGTGCAGCGCGTCGTAGTCGAAGCCGGCGACCGGTGCGACATCGCCGGAGAGGCCCGGCATATAGCTGAACACCGGTACCGGGGGCAGGCCCGCGTCCGTCAGGGCCGAGTCGTAGGCGGCGATCTCTTCGGAGAACGGGTTGTCGGGGCTGTGGCACAGCACGTCTACGAGGGGCACCAGCCACAGGTCACATGCCACGAGTGAGGGCTCGCTTCCGGTCGGGGACGGGTCACCGGCGCGCAGGGGAAGTCACGGATACGGCTACGGGTACGGGTACGACCCATTACGGCCGATGGTCGGGACAGCGTAGTCCCAGCAGCGCTTTCCCAGTAGTACTAGCCGGAAGGCTGCCCGGTGATGCCCGCCGGGACCGTCCGGTCCTAGCCGCGCTTCCCGACGAGGGTGAGGGAGTGCTCGTTGTACTCGGCGATCAGCCGCTGGGCCTCGGCCAGGTCGTACTGGACGAGGGACTTGGCCAACTGGCTGTGGCCGTGCCAGAGCCGGCTTCCGATGTCGTCCGCGCGGCGCAGCAGCGGCACCGCGAACATCCAGGTCTGGACGCGGAGCCGGTCGAGGAAGTCGCTGATGTACGGGTTGCCGACGATGCTGCCGAGTTCGCGCCAGAACCGCAGGTCGTAGCCGATCAGAACGTCGAGGTCGCCGGCCCGCGCGGCCCGCTCGGCCTCGTCGGCGCGGCGGCGGATGGAGATCAGCACCTCGGCGGGGGTGGCGCGCAGCGCGCGTTCGGCGCCGCTGCGGAAGATGCCCTCGATGACCAGGGTGCGGGCCTCGACCATGGCGACGAAGTCGTCGGCGGTGAAGGCGTGCACCTTGAAGCCGCGGTGCTGTTCGACGTCGAGCAGGCCCTGGGCGCACAGGTCGAGCAGCGCCTCGCGGACCGGGGTGGCGGAGACGCCGTACTGTTCGGCGATCTCCTTGACGGTGAAGGGGTGGCCGGACGGCAGCCGGCCGGCCAGGACCTCGTCGCGCAGCGCGTCGGCGATCTGCTGGCGCAGGGTGCTGCGCCGTATGACTGAGCTGTCTCCGCCGACGGCCATCGTGAGCGTCTCCTTCGACGACTTCATGACCGCGCAGATGGGAAGCGGCCCTCGCCAACGATAGGCGAGGGAGACGGCGGCCACGCGTCGTACCTGGGACGATACGTCTCAGGCAGGGCGCGCGGCCGCCGCTTCACAGGTCCGGCGAGGGCCCGGCAAGGCTCCGGAACGGGTCCGCAACGGGCCCCGCGGGTCGGCCGCGAATCCCGTCCGGGCCCGGTACGGGACCCCCGCGGCTGCGTTCTCAGGCCGCGTCGGTGTGGGCGTCCGCCGCCGTCAGGGCCTCGTCGAGGGCGGCCAGGCCCTCCTTGGCCTCGGCCTCGGTGACCGTGCAGGCCGGGACGACATGCGTCCGGTTCATGTTCACGAACGGCCACAGACCGCCGCGCTTGCAGGCCGCGGCGAATTCGGCCATCGGGGCGTTGGCGGCGCCGGAGGCGTTGTACGGCACCAGGGGCTCGCGGGTCTCCTTGTTCTTGACCAGGTCGAGGGCCCAGAAGACGCCCAGACCGCGCACCTCGCCCACCGAGGGGTGCCGCTCGGCGATGTCACGGAGCGCGGGACCGATGACCGTCTCGCCGATCTCCGCGGCGTTCTCCACGATCCGCTCCTCGGCCATCGCGTTGAGGGTGGCGACGGCGGAGGCGCAGGCCAGCGGGTGCCCGGAGTACGTCAGGCCGCCGGGGTAGGGGCGCTGGTCGAAGGTGGCGGCGATCTCGGCGCTGATCGCGACGCCGCCCAGCGGGACATAGCCGGAGTTGACGCCCTTGGCGAAGGTCAGCAGGTCGGGGGTGACGTCGAAGTGGTCGGCGGCGAACCAGCGGCCGGTGCGACCGAAGCCCGCCATGACCTCGTCGAGGATGAAGACGATGCCGTAGCGGTCACAGATCTCGCGGACGCCGGCCAGGTAGCCGGGCGGCGGAACCATGATCCCGGCGGTGCCCGGGACGGTCTCCAGGATGATCGCCGCGATGGACTGCGGGCCCTCGAAGGCGATGGTCTCCTCGAGGTGCGCGAGGGCGCGCTCGCACTCCTGCGCCTCGCTCTCCGAGTGGAAGGGCGAGCGGTAGAGGAACGGTCCCCAGAAGTGGACGACGCCCGCCGAGGCGGTGTCCGAGGGCCAGCGGCGCGGGTCGCCGGTCAGGTTGATCGCGGCGGCGGTGGCGCCGTGGTACGAGCGGTAGGTGGAGAGCACCTTGCTGCGGCCGGTGTGCAGCCGGGCCATCCGGACCGCGTTCTCCACGGCCTCCGCGCCGCCGTTGGTGAAGAAGATCTTGTCGAGGTCTCCGGGGGTGCGCTCGGCGATCAGCCGGGCGGCCTCGGACCGCACGTCGACGGCGAAGCCGGGCGCGATGGTGCACAGCTTGGCGGCCTGCTCCTGGATGGCCGCGACGACCTTGGGGTGCTGGTGGCCGATGTTGGTGTTGACCAGCTGGGAGGAGAAGTCGAGGTAGCGGTTGCCGTCGTAGTCCCAGAAGTACGAGCCCTCGGCGCCCGCGACCGGCATCGGGTCGATGAGGCCCTGCGCGGACCAGGAGTGGAAGACGTGCGCGCGGTCGGCGGCCTTGACTGCTGCGCCGGCGGCGGGGTCGGCGGCAGAGGAGGCGGAGGGCGTCGTGGTCACGGTCAGTACCTCGGATCGGGTCGCTCGGGCCGCCGGTGGACAGGCCCGGCGAACGCCCTCAGCCTAAGGATCACGGCCCGGTGACCGGTACCGACACTGTGTATGGCGCTCACCACCCGCACGGACAGAATGTCTACGGGAGACATGGAATGTCTGCGGCGTCTGGAGGAACCTCCAGGCCCCGGAGGCAGGGGGCGCGGGGGCGGATGGCGGGGCGATGGCTGCCGGGCCGCGGGCCGCGCCGTCGTCCACGGGAGGCCCCGCATCGGGAGGCCCGGCAGTGGGGGACCGTCCGGCGCCGGGCCCCGGGCGCCCCTCCGCCTCTGCGTCCAGCAGAAGGCGGCTGGTTTCACGTGAAACCAGCCGCCCGGTGCCGTCAGGCCGCCGTGGGGAACGCCGTGCGCACCGCCCGCCGCCAGTGATGGGCGGTGAGGTCCGGACGCAGCGCCGCCAACCCGCCGCAGTACTTGGTGAATTCGGCGGCCTGTAGGCCATAGCCGTGCAGCAGACGGTCCGCCTCGGTCAGCCGGCCGGTGGTCTTGGTCTCGACGAAGACCAGTCCGCCGTCGGCCCGTACCGTACGGCCGGTCTCCAGGTCCCGGCAGAGCAGGGCCGCATCGCAGGTGATGCGCTGGCCATTGGCGACGAAGGTGGTACGGGTGTAGTCGGTTTCTATGGAGCGGCCCAGCTCGGTGGGGGCCACGATGCCGTACGAGCGGTCCAGTACGGAGGCGAGAAAGCCGCGCGGGGCCTCGCCGAGGGCCGGGTCGCCCGGCAGCAGCGGCTGCCGGTGCTTGACCGTCTCGCCCCGGTGCCCTTTGAGCTTGATCTCGAACTGCCGCTCCCCGGTGTCCGCGTACAGCCGCTCGCGGATCTTGTAGCGCAGCCGGAGGCCCTGCCGGTGGTCGTGGAAGGACCGCAGGTCGGGGGTGTCGTAATGGACGGAGTGGTAGCGGAACCAGCGGCGGCCGTTGATGCACAGCGCGGCGAACGGGCCGCCGGGCCGCCGCCGGTCGGTGAGCTCGGCCGCGAAGGCGGCGAAGACCTCGACCGGGACGAGATAGCTGTTGCCGAAGCGGGAGAGGAGTTCGGCCCGTGCCTGGACGTCGGCGAGCGGGACCGGGCGCGCGGCCATGGCGGCGCGGGCGAGGGCTCGTACGGCGGGAATCACACGGTCTCCTTGGAAGGGAAGCGGGGACGGGCGATCGTGCGGGAACGGGCGGGGACGAGCGGGACGGGCGGGACGAGCGGCTTCAGGTTCGGCGTTCGGTGCTCGGCGGTGCGCTCTGCGCTGCGGCCTGTACTGCGCTCCGTGCAGTGCGCGCCGCGGCGGGGTCTGCGCCGTACCGTGCACCGCGCCGTGCGCCGGGTTCTGCGCGAGGGGATACGTAGCGGTACGCGTTCTACGTTCCGTACCCGCGGAAAGTTCCGGGACCCGGAATCCGACATCCACGAACGTCAAGTCCCGGACAAAGTCGGCCCGTTGCACGGCCCATGTCAGCGGCTCACCGGGGCATCGGGCCAGGTCGGCGCGGAGGGCATCCTGGCCGGAGTGCACCGCGTCCGGGATGATGACGGCGCGGAAGATTCCGGGCAACGGCCGTGGACGGGCGGCGACATGGGTGACGAGCGGCGCGCCCCCCTCGCGGGCGGCGGAGCCAGGGGCGCTCCCCCTCTCCGGGCCTGCGCGCCCCTGGATATCCTCACCGCGGACGCGGGCCGCGGGCAGGGCGGGTTCGGGGGAAAGGGCGACGGATCGTGGAACAGCCGGGACGTGCGGGACAGCAGGGGCGCGCAGGGCGGGCGGGGCGGCCCGGAGGGCTGGAGCCCCTCCAGGCCGGGGACCCGCAGCGCATCGGGGACTACCGCCTGATCAGGCGGCTCGGCGAGGGCGGAATGGGCAAGGTGTTCCTGGCCCGTTCCGATCGGGGGCGTACGGTCGCCGTCAAACTCGTCCGCGGCGAACTGGCCGACCAGGAGGAGTTCCGGGCCCGCTTCCGGCGGGAGGTGCGGGCCGCGCAGCAGGTCGGCGGGGAGTGGACCGCCCCCGTCCTGGACGCGGACACCGAGGCCAAAACGCCCTGGGTCGCCACGGGCTATATCGCCGGGCCCTCCCTCCAGCAGGTGGTCGCGGGCTCGCCCCCTCCCGGCACCCGGGTGGCGGGCCCCCTCGCCCCGCTGCCGGAGCGGACCGTACGGATCCTGGCGGCCGGACTGGCCCGCGCGCTGCAGGCGATCCACGCCGCCGGCATCGTCCACCGCGACCTCAAGCCGTCCAATGTGCTGCTCACCCTCGACGGCCCCCGGGTCATCGACTTCGGCATCGCGCGCGCCCTGGAGGCGGTGACCGACAACGGTCTGACCCGCACCGGCGCCACGGTGGGCTCGCCCGGCTTCATGGCCCCCGAGCAGGTACGCGGCCAACCGATCGGTCCCGCCTGCGACGTCTTCTCCCTCGGGTCGGTCCTGATGTACGCGGCCACCGGGCGGCAGCCGTTCGGCACGGCCGAGAGCGGCGTGCACGCGGTGATGTACCGCATCGCCCAGGAGGAGCCCGACCTCTCCGCCCTGCCCCAGGGACTGCACGCCCTGGTCGCCGCCTGCCTGACCAAGGATCCGGCCCAACGCCCCACTCCCGCCCAGCTGTTGGCGATGACGGAGGGCTCCGCGGCGGAGCACGCGGACGAGGACGATCCCTGGCTGCCGGGGGCGCTGGTCGCCCGGCTGGGGCGGCATGCCGTGGCACTGCTGGAGGCGGAGAACCCCGAGGGCGATCCGGACCCGCGCGCCGCGGACGGGCCCGGCGCCCCGTTCTCCCCCCATCCCGGCGGGGACCCCGGTGCGCACGCCACACCGACCGGCGCCCCGCCCGCGGCCGCACCCCACACCCCACCGCCGTCGCCCCTCCCCCAGGATCCCTACGCCTCCCCACCAGGGCAGTACGGGTACGTGCCCGTCCCGCCGACCGCCCCGGGGACGCACCGGCCGCCCCGCCGCCGCCGGCGCGGGGGCTCCACCCTGATCACCGCCGTCGCCCTGGCCGTCGCCGCGGCCGGCGCGGTCACCGCGTACCTCCTGCTGAACGGGGACGACGGGGGAGTGCGGCCGGCGGACGCGAAGGGCGAGACGGGACAGGCGACCGGGAAGCGGAGCATCCCCTCGGACTATCTGGGCACTTGGGAGACCACGGTCGGCGCCGACGCCGGCAACATCCGCCGCTTCACGCTCAAACAGGGTGCGCCGGGCGACACCGTCCTGACGATGACGGCCACCGGGGAATCGTTCCGCTGCGAGTTCAAGGCCACCCTGGAGAAGGCGGGCCCACCGGTCCGTCTCGGGCCGTCCAAGATGGTGTCGGTGTCGGGGGCGCCCGGGACCTGTAGCCCCGGAGCCCCCAGCACCCTGGAGATGGTGGGCGGCAAACTGCGGCGCACCATGGACGACGGCCAGCCGCCGCTGACGTACAGCAAGGCGGGCTGACCCCCGAAGTCCCGTACACCCCTGGGACGTCGGCCCCGTGCGCCCCCCAGCACCGTCGATCGTTTTCCGCTCGTGACGCCGCGTCGGCCGTTGCGCAATCCGTAGGAGCCTAGGCTCCTACGGAGCGGGCCTACGCTCACACGGATGGGACGCCTGCCGCCGGAACGCGCCAGGGGCACGGAACGACACAGGGGAGGGCGCCCGGATGGAGGGTCTGCGCGGGCTGACCGCCGACGATCCGCAGTGGATCGGGGACTACCGGCTGCTCAGCCGCCTCGGCAGCGGCGGGATGGGCCGGGTCTACCTCGCCCGTTCCGAGGGCGGCCGGACCGTCGCCGTGAAGCTGGTGAAGGCCGAACTGGCCGCCGAGGAGGAGTTCCGCGAACGCTTCCGCGCCGAGGTCGCGGCCGCGCGCCGGGTCGGCGGCCGCTGGACCGCGCCGGTGCTCGACGCCGACACCGAGGCCGACATCCCGTGGGTGGCCACCGGCTACATCGCGGGCCCGAGCCTGACCGAGGTCGTCGGCCACCCACACGACGAGTACGGCCGGACGGGAACGTACGGCCCGCTCCCGGAGCACTCCCTCCGCCGCCTCGCCTACGGCCTCGCCGCCGCCCTCCTCGACATCCACGGCGTCGCCCTGGTCCACCGCGACCTCAAGCCGTCCAATGTGCTGCTGACCATCGACGGCCCCCGGGTCATCGACTTCGGCATCGCGCGCGCCCTGGATGCGGTCGGCGACCAGACCCAGACCCGTACGGGCACGGTCGTCGGCTCGCCCAGCTTCATGTCGCCCGAGCAGGTGCGGGGGCATCGCGTCGGCCCGGCCAGCGATGTCTTCTGCGTCGGCTCGGTGCTGGCGTACGCGGCGACCGGGCGGCAGCCGTTCGGCAGCGCCGGGTCGGGCGTGCACGCGGTGATGTTCAAGATCGCGCAGGAGGATCCGGATCTGACCGGCGTGCCGGAAGCCCTGCGCGCGCTGATCGGCGACTGCCTGGCCAAGGACCCGGCCACACGCCCCGCCCCCGAGGAGATCGCCGCCCGGCTCGGTCCGGAAACCGGCGACGGCCCCGACTCCCCCTGGCTGCCCGGCGAGCTGATCGCGAGCCTGGGCCGGCACGCCGTACGCCTCCTGGACACCGACACCCCGCCGGGCGGGCAGCCGCCGACGCTGACGACCACCCGGATCGCCCCCAGGGAGGCGTCCCGGCCCGAGCCCGCCCCCGCCTCCCCCGAGCCCACCCCCGCCTCCGGGCGACGCCGCTGGCTCCCGCTCGCCGCCACCGCCGTCATCGCGGCGGCCGCAACGGCCGTGGCCGTCCCGCTGCTGACCGGCGGCGCGGACAACGGGGACGACTCCCCCTCCGACATCCCCGCCCGCTACCTCGGCACCTGGTCCGGTCCGGTGCTGCGCGACGGCGACCCCACCGGCCAGCAGCGCCGCTTTGTGATCACCAACGGCAAGGTCGGCGAGGTGGTCGCCAACAGCACCAGCCTCGGCGCGACCTACGAGTGCCGCAGCGACGGCAAGCTGGTGTCCGTCACGGCGCCCGACGGCCGCCCCGCCCTCCGCCTGGACACCAAAGTCGTCCGGTCCATCCCGGCGGGCCGCTGCGCCGCTCTGGGCGAACACACCCTGGAAGCGGGCGAAGCGGGCACGCTCCGCTGGGCCGCGGCGGGCCGCACCGCCACCCTCCACCGCTCCGGCCCCGCCACCGAGACCGTCCCGGCCGCCTTCCTCGGCACCTGGCGGCGGCCGGATGCGGACGGCAACGGCACCCAGCAGATCACCATCGAGCAGGCCCCGGCCGGCAGCACGGTCCTGACCACGGTCGCCGACGGCCCCGCCGGCCGCTGCACCGCCCACGCCTACCTCTACGCGGCGGAGCACGGCCGCCTCACGGTCGGCCCGTCGGTCATCGACCACCCCGCCCCCGGCTGCGAGCCGAGCAGCACCTCCGTCCTCCGCCGGAACGGGGACGGGACGCTGCGGCGCGACTTCCTGGGCCGGGACAAGCAGCCGCGGACGTACTCCAGGGGTTCGTAGGGCCGGGCCCCTCGCGCCCTCCCGCGCCGCCACCGCACGGGGGGACGGATGCTCGCCAACTGACCGAGTGGATACGGGAATTGCCCCCGGCCGCCCCGTACGCGCGAGGGCCCGCGCACCGCCGAAAACGGTGCGCGGGCCCTCGGTCGTACCGGCGGCCCCTACGGGCGGCGCCGGCCGGCTGTCGCTACGACAGGAACGACTTGATCTCGATCGTCTCGTCGCGGCCGGGGCCGACGCCGATCGCCGAGATCGGGGCGCCCGACATCTCCTCCAGCGCCTTCACGTACGCCTGCGCGTTCTTCGGCAGGTCGGAGAAGGACTTCGCCTTGGTGATGTCCTCGGACCAGCCCGGCAGCATCTCGTAGACCGGCTTCGCGTGGTGGAAGTCGCTCTGCGAGTACGGGAGCTCCTCGACGCGCTTGCCGTCGATCTCGTACGCGACGCAGACGGGGATCTGTTCCCAGCCGGTGAGCACGTCGAGCTTGGTGAGGAAGAAGTCCGTGAGGCCGTTCACCCGGGTCGCGTACCGCGCGATGACCGCGTCGAACCAGCCGCAGCGGCGGTCGCGGCCCGTCGTCACGCCCCGCTCGCCGCCGATGCGGCGCAGCGCCTCGCCGTCCTCGTCGAACAGCTCCGTCGGGAACGGGCCGGCGCCGACGCGGGTGGTGTACGCCTTCAGGATGCCGATGACGCGGCTGATCTTCGTGGGACCGACGCCCGCGCCCGTGCAGGCGCCGCCCGCGGTCGGGTTCGACGACGTCACGAAGGGGTACGTGCCGTGGTCGATGTCGAGCAGGGTGCCCTGGCCGCCTTCGAAGAGGACGACCTTGTCCTCGTCGAGGGCGTTGTTGAGGATCAGGGTGGTGTCGGCGACGTAGCCCTTGATCTGGTCCGCGTAGGTCAGCAGCTCCTCGACGACCTGGCCGGCCTCGATGGCGCGGCGGTTGTAGAGCTTGGTGAGCAGCTGGTTCTTGACGTCGAGGGCCGCCTCGACCTTCTGGTGCAGGATCGACTCGTCGTAGAGGTCCTGGACCCGGATGCCGACGCGGTTGATCTTGTCGGCGTAGGTCGGGCCGATGCCGCGGCCGGTGGTGCCGATCTTCCGCTTTCCGAGGAAGCGTTCCGTCACCTTGTCGACGGTGATGTTGTACGGCGTGATCAGATGCGCGTTACCGCTGATCAGCAGCTTGGACGTGTCGACACCGCGCTCGTTGAGTCCGCTCAGCTCGGAGAGCAGGACCGCAGGGTCGACGACGACGCCGTTGCCGATGACCGGGGTACACCCCGGCGAGAGGATTCCGGAAGGGAGAAGATGCAGCGCGTACTTCTGGTCGCCCACGACGACGGTGTGGCCGGCGTTGTTGCCGCCCTGGTAGCGCACCACATAATCGACGGATCCACCGAGCAGGTCGGTGGCCTTTCCCTTGCCCTCATCACCCCACTGAGCACCGAGCAGCACAAGTGCGGGCACAGGCGTACACCCCTTCCGGGCGGGGCATGTCCAACGTGCACGGATGGCGTGGCGCTGCGTGTTCACGCATACGTCATCGCCAGAGCCGTTGGACCGGTGCCCCGGAATAGACGAAGCCCCTGGCGCAATAGCGCAAGGGGCTCTTGCACCGAGATGCTACCTGAGGAAGGACCGAGGTGTCGGCGCAGCCTTCTGGGCACACCCCCGCAGACCCCGTTCGGGGGTACCCCCTGCTCGTGGTCATCGACCCGGTCGCGCGCCGCACGGACGGGGAATCCGTACGGATTGCGCGGGATGTGCTGTGTGCGGGGGCCGGGGCGAAGATCTGCCTGCCGGAGGGTCCGGAGGAGTTCGCCAGGGCCCTGGCCCGGCGGGGGCAGCGGCGGCCGGTGGTGATCGGGGACGACCGGGCGCTGCTGCGGGTCGTGGGGCTGCTGCACAAGGAGCGGGAGCTGGACCGGGTGTCGGTGTCCATGGTTCCGGTGGGCGCACCGGCCACGGTCTCGCTGAGCCGGGCGCTGGGCGTGCCCACGGACACGGTGGCGGCGGCGCGGACCGTCCTGGACGGCGGGGAGCGGGCCCTGGATCTGCTGACCGACGAAAGTGACGGGATCGTGCTCGGCGGGCTGCGGATCCCTTGCGGCGAGGCGCAGGAGCAGGGCGGGTGCGGGTCGGGGGCGCATCCGGTGCCGGGGGCGCGGGCGGTCGACGGCCATCGGCCCTGGTGGGAGCCGGCGGCGCGGACGGCCCGTACGGCGCTGGGGCTGCTGGCTCCGGCGGCCGGGCTCGGGCTCGGCGGGCGGCGCGTCGGGGACTCCCCTGCGCATGATGGTCCCCCCGCTCGCGCGAAGCCGAGGGTGGGGGAGCTGTTGAGAGCCTGGGGAAAGGTGCCGACGCACCGGCTGCGGATCGAGGCGGACGGGGTCGTGCTGGCGGATCTGGACCGGCCGGTGCGGGCGGTTTCGGTGGTGCCTGGGGCGGCGGGGTCCGGGTCCGGGCCTCGTGGGCTGGCCCAGATCGAGGTGCGCTGGCCCGGGGAGGCGCGGCCCGTACGGGCGCGGGCGCGGGCCGTGACGGTGTCCGGGGCGGACTTCCACTACCGGGCGGACGCGGTCGTGGGCGGGCCCGTCAGGACGCGTACCTGGACGGTGCAGGCGGGGGCCTGGCGGCTGACGGTGCCCCGGTGAACGCGCCGTTCCCGTTCGACCGCGGCTGAGCGCCCGCCCGGTCCCCCGCTCCGTGCCGGGCTGCCGGGCTCCTGGGCGGTCAGCTCTCCTTGGCGCCGGCCCGCAGCTGGTCGCGGTGGTTGCGCCAGCGCTCCATCATCCCGGCGAGCTCGCCCTGTATGAACTCGAAGAACGCGAGGGTCTCGCCGATCCGGTGGCCGGCCGGGGAGGTCTCGCCGAGGCTTTCGACGCCGTCGCGCAGGGTGGCCTCCCAGCGGGTGATGACGCTGTCCCGGCGGGTCAGGGCCTCGTACCACTGGTCGCTGTGGACGCGGTAGCGGTCGCGGCGGGAGCCGGGCTCGCGTTCGCGGCCGACCATGTTGACCTGGGAGAGGTAGCGGACGGCGCCGGAGACGGCGGCGGGGCTGACCTGGAGGCGCTCGCCGAGCTCGGCCGAGGTCAGGACGCCGGAGTCGGAGGCCAGCAGGCAGGCGAAGACACGGGAGGGCATCCGCGGCATTCCGGCGTCGACGAGCTGCGAGGCGAACCGTTCGACGAACTCCGAGACCGCCCCGGCGTCGCGCTTCTCCGGATCCCGCTGCGCCGGCCGCTGTTCCTGCCCCTGCTCTGCCATATCCGCATCATCTCCCCTGATCAGAACCGCGGCTCCAACTTAATGCAGTTTCTTAACTTCACAAATTTGTGAAACAAGCGTAGCTTCAAAATCATGACGAAGGCAATCTCTCCCTCTGTCGCGATCCGGGTGGCCGGGCTCCACAAGTCGTTCGGCCGGACCCACGCGCTGGACGGCCTCGACCTCAGCGTCGAGGCCGGTGAGGTGCACGGCTTCCTCGGGCCCAACGGCGCCGGGAAGTCCACCACGATCCGCGTCCTGCTGGGCCTGCTGCGCGCCGACGGCGGCACCGCGCAGCTCCTGGGCAAGGACCCCTGGCGCGATGCGGTCGCGCTCCACCGCCGCATCGCCTACGTACCCGGGGACGTCACCCTGTGGCGCAACCTCTCCGGCGGGGAGGTCATAGACCTGTACGGGCGGCTGCACCAAGGCAGCGGCGCGAAGCGTTTCGGTCGGGGCGCCGGCGGGCGACGGGCGGGCGGGCTGGACACCGCGCGCCGGGACGAGCTGCTGGAGCGGTTCGATCTGGACCCGACCAAGAAGGGGCGGACGTACTCCAAGGGCAACCGGCAGAAGGTCGCCCTGGTGGCCGCCTTCGCCTCCGATGTGGACCTGCTGATCCTGGACGAGCCGACGTCCGGACTGGACCCGCTGATGGAGGAGGTCTTCCAGAGCTGCGTCGCCGAAGAGCGCGACCGGGGCCGTACCGTCCTGCTCTCCAGCCACGTCCTGTCCGAGGTCGAGGCGCTGTGCGACCGCGTCAGCATCATCCGCAAGGGACGGACCGTCGAAACCGGCTCCCTCGGGCAGCTGCGGCATCTGACCCGCACCTCCGTCATCGCCGAGCTGGCGGGCCCGCCCAACGGCCTCGCCCACCTCCCCGGCGTGCACGACGTCACCGCCCGGCCGATCGACCGGGGCCAAGGACACCGCATTCGGCTCCAGGTCGACACCGACAAGCTCGACGCCGTGCTGCGCTCGCTCAGCGCATCCGGCGTGCGCAGCCTCACCAGCACCCCGCCCACCCTGGAAGAGCTCTTCCTGCGCCACTACCAGGACGACGTCCGCGGCGAGGAGGCGAGCGCGCGATGACCGCCGTAGCGGCCGCAGCCGCCCTCGCCCCGGTCCGCGGCCCCCGCCATCTGGCCGGTACCGGCGCCCTGTTGCGCCTCGCGCTGCGCCGCGACCGGGTGATGATCCCGGCCTGGGCGCTGGGCCTCGGACTGGCCGTGGCCGGCATGGGCTCCTCCTTCGCGGCCCTGTACGACACCGCCGCCAAGCGCGCGCAGCTGGCCACGTCGATGAACGCCAACGCCTCGCTGCGCGCCCTGTACGGCCCGGTCTTCAGCGACTCCATCGGTGGTCTGGTCGCCTGGCGGATGGCCGGCCTCGGCGCGGTTCTCGCCGCGGTGATGAGCCTGCTGATCGTCGTACGGCACACCCGCGAGGAGGAGGAGACCGGGCGTCAGGAGCTGCTCTCCGCGGCGATGGTGGGGCGTCGCGCGCCGCTGACGGCGGCGCTGCTCGCGGCCCTGATCGCCAATGCCGTGCTCGCGGCGCTGATCGCGGGCGGGTTGGTCAAGTCAGGGCAGCCGGCGACCGGTTCGCTCGCCCTCGGGCTCGCCGTCTGCTGCACGGGCATGCTCTTCGCGGGCCTGGCCGCCATCGCCGCCCAGCTCACCGAGAGCGCCCGGCCGGCCAAGGGCCTGACCGGTGCGCTCCTCGGCCTGGCCTTCGCGCTGCGCGCCGCCGGCGACGCCGCCACCGCCGGGGCGTCGTCGCCGCTCCTGTGGAGCTCGCCGGTCGGCTGGGCCGAGAACGTCCGCGCCTACGCCGACGAACGCTGGTGGGTCCTCCTTCTCTTCGTCGGCGCGACGGCCCTGGCCATCGCCGTGGCCTACGTCCTGACGGCCCGTCGCGACATCGGCATGAGCTTTCTGCCGGCCCGCCCCGGCCCGGCCCGCGCGCCCCGCTCGCTGAGCGGCCCGTTCGGCCTGGCCTGGCGACTTCAGCGCGCCACCCTGATGGGCTGGACGCTCGGCTTCCTCTGCGCCGGCGCCCTCTTCGGCGGCATCGCCAAGGGCGCCGCCGACCTGGTCGGCGGCAATCGCCAGACCCTGGAGATCGTCCAGCGGATGGGCGGCCAACAGGGCCTGACCGACGCCTTCCTGGCCACGATGGCCGGCATGCTCGGCATGATCGCATCGGTCTACGCGGCCGGTTCGGTGATCCGGCTGCGCGGCGAGGAAACCGGCGACCGCGCCGAACCGATCCTGGCCGGCGCCGTCGGCCGCCTGCGCTGGGCCTGCGGCCATCTGGCCATCGCCTATCTCGGCACCGCCGTGATCCTCGCCTGCGGCGGCCTGGCCCTGGGCATCGGCTACGGCCTCACCGTCCATGACGTCGGCGGACAGCTCGGCCCGGTGCTCGGCGCGACGCTCTCCCAGGTCCCCGCCGTCTGGGCCCTCACCGGCGTGGCCGTCCTCGTCTACGGGCTGCTCCCGAAGGCGTCCGGCGCCACCTGGGCGGTGGTCAGCGGCTGCCTCGCGATCGGCTGGATCGGCCCGGCGCTGAAGCTTCCGCAGTGGGCGATGGACCTGTCCCCGTTCAGTCATCTGCCCAAGCTGCCGGGCGGCGAGGTCGCGGCGGCCCCGTTCGTCTGGCTGGCCGCCCTCTCGGTGCTCTTCCTGGCCGCGGGCCTGGCGGGGCTGCGCCGGCGCGACATGGGCTGACCCGCGGGCCGCCCCAAGGCGTGCGCCGCCGGAGCCGTAGCGGACTCCGGCGGCGCACTTTTCGTACGTTCACCCGGTCCCGGTCGCTGGGGGGGGCGGGGCGCGCGAAACGCTGTCCACAGGCTGTGGGCAGAGCGCGCGCCGCCCGGCCCGTCAGCCGCAGCCCCTCCGCGCCGGGCGCCCGGCCGGGCCGCGGTCAGCCCCCGGGCGTCACCAGCCGCACCTCGTACGCGAACACCGCCGCCTGCGTCCGGTCGCGCAGCCCCAGCTTCACCAAGATGCGGCTGACGTGCGTCTTCACCGTCGATTCGGCGACGACCAGATGCTCGGCGATCTCGCCGTTGGACAGCCCCTGGGCGACCAGGACCAGCACCTCCGTCTCGCGTTCCGTCAGATCGCCGATGCGTTCCTGGGCGGGGGCGCGCGGGGTGCCGAGACGGGAGAACTCGGAGATCAGGCGCTTGGTGACCGTGGGGGCGAGCAGCGCCTCACCGGAGGCGACGATGCGGACGCCCTCGGCGAGCTGGCCGGCCGAGGCGTCCTTGAGGAGGAAGCCGCTGGCTCCGGAGCGCAGCGCTTGGTAGACGTATTCGTCCAGGTCAAAGGTGGTCAGCACCAGAACCTTGGCCTCCGCGTCGGCGGCCACGATCTCGCGGGTCGCCTCCAGGCCGTTCATCTCCGGCATCCGGATGTCCATCAGGACGACGTCCGGCTTGAGCTCCGCGACCTTGGCCACCGCCTGGCGGCCGTCGACGGCCTCGCCGACGACCTCGATGTCCGGCATGGCATTGAGCAGGACGGAGAATCCCTCGCGGACCATCACCTGGTCGTCGACGATCAGTACGCGGATCATGCCGTGGTCTCCCCTGCTGCCTTCGTCGACGTCTTCGCCACGGGCAGGAACGCCGCGACCTCGAAGCCGCCGTCCTCGGTGTGGTCGGCCGTCATCTCGCCGCCCAGCATCTGCACCCGCTCGCGCATCCCCAGCACACCGTGCCCCGCACCCGGTGACGGCTTGGCCAGCCGGCTCGGGGCGCCGTTGATGATCCGCAGGCCGAGCCCGCCCAGGACGTAGGAGATCTCCACCCGGGCATCGGCTCCGGGCGAGTGCCGCAGGGCGTTGCTGAGCGCCTCCTGCACGATCCGGTACGCGGACAGCTCGACGCCCTGCGGCAGCGGCCGGGGCGCGCCGGTGATCACGGCCTCGACGATCAGCCCGGCGCTGCGGACGCTGTCCAGCAGCGATTCGAGGCTGGCGAGGGTCGGCTGCGGCGCCTCCGGGTCGCTCTCGGCGAACGCGTCCGGGTCCTCGGAGCGGACCACGCCCAGGATGCGGCGCAGCTCGGTGAGCGCGGCCACGGCGTTCTCGCGGATCGTGGCGAAGGAGGTGGCCAGCTCGGGCGGGGTGTCCTTGACGCGGTACGGGGCGGCCTCGGCCTGGATGGCGATGACGGACATATGGTGCGCGACGACATCGTGCAGCTCGCGGGCGATGGTGGCCCGCTCCTCCAGGAGCGTGCGCCGGGAGCGCTCCTCGGCGGTGGCGGTCTGCGTCTCGACGACGTGCCGGCGCTCCTCCCGCCAGGCCCGTACCGCGGCCACGGCTGTCAGCATCAACCCGGAGAAGACCGCCACCGGCGGCAGATCGCCCGCATTGGCGCTGACGACGGACGTCAGCACGGCCGCCACCGCGAAGGTGACCAGCCACATCTCCAGCGCCAGCCGCGGCCGGGTGCGCAGCACCACCAAAGTCATCACGGCGAGGTGGGTGAGGTAGGCGAGCGGCGAGGAGAGGCCGGAGCCGCCCAGGGCCAGCACGAATCCGATCAGCGACAGCCAGAAGGCGCCCACCGGGCGGAAGAGGGTGAGCGCCACCGGGCCCGCGAGCAGCACGCAGACGATCCAGTTGAACACGCCGTGCACCGGGCCCAGCCCGTGACGCTCGGCCAAGGTCGCCAGGAAGACGCAGCCGGCGAACAGCCCGACGATGGAGTGCGGCAGCCAGCGCGCCCCGT
The DNA here is from genome assembly GCF_044767545.1 of Streptomyces sp. NPDC101227. Taxonomy (NCBI): domain Bacteria; kingdom Bacillati; phylum Actinomycetota; class Actinomycetes; order Kitasatosporales; family Streptomycetaceae; genus Streptomyces; species Streptomyces sp. NPDC101227. The sequence continues at coordinate 271,935 of NZ_JBIWOD010000009.1, read as the reverse complement.
GCCGTAGCCGCTCCGGCAGCCAGGGCACCCACCGGGCGACCTTGGCGTCCTCCAGCGGCGGCATCGGGTGGAAGGCAAAGGCATCGACGAAGAGGTCCTGGCGCAGCCAGTGCAGCGCGCCGCGGGCTATCCGGGCCTCCGAGCGCAGGTTGTCCTGCGTCTGGGAGGTGTGGGTCGTCTGGTTCACGCAGACAACGGTAAGCAAGAGCGGCCGCCGCGGCGTCCGCTGCGACGTGTATGTTCCGCCTCCTTCGCAGGTACTACGCAGTAGGGCGCAGTAGGACTCGGTAGGACCCAGTACGACCCAGCACTACGCCGACGAGCCCGACGACGACGCGCCCGGCGGGCTCGGGCGGAGGTGGTCGAGGAGGGTGCGGCAGGCCGCGGTGCCGGGGGTGACCGGGGCGTAGTGGCCGACGCCGGGCAGTTCGTGCAGGTCCGTCGCGGCGGGGTGGGCGGCGGCGTAGCGGCGGGAGAGCTCCGGCGGAACGTCGGGGTCGGCGGTGCCGTGCAGGATCGTGACGGAGAGGGCGGCGGGTGGCGGGTGGTGCAGCGGATCGGCGGCGGCGAGACGCTCCCGGAAACCGGCGCCCCCGGCCGGTCCCCCGCCGGCCGGTTCCTCATCACCGTCGGGGCCGGTGGCGGCGAGGAGTTCGGCGACCGCGCCGCCGCTGAGGCCCAGCTCATGGGCGCGGGCGAGATCGGCGACCGGCGAGACGGCGAGGACGCGGGTGACCGCCGTGCCGGGGCGGGCGGCGGCGAGCAGGGCGAGATGGCCGCCCGCGGAGTGCCCGATCAGGACGAGGCCGTGCCCGGCCCCGGCACCGCCGTCCACGTCCACCCCGGACGCCGCCGCCTCGGCCGCAACCGCCTCGACCGCGGCCGCCACGTCCTCGAACGTCTGCGGCGCGCCCCCGCCCGCCCCCACCCTGCGGTACTCCGCCAGCGCGACCGGCAGCCCCCGCCCGGCCAGCTCGGCAGCCAGGGGCGAGAGATGCCGGCGGTCGTACGCGGCGCGCCAGAAGCCGCCGTGCAGCAGCACGACGAGCGGGCCACGGCCCCCGCCCCACGGCCCGTACAGGTCCACCACCTGGTCCGGATGCGCCCCGTACGCCAGCGTCCGGTCCGGCGCCACCGGGGCGAGCCCCAGCAGCGCCGTCTCCTCGTCCGGTGCGCTCACGCGCCGGGTCCGGCCGCCGCCGGGCCCTCGGGCAGCGCCCGCAGCACCTCGCCCAGCACCCACGCCGCCCGCTCCGCGTCCGCGAAGGAGGTGTAGAGCGGGGTGAAGCCGAAGCGCAGCACATCGGGGTGGCGGAAGTCTCCGACCACCCCGCGCCGGATCAGTTCGGCCATCACCTCGGCGGCGATCGGGGTGCTTCCCTGCTCGACGGAACCGGCGCGCTTGGGGGAGCACGTCAGCGACACCTGGCTGCCCCGCCGGCTGTGGTCGCGCGGCGTGACCGAGCGGACCAGGCCGGGCGGCGTGTAGGCGTCGACGCAGTCGAGGAAGAAGTCGGTCAGGGCGAGACTCTTGGCGCGGACGTCCTCGATCGAGACGCCGTCCCAGGCATCCAGCGCCGCCTCCAGGGCGAGCAGCGACAGGATGTCGGGGGTGCCGACCCGGCCGCGGACGATGCCCTCGGCCGGGGTGTAACCGGGGGCCATCCCGAACGGCTCGGCGTGGGAGTTCCAGCCGGGCAGCGGCGAGTCGAAGCGCTCCTGGAGGCTCTCGCGCACATAGAGATACGACGGCGAACCGGGCCCGCCGTTGAGGTACTTGTACGTGCAGCCGACGGCGAGATCGACGTGGTGCGCGTCCACCCCGACCGGCAGCGCACCGGCGCTGTGGCACAGGTCCCAGACGGCGAGCGCGCCGGCGGAGTGCAGCGCGGTCGTGATGCCGGGCAGGTCGTTGAGCTGTCCGGTCCGGTAGTCGACATGGTTGACCAGCGCGAGCGCGGTCCGCTCGGTGACCTCGTCGGCGATCCGCGCGGGCTCGACCGGGCGCACCGCGAGGCCGGTCATCCGGGCCGCTGACCTGGCGATATAGCCGTCGGTCGGGAAGGTCGTGGCGTCGACGAGGATCTCCGTGCAGCCCTTCCCGGCCATCCGGATGCCGCCGACCACGGCCTTGAAGACATTGATGCTGGTGGAGTCGCCGACCACGACGCGGCCCGGCGCCGCCCCGATGAGCGGTGCGATCTTGTCGCCGATCCGCTCGGGCGCGGTCCACCAGCCGGATTCGTCCCAGGAGCGAATGCGCAGCTCGCCCCATTCGCGGGTGATGACGTCGGCTATCCGGCCCGGCACCCCGCAGGGCAGCGCGCCGAGCGAGTTGCCGTCGAGGTAGACCGTGTCGTCGAGCACGAAGCGGTCGCGGACCGTCGCGCCGAGCGGGTCGGCGGCGTCCAGCTGACCGGCCCGTGCGGTGTGTTCGCGGTCCTGTGGTGTGTTCTCGGGGGTCTCAGACATGGCTGCGCGCCGTCCACAGCTCGGGGAAGACGTTCTTACGGGCCCGCTTCTCCAGCCAGGCCACCCCCGCGGAGCCACCGGTGCCCATCTTCGAGCCCATCGCCCGCCGGGTCGCGACCAGATGGTCGTTGCGCCATCGCCAGACCAGCTCGCCGACGTCGGTCAACGCCTCGCCGAGACGGACCAGTTCGTCCTCCTGCGAGCCGGCGTAGATCTCGGCCCAGACGGCCTCGACGGCCGGGTCGGGCTCGTAGCGCAGCTCCGGATCCCGCTGGAGCACGGCCTCGGGGACGGCGTGGCCGCGGCGTGCGAGCAGCCGCAGCACCTCGTCCCACAGGCTCGGTTCCTGGAGCGCCTTCTCCAGTTCGGCGTACTCGCGCGGCGCGCCGCGGTGCGGGACCAGCATCGATGCGGACTTCTCGCCCAGCAAGAACTCCATCCGCCGGTACATCGCGGACTGGAATCCGGAACCCTCGCCGAGCGCGGCGCGGTAGGCGTTGAACTGCTCCGGGGTCAGCCGGGCGAGCGGCTTCCAGGCGGCGTTCAGCGCCTCCAGCTCGTAGGTGGAGCGGCGCAGCGCGTCCATCGCCACCGTCAGATCGTCGCGGCGCAGCGCCTCGGCGGCGGTGCCCCATTCATGGACGATGACCGTGAACCACAGCTCCATGACCTGGGTGGTGACCAGGAAGGCCATCTCACCGGGGTCTTCGGAGAGCGGGTGCTGGAGGTGGGTGAGGACGCCCGCCTGGACGTAGTCCTCGTACGGGGTCGTGGTGCTGCTGCCGATGCTCAGATCGGGGGCGAACGGAAGATCCGCCGCTGTTTCACGTGAAACAGTGCGGCCGCACATCACGGCCGAGCCGGACTTGGCCGGAGAAATCGGAGAAGGTTGCGACATGAGGGACTCCTCAGGTGCGAACTACCGGGTAGCGGTCCGCTCCTTCCTTGTCGGCACGGGAGCCCCGGTCCCCTCGGGCGAGGTGACGACCCCGCCCACCTGAAATCATCGGTGCTGTTCTCCGGGCGCGCAAGGGCCGACCGCGATCATGCGGCCGGCCCCTGGAAGTCTCCGTCCGGCGACGTCAGGACAGCGTGTCGGCCGCGGTCGGCGAGGAGTCGCGCAGGAACGCCGTGCAGCGCTCGTATTCCTCCTGCTCGCCGATCGTCTGCGCGGCGCGGGCGAGGGCGTGCAGCGCGCGCAGGAAGCCGCGGTTGGGCTCGTGCTCGAACGGCACCGGGCCGTGGCCCTTCCAGCCGGCCCGGCGCAGGGCGTCCAGGCCGCGGTGGTAGCCGGTGCGGGCGTAGGCGTACGACTCGACGACCCGGCCTCCCTCGAACGCGTCGTCGGCGAGCTGCGCCCAGGCCAGCGAGGAGGTCGGGTACTTCGCGGCGACATCGGACGGCGCCGTGCCCGCGGCGAGCAGCTCACGGGGCTCGGGGTCGTCGGGCAGATGGGTCGGGGGCGGTCCCCCGAGGAGATTCTCGTGAATGGCCATGTCTCAAGTCTGCCTGGTCCCCGGCCCGGCCCGCCCGACGGCTACCCTTCGCCCGGTTTCGGGGACCGGGCCTCGCCCGGGTCCAGCGGCGGAGCGCTCACTCCGCAGTGGTACTGGCACTCCGCGTGACACCGCTCGGGTGCCTCGGGTGCCGCGCCGCGCAGCACATCGGTCCGTACGGTGAGCCAGGCGATCAGCGCCCCGGCCAGCAGAATCCCCGCGCACAGCGGCATGGCACGCCGGAAGGTGGCCGCGAACTCGTCCGCCGAGCGGTAGGCCTCCGGGCTGACGCCCGCGAGCAGCGGCAGCGCGGCGACCGCCAGCAGTCCCGCGGCCCGCGCCGCCGCGTTGTTGATGCCGCTGGCCAGGCCCGCCCGGTCCACGTCCACCGCCGCCAGCACGGTCGCGGTCAGCGGCGCGACCAGCGTCACCATGCCGATGCCCAGCACCACCAGCGCGGGCAGCACATCGGCCGGGTACGACGCATGCTCGCCGACCCGCAGCATCAGCAGCATCCCGGCGGCGCACAGCACCGGCCCCACCGTGAGCGGGATCCGCGGCCCGATGCGCTGGCCCAGCTCCCCGGAGCGGGCGGAGAACAGCAGCATCAGCACGGTCGTGGGCAGCAGCGCCGTACCGGCCTGCAGCGCCGAATAGCCCGACACGACCTGGAGCTGGAGCACGGCGAGGAAGAAGAAACCGCCGAAGGCGGCGTAGACGCAGACCGTCACGGCGTTGACGGCGGTGAACTGCCGGATGGCGAAGATCGACGGCGGCAGCATCGGATCCGGACGCCGCCGCTCGACGCGTACGAACAGCGCCCCGAGCAGCAGACCGAGCACCGCCGGGACGATCACCCCGGGCGTCGCTCCCCCGGCCGGCGCCGCGATCAGCGCATAGGTCACCCCGGCCAGGGCCAGCGCCCCCAGCACCGCGCCCAGCACATCGAACCCGTGGCGCGCGCGGGCCGCCCGCTCCCGGGTCTCGGGGACGTGCCGCATCGCGACCGGTGCACACACCGCCGCCAGCGGCACGTTCACGAAGAACACCCAGCGCCAGCCCGGCCCGTCCACCAGCCAGCCGCCGATGAACGGCCCGACCGCCGCGGCCACCCCGCCGAGCCCCGACCAGGCGCCCACCGCCCGCGCCCGGTCGTCCGGATGGAAGACCGCCTGCATCAGCGCCAGCGAACCCGGCGTGAGCAGCGCCCCGCCCACGCCCTGCAGCGCACGGGCCGCGATCAGCACCCCGGCGTTCGGCGCCAGCCCGCACAGCAGCGAGGCCGCCGCGAACCACACCACGCCGATGACGAAGATCCGGCGCCGCCCGTACAGGTCGCCCAGGGAGCCCCCCAGCAGGATCAGCGAGGCGAGGGTGAGCATGTACGCGGAGACCGTCCACTGGAGGACGCCCAGGTCGGCGTTGAGGTCGCGGCCGATGGTGGGCAGCGCGACATTGACGACCGTGCTGTCGAGCATCGCCATGCCGGAGCCCAGCACGGCCGTCGTCAGCACCCATCGGCCCTGCGCCGAGGCCAGCCGGACCCCGCCGGGCGCGCTCGGTTCGCTCATACGGTGAGCATGCCCGCATCCATGCCCGTTCGCCCGCCCGGCGGGACGCGACAGGGCCCCGCATCCCGGAGGATGCGGGGCCCCGCGTGCCTCGGCGGCCAGAAGCCGCGGCGGCCTTACTTGATCTTGGTACCCGTGGAGCGCAGGTTGGCGCAGGCCTCGGTCACGCGCTTGGCCATGCCGGCCTCGGCCAGCTTGCCCCAGCTGCGCGGGTCGTAGGTCTTCTTGTTGCCGACCTCGCCGTCGACCTTCAGCACACCGTCGTAGTTGCGGAACATGTGGTCCGCGACGGGGCGGGTGAACGCGTACTGGGTGTCGGTGTCGAGGTTCATCTTGACCACGCCGTTCTCCAGCGCGGTGGCGATCTCCTGCTCGGTGGAGCCGGAGCCGCCGTGGAAGACGAAGTCGAACGGCGCGGTCTTGCCGTACTTGGCGCCGACGCCCTCCTGGAGGTCCTTGAGGAGCTCGGGGCGGAGGACGACATTGCCCGGCTTGTAGACGCCGTGGACGTTGCCGAAGGAGGCGGCGAGCAGGTAGCGGCCCTTCTCGCCCAGGCCCAGCGCCTCGGCGGTGCGCAGCGCATCGTCGACCGTGGTGTAGAGCTCGTCGTTGATCTCGTGGGTGACGCCGTCCTCCTCGCCGCCGGTCGGGGTGATCTCGACCTCGAGGATGATCTTGGCGGCGGTGGCCTTGGCGAGCAGCTCCTGGCCGATGGACAGGTTGTCCGCGAGGGTCTCGGCCGAGCCGTCCCACATGTGCGACTGGAAGAGCGGGTTCAGGCCCTTGGCGACGCGCTCCGCGGAGACGTCCAGCAGCGGGCGAACATAGCCGTCGAGCTTGTCCTTGGGGCAGTGGTCCGTGTGCAGCGCAACGGTGATGTCGTACTTGGCGGCCACCACGTGCGCGAACTCGGCGAGCGCCACGGCGCCGGTCACCATGTCCTTGTTGTACTGGCCGCCCAGGAACTCCGCACCACCGGTGGAGATCTGGATGATGCCGTCGCTCTCGGCCTCGGCGAAGCCCCGCAGCGCGGCGTGCAGCGTCTGCGTCGACGTGACGTTGATGGCCGGGTAGGCGAACTTGCCTGCCTTCGCCCGGTCGAGCATCTCGTTGTAGACGTCGGGGGTTGCGATGGGCATCTGTCCGCTCCTTGTGTATGCGGGTGTGCGTTCTTGGCCCTGACCAGGGGGCGAGGACTTCGCCGGGGCCATCTTCCCAGACTCGGTCGGTTGCTCCACATCGCCCATCCGGCCTTCATGCGAAAGGGCGGCCGGTTTCACGTGAAACCAACCGCCCTCTGTGAACGCCGCAGGTGAGGGCCCCGGCGGGGCCGCCCGGACCGTGCTCAGCCCAGGCCGAGGTCGCCGAGCTGGTAGCCGGTGATGTAGGGAAGGCCCGCCTCGGCGATGGCCGACGCCGCGCCCCGGTCCACGATCGTTGCCACCGCAACGACCTCGGCGCCCGCTTCGCGCGCCGCCTCGACGGCGGTCAGCGGCGAGCCGCCGGTGGTGGAGGTGTCCTCGACGACCAGCACCCGGCGGCCCTTGATGTCCGGACCCTCGATACGGCGCTGCATACCGTGCGCCTTCTGCGCCTTGCGGACGACGAAGGAGTCCAGCCGGCGGCCACGGGCGGCGGACGCGTGCAGCATCGAGGTCGCGACCGGGTCGGCGCCGAGCGTCAGCCCGCCGACCGCGTCGTAGTCCAGGTCCGCGGTGATGTCCAGCATCAGCTGACCGACCAGCGGCGCGGCCTCGCCGTCCAGGGTGATCCGGCGCAGGTCGATGTAGTAGTCGGCTTCCTTGCCGGAGGAAAGCGTCACCTTGCCGTGCACCACGGCCTTGTCCTTGATCTGCTGCAGCAGCGCGCCGCGCACGTCGTCACTCATGGCCACGAGCTTAAGACCACCGGCTCACGACAGCGTCCGCCAGCTCCAGGTCGTGGAGATCTCCAGCGGGTCGATCGGCGTGACCAGGCGCGGCAGCGTATTGAGCCCGTTCGGCGGGCCCGACTGCGGCTCCACGCAGACCGCCGCCTCCTGCTCGTCGTAGATCACGACCCACTCGGCGCGACTGGTCACCGTCAGCCGGAGCCGCCCCGGCCAGGTGAGCGTGACGTCCACGCCCTGCGGCATCCCGAAGCAGTCGTCCCACGGCCCCGGCTTCGGCGGGATCCGGCGGCCGGTCGGAAGGTGGTCCGCGCCCCGCTCCTCCTGCCACTCGGCCTCGAAGTCGACGGTGACGTCCGCGCCGCCGTCCCCCAGATTCCGCAGGAACCACGGGTGCCAGCCGGCCTGTGCCGGAAAGGAGTCGCCGATCGTCTCGATGCCCATGGTCAGGGTGAGCGAGGAGCCGTCCTCGGCGAGCTCGACGAGCTGGGTCACCGTCCCCGGGTACGGCCAGGGGGCGGCCGGATCGGCGAGGTCGTAGGTGAAGGCGGCCGCCGTCGCGCTCGAGCGCGCGGTCCGCCAGCTGAGGCTGCGGCCGGTGCCGTGGATGGCGTGCGGCGCGGCGTTGACCGGCATCTGATGCAGCTCGCCGCCGTTGCGGAAACGGCCGTGGTCGATCCGGCCGCACCACGGAACCATCGGGAAGCTGCCGTAGTGGTCGCCCTGCCGCAGCAGTTCCAGGCCGCCGACGCGGAGGCTGCCGAGGCGGCAGCCGTTGTCCGGATGGACGGTCACTTCGGCGTCCCCTGCGGCCAGTCGTACGCCGTCCGGCCGCGTCCGCGAGGCACTCTGCGTGGTGTTGTCGGTACTCACGGCACGACCCTAACGGTGGGCCCGGGCACGGCGCCGGTGCCCTCGCCGACCGGCCCCGACCTCGCCACCGCGCTCAGCGGCGGCGGCGCAGTACCCGGCCGACGACCACGGCCGAAGCCAGCACCACCGCCGCGGCGGGCGCCGCCCAGCGCAGCGTCGCCGAGGCCGTGTTCACCTCGGGCGGCGGCACCGGCGCATACCGCCCGCGCGGCGGTGCGTGGTCGACCTCTTCGGCGCTGCGCCCGATCATCGTCCGGCGCGCGTGGGCGGCCTCGGCGGGCGCATCGCCGTCGGCATCACCCTCGGCATCGCCGTCGTAGGCATGGTCCGCGTCGCGCGCGCCGCCGCCGTCGAGCGCGGCATCCACGTCATCCACGTCATCCAGTTCATGGACGTCATCGAGGCCATGGACGTCGCCGAGACCGGGCACGTCCCCGTGGTCCGGGGTCTCGCCCCCGTCGTGGGCCTCGTCCGCATCGCTGTGGGGATCGAGCGACGGCGGCGGCACCTCGGTCTCGAAGATCCCCTGCCCCGACGGCTTCCCCGACTGCTCCTCGGACGGTTCCCCGGACGGGGCCGCCACCGGCCGCTGCTCCAGATCCGCCGCCAGGTTCTCCGCGAAGCGGTCGAGGAGACGTCGGCCCGCGGCCTCGGCGGACCGGTCGGTCGCCTCGGCGAGCCGGCCGTCGCCGCGCAGCTCGCCGGAGCAGACCAGGGTCGTCCCGGGAGCGGGCTCGGTGACCGGGGTCAGCCGTACGGTCAGCGTCAGCGCGACCACGCCGTCGCCGCGCGCCTCGGTGGCCTTCGCCTCGAAGACCAACGCGGCGTCCTCGGAAGCGTCCTTGCCGCCCTCGTCGGCGATCGTCAGCGTGCCGCGATAGGTAATGGTGGAGCTGCCGATACGCAGCCGGAGTCGGCCCTCGGGGATGCGCGGGGCCGCATCGGCGTCGAGCTGGACTCCTGGGACGCAGCGCGCCACGCGCTCCGGCTCGGTGAGTGCCTGCCGCACGGTCCCTACGGGAAACGGAACGTACACCTCATGCTCCATGGGATCTGAGCCTACCCAGCGCCTCCCGGAGCAGTGCCCGCCGCGTACAACTTTCTGCGCACCCGCGCCGGACCGGCCCGCGGACCGCCGCCGCGGCGTAGCCTGTGCCGCCCTCACTCCTGATAACGCGGATGCATCAGGGTGGAGGGCACCACGGAGCGGATCCGGCCGGCGGCCGCCCCTTGCTCGTCGGCCCGCAGCGCCTCGCGGGTGACGGAGGCCAGCGGCGGCACGTCCGGTGCCAGGCCCAGCCGGGGCGGGCGCCGCGCGGCCAGCACGAAGCCCCAGAACCTGACCCGGCCCGTCGACCGTGCATCGGCCTCCGGCGCGAGTGGCGTCGGCGGACCTTCCGGCCCGATCAGGCCGACGGCGCGGTCCGGGGCACCGGAGAAGTCGGCGAGCCGCCCCGGGACGCGGTACGGGACGGTCGCCAGCCCCACCGAGCGCATCGTCGCCTCCACCGTCCAGTACGACCGCGGCCGCTGCGCCGGCGCCCCGGCGTGCACCGCCAGCCGCCCGCCGGGGGCCAGCATCCGCGCGACCAGCCCGTAGAACTCCTGCGAATAGAGCTTGGTGCTGGCGGTGATCCCGGGATCGGGGAGGTCGGTGAGGATGACGTCGTACGGCCTCCGCCGCCCTCGGCTTCTCCCCGGCTCCCGCAGCCAGTCGAAGGCGTCCGCCGTCACCGTGTGCACCCGGGGATCGCTCATCGAGTGGTGATTGAGGTTCGAGAGACCGGGGTCCGTGCGGGCCAGCTTCAGGACTCCGGGGTCGAGTTCGACGACGGTGACCGAGCGGACCGCGCGGTAGCGCAGGATCTCGCGGACCGCCAGGCCGTCGCCGCCGCCGAGGACCAGCACCCGGCCGTGCGGGCCGCCCGCCATCGCCGGGTGCACCAGCGCCTCGTGGTAGCGGTACTCGTTGTCCGCGCTGACCCTCAGGCGGCCGTCCAGATACAGCTCGAGCGGGCGGCCGGAACCTTTCCTCCCCCGCCCCGCACCGCCCGCGCCACCCGTGCCGCCGGTGCCGCCGGTCAGCACCACCTCCTGGACGCCGGTCTGCACCGCGACCCGCACCGCCGCGCCGTACACCGCGCGCCGGGCGGCCCGCTCGAAGGACGAGGCCAGCAGCGCGCCGGTGGCCAGCAGCGCGAGCACCAGCACATTGGTCAGGAGCAGCAGCCAGCGCGAACGGGGGCTCAGATCACGGCGGAAGAGCCACAGCACCAGCGCGCCGCCCGCCACCGCATTGACCCCGCCGGTGACCAGCGCACCGGTGAGCTGGCCCAGGCAGGGCAGCAGCAGAAAGGGGAACGCCAGCCCGCCGACTAGCGCGCCCACATAGTCCGCGGCGAAGAGGTCGGCGACCGCGCCGCCCGCGTCCTGGCGGCGCACCCGCTGGATCAGCGTCATCAGCAGCGGCACCTCGGCGCCGATCAGGACCCCGATGGCCAGCGAGAAGCCGACGAGCGCGGAGCGGGACTGGCCGAACCAGGCGAAGCAGGCGTAGAGCGCCATCGCGGAGCCGCCGCCGACCAGCGCGAGGAGCGCCTCGACCGCGCCGAAGCCGACCGCCGCCCGGCAGCGCAGCCGCTTGGCCAGCAGCGCGCCGATGCCCATGGCGAAGACCATGACGGACAGCACGACCGACGCCTGAGTGACGGAGTCGCCGACCAAGTACGTGGCGAGCGCGACCAGTTCGAGCTCGTAGACCAGACCGCAGGCGGCGCAGACGAAGACGACGGCGAGGACGAGCAGCCGGCCGAGCCCGGACGGCACGGGCAGCCGCGCCGGCTCCATGGCCTCCGGCGGCCCGAGCGCCCCGGAGGGGGCGGTATCTGGCGGGTCGATCATGAAACGAACGCTACGTGACGGTTCCGTGCCCTTTTGTCACCCACACGAGTGCACTCTCCGTTCTACACATGATCATTGCCGGCCATGTTGTTGCGCGCGCGGGACGTGTCGCCGACACCCTCATGCACAGGGCATATGTACGCGTCGCGCCCCGGGCCTCGGCTCACCGCACCCACGGCAGCGGTGCGCGACCAGGGGCGGCACGCCCCCCGCCGGACCCGCGCCTAGACGGCCGCGACCGCCGTCCGTACGCCCACCCGTGTGCGGGTGGCCACCAGTCGGCCCTCCTGCGGGTACGCGTGCCAGGTCCGCCAGCGCACCTGGCCGTGCTGACGCTGCGCCAGCATCGCGGTGAACGCATGCGGCGAGCCCGGAAAGGTCCCCGCCAGACCGTGCGGATGCTCGGCGACCAGTGCGAGCAATTCCTGCGCGCGCCCCGCGAAGGAGCCGCGCGACAGCGTCTCGACATGCGCGGCGAATTCGTACTCCCAGTCGCCCAGCCGCTTGGCCACGCCGAGCGGCAGCGGCGTACTGGAGCCCGGCATACAGGCGACGGTCTCGGAACACGTACCGCGCTCCTCTTCGAGAAGCACCTGATGAGAAGCCCCTAGCAGTCTCAACTGCACCTGAGCGTCGTCGAGTTGGAGATCCAGTACCGCCAGGGCCGGCAGGGGTTCCCTGCCCAGGGCCCAGGCGAGGTCGGAGGCACGGGTATCGGTGTACGCCGTTTTCAGGGTGGTGAGCATGGGTCGGCTCCGCAAACACGCAGTGGATGGTGGGCCGGCCCGCCCGAGAAGGATCAGGGATGTACGACTGCCTGCCGGCTCGTGCCCACGTGGGATGCGAGAACTGGGGGATTCTCTAAGGGAGAGGGAATCATGGATGGCAGGTCGACCACAGCCGTTTTACCCATCTTCGATGGGTTTCCATCCCCTAGAGGGCCCCTCAGTTCAGTTGTTCAACACGCAAGCGCCCGGCGGATGTTGACCGTCAGGTCGCGGTCCGCCGGGCGCATATGCGGTCAAGCATGAGCCGTATGCATGTGTGCAGCTGGCGAGGCCCTGGCGGCCGTGGAACGGGCCGCCGGACGCGGTCGGCACGGCCGCCGGAGGGGCACCGCCACGGCCTCGATCGCGGCCGTACGAAGACGGGCCGGGCGCCCCCGCCGCCCCTCGGACCCGTCCCGGCTCAGGAGCCCCCGCCGCCGCAGCCGCCACCACCGCCGCCGCCACCACAGCCACCGCCCCCGCAGGAGGAGCCGCCGCCGCAGCCGCCACCGCCGTGATGCCCGCCGTGATGCCCGCCGGACGATCCGCAGCTGCTGCCCCCACCGCCGGCGGCCCACCAACTACCGCCGCCCGACCGCGAGTACCCGCTCCGCTTGCGGCCGCCGCCACCGCCCCGCGACGCCAGGGACACCAGCCACAACACCACCACGAAGATCACCAGAAAGATCACAAAACCCGTCATCTGCCCCACACCCCTTTCGTTCCCCCGAAGCGGGGGGTACCTCCCACGCCCTTCAGGCAGTGGGGGAGCATCGCCCCGTCCGGCGCCCCGTGCGCCGCTGACCGCCCTCGTCGCCGGCCGTCCATGTCTGTTGTGCGGGACTGATGCCCGGGGCCCTCGGACCCCAAAGCACAGTTGAGGAAGTCCAGAGGTTCGGCGGAGGATGGCGCGCATGGACCGACCGCTGCTCAATCGCCGCCTCGCCGAATTCGGCACCACGATCTTCGCCGAGATGTCCGCACTCGCCGTACGGACCGGCTCCATCAACCTGGGCCAGGGCTTCCCCGACGCCGACGGCCCGGAGGAGGTCAGAGAGGCGGCGGTCCGCGCGCTGCGCGACGGCCGCGGCAACCAGTACCCGCCCGGCCCCGGCATCCCCGAACTGCGCGCCGCCGTCGCCGCCCACCAGCAGCGCTTCTACGGCCACCTCGGCCTGTCCTACGACCCCGACACCGAGGTTCTGGTCACCGCGGGCGCGACGGAGGCGATCGCCGCGTCCCTGCTGGCGCTGCTGGAGCCCGGCGACGAGGTCATCGCCCTGGAGCCGTACTACGACTCCTACGCCGCCTGCATCGCCATGGCCGGCGGCCGCCGCGTCCCCGTCACCCTGCGCCCGGACCCGTCAACCGCCTCCTACCACCTGGACCTCGACGAACTCCGCGACGCCGTCACCGACGACACCCGCCTCATCCTCCTCAACACCCCTCACAACCCCACCGGCACCGTCCTCACCCACGACGAACTCGCCGCCGTCGCCCAGCTGGCCGTGGAGCGCAACCTCCTCGTCATCACCGACGAGGTCTACGAGCACCTGGTCTTCGAGGGCGAGCACACCCCCCTCGCCTCGTTCCCCGGCATGCGGGAGCGCACGGTCACCATCTCCTCCGCCGGCAAGACCTTCGCCTTCACCGGCTGGAAGGTCGGCTGGGTGACGGCCGCCCCCGAGCTGACCGCCGCGGTCCGCTCCGCGAAGCAGTTCCTCACCTACGTCTCCGCCGGCCCCTTCCAGTACGCCGTCGCCGAGGCCCTCGCCCTCCCCGACACGTACTACACGGCCCTGCGCGACGACCTCCGCACCAAGCGCGACATCCTCGCCACCGGCCTCACCGAGGCCGGCTTCCAGGTCTTCCGCCCCTCCGGCACCTACTTCATCACCACCGACATCCGCCCCCTCGGCACCGCCCTGTCCGAAGAGGGCGACGGCTTCGCCTTCTGCCGCGCCCTCCCCGAACGCGCCGGCGTCGTCGCCATCCCCAACGCCGTCTTCTACGACCACAAGGACCAGGGCGCGCCGTACGTCCGCTTCGCGTTCTGTAAGCAGGAGGAGGTCCTGCGGGAGGCGGTCGGGCGGCTGCGGAAGCTCTGAGGCGGTGGGGCCACCGGCGGCACCCTCCCGTTGCGGGTCACCCCGGGAGGCCCGCACACACGGACGCGGGCCCCGGAGCCAGTAGCTCCGGGGCCCGCGCAGCCGGGAAATCGAGGGGCGGGGCTCAGGCCTCGCCGTCCCCCGGCTTGTCGTCGGAGTCGCCTTCGATCTCGGCTTCGAGGCCGAGCTGCTCGACGAGCCACTTGTCGAATTCGATCGAGGCGCGGACCCAGCTGACCGTGCTCGACACAAAGTGTTCGAGCGAGACGCCGGTGCCGATCAGCATCGATGCCTCACCGATCAGACGGACCGTGCCGTCGTCGTGGGTGTGGGTGTAGGCCTTGGGCCACAGGGTCCGGCGGTTCCAGTCGTCGATCGCCTCCAGCAGCTTCGACTTGTCGTCGATGCCGTGGGCGCGGTCGTAGAACGTGCGGACGGAGAAGATCTCCTGCTCCTCCTCACCGCGGAACATGAAGTACGTGCGGAACTGCTCCCACGGGGCGGCGAGGTCACCCTCCTCGTCGACTACGTACTTCAGCTCCATCTGGTCGAGGAGCTGCTTTACCAGGTCCTGGTCAGGCACGACGGGACCATCAGGCCCCGACGGCTCGGGTTCGGGCTGGCCCCCGAAATTCGGAATCGAGGACGGGTCGATGCTCACCGTGGAATTCCCTTCGTATGGTCTCTGCCATCCTCCCCCACATCCGCCCCGTCCTGGCAACCCCAGAGGGTGCGGATGCGGGCAAGGTGTCGGTCAAGCCATGCGATCGCTCCTGGTCAGGCCGCACCCGGCCGGGCCGGCTCCACCGACAGGCGATCACCGTCCACATCGACCCGCACCGTGTCCCCGTCGAGGACCTCGCCCGCCAGGATGGCCCGCGCGAGCTGGTCGCCGATGGCCGTCTGGACCAGGCGGCGCAGCGGCCGGGCGCCGTAGGAGAGGTCCGGGGCCGGGGCGTCGAGGACCGGCTCCTGCCCGAGCCAGGCGAGCCAGGCCAGGGCCCGGTCGGTGACGTCCAGCGTGAGGCGGCGGCCGGCCAGGCGGCGCTGGAGGTGGTCGAGCTGGATCCGGGCGATGCGCTGGAGCTGGTCGGTGCCCAGCGGGTGGAAGACCACCACGTCGTCGAGGCGGTTGAGGAACTCGGGACGGAACGACGCCCGGACCGTCTCCAGCACCTTTTCCCTCCGCTGGTCCTCCTTGAGGAGGGGGTCCATGAGGAAGTTGGAGCCGAGGTTGGAGGTGAGGATGAGGATGGTGTTGCGAAAGTCGACCGTCCGGCCCTGGCCGTCCGTGAGGCGGCCGTCGTCGAGGACCTGGAGGAGGACGTCGAAGACCTCGGTGTGGGCCTTTTCGACCTCGTCCAGGAGGATGACGCTGTAGGGGCGGCGGCGGACGGCCTCCGTGAGCTGGCCACCCTCCTCGTAGCCGACGTAGCCGGGCGGGGCGCCGACCAGACGGGCGACGGAGTGCTTCTCGCCGTACTCCGACATGTCGATCCGGACCATGGCCCGCTCGTCGTCGAAGAGGAAGTCCGCGAGCGCCTTGGCCAGCTCGGTCTTGCCGACGCCGGTCGGGCCGAGGAAGAGGAACGAGCCGGTGGGGCGGTCCGGGTCGGCGATGCCGGCGCGGCTGCGGCGGACCGCGTCGGAGACCGACCGTACGGCCTCGGCCTGACCGATCAGCCGCTTGCCGATCTCGTCCTCCATGCGCAGCAGCTTCTGGGTCTCGCCCTCCAGAAGGCGGCCGGCCGGGATGCCGGTCCAGGAGCCGACCACGTCCGCGATGTCGTCCGGGCCGACCTCCTCCTTGACCATGGACTCCTTGCCGCCCGAGGCGCCCTTGGACGCCTCCTGCTCCGCCTCGGCCGCGGCGGCCTCCTCCAACTCCCGTTCCAGACTGGGGATTTCGCCGTACAGCAGCTTGGAGGCGGTGTCGAAGTCGCCGTCCCGCTGGGCGCGCTCCGCCTGCCCGCGCAGCTCGTCCAGCTTCTCCTTCAGCTCACCGACGCGATTGAGCCCCTGCTTCTCCTTCTCCCAGCGGGCGGTCAGTCCCCGCAGCTCCTCCTCCTTGTCGGCGAGGTCCTTGCGGAGCTTCTCCAGGCGCTGGACGGAGCCGGCGTCGGTTTCGTTCTTGAGGGCCAGCTCCTCCATGCGCAGGCGGTCCACGGCCCGCTGGAGCTCGTCGATCTCGACGGGCGAGGAGTCGATCTCCATGCGGAGCCGGGAGGCGGCCTCGTCGACGAGGTCGATCGCCTTGTCGGGCAGGAAACGGGAGGTGATGTAGCGGTCGGAGAGGGTGGCCGCGGCGACCAGCGCGGAGTCGGCGATCTGCACCTTGTGGTGGGCCTCGTAGCGGCCCTTGAGCCCGCGCAGGATGGCCACCGTGTCCTCGACGGTCGGCTCGGCGACCAGCACCTGCTGGAAGCGGCGCTCGAGCGCCGGGTCCTTCTCGATCCGCTCGCGGTACTCGTCGAGGGTGGTCGCGCCGACCATCCGCAGCTCGCCGCGGGCCAGCATCGGCTTGAGCATGTTGCCCGCGTCCATGGACGAGTCCCCGCCGGCGCCCGCGCCGACGACGGTGTGCAGCTCGTCGATGAACGTGATGATCTGGCCCTCGCTGGACTTGATCTCCGCCAGGACGGTCTTCAGGCGCTCCTCGAACTCGCCGCGGTACTTGGCACCCGCGACCATCGCGCCCAGGTCGAGCGCGACCAGCCGCTTGTTGCGCAGCGACTCGGGGACGTCGCCCTTGACGATGCGCTGCGCCAGCCCCTCGACGACGGCGGTCTTGCCGACGCCGGGCTCACCGATGAGCACCGGGTTGTTCTTCGTACGGCGGGAGAGCACCTGCACCACACGCCGAATCTCATGATCACGACCGATCACCGGGTCGAGCTTGCCCTCGCGGGCGGCCGCCGTGAAGTCCGTACCGAACTTCTCCAGCGCCTTGTACGTGCCCTCCGGGTCGGCGTTGGTCACCCGCTGCCCGCCCCGGCTCGCCTCGAACGCGGCCATCAGCTTCTTGGCGCCGGCGCCCTGCTGCTCCAGCAGCTCGCCGGTGCGGCCGCCCTTGGCGGCGATGCCGATGAGGAGATGCTCGGTGGAGACATAGGCGTCACCGAGATCGCGGGCGCGCTGCGTGGCGTCCGCGATGGCGGACAGCAGGTCGCGGTCCGGCTGCGGTGGCGCGACGGTCGAACCCTGGACGCTGGGCAGCCCGGCCAGCTGACGCTCGGCGCCGTTGCGCAGCGCGGCGGCGTCGGCCTCGACGCTCGCCAGCAGGTCCATGATGTTCTCGTTGTCCTGCCCGGCCAGCAGCGCGAGCAGCAGATGCGCGGACGTCATGTCCGCGTGCCCGGCGGTGACCGCCCGCTCATTGGCGGCGGCCAGCGCCTCCCGGCTCTTGTTGGTCAGCTCGGCATCCACGGCCCGGTGTCCTCCCTGTGTGTTGTTCCGATACGTCTTGCAGGTACCAACGTGCGATAAGTTGAGTCTATTCCACTCAATCTCTGCTGACACGCCCCATCGGGAACCCGTTCGCGTTTTCCGCCGCCGGCGCAACTCCGCGCCACGCTCACGACGAACCACCCCACCCTTGCGCGTGAACGGCCGCGAACGCGTCTTCGCCGGCGGCCGCGCCTCGTGACACTGGCCTTCGACCACAAGGAGGTGCAGCATGACGGCTATGGCACACGAGCCGATGGCTACCGACGAAGAGACCCTCCTGGATTACTTCCTCGCCCTGGAAACCCCCAAGGGCTTCCGGGCCGAGCTGATCGAGGGGGAGATCGTTGTGACGCCACCGCCGGACAACAGGCATGAGCGGTTTTTCAGCAGGATCATCAAGCAGATCTTGGCGAAGTCCGAAACCGACATGGATGTCTCCGGAAACAAGGGGGTGTCGCTGTCCCACGGCGACCTGCCCGCCAAGGACTACGTGATCCCTGATGCCACATTCGTGCCCAGCGAAGCGGATATCTTCGATCTTCCAGGCATGTGGATCCCCAGCTCCGAGATCGCCTTGGTCCTCGAAGTGACCTCAAGCAGCCCGCATAGGGACCGAGTCGAAAAGCGACACTGCTACGCCCGCACTGGAATCCCGCTCTACTTGCTCGCCGATCGAGAGAAGTCAACGATGACGCTGTTCAGCGAGCCTGAAGGCGAGGACTACACCGTGATCCACCGAGTTCCCTTCGGTAAGTCAGTTCCCCTCCCCGCCCCCTTCTCCTTCGACCTCGAGACGACCGACTTCCTCTGACTTTCCCGAACGGCCCGTGAACCCCGAAGGGACGCGGGCCTACCCTTTCCCCCATGGCCCATGACCTCTCCGCCCTCACGCCCGAGTACCTCGCCTTCTGGGGCGAGTACCTGATGCCGACCCTGACCACGCTGCGTACGAACGGGACCCCGCATGTCGTCCCGGTAGGCGTCACTTACGACGCCGGGCAGCGGATCGCGCGGATCATCACGCGCAAGGACAGCGCCAAGGTCAAGAACATCCTCGCCGCCGGGGCCGACGGCGCCACCGTCGCCGTGTGCCAGGTGGACCGCGGCCGCTGGGCGACGCTGGAGGGGATCGCCCGGGTGCGTACGGATGCCGAGTCGGTGGCCGACGCGGTGAACCGGTACGCCGAGCGGTACGGCCGTACGCCGGAGCCGAACCCCGACCGCGTCATGATCGAGATCGCCGTGACCAGGGCGATGGGGCGGGCCTGAGCCCCCTGCGGACCCCGCCCGGGCCTGGCTGAAAACGGACGGTCCGCATCCGGCGTCTTGCGCTCACCTGGTACTCAGGAGAAAGAGAAACGGCAGGCACCGAGCAGGAATGGAATAGTTCCGCACGCAAGCGGACCTTCTCGGCCCTCCTTCGAGCACAAGACGGCAGCTGGAGGCCCGCATGCCGCAGGCGCTGTGCAACGCGACCACCGTCCCCCCGCCGGTTCCCCGCCGCCCGGCACTCGCCCCTCCGCGGCCCCGCGCGGAGCTCTGCCCCCGGTGCGGCGGCCAACTCGCCGTCAACCAGGACGGCTGGAAGATCTGCCACGCCTGCGGCTATGCCTCGCCACCCGGCGCCACCCCTCCACCCCGGGGCGCCTGCGGGGTATCGTCGCCCCCACAGTCGCCACGCCCCGGAGGGCACGATGAACTCGGTCCGAGTGACGGCGATCGCCTGCCTGATGCCGCTGTCCGAGCTGGACGAGGATCCGTTTCTGGTCGACGACCGCAGCCAGCACGACATGTGCAAACAGTGGGCGGCAGCCCGTGATTACCGCCTGACCTGCCGGCTCAGCCTGCACCAGCTGCGCGCCGACCACAGTGCGCTGTGGAGCGATGTCGAAGACGGCCTGGTCGATGTGTTCGTGGCGCCCAACCGCCGGGCGCTGGAGAACGCCATCGACGGGGCCGACGAATTCAGCGCGCGCTGCGCGGCGGCGGGCGTCCGTCTGGAGACCGCCGACCTCGACGAGCCGGTCTACACGCTGGCGATGAAGTCCCATGTGCACCGGCGGCTGTCGATGCCGACGGCGGGGTACAACGGCTGCTGAGGCGCCGAACGCATGACGGAGGGCCGGGGGTTTCACGTGAAACCCCCGGCCCTCCGTCATGCGTTCGGCCATGGCCGCGCCACGCGCGCTACTCGGAGCGCTTGTTGGGCCGCCACACCACCAGCGCGCTGGTCTGCTGCACATCCTGATACGGCACCAGATCGCGGCGGTACGAGGCATGCACCGCCGCCTCCCGCTGCTGCATCGCGCTGGCCGCGCCCTCCAGGGCGCCCTGGAGCTCGGCGACGCGCTGCTGAAGGGCCGCGACCTGGTTCTCCAGCTCGATGATGCGCTTGATGCCGGCGAGGTTGATGCCCTCGTCCTGGGACAACTGCTGCACCGTACGCAGGAGTTCGATGTCCCGGGCCGAATAGCGGCGGCCCCGCCCGGCCGTGCGGTCCGGCGAGACCAGACCCAGCCGGTCGTACTGACGCAGGGTCTGCGGATGCAGGCCCGAGAGCTGGGCCGCGACGGAGATGACGTACACCGGCGACTCTTCGGTCAGTTCATACGGGTTACGACGCTGCCCGCCCCGGCTGTCCATCTCAAGCTCCCTTCGCGGCCTGGAACAGCTCCGCCCGCGGGTCGGATCCCACGGTCGCCTCTCGATAGCTCTCCAGCGATTCCTTCGCCTTGTCGCTCAGGTCACCGGGAACCTGTACCTCGATGGTGACCAGCAGATCGCCGCGGGTGCCGTCCTTACGGGCGGCGCCCTTGCCCCGGGCCCGCATGGTGCGTCCGTTGGGAGTGCCGGCCGGCAGCTTGAGCGTGACCGGCGGGCCGCCCAGCGTCGGCACCTTGACCTCGCCGCCCAGCGCGGCCTCCGGGAAGGTGACCGGCACCGTGATGGTGAGGTTGTCGCCCTTGCGGCCGAAGACCGGGTGGGCGTGGACATGCACGACGACATAGAGATCGCCCGCCGGGCCGCCCTGCTCGCCCGGTCCGCCCTTGCCGCGCAGCCGGATGCGCTGCCCGTCGGAGACGCCCGCGGGGATGCGTACCTGCATGGTGCGGGCGCTCGTCGCGCGTCCGCTGCCCTTGCAGACCTCGCAGGCATCCTGGGCGATCAGGCCCCGGCCCTTGCAGTCGGCACACGGGTCGGTGAGCGAGAAGCCGCCGCCCGCGCCCCGGCTGACCTGGCCGGTGCCGACACAGGTCGGACAGACCCGAGGCGTACCGTTTTTGTCGCCGGTGCCCGCACACGACTTGCACGGCTCCTTGCTGGACATCCGCAGCGGGACCGTGGCCCCGTCGACCGCCTCGGTGAAGCTCAGCGTCACCTCGGACTCGATGTCCTGGCCGCGCCGCGGGTGCGTACGGGTGCCCGCGCCGCCCCGGTTGAACAGGCCGCCGAAGACGTCCCCGAGGCCGCCGCCGAAGCCGCCGCCCCCCTGGCCGCCGCCCTGGGAACCTCCGAAGAGGTCGCCCAGGTCGAAGTTGAAGCTGCCGCCGCCGGCGCCGGGACCGGGCCGGAACCCGCCGTTGCCGAACAGCGCGCGCGCCTCGTCGTACTCCTTGCGGCGCTTGGGGTCGCCCAGGACGTCGTTGGCCTCGGAGATCTGCTTGAAGCGCTCTTCGGCCTTGTCGTCGCCCTTGTTGGCGTCCGGGTGGTTCTCGCGGGCGAGCTTGCGGTACGCCTTCTTGATTTCCGCTTCGGTGGCGTCCTTCGGGACGCCGAGGACCTTGTAGTAGTCCTTCTCAACGAAGTCCTTGGTGCTCATCCTCGACGTCCCTCCTTCCGCGCGATTTCCTTGTGTGTCCTCACGTCAGCCCTCTTCCGGGCCACCGCTCTCCTCGTCCGAGGCCTTGGCGCCCTTGGCGTCGTCCTCGGATCCGGACTTGGCGCTCTGCGCGCCCGGCTGCGGCTCGGCGACGGCGACCCGCGCGGGGCGGATCGTTCGCTCACCGATGCGATACCCGGGCTGCAGGATCGCCACGCACGTGGTCTCCGTGACATCCGGTGCGTACGAATGCATCAGTGCCTCGTGGATCGTCGGGTCGAAGGGCTCGCCCTCCTTACCGAACTGGGTCAGACCCAGCTTGGCGACCACGGCCTCCAGCGATTCGGCCACCGACTTGAAACCACCGACCAGTTCGCCGTGCTCGCGGGCACGGCCGATGTCGTCGAGGGTGGGCAGGAGCTCGGACAGGACACTCGCCGAGGCGATCTCCTTGACCGTGATCCGGTCCCGTTCCACCCGACGGCGGTAGTTCTGGTACTCGGCCTGGAGCCGCTGGAGGTCCGCCGTGCGCTCGTTGAGCGCCGAACGGGCCTGGTCCAGCTGCGCCGTCACGGCCACGTCCTGGGTGCTTTCGTTGGCGTCCCCGGCCGGGGCCGAGCCCGCCTTGTCGGCGGACCCGGCCTCCTGCGCCGCGTCTTCGGGAGCGGCGGAGGTGGGCCCCTCCGCGCCGGCGGGCGTGGAGGGAGGGACGTCAGGCTTCTCGTCGAAGCCCGGGGTCTCCTCCGTCACGCGGCACCGTCCTTCTTGGGCTTCTCGTCGTCGACGATCTCGGCGTCCACGACGTCGTCGGCGGCCTCGGCCTGCTCACCGGCGGGGGCGCCCTCGGCGCCACCGGCGGCCTGCGCGGCCTGGGCGTCGGCGTACATGGCCTGGCCCAGCTTCTGCGAGACGGCCGCGACCTTCTCGGTGGCGGTGCGGATCTCGGCCGTGTCCTCGCCCTTGAGCTTCTCCTTCAGCTCGCCGACGGCGGTCTCGACCTCGGTCTTCACCTCACCGGGGACCTTGTCCTCGTTGTCCTTGAGGAACTTCTCGGTCTGGTAGACCAGCTGCTCGCCCTGGTTGCGGGCCTCGGCGGCCTCGCGGCGCTTGTGGTCCTCGTCCGCGTACTGCTCGGCCTCCTGGCGCATGCGGTCGACCTCGTCCTTCGGCAGCGAGGAGCCGCCGGTGACGGTCATCTTCTGCTCCTTGCCCGTGCCCAGGTCCTTGGCGGTCACGTGCATGATGCCGTTGGCGTCGATGTCGAAGGACACCTCGATCTGCGGGACGCCACGCGGGGCCGGCGGCAGGCCGGTCAGCTCGAACATCCCGAGCTTCTTGTTGTACGCCGCGATCTCGCGCTCGCCCTGGTAGACCTGGATCTGCACGGACGGCTGGTTGTCCTCGGCCGTCGTGAAGATCTCGGACCGCTTGGTCGGGATCGTGGTGTTGCGCTCGATGAGCTTGGTCATGATGCCGCCCTTGGTCTCGATACCGAGGGACAGCGGGGTGACGTCCAGCAGGAGGACGTCCTTGACGTCACCCTTGAGGACACCGGCCTGGAGGGTGGCGCCCATGGCCACGACCTCGTCCGGGTTGACGCCCTTGTTGGCTTCCTTGCCGCCGGTCAGCTCCTTGACGAGCTCGGCGACGGCCGGCATACGGGTCGAACCGCCGACCAGGACCACGTGGTCGATCTCGGACAGGTTGATACCCGCGTCCTTGATGACGTTGTGGAACGGCGTCTTGCAGCGCTCCAGGAGGTCCGCGGTCAGCTGCTGGAACTGCGCCCGGGTGAGCTTCTCGTCCAGGTGGAGCGGGCCCTCGGCGGAGGCGGTGATGTAGGGCAGGTTGATCGAGGTCTCGGTGGACGAGGACAGCTCGATCTTCGCCTTCTCAGCGGCCTCACGCAGGCGCTGGAGGGCCATCTTGTCCTTGGACAGGTCGACGCCGTGGCCGTTGCTGAACTGCTTGACCAGGTACTCGACGATGCGCTGGTCCCAGTCGTCACCACCGAGGTGGTTGTCACCGTTGGTGGCCTTCACCTCGACGACGCCGTCGCCGATCTCCAGCAGCGAGACGTCGAAGGTGCCGCCACCGAGGTCGAAGACCAGAATGGTCTGGTCTTCCTTCTCGAGGCCGTAGGCCAGGGCGGCCGCCGTCGGCTCGTTGACGATGCGCAGGACGTTCAGGCCCGCGATCTCGCCGGCCTCCTTGGTGGCCTGACGCTCGGAGTCGTTGAAGTAGGCAGGAACGGTGATGACCGCGTCCGTGACCTTCTCACCCAGGTACGACTCGGCGTCGCGCTTGAGCTTCTGCAGGATGAAGGCGCTCATCTGCTGCGGGTTGAAGCCCTTGCTGTCGATGTCGATCTTCCAGTCGGTGCCCATGTGGCGCTTGACCGACCGGATGGTCCTGTCGACGTTGGTGACCGCCTGGCGCTTCGCGACCTCGCCGACCAGCACCTCGCCGTTCTTGGCGAAGGCGACAACGGACGGCGTGGTCCTGGCGCCCTCGGCGTTGGTGATGACGGTGGGCTCACCGCCTTCGAGAACACTGACGACGGAGTTCGTCGTGCCCAGGTCGATGCCGACCGCACGTGCCATTTCAATTCCTCCAGCTGACTTGAGTGGAACAGGCTCAAGAGTGCAACACGGAAGAAAACCTGTCAACAGAGCTGAGTCGAGGGCACTCAAGTTTTATACGATGGTTATCCTCACCAGCGCGTATGCAAGGACGCCGGCGCGCCGGAAAGGGTTCCACGACGACCGATGCGGGCCTGAGGGTTGCCTTCGCGACACAGATCACCGGCCGAGCGGCTTCATGGGGCGGCGGATACTGGGTACTCTCAGCGCAGACCTGAAAAGTTACCGCTTAGTAATCGCAGTAATCCCCAGTAGTTCCCCGCTCTCGCAGGCCCGAGGAGCCATCCATGCAACTCGCCGCGATCATCGTGTCGCTGGTCCTCATCGTGGTGGGCGTCGCACTGTTCGTCCGAGCCATCGCACAGATCTACCGCTATGTGAAGCTCGGCCAGCCCGTGCCCGCCGGCTCCCGGACCAACGACCCCACGCAGCGCACCGTCACCGTGGTCAAGGAGTTCCTCGGCCACACCCGCATGAACCGCTGGGGCGTCGTCGGAGTGGCGCACTGGTTCGTGGCGGTGGGCTTCTTCTCGCTGCTGCTGACGATCGTCAACGCCATCGGCCAGCTCTTCAAGGCCGACTGGCTCCTGCCGATCATCGGTGAGTGGACGCCGTACAACGTCTTCGTCGAGTTCCTCGGCACCATGACGACGCTCGGCATCCTGACCCTGATCGTCATCCGGCAGATGTCCAAGCCGAACAAGCCGGGCCGCAAGTCCCGCTTCGCCGGCTCCAACTTCCGCCAGGCGTACTTCGTCGAAGCCGTCATCCTCATCGTCGGCATCTGCATCTTCATGCTGCACGCCCTGGAAGGCGCCCAGCACCACGTCGACGGCTACGAGGGCTCGTTCTTCATCTCGTACCCGGTCGTCTCGTGGCTGGAGGGCATGGACGTCGCCACGCTCCAGAACCTCACGTACTTCTTCGCCGGCCTGAAGATCGCGACGTCCTTCATCTGGATGATCACGGTCGCCCTCAAGACCGACATGGGCGTGGCCTGGCACCGCTTCCTGGCCTTCCCCAACATCTGGTTCAAGCGCGAGTCGTCCGGTGACGTGGCGCTCGGCGCGCTGCTGCCGATGACCAGCGAGGGCAAGGCGATCGACTTCGAGGACCCGGGCGAGGACGACCAGTTCGGCGTCTCGCAGGTCGAGCACTTCTCCTGGAAGGGCCTGCTCGACTTCTCCACCTGCACCGAGTGCGGCCGCTGCCAGTCGCAGTGCCCCGCCTGGAACACCGGCAAGCCGCTCTCCCCCAAGCTGCTGATCATGGCGCTGCGGGACCACGCGCACGCCAAGGCCCCCTACCTGCTCGCGGGCGGCGGCAAGGACGCCGAGGGCGAGGAGAAGGCGACCGCCGAGCAGCTCGCCGACGTCCCGGCGGCTGCCCTGGCCGAGGCCGAGCGCCCGCTGATCGGCACCCTCGAAGAGAACGGCGTCATCGACCCGGACGTGCTGTGGTCCTGCACCACCTGCGGCGCCTGCGTCGAGCAGTGCCCGGTGGACATCGAGCACGTCGACCACATCGTCGACATGCGCCGCTACCAGGTCATGATCGAGTCCAGCTTCCCCAGCGAGGCCGGCACGATGCTGAAGAACCTGGAGAAGAAGGGCAACCCCTGGGGTCTGGCCAAGAAGCAGCGCCTCGCCTGGACCAAGGAAGTCGACTTCGAGATCCCGGTCGTCGGCAAGGACATCGAGGACCTCACCGAGGTCGAGTACCTGTACTGGGTCGGCTGCGCGGGCGCCCTGGAGGACCGGGCGAAGAAGACCACCAAGGCCTTCGCCGAGCTGCTGCACATCGCGGGCGTGAAGTTCGCGATCATGGGCGGCGACGAGGCCTGCACCGGTGACTCGGCCCGCCGCCTCGGCAACGAGTTCCTGTTCCAGCAGCTCGGCCAGCAGAACGTCGAATCGCTGAACATGGCCTTCGGCGAGGACAGCGAGGACGAGTCGACGAAGAAGCCCAAGTCGTCGAAGAAGATCGTCGCCACCTGCCCGCACTGCTTCAACACCATCGCGAACGAGTACCCCCAGCTGGGCGGCGAGTTCGAGGTCATCCACCACACGCAGCTGCTGCAGCACCTCATCGACGAGGGCAAGCTCATCCCCGTCACCCCGGTCGAGGGTCTGATCACGTACCACGACCCCTGCTACCTGGGCCGCCACAACAAGGTCTACACGCCGCCGCGCGAGATCATCGCCAAGGTGCCGGGCCTGCGGAACGAGGAGATGCACCGCCACAAGGAGCGCGGCTTCTGCTGCGGCGCCGGTGGTGCCCGGATGTGGATGGAAGAGCGCATCGGCAAGCGCATCAACAACGAGCGCGTCGACGAGGCCCTCTCCCTCAACCCGGACATCGTCTCCACCGCCTGCCCCTTCTGCCTCGTCATGCTGACCGACTCGGTCAACGGCAAGAAGAACGACGGCAAGGCGAAGGAGTCCATCCAGGTCGTCGACGTCGCCCAGCTCCTGCTGGACTCCGTCAAGACCCCGGTCGACCCGTCGGGCGACGCGGAGTCCGAGGACGCGCCGGAGCCCGAGCCGGTGAAGTAGCGCCGCTCGCCCTTCGACCTACGGCCGGTCCCGCTCGCTGCGGGGCCGGCCGTCGGCGTTTCCCGCCCCGGCGGGCGGAACCCGCGGCGCCGCTTCGCCCTCTTGCCGCACGTCATGCCTACGCACCACACCGCCCCGCCGCGCGCCCGCCTCCTGGCCCTCCCCCTCCTGGCCGCCCTCCTCGCGGGCTGCGCCGCCCCGGCGCCACCCCGGGCAGATGGCCCGCTCCCCTTCGTCGGCGTCCTCACCAGCGACAACGACCACTGGTGCACGGCGAGCGTCATCGACAGCCCCGGCCGCAGCCTGCTCGCCACCGCCGCCCACTGCGTCTACTTCCACGAGGACGATGAAGCGGACGGCTACGACCCGGGCCCGTTCAAGGGCGATCTGCGCTTCGCCCCCGGGTTCTCCGGAGCCGGCTCCGCCTCCCGCGCCGCCCGCCACCCGTACGGCACCTGGAAGGTCACGTCCCTCCACATCCCCACCCTGTGGACGGACGACAACGACGACCGGGGCGACTACGCCTTCCTGACCGTCGCCCCCGACAAGCACGGCCGCCGCCTCCAGGACGTCGTCGGCGCCGCCGCCCCCGACTGGTCCTCGCCCCCGCGCCGCCGCGTCACCGTCGTCGGCTACCCCAACGAGGACCACAACCCCCGCAACCGCCCCGTCTCCTGCACCACCCGCACCCGCCGCGACCCCGACGAGCCCTACATGATCCACATGGAATGCCCCGGCTTCTGGCCCGGCACCAGTGGCGGCCCCTGGCTCGCGGACCACCGCGACGCGGCCCGGCCCGGCCGGCTCATCGGCGTCCTGAGCGGCGGCGACACCGACCACGAGTCGGTCGCGGTGCTCTTCGACCGGCGGGCGCGGGCGCTGTACGAACGGGCGGTACGGGGGCGGGGCGGCCGCACCGTACAGGGCTGAGGCGGCGCCGGGCGCGGTTCAGCCGTCGCCCTGCACCCGGGCGTGCTGATGCATGTCGTGCCACCCGTCCTCGAGCAGTTGCGCGCTCCGCCGTACGCCCTCCGCCGCGAAGCCGGCCCTGTGCGCCGCCCGGCAGGACGCCTCGTTACGGTCCGAGTGCACCAGCTCCAGCCGGTGGAACCCCACCTCGTGCAGCGCCCAGTCCGCGAGCGTGGCCAGGGCACGCGAGGCCACACCCTTCCCCCGCGCCTGCGGCACCACCCAGTACGCACACTCCGCGAGCCCGCACTGAAGATCCATCCGGCGCAGCGCCATCCGCCCCAGGACCTCGCCCCCGACGGCCTCCGTCACCGCCCACTGGGCCGCCCGCTCCTCCCGCCAGCCCCGCCCGCAGGCCGCGATCCACTCCCGCGCTTCCTCCGGCGTCCCCAGATGCCGCGACTGCCACCGCCGGAGCACCGGGTCCTCGTAGGCCCGGCACACCGCGTCGGCGTCCGCCTCGCTCCACGGCCGCAGCACCAACTCCCCGTCCTGCGACGGCAGCGAGGGCTGAACGGAGCCGCGGAGGCTCCCCGCGGCGATGACAGGCGCGAACTTGAAGGTCATGGCTGGCATCCTCGCCGCGACGCGCGCACGACGTCAGGCGAACTCCGCATCCACTGGTGCCGCGAGCCGCCGCGGCACGGTTTCGCCCACCCGCCCGCCACCTGACATCATCGCCCGCATGGCTGAACGCGTGATCGCCGCATGTGACGGTGCCTCGAAGGGAAACCCCGGACCCGCGGGCTGGGCCTGGGTCATCGGCGATGACGGGGGCACGGCGGACCGCTGGGAGGCCGGACCCCTGGGGACCGCGACCAACAATGTCGCCGAACTCACGGCGCTGGAGCGCCTGTTGGCGACCACCGACCCGGCCGTGCCGATGGAGATCCGGATGGACTCGCAGTACGCGATGAAGGCGGTCACCACCTGGTTGCCCGGCTGGAAGCGCAAGGGATGGAAGACCGCGGCGGGCAAGCCGGTCGCCAACCAGGACCTCGTCATGCGTATCGATGCGCTGCTCACGGGGCGCTCCGTGGAATTCCGGTACGTGCCCGCGCACCAGGTGGACGGCGACCCGCTCAACGACTTCGCCGACCGCGCCGCGAGCCAGGCCGCCGTCCTCCAGGAGCCCGCCGGCAGCGAGCTGGGCTCCCCGGTGCCGCCGCCCTCGCCCGACACCCCCCGGACCGGCGGCGCCCGGCGCCGTGCCGACGGCCCGTCCGCGAAGGCCGGGGCATCCGCGAAGGCCGGGGCGTCGGCGGCCCGGCGGCGCACCTCGGGGGCCTCGTCGCGGACCCTCGACGCGAAGTTCCCGGGCCGCTGCCGCTGCGGCCGGTCCTACGCGGCGGGCGAGCCCATCGCGAAGAACACCGACGGCTGGGGGCACCCGGCGTGCCGCAGCGGGGCCGAGGGGAACTAGCCGGAGGGGGCCCGGCCGCCAGAATCCGGTTGCCCCCCACTCACCCCCGCCCCAACCATGACCGTATGGCCGACGACACCCCCGTAAACCCCGCCCCACCCCTGCACATCCGCCCCGCCCGCCCCACCGACGCCCCTGACATCGCCGCCATCCACCTGGCCTCGCGCCGCGCCACCATGCCGTACCTCCCGCCCCAGCGGCGCACCCACGACGAGGTCACCCGCTGGATCCGCGAGATCGTGCTGCCGCAGTCACGCGCCCTGGTGGCGGTCCGCGGCCCGGAGACCGTCGGCTACGCGGCCGTACAGGACGACCTCCTCGACCAGCTCTATCTCCGCCCTGACGTCCGCCGCGGCGGCATCGGCACGCGCCTCCTCGCCGAAGCCCAGCGGCTGAGCCCCAACGGCCTGACCCTCCACGTCTTCCAGCTCAACACCGATGCCCGTGCCTTCTACGCCCACCACGGCTTCACGGTCATCGCCACCGGCGACGGCAGCGACAACATGGAAAACCTCCCGGAACTGACCCTCCGGTGGACCCCGGCCCCGTCCTCTTCTCCGGGATCCCCCTGAGACTTCCCCTAGGGGATGTCACAGCTCAGCAGCAAACCCCCGCCCACTCTCCGTGCTCGGCCACCGAATCCCCGCGGACCAGGTACTTTCGAAGGCGTGGCTGGATTCAGGATGGGTCGCGGACGGGATCCCCGCTCCGCACAGGACGGACAGCAGCAGGCGCAACAGGGGCAGCAGGCTCCGTACGGGCAACAAGGGCCGTACGGGCAGCAGCCTCCGCCTCCGCACGGGCAGTGGCAGGCGGCGCCGCAGCAGCAGTACGGCGGCGGCCCCCAGGGGCGGCCCCAGGGCGGAGGCGGCGAGCCCGAGTACTTCGGCGACGGCGGCTACGACCCCCAGCAGGCGGCACACGCCCCGTACTCCCAGGACAACAACCCGGGCAGCACCCGCCAGTTCAGCATCGGCGAGGCCCCGGACGCGCACGGCCCGGACGCCTACGGCCCCTACCCCGATCAGTACGACGACGGCCCCGGTCGCGGCCCCGACGGCCAGTACGACGACGGCGGCACGTACCGCGCCGGCCAGACCACCGCGCCGCCGGCCGGTCCCCGGCTGCACTGGAAGCAGCTGCTGCCCGGCATCGTGCTGCGTCCCGCGCCCACGTTCTGGCAGATGCGCGACCACACGATGTGGGGCCCGGCGCTGACCGTCACGTTCATCTACGGCCTGCTCGCGGTCTTCGGCTTCGACAAGGCCCGCGAGGACGTGCTCAACGCCACCCTCTCCAACAGCATCCCCTGGGTGGGGATCACGGCCGTGATGTTCATCATCGGCAGCCTGATCCTGGGCACGGTCACGCACACCCTGGCCCGCCAGCTCGGTGGCGACGGCGCCTGGGCGCCGACCATCGGCATGGCCATGCTGATCATGACGATTTCGGACGCGCCCCGGCTGCTTTTCGCCATGTTCCTCGGCGGCGACAGCACCCTCGTCCAGGTCCTGGGCTGGCTGACCTGGCTCGCGACCGGCTTCCTGCTCACCTCCATGGTCAACAAGTCGCACGACCTGCCCTGGCCCAAGGCGCTCGGCGCCTCCGCCATCCAGCTGGTCGCGCTGCTGGGCCTGCTGAAGCTCGGCACGCTCTGACCGCCGCCCTCCCCCGGCCGCACGCACACCGAAGGGCCCGCTACGGAATCCCGTAGCGGGCCCTTCGCGTACCGCAGCCGTCAGGCCGGAGCCGTCAGACGGAGGGGAGCCGTCAGGCGAACCGCTGCCCCGCCGACCCGTCACACGCCCGCAACCGCAGCGGCTCCTTCGCCCCGCCCAGCGTCAGGCACAGCGAGGTGGCCGCGGCCGGCCGGATGGATCCGGTGCCACCCGTCTCCCGCACGAACTGCTGGTTGGCCGCGCCCGAACAGTTCCAGAGCACCAGTGCGGCACCCGGCTCGTACTTCCCGCCGGGCACGTCCAGGCACCGGTCCTGTGTCAGCCCCACGTGCACCGACTTCTGGCCGGGGTCCGGGTCGTACCACCAGCTCTGGTTCCGCTGCCCGTTGCAGTCCCAGCCACCGACCGCCGTCCCATTACGGCTCGACGCGCCCGTGGCATCCACACAGCTGCCCGTACCGGCATTCTTCAGCGGCCGGTACGCGTCGTCCCAGGCCCCCGGGTACAGCTTCGGCTGCCCGGTGCTCGCCGGATCCGCGCACGACGCCTCCCGCAGCCCGGACGCCGCGTACAGCTGCGTCAGACACGAGGCGAACGCGCCGTGCCCGCGCACGTTCGGATGGAACGACTGCCGCACCGAATTCGAGTCCGGCGGGAAGGGGTTGGAGATGTTGACGTACAGCCCCCGGGCCCAGGCGTCCTCCATGCACACCTCGTGCCCGTGGAAGAGCCGCGAGGCATCGAGATAAACCGCCCCGGTATCCCGCGCGGCCTTCCGCGTTCCCGCCTCGAATGCGGGCACCGCGGCATTACGGCCCCACCCCGCGTCCGACGTGTATCCCGTACAGCCGCCCGGTATCTTCCCGGGGAAATGCGGATTGTCCTCCACATCCGGGCCGATCGGACTCGGATACGACATGACCACGAGCTTGTAGTCGCCGTCCGCGTATCCCGCGTCCCGCATCACGGTCCGCAGATCGTTCACCGTCTGCTCGACCTTCGGCACCAGTCCGTCGACCCGCGCCTGCCACCCCGGCTGGTATTTCGGCTCGCAGGTCCCCTGCAACAGGAACCAGCGCTCGACGCAGTCCGTCATCACCGGCCCGAACTGCAGGTCATCATTGGCCCCGGCGACCAGCAACACCATCTTCAGCCGCGTATTACGCGCCTTGATCGCCAGGCTGTCGCTCTGCACCAGCTCATCCGCGTACTGCTTGCTCCCGCCGATCCGGATATTCCCGCTGTACGCCCCGGAACAGGCGACGTTGTAGGTCACATCCGCCGCAATGCCCGTCCGGTGAATCGCGGAATCCGGCGACCGGTGACACCAATTGCTGGGCCCATCGGTCCCCGGCTCGTACGTCCCGACGCCCTCCCCCGAGATCTCACTGTCGCCCAGCGAGATCAACGAGGTCTTCCGCTCCCCGACCGGCCGCTCCGCCGGGTCGCCGTACAGCTTGGTGGCCTCCTCGGCCCGGATCTTCTCCAACTCGGGCGGCAACGGCTTCCCGGCCACGGTGGCCGAATGGACCGCCGGACCGGCACCGGCCGCCGTGGCACCGCCGGCCCCGCTCACCACCAGGCCCGCCGCACCGACCGCCGCCCACAAGGCCAGCCATCTGGGCCTGCCCGCCCGTCTCACCCGTCTCGGCGTACCCGCCGCTCCCGAAGAACTCGACCATCCCGCACGCACCATTGGGCCTCCCCTCCGGTCTGCTGTTACCGCCGGTTTCTACTCGGAGGTAGTCACCGGTGGAACACCCGGAACGGTATTGGCCGAAAGCCGCGCAACCGGCCGCGGCGGCAGGCATCGCGCCTGTCAACTCCCTTACAAAACACCGGAGTCGGGTATCACCAAGACGCCAAGAGCCCGATTCCACCGTCGCGGCAACGGCGAACCGGCCTTCCCATCCTCCGGCGGTCGATGTCCAACTCGTTTTCCTGATGAGCCTGTTGCGGATACGGATCCTCCACGTGCCCATGGAGCAGAACCCCTGAGGCCGCCTCCCGGTGAACTGGACCGCGCCGGGGCGGGACCGGCGGGGCCGGTGTCTCGGCTCCCTTACCTACACTCCATGTCCATGACGAGCTCCTCTCCGCAGGGCCCCGCGCCCGACGCGACGCTGATCAAGACCGGCCGGAACCAGTTGAAAGGCGGCTTCTCTGCCGGGATCGGATGCGCAGGGGGCGGCCTGATCGTCATCGCGGGCAGCCTCGCGGCGGCTTTCGGCCTCATCGGCAAGGAGCCCGAACCCGGGGCTTTCGTGGGGGTCTTCTTCGGCCTGGTGGCCGGTTTCTTCGGCGTGACGATCCTGAAGGGCTTCTGGGACGCGCGGCACGCCGTCATCTGCGTCGACCACGTCGGCCTCTGGATCAGCAACCCGAAGGGCAACAAGGTCATCCCCTGGGACGGCCTCGCCGGCGTCGGCCTGTACTGGAGCAAGGGGGTGAAGCGGGGCGCCCCGAAGCAATATTCGATCGAGCTGTGCCCGAACGGCCCGATAGACCGCGACCACCCGGTCGTGTGGAACCTCGTCCGCGACGAGGAACCCCTTCACCCGTCCCTGCCGCGCCTGCGCTACCGACTCCCTGCCAGGGGCGTCGACCGCGAACCCCTCGTCGCGGCCGTCCGGCACTACGCCGCGCACCTGTGGCTCGGCGAGGTGGAACGGGAGCCGGGCCACATCGGGCACCCCGACATCAAGGGTCACCGGGCGCGCACCCGGGGCGTACGCGCTGACGGGCGCGACTGACGCTTTTCACGCGGCGCAGGCCCGGATGGCGGGTCATGGGGTGCGGGACGTCCGACTTGGCGCGAGGGTGAAGGTCTCCGGTAGGGCCTCCGGGCAGCGACCGTTTGCGAAGCCGGCCGCTGCCCGGAGGCATACCGGGCCGATGCCCGGCTGGGCAGGAAGGAGCATTACCGGGAGGCGACGCAGCGCCCCGGGCACGGAGGCCGGGGCACAACGGACCCCGCCCCGCAGCGCCAAAGAAATTCCAGATCAGACGAGGTCCGACGAGGCCCGGCAAGGTCCGACGAGGCCCGGCAAGGTCCGGCAAGGTCCGGCAAGGTCCGGCAAGGTCCGGCAAGCCAGACGAGACCAGAACGGCCCAGGCCCTACAGCGCATCCTTGGACGGAGTGATCGGCGTCCCGGACTTACGGCACGGCGGCAGCACGGACCACGGGAAGTTGATCCACTCGTCCGTGCGCTTCCACACGTACTCGCACTTCACCAGCGAGTGCGACTTCTCATAGATCACCGCGCTACGGACCTCAGCGACCGTCCCCTGGCAGAAGTCGTGCACCAGCTTCAGGGTCTTTCCCGTGTCCGCCACATCGTCGGCGATCAGCACCTTCTTCTGCGAGAAGTCGATCACATTCGGCACCGGCGCCAGCATGACCGGCATCTCCAGGGTGGTCCCCACCCCGGTGTAGAACTCCACATTCACCAGGTGGATGTTCTTGCAGTCCAGCGCGTACGCCAGGCCACCCGCGACAAACACCCCACCGCGCGCGATCGAGAGCACGACATCGGGCTCGTACCCGTCATCGGCGATCGTCTGCGCCAGCTCGCGGATCGCCCCGCCGAACCGCTCGTAGGTCAGGTTCTCCCGCACGTCACTCACGATTTCTCTCAGACCTTCCGTCGTCTCTCGCGGCCGCGGCTCAGTCAGACCTGCGTACGGTGAAAGTTCATGAACGACCGGGACGGGGTCGGGCCGCGCTGCCCCTGGTAGCGCGAGCCGTACCGCTCACTGCCGTACGGGTGCTCGGTCGGCGAGGTCAGCCGGAACATGCACAGCTGCCCGATCTTCATGCCGGGCCACAGCTTGATCGGCAGCGTCGCGACGTTGCTCAGCTCGAGCGTCACGTGCCCGCTGAACCCCGGGTCGATGAACCCGGCGGTCGAATGCGTCAGCAGTCCCAGCCGGCCGAGGCTGGACTTCCCTTCCAGCCGCGACGCGAGGTCGTCCGGCAGGGTGATGACCTCGTACGTCGAGGCCAGCACGAACTCGCCCGGGTGCAGGATGAACGCCTCGTCCCCCTCCGGAACGACCTCCCGGGTCAGGTCGGCCTGCTCGACGGCGGGGTCGATGTGCGGGTAGCGGTGATTCTCGAACACCCGGAAATAACGGTCGAGGCGCACATCGATACTGGACGGCTGCACCATCGACTCGTCATAGGGGTCGATGCGCACCCGACCAGCGTCGATCTCGGCCCGGATGTCCTTGTCTGAGAGAAGCACGCAGACGAGGATACGCGCCCGCACCACCGCCGCCGCACGGCGAGGGCCCGGCCCCCCGAAGGGACCGGGCCCGTCTCACTTCTCTCCCCTACTGCTTCCGTACTGCTCCCGCTACATCTGCTCCGTCGCTACCGCTTGGCGTACCCCACGGGCACCGACTGCCGCAGCCGAGCGCAGCGCGGGCAACGCAGCAACCGCCCGGGACCGAGCCGGTCGGTGGTCTGCATGGGGAACGAAGCGGTGCTGAACACGTGGCCCTCGGCACAACGTACGACGGTGCGCTCCATCAAGTCCCTCTCCCAACTGCGTGGACAACAAAAGCCACATTAGGGGATGAACTGGGCGCCCTCACACGCGGCACTCCGAGCCCCAACCGTACGCCCCAACTCCCGCGCCCCGCAGCCGCATCCCACCCCGGCGACCGTGTCCCACACCACCCTGCGCGACCCCCGACCGCACCCTTCCCACGCACCCCGCAAAGGGCAAACGCACCGACGGGCGGCTATGGGGTAGAGTGTGCGACGATGCTCCGCTCAAATCCGAGCGAGTCACGCGGGTGTAGTTTAATGGTAGAACATGAGCTTCCCAAGCTCAGAGCGCGGGTTCGATTCCCGTCACCCGCTCCATAGTTGAGGCCCAGGTCAGCGACCTGGGCCTTGTTTGTTGTCTGGACCAGTTCAGGCGTCGCGCACCAGATCCGCACCAGCCCCCCTCATTCGACTAGCGGGGAAGCAGTCGCGACGCTTGCACGGTCACCCCGCCCGGTTAGCCAGACCCCTGGGCCAAGCTTGCCGGCCAACCAATCGAGACCCTTGGGCGTGTGGCTGTGACCGGCGTAGTCCCAGTCGGCCAGGACGAGGACGGTGCCCGGCTCCGGGGCGTCAAGGCCGAGGCCTTTGCGCTCCTGGGCGGCGCGGAAGTCGACGCGGGCCGTGCGGAGTTCGCTGAGGGTGGCCGAGTAGCGGCGGGACTTGGGCGAGAAGTGGCCGCGGAAGCCGAGCATGTGGGCCCAGGCCCAGAGACGGCGGTCCGGGTAGAGCGGGTCCAGGGTTTTGCACGCGGTGATCAGGTGGCGGGTGCGTTCGGGGACCTGGTGGCGGTCCAGCTCGGCGAGTTCGCCGATGCGCCGGTCCAGAGTGCCGGTGGTCTCGGCGGCCTTGGTCGCGTACTTCGCCACGTAGGAGGCCACCGCCTGCTCGGTGATGTCGGAGCCGTCGCCGAACGCCTGGACCGGCCGTACGTCCAACTGCTTGCCCCAGCGGAAGGTGCGGGCGGGCTGTTCCCCGGCGGCCGGGGCCGTGACCGAGGTGTAGGAGTGCGCGGCGGCGGCGCGGATCGCATCCGTCAGTAGGTCGACGCTCGCCCAGGACGGAGGTGGTGTTCCGGGCCCGTCCGGTCCGTCGATGCGGATCAGCGCATGGAAGTGGAGGGCGCGGCGTAGTCGTACGTCTCGGGTGCCAGGGCGGTGCCGAGCGCCGGATCCGTGCGGTGCTGTGTGCCGCAGCGGCAGATGCCTCGGTCGGGCCGGTTGTGCACGGGGCCGAAGGACGGCGCGGTGAGGGTGGTGAAGACGCGGGGGTGGTCTCGGACGGTGGCAGGGATGTCGCGGCGGTCGTCTCCGGCCAGGCCGGCGCGGATGAGGCGGTAGGTGTCCCCGGCGTAGATCCAGGCGCAGGAGGGGCAGCGGGAGGCGCGGCGGTTGCCGCAGGCGAGGCGTAGGCGTCCGCCGGGTTCGGTCGCGGTCGAGTAGTGGTGCAGGGTCTCGCCGGAGGTGCGGTCCTTGGTGAGGGTCCAGCCGGTGAGGTGGATCGGGTCGGAGCAGCCGGTGCGGTGGATTTGGTCTGCTCGTCCCAGCCGACCAACGTCCCATCGGGCCGCCTGGATCCCTTCGCCGCCGTCGCGTGAGGAAAGGTGGGCACGCTCGCAGCCCGGGCTGGGTAGCTTCAAGCCGTCCGTGAGGCATCGAAGACCTCGGAGAGCGGTAGTTGACCGGAGACTGACCGCACCCCGAGGCCAGCACCCCGCCCCTGCTCGTCCAGCTTCGGCGACGCGTTCACAGATGGGCCGGCCCACGCGAAGCGGGAGCCCCGGTGGTCCTTCTCCTGCCGGCGAGGCTCTAGTCGTCCCCGCTCAGGCCCGCGGTATCGGTCGCATCGGTCGCATCGGTCGCGGCCTGGACGAGGTTCTGTTCCAGGCGTTCCAGGGTGTGCAGGGTCGCGGTCCGCTCGTCGTCCGAGAGGCCCGCCGTCGAGAGGTCCTCGAGCTGGCTCCAGACCTGCTCGACCTCGCGGCGCAGGGCGTGGCTGGCCGTCGTCGGCTCGATGAGTGAGGCGCGTTTGTCGGTGGGCGAGGGGCGGCGGCGGACGAAGCCGGCCTGCTCCAGGCGCCGGACGGTGCGGGTCATGGTGGCGGCGTCGGAGTCCATCAGGCGCACCAGGTCGGCCTGCCGCTGGGGGCCGAGTTCCCACAGGTGCATCATGACCAGCTCCTGACCCGGGTGCAGGCCGATCCGGCGCAGGAGCTGTCCGGCGAACATGCGGTGCAGACGGGCCAGGCGGAAGATCGCGTGGCTGACCGGTCCGCCGCCGGCCGCGGCCGGCACCGGAACGGTGGCCTCCTGCCCCGCCCCTGTGGAGCCCTTCCCCTGTTCCGGCGTGGACTGCGTCATCTGCATCTCGCTTTCCTGTTTGGGCAGGTTAAGCCTACCGCCCAGCCCCGTACCTCGAAGCGTCCACGCCGCCCCCGAGGCACATACGGGCAGGTAGGTGTGTGTTACGTGCTTCACATTGGGCAGCGGGAATGAATCCTCGAGCATTACCTGTTCGGACAGGTGATTTGATTTACTTGTTCGGACAGGCATCTGCCGGCCCGGGCTCCCGCGAGCCCGTGCCCGCGACACCTCACATCTCCCGAGGAAGAAGACCATGACCACTGCTTTCGATCCGATCGTCCTGGGCGGCAAGCACCTGGCGAACCGCCTCGTGATGGCGCCGATGACCCGCAGCCGCGCCTACGGGCCGGGCGCCGAGCCGACCGAGCTGATGGCGACGTACTACGCGCAGCGCGCCGGCGCCGGGCTGATCGTCACCGAGGGCATCCAGCCCTCGCCGCTCGGCCAGGGCTACCCCGACACCCCCGGTCTGCACACGGCCGGGCAGGTGCGGGCATGGCGGACGGTGACCGACGCCGTGCACCGCGAGGGCGGTGCGATCTACGCGCAGCTGATGCACACCGGCCGCATCGGCCACCCCAGCCTGCTGCCCGACGGACTGGTCCCGGTGGGACCGTCGGCGGTGACCGCCAAGGGCCAGGTCTTCACCCACGAGGGGCCGAAGGAGTTCGTCACGCCGAAGGAGCTGACCGAGGCGGAGATCCGGCAGACCATCGCCGACTTCACCGAGGCAGCCCGTAACGCGGTCGCGGCCGGGTTCGACGGCGTGGAGCTCCACGGCGCCAACGGCTACCTGATCCATCAGTTCCTCGCGCCCAACACCAACCACCGCACCGACGCCTGGGGCGGCGGCACCGAGGGCCGCATCCGCTTCGCCGTCGAGGTCACCACGGCCGTGGCCGAGGCGATCGGCAGCGACCGGGTGGGGCTGCGGATCTCGCCCGGGAACCAGTTCAACGACATCTCCGAGGACAGCCCGGACGAGGTCTACCTCGCCCTGCTGGACCGGCTCGCCGGCCTGGACCTGGCCTATCTGCACCTGATGGAGGGGCCGAACCGCGACCTGACCCCGCGGCTGCGCAAGGTGTGGCCCGGCACGTTCGTCGTCAACCCGTTCACCTACCCCGACGTCACCGGCCCCGATGCGCTGGGGCTGATCGAGGACGGGAGCGCGGACATGGTCGCCTACGGCGCGCTGTTCCTGGCCAACCCCGACCTGCCCCGGCGTCTCGCCTCCGGTGGTCCCTTCAACACCCCCGACAAGGCCACGTTCTACGGCGGCGACCACCGCGGCTACACCGACTACCCCGCCCTCCCCGCCTGAGCGGCCCTGCCGATCTGGCGCAGGCCGGCCGAGTCACGCAACCGCGAACTGCCGCCGGCCGAGCACCTGACGATGCCGGCCCTGGGAGCCGATGCGCTGGAGGCGATGCCGGACGAACAGCTCCAGCAGGCCGTCGGGTTCACCGCCGCCGGCTCGCCGGCAGCGCCTGAGTACCCGCTTGCGTGGGGCCGCACCGGCACGGGCAGTGCGGCCTGCGGCCCCACGCACCGTGCCGGAGGAGGCCGACGGCGTCGGGGTCGTCGGCTCGTGGGGCTCAGCGCTTGATGAGTTTGCCGACCGCGTCGGCCTCCCATGCCTGGTCGGTCAGGAACTTCCAGGAGAGGTTGATGAATCCGTGGTCGCCCCAGCCGGAGCCCCAGGAGTTCTCCACCCGTACTCCCTTGCTGTTGTAGCCGACGATGGCCATCGCGTGACCACCGGCCATGGGGTCACCGGCCGTCGGGGAGTAGCTGTAGGAGGCGGCCGCCCGGGGCGTGACGCCGAAGAAGCTGTTGTGTACCGGCATCGCGACGGCGACCGGCAGGCCCTTGGCGAGCGCCGCCTTCACCTCGTCCTTCATCCGGCTTCCGGTGTGCAGCGGGGTGTAGCCGGACAGCTTCCACTTCGCCGCGTTTCTCGTCTCGCCGGCGGTCGGCTGGGTGGTGTAGTCGAAGTCCCCCTGCCAGTAGTGGGACTTCGAATCGACGCCCTGCTTCATGGCGATCCTGAAGTGATCGGCCAAGGAGGTCCCCCGCTGCTGCCCCTTGACGACCTGCGCGTAGGTGAACATGGGCGCCTGGGGCCCGCCGGAGATCTTCTGCTCGCGCTCCAGGAGGCCGTAGGCCGTGTAGTCGACGGCCCATGCGGCGCAGGAGCCGACCTGCCCCTGGTTGCCGGGGGCGGGCGCGTACTTACTCAGGTCGACGCTTTCGGGCAGGGTGATCTGCCTCGCCGAAGGCTTCGCGCCGACCGTCCCGCCGGGTGCGAGCGCCGCCAGCCTGGGGGTGAGGGCCTTGCCGAGCACTGTCGTCCGCCCGTTCTCCCGGGACGGCACCGCGCCGGTGGCGAAGCGTTTCGGCTTTTCGGCCGCCGTACGCGGTATCTGCGAGGCCCGGTCGGTTGCCGCGGGGTGGCCGGCGGTCGTCAGGGAGGCCGCCGAGGAGACGCCGACGGCGACGGCGCCGACCACGCCTGCCGAGGCAAGCGCAATCACCGCACGCGTCCTGCCGCTCATCGCCTTCCACCGGTGCGAACCGTGACTCATCGATGTCCTCATTCCTTCGAGGGGAAGTGCTGTCAGGGACCTGACAGGGATGGGATTACGGCGGCCCGGGTGTGAGCCGGGCCGCCGGGGGGGGTCGGCGTCTTCGCTCCGCAACGCCCTTTTCCGCGGGGCTGGATGACGCCTCCGCCTTGGGAGATCCCTCGGGTCGCGACGGATAACAGGAAATCGGCGCGGTTTTCGCTGCACCCCAGCAAGGGCCACACGGCGAAATGCACCGGCATGCCAATTCCTGGCAATGGGCAGGTAACTCCGGCTAGGCGCCGGCAAGTTGGGTGGTCGGCTGCCGGTGGATCGTCGGTCCAAGCACTCAGTCGGAGAAGTCCTGAGTGAGCCAGACATTGCCCGTGGCGTCCCGGTGGACGCCTATGCCGACATGGCGGAACGCCGTGCTGAGAATGTTTTGCCGGTGCCCGTCGTTGGGCGGCTTCTCGTTCAGCATGGACTGCGTCAGGCCAACGGCGGCGGAAGCGATCTGCTGAGGATCCGGCCCCGCTGATGCCTGCCCGATGTTTTCTCCGACCGCTCCCCAATGGACGCCCTGAGCCGTCACCCGATCCCCCAGCTGCGCTTCACCAGAGCACTGGTGGGACAGGCCGCATCCGCCGGCCATCACGGTGTTGTGGGACTCTGCGCTGCGGGTGAGTCCTGAGGTGAGGGTGTAGGGCGGCAGACCGTTGTCGGCACGCGCCTTGTTGATCACGGCGAGGACCTGCTGGACAGCGTCGGCCGTACGGCTCGGCCGGGGCGTCTGCGTCGGCGACGCGGTCAGCGGCGGGCGGGCGGGCCGTTCGTCCCGGCTCGCCGCGGTGGTCGCCTTGCGGCTCGGCGCAGCCGTGGGGTGCGGCGAAGGCGTGCTGGTGGGACGGCGGACCGAGGGCGTCGGGCTGGGCGCGCTCGACGATGCCGTCGGCGCCTGCCGGGGCGCAGCCGCCGCGCTCGTGGTGTCGTGGCCGCCACCGGAGGAGACGAGAGCGAGGGACAAGGCGGCGGCGGTGGCGGTCGCCGCGGCGCCTCCGGCGACCGCGGTCATGCCCCGGGGGCGGGCCTGGAGGATGCGGCGGACACCCCCGCCCGGCTTGTGCGCGCGATGCGCTCCGCGCCGCACCGCCGCCCTGGCCACCTGCTGGCCGCCGTTGCCGGAAATGGCCTGATGGGAGGCGAGGTTGACGACGGACGCGCTGTGGCTGCCGGATATCAGCCAGGCCAGCCCGGCCGCCGGCGGCACCAGGCCGAGGCCGACGAGAAGCCCTTCCGCCGGCACCAGGCCGATCCAGTACCCCGAACACGCCGAGCAGCCACG
The DNA here is from genome assembly GCF_044767545.1 of Streptomyces sp. NPDC101227. Taxonomy (NCBI): domain Bacteria; kingdom Bacillati; phylum Actinomycetota; class Actinomycetes; order Kitasatosporales; family Streptomycetaceae; genus Streptomyces; species Streptomyces sp. NPDC101227. The sequence continues at coordinate 230,496 of NZ_JBIWOD010000009.1, read as the reverse complement.
CGCGTGCCGGGCTATTCGCTTACGCCACAGCGCGGAGGGGACGCCGTCCCAGTGGGCCACCATCGCCAGCAGTTCCCCGCAGCGCGGCTCCGCCGACAGCGCACGCACGACGACCCTGGCCGTCTCCAGCTGGATCTTCATCCGCTGCACCTGTACCGCCGTGTGCTGCGGGGACAGCTCCAGGGCGGCGGCCACCTCTTCACGGGTGAGTTCGCCCGCGGCCTCCAGCCACCACAGCGACAGCAGTGCGCGGTCGTCTTCGTCCAGCCACCGGGTCGCCTCGGCGACCTCTTTGCGCTGGCCGGCAAGGCCCAGGCGGAGGATGGCCAAATCGACGAAGTCGGTCGCGGGATCGGCGAGGTCGGTGACGTCGTCCACCCGGGTATCGGCCGGCGACGCCTGTCGCCTGCGCCAGTGCCGGCGTATCTCGTTCATCGTCACGGCCACCAGCCATGAGCGGAACCGTTCGGGATCGCGCAGCCCGTCGAGCCCCTGAAGCATGCGGAGCATGGACTCCTGCACCACGTCGTCGACATCGGCGTGGCCGCGAAGTGCCCGGCCCACGATGTTGTAGACCAACGGCAGAAAGCCGGCCACAAGCTCGTCCTGCGCCTGCTGATCCCCAGCGCGCGCGGCCACCACAGTCGCTGTTCCAGGATGTGGGTTCACGTTCCGGCTTCCTTCCTCGCTGTGCAATCGGTCGTTCTATGCCTGGGGATCCTTCCGCCCCGGCCGGATAACAGAAAACCGAGGCGCAATTCCATGAGGCCGACTTCACACGCAGCCGAAGCGGGCGAGAGCGCTCATCAGCGCTGAATGCGGAAGATCGCGGATGACCCGGGGAGAACCGCGGAAAATCGCGGATGACTCGAGGAGAAATGAATGCACAGTCGCCGGGGCCACACCCCGGGGCCACAACCCGGGGGCCACGACGGCAGGGGGATGACGGCCCACCGGTCCGGTCCGGCGGTTCTCACGGCCGGTGGGCCGGGTTGGGGCCCTAGCTTGCGGCCGTGACGACGACGACCGCGGCCATGGCCGCCTGCATGTCGGCGATCGCGGCACGCACGCTCTCGGCCGCCCACTGGCCGGACGCGACCCCTGCCATCCGGTCGGCCACCGGCTTGCGCGGGACATCGGGGAACGCCAGGCGGTGCAGCTTGGCTGCGTGGATCAGGGCGATGAGGCCCGCCGTGCGCTCGTCCGGGGCGACGCCGCCCAGGACGACGGCCTGGAGCCGCCGGCGCAGCTCCGTCTCGGGCGCACCGTCGGCCTCGGGGTAGCGGCGCGTCGGGAAGAGGCCGAGGGCCCTGTGCTGCCGCTCGACGACCACGCCGCGCGCACACAGGCTTTCCACCGCCGCGTTGCCGGCCTTGCCCTGGTCCTTTGTCAGCCACTCCGTCACTCGACGCTTTTCGCGACCGCGCAGCCAGGCGTCGAGCAGCGCCATTCGGTCATCGAGCAATCGCTCACCGGTCGGCGTCCGGTCCGTCAGTTTGAGGTACTTGCCCTCGACGGATGCCCTTCCGGCGAGAACCAGCTCCAGCAGGATCCCGCCCGCGGCGGCCCAGCCCGCCGCCTGGCGCTGCTCCGGCACGCCGGACTCATCGTTCAGGGAGAGCAGCATGATCTCCTCGGCCAGCGTGATGGGATCCTCGGTCCCCCGGTACGTCTCGTGATCATTGCGGTCAGCCGGGTAGACGCCCAGGTCCACCAGGCGGTTGCCATGGCGTGGCGGCGGCCGCTGACGAGCGGCCCCGCGCCGTCGGGCCGGCCCGGCGCGGCCGACGTCCAGGAGCCGTGCCCTCGGGCGCAGATGACCGATCAGATGCGTCGCGGAGTGCGTTGGGGCTCATTCGGGAAGCGGTGGACTCTCCCACCGTGGGAGGGTCCACCATGACGGTGTGCAAGGCGAACTTCTGACCATCGGGCGCTTCGCCCGCCTGTGCCGGCTCAGCGTCAAGCAGCTACGGCACTACGACGAGTTGGGGCTGTTGGCTCCGGTCCGCGTGGACGCCGGCTCCGGGTACCGCTATTACGCGCCTGGGCAGGCACGCGATGCCTTGACCATCGCCCTGCTCCGCGAGATGGATCTTCCGCTGGCGGTGATCGCCCGGGCGCTGGCTGCCGAGCCCGAGTCCAGGGCACAGCTCCTGCGCGCTGAGCGGGACCGGCTGGCCGAGCGGATCCGCAGGGATCAGGAACGGCTGGAGATGCTGGAGCGGCTGGCCGAGGGCGGCCTGCCCGGCTATGAGGTGACGATGGGCAGCGAGCCGGAGCGCCGGCTGTCAGTGGTGCGAGCGGTCTGCAGCCGTGCGGAGATCGGGGAGAAGGTCCAGGAGTGCGTGGGCCGGCTGCTGCCCGTGATCGGGAAGGCGGGAATCGCAGCGGAGCCGCCGCTGTGGGCGCTGTACCCGCTGGATCTGGACGAGCGGATGACCATCGCCGTCGGCGTGGAAACAGGGGAGGGAGGAGGGGCAGCCGGCCTGGAGTTCGAGGCGCTGGCCGGCGGGCCGGTTGCCGAGACCGTGCACATCGGGCCCTATGCCCAGCTGCCCTTGGCCTACAACGCGCTCTTCGCCGCCGTCCACGAGCGCGGACTGCGCCCGCTGGCGCCCGTTCGTGAGGCCTATCTCGTCGGGCCGGCAGAGGCACCGCGAGAGGAACTGATGACCCGTCTGATCATTCCCGTTCAGGAGAGCATGGCATGACGAAGGTGCCGGACATCGATGCCCGCGGTACGCAGCACTGCGAGACGACGGCTCTGGGGGTGCTGCTGCGGCACGAGGGAATCGATCTGACCGAGCCCATGCTCTTCGGCCTCGGCTCCGGGCTGTCCTTCATCTACTGGGACAGCAAGAACATGGGCTTCCCCTTCCTCGGGGGGCGGGTCAAGCCGTTCGAGCTCACGAGAAACCTGGCCACCGGACTCGGGCTGGAGCTCCTGGTCCAGGAGACCGCCTCCCCCCGCAGGGCATGGGAGAACGTGGCGGCCGCCCTCGCCGCCGGTCACCCCGTCGGGCTGCAGCTCGACAGCCACCACCTCGACTACTTCGGGTCGAAGGTGCACTTCGGCGGTCATATCGTCGCCATGTACGGCTACGACGACCACGACGCCTACCTGGTGGACACCGACCAGCAGGGCGGAGCGGTATCCACCAGCCTGACCGGCCTCGCCCGGGCCAGGGCCGCGCGCGGCCCGATGACCGCCAAGCACCGGTCCTTCACCCTCACCGCCCCGAAGACCGCTCCGAATAACCTGCCCTCCCCACAGGGCCGGATCGTTGCCGCCATCACCGCCTGCGCCGACGCCTTCCTCAGCCCGCCCATCGCCAACCTCGGTCACCGGGGCATCGAGAAGGCCGGCAAGCTGGTGCCCACCTGGCTCCAGCGCACGGACAACCCGCAGCGGGACCTGCCGCGGGCCGCCCTCTTGATGGAGCAGGCCGGCACCGGAGGCGCCCTGTTCCGTAACCTCTACCGCGACTTCCTCGCCGAATGCACCCAGCTGCTCGACAGCGGCCACCTGCGCACCGGCCATCGGTTGTACGCCGAGGCGGCCACCCTGTGGACGGAGGTCGCCGCCCTGGTCACAGAGGCCGGTGAAGCAGGCGATGCACAGCGCCTCGTACGGGCAGGCACCGTCCTCGGCGACCTTTCCCGCATGGAGCGCGCGGCCATGCAGGCGCTGAGCTGCCTGGGGCAGTGAGGCCCCGAGTGCGGTCCGGTGGAGCCAGAGCTCCGGTTCGCCGAAAACCTCTCGCCCCGGGCGCCACCGGAGGAGCAGCATGAGCGGATGAGCCTTTCCGGACCGCCCACCTGCGAGGTGCGCGTCCCCGCCCCGATCGCCGCCGTGGCCGGAGACAGGCCGCTGCTGCCCGTCTGGCAGAACGAGCTCGGCGGCCTGACCTTCCGGATCGGCACCGGAGATGCCCGACTGTTCGCCAAGTGGGCACCGGCAGGCTCCGGACTGGACATCGCCGCCGAGGTCACTCGCCTGAACTGGGCCGGCCGCTTCACACCCGTGCCCCGCGTCCTGGAATACGGAGCCGACGAGCGCGGGGCCTGGCTCGTCACCCGCGGGCTGCCCGGTGAGAACGCCGTCAGCCCTCGCTGGACGGCCGATCCCGGCACGGCCGTACGGGCGCTGGGGTCGGGGCTGCGTGCCCTGCACGAGCGGCTGCCCGTGGCCGACTGCCCCTTCAGCTGGTCGGTCGCCGACCGCCTGGAACGGGCCCGGAGCGCGGGATGCGACGTCCCGGCGGGGCTGCCGGCGCCGCCGGTCGACCGCCTCGTCGTATGCCACGGAGATGCCTGCGCACCGAACACGCTGCTGGGCGAGGACGGTTCCTGGTCCGGTCATGTGGACCTGGGCGCGCTCGGCGTCGGTGACCGCTGGGCCGACCTCGCCGTCGCCACCTGGAGCACCGAGTGGAACTACGGCCCGGGCTGGGAGGACGCCCTCCTCGACGCCTACGGCATCACTCCCGACCCGGAACGCACCGACTTCTACCGGCGCCTGTGGGACCTCACCTGACCGGTCGCTCCGGCCGGCTTCCCCGTGCCGTTGGTCAGCCCATGCTCTTGGCGCCGTCCAGGGACTCGCGGATGATGTCGGCGTGGCCGGAGTGCTGGGCGGTTTCGGACATGATGTGCATCAGCACCCGGCGCGCAGACCACCGCTCCTCGGACTCGAACCAGGGCGCCTTGGGCAGCTGCTGGGTGGCGTCCAGATCGGGCAGGGTGGCGACCAGTTCGTCGGTCCGACGGGCCACCTCGGCGTAGTTGTCCAGCACACCCGCCAACGTCTCACCGGGCAGCATCCGGAAATCGTCGGCCCGAAGGGCCCAGTCGGCCTCGGTCATGGCGGTGAAGTCAGGCATCGAGGCCGGTCCGTCCAGGATGAAGTCGCCCCACTTCCGCTCGACCGAGGTGACGTGCTTGATCAGGCCGCCCAGGCACAGCTCGCCGGCGGTGGTGCGCAGCCCCGCCTGCTCGTCGGTGAGGTCGCGGGTGGTGAAGCGCAGCATGTGCCGGTGCTTGGCCAGCATCGCCAGCAAGTCGGCGCGCTCGCCGGTGGTCGCCGATGCGTGGGCCGAGTTGCGGGTGGTCTGCTCGGTGGAGGTCATGATCTCCGCCTTTCTTTCTCCTGTGGCGTGGACAGGAACCAAGTTAGAGACCGTGTAGGTCAGGTTCTGTCCTACACGGCTTTCGAGAGGTCGGAACCCATGGCGCGTGTGGGGCGCATTTCACCCTGACGGTCTCCGATTCCGGCACGAAGGGCAGCCGGTGAGTGCCGTTCGTCCGCGTCGGCAACGCGGGACCGGCCGGTGCCGCAACGGCTGTTAGTGAGGCGTTATCGGTGCGCTAGCGACCCCCGCGAGAGTCATGTGCAGCCAAGGGCGTTGGTGAGGGCCGGTGCGGCGTTCAGCTTTCCGTCCCGCCCATCGAACGGGGGAGCACGACATGCGGAAAGGACGTCGAACGACAACGACGACGGTCCCCGCGGGACGGGACGCCATGACGTCTCACCATGACGGCAACGGGGGAGCCCGGACGGTCACCTTCTCCTTTTCGGAGTTATCCATCGCGTAGTTCGCTGCGGAGTGCCCGGCTCTCGAGCCGCTCCCATCACTTCGGAGAGTAAGCGCGCCGCGACCCTCCGATGAATTTTTTCCCTTTTCGGGTCAAAGCGGAACCTCGACATCCGCGGCCCCGTCTTTTCGGGCGTCCCACATCTCTGGGCGTCCCACTTACCAGAACTCGAACGAATGCGATGGGACCGTTATGCGCGAATACAGCCGCCGGGGGATATTCGGACTCGGAATAGGAGCGGCGGCCGCGCTCTCCGTCGCAGGCTGCTCCTCCTCCGGGTCGTCGGGCTCCGGCACGGTCGGTACCAAGCCCGGCAGGACGGCGGGGGCCAAGCCGATAGGCGACGGCTCCACCGCGTACACCGGCAAGCAGCCGAAGCAGCCGGCCAAGCCGGAGCGGCTGGCGCCGGGCCAGAAGCCGCCCCAGTTCGTGGTCTTTTCCTGGGACGGCGCCGGCGAGGTGGGCAACGGCCTCTTCCCGCGGTTCCGCAAGATAGCCGAGGACCACAACGCCTCGATGACCTTCTTCCTCTCCGGGCTGTATCTGCTGCCCGAGTCGAAGAAGCGCCTGTACCGCCCGCCGAACAACCCCGTCGGCGCCTCCGCCATCGGCTACCTCAGCGATGACCACATCAGGGCGACGCTGAAGAACGTGCGCGGGGCGTGGCTGGAGGGCCACGAGATAGGCACCCACTTCAACGGCCACTTCTGCGGCGACACGGCCGCCGACCGTGGGTCGGTCAAGCACTGGACCCCCGCCCAGTGGGACGACGAGATAGAGCAGGCCATGTCCTTCGTCACCAAGTGGCGGACCAACACCGGCTTCACGGACCTCGAAGCGCTCCCGTTCGACTACCGCAAGGAGTTGGTCGGCGGCCGTACGCCGTGCCTGCTGGGCCAGGACAACCTGCTGCCGACCGCGAAGAAGCGCGGCTGGCGGTACGACGCCAGCTCCCCCGGCGGCCTCCAGATCTGGCCCGCCAAGAAGCAGGGCCTGTGGGACTTCCCGCTCCAGACGATTCCGTTCGCGGGCCGCCCGCTCGGAGTCCTCTCGATGGACTACAACATGATGTTCAACCAGTCCCAGAACTCCACCAAGGGCCCGCCGGCCAACTACCCGGGCTGGCGCAAGCAGGCCGCCGACGCCTACATAGCCGGCTTCCAGCGGGCGTACGAGACCAACCGGGCCCCCCTCTTCATCGGCAACCACTTCGAGCAGTGGAACGGCGGCATCTACATGGACGCCGTCGAGGAAGCGATCAAGCACATCGCCGACGACAAGCGCAAGGACGTCCGGCTGGTCTCCTTCCGCCAGCTCTGCGACTGGCTGGATGCCCAGGACCCGCAGGTCCTCGCCGGCCTGCGCCGGCTCGGGGTCGGGCAGCAGTTCACCGGGCGCGGCTGACGGCGCCGGGAGGGGGCCGAGCGCTTCAGGTGGCGGGGCCGACGAGGTCCTGGGTGCCGAGCACGGTCAGCAGGGCGAGGCGTTCGGCGTCCTCGGTGCCGGGCTCTGCCGTGTAGACCATGATCCGCAGATCGCCGCCCGCCACGGTGAGGACATCGCAGTCCAGCGTCACGGGACCGACCCGCGGGTGGTCGATCGTCTTGTGCGAGGCCTCGTGGCGGCCGACGGCGCCCGCGTCCCACAGCTCGGCGAACCGCTCGCTGCCCGCGCGCAGTTCCGCGATCAGCCGCCGCAGCCGCCGGTCGGCCGGGTAGCGTTCGGCGGCCGCGCGCAGGTCGGCGACGAGCGCGGCCTCATGGTCGCGCTGCGCCTGCGGCGTGCGCCGGGCCCCGTTGCCAGGGCCGAGGAAATGGCGCCATACGCCGTTGCGTTCGTTGCCGCGCCGGGCGTGCGGGTCCCCCTGTTGTTCGCCCGTCAGCGCCACGTACGGCGCATTGGCCACGAGGAGCGTCCAGCACGCGTCGAAGACCGCCACGGGCGTCTCCGTCAGCCGGTCCAGCAGCCGCTGGACGCTCGGGGTGATGAACGCCGGCACCGTCTCCGGACCCGGCGGCGCGAGCCCGGCCAGCCGGAACAGGTGCCCGCGCTCCTCCTCCGACAGCCGCAGCGCGCGGGCGAGGGCCTCGACGACCTGGCCCGAGGGGTTGGTGGCGCGGCCCTGCTCGAGCCGGGTGACGTAGTCGACGGAGATCCCGGCGAGCATCGCCAGCTCCTCGCGGCGCAGGCCGGCCGCGCGCCGCTGCCCGCCGGCAGGCAGCCCCGCCGCCTCGGGAGGGACGCGGTCGCGCCAGCGGCGCACCGCCTTGCCGAACTCCGCCGTCGCCATGCGCCCAGTGTGCCCCGCCGGCCGCGCACCTTCCTGGTACCACCGGTCCCAGGAAGAGGGGACTCCTGGCCGCGCGGGCGGGCGGGGCGGACGGTGGAGGCATGACGACAACACTGATCACCGGAGCGAACAAGGGTCTCGGCTTCGAGACCGCCCGACGGCTCATCGCCGCGGGCCACACCGTCTACGTCGGCAGCCGGGACGCGGCCCGCGGCCGCCGCGCCGCCGGGCAACTGGGCGCGCGGGCACGGGCCGTGCGGCTCGATGTCACCGACGACGCGTCCGTCGCGGCCGCGGTGCGGACGATCGAGGCCGACGGCGGCCTCGACGTGCTGGTCAACAACGCCGGCATCGAGGTGCGGGGCGAGAACGACGAGGTGGCCGGGGCCGCGGACGTCACCGCCGACGTGCTGCGGGAGGTCTTCGAGACGAACGTCTTCGGCACGGTGCGCGTCACGCACGCGTTCCTGCCGCTGCTGCGGCGGTCCGCCGCCCCGGTCGTGGTCAACCTCAGCAGCGGCCTGGCCTCGATCGCGCACCTGTCCGACCCGGGCCATCCGGCCGCCGCCTATCCCGGCGTCGCGTACCCGGCGTCGAAGACCGCGGTCAACACGATCACCGTGCAGTACGCGAAGGCGTTCCCGGACCTGCGGATCAATGCCGTGGAGCCCGGCTTCACCAAGACCGACCTGAACGGGAACACCGGCGTGCTGACGGTCGAGGAGGGCGCCGAGATCATCGTCCGCATGGCGCAGGTGGGCCCGGACGGCCCGACCGGCGGGTATTTCGACGCGGCGGGTCCCCTGCCCTGGTAGGCGCCGGATCCGGCGGCCGGCCACCGTACCGCCGCGTCTTTGCCTCCTGCTGGATCACCTCACACATGCCTGCGGTGCCCCGTGCGCGGGGTGTAACCCCGCGCACGACCAGCGCGTGACGGACCGGAAATTCGATCTTCCTACGGTGCTGTTCCGGGGCCCCCGCCGCTGGCGGGGCGGTCCGGCTCAGGAGGTAGACACGCCGCGGAGTGGAGTTTCGGTGGCAGCTGGCTCGAAGGACGGCAGCGTCCGCACGGCCTGTTCGTACTGCGGGGTCGGCTGCGGGATCGTGCTGGACGTGGCGCGGGACCCCGCTGACGGGCGTCGCCGTGCGGCGAAGACGTCCGGGGACAAGGCGCACCCCACCAACTTCGGCCGTCTGTGCACCAAGGGCGCGACGAGCGCGGACATGATGGCCGCGCCCGGACGCGTGGGGAAGGCGCTGGTACGGGCCGAGCGGGGCGGCCAGACGGTCGAGACGGACGTGGACGAGGCCATCGCGTCGGTCGCCGGGCGGCTGCGGGCGATCCTGGACGAGCACGGGCCCGACGCGCTGTCCTTCTACGTGTCCGGGCAGATGTCCCTGGAGGCGCAGTACCTGGCCAACAAGCTGGCCAAGGGCTTCGTCCGGACGAACCGGATCGAGTCGAACTCCCGGCTGTGCATGGCCTCCGCGGGCTCCGGCTACAAACTCTCGCTCGGCGCGGACGGCCCGCCCGGCTCCTACCAGGACTTCGACCGCGCGGACGCGTTCTTCGTCATCGGCGCCAATATGGCCGACTGCCACCCGATCCTCTTCCTGCGCATGATGGACCGGGTGAAGTCGGCCGGCGCCAAGCTGATCGTCGTCGACCCCCGCCGCACCGCCACCGCGGACAAGGCCGACCTCTTCCTGCAGATCAAGCCCGGCACCGACCTCGCGCTGCTCAACGGGCTGCTGCACCTGCTGGTCGCCAACGGGCACACCGACGAGGAGTTCATCGCCGACCTCACCGAGGGCTGGGAGGAGATACCCGCCTTCCTCGCGGACTACCCGCCCGACCGGGTCGCCGAGATCACCGGCCTCGCCGAGAGCGACATCCGGCAGGCGGCGCGGTGGATCGGCGAGGCCGGCGAGTGGATGAGCTGCTGGACCATGGGCCTGAACCAGTCCACACACGGCACCTGGAACACCAACGCCCTGGTCAATCTGCACCTCGCCACCGGCGCAATCTGCCGTCCGGGCTCCGGCCCCTTCTCGCTGACCGGCCAGCCGAACGCCATGGGCGGGCGCGAGATGGGCTATATGGGCCCCGGCCTGCCCGGCCAGCGCTCCGTGCTCGTCGACGCCGAGCGCGCCTTCATCGAGGACCTGTGGAACATCCCCGAAGGCTCCCTGCGCACCGAGGTCGGGCGCGGCACGGTCGAGATGTTCGAGCAGATGGCGGCCGGTGACATCAAGGCGTGCTGGGTCATCTGCACCAACCCCGTCGCCTCCGTCGCCAACCGCAGGACCGTCATCGCCGGGCTGGAGGCCGCCGAACTCGTCATCACCCAGGACGTGTTCGCCGAGACCGAGACCAATGCGTACGCCGATGTCGTCCTGCCCGCGACGCTGTGGGCGGAGTCCGACGGCGTCATGATCAACTCCGAGCGGAACCTCACCCTCGTCCAGGGCGTCGTCGACCCGCCCGGACAGGCCCTGCCCGACTGGCAGTTGATCGCCCGGGTGGCCTGCGCGATGGGGTTCGCCGACGCCTTCGGCTACACCTGTGCCGAGGAGGTGTTCGAGGAGCTCAAGCGGGCGTGGAACCCCGGGACCGGCTGGGACCTGCGCGGCGTGACCTACGACCGGCTGCGCACCACACCGGTGCAGTGGCCGGCGCCGAGTGCCGACGGCCCGGACCGCAACCCCATCCGCTACGTCAACGACGGCGTCAGCCAGACGCCGCGGGAACGCCCGGACGGCAGCCGCCCCCGCCTGGCCTTCCCGACCCCGAGCGGACGCGCCCGGTTCTTCGCCCGCCCGCATCTGCCCGCCGCCGAACTCCCCGACGACGACTACCCGTTCGTCCTCAACACCGGCCGCCTCCAGCACCAGTGGCACACGATGACCAAGACCGGCAAGGTCGCCAAGCTCACCAAGCTCAACCCCGGCCCCTTCGTCGAGATCCACCCCGACGACGCCGCCGCGCTCGGGGTCACGGAGGACGACCACCTGGAGGTCGCCTCCCGCCGCGGCCGGGCCGTCCTGCCCGCCGTGGTCACCGACCGGGTGCGACCGGGCACCTGCTTCGCGCCCTTCCACTGGAACGACCTGTTCGGCGAGTACCTCAGCATCAACGCCGTCACCAACGACGCCGTCGACCCGGTCTCCTTCCAGCCCGGGTTCAAGGCCTGCGCCGTCGCCCTCGCCAAGACCGCCGCCCCGGTCCCGGCAGCGCACCCGGGCGCGCACCCCGAAACCGCCGCGGCGGCCACCGCGCACCAAGGAGCACCCGTGACTCCCGCCCAGGCCCCGGCGGCCACCGCAGCGGCCCCGGCGGATTCCGCCGCCCCGGCGCTCTCCTCACTCGCCACGCTGTTCGGCCTCACCGGCCTCGCCCCCGCGCCGCTGGCCGAGCCGGAGCGCCGCTACCTCTCCGGCTACCTCTCCGGTCTCGCCCAGACCCCGCCCGACGGGCGCGTCCCGGTACTGCCGCCGGACGCCCCCTTCGACCCGGACCACGCCCTGTGGGTCGACGGCGTCCTCGCCGGCATGTTCTCCCGCACCGACGCGCCCGCTCCGCTGCCCGCGCAGACCGCCGCACCGGCAGCCGGGACGGCCGTACCGACCCGCCGGCTGGTCATCCTCTGGGCCTCACAGACCGGCAACGCCGAGGAGTTCGCCGCCGGCGCCGCCGCACGGCTCGCGGAGGCGGGCCGCATCCCCGAGGTCCTGCCCATGGCGGACATCGTCCCGGCGCAACTCGCCTCCGACACCGACCTGCTGATCGTCACCAGCACCTTCGGCGACGGCGACGCCCCCGACAACGGCGCCGACTTCTGGCAGGCCCTGGCCGCGCCGGACGCCGGACGGCTGGAGGGCATCCGCTATGCGGTACTCGCCTTCGGCGACTCCACCTACGACGACTTCTGCGGCCACGGCCGCCGCCTCGACCAGCGGCTCGACGAACTCGGCGCCACCCGCCTCCTCGCCCGCACCGACTGCGAACCCGACTACGACGAGGCCGCCGGGCAGTGGCTCGGCCAGGTCGCCGCCGCCCTGGCCGCAGCCGACGACCGGCGCCCCGGTCCCGCCGCCGCGACCGCACCGGCCGCCCCCACCCCGCCCCCGGCCCCCGCATCCGCCGGCCACAGCAAGGCCTCGCCCTTCGCCACCCTCCTCGTCGGCAACCGGCTGCTGAGCCTGCCCGGTTCGCAGAAGGAGGTACGGCAGTTCGCCTTCGACACCCGCGACGGCGAACTCGCCTACGACGCCGGCGACGCCCTCGGCGTCTGGCCGGCCAACGGCGCCGGACTCGTCACCGAATGGCTGGCCCTCACCGGCCTCGACCCCGACGAGCCCGTCGACCTCGGCGACGGCCCGCCCCTCCCCGTCGAAGAAGCGCTGCGCACCCGCCTTGACCTGGCCCGCATCACCACCGACCTGCTCAAGTTCGTGGCCGAACGCACCGGCAGCCACGACCTGAAGCGACTGCTGCGGCCCGACAACAAGGACGCCCTGGCGAAGTGGAGCTGGGGCCGCCAGGCCGCCGACGTCGTCAGCGAGTTCCCCGTCCGCGCCTCCGCGGCCGCCTGGGCCAGTGTCCTCAAGCGCCTCCAGCCCCGGCTGTACTCCATCTCCTCCAGCCCGCTCGCCCACCCGAGCGAGGTCCGCCTCACCGTCTCCGTCGTCCGCTACACCAACGACCTCGGCCGCGACCGCAAGGGCGTGTGCTCGACCTACCTCGCCGACTGCGCGGACGACGGCCCGGTCCAGGTCTTCGTCCAGCGCTCCCCGCACTTCCGCCCGCCCGCCGACTCCGCCACCCCCATGATCATGGTCGGGCCCGGGACCGGCGTGGCACCCTTCGTCGGCTTCCTCGAAGACCGTCAGGCCCGCGGCCACACCGGCCCCAACTGGCTCTTCTTCGGCGAACAGCGGCAGGCCACCGACTTCTACTACCGCCAGGAACTGGAGGCGTACCGCTCGTCCGGCCACCTCGACCGCCTCGACCTCGCCTTCTCCCGCGACCAGCGCAACAAGGTCTACGTACAGGACCGCATGCGCGAGAACGGCGCCCGCCTGTGGCAGTGGCTCCGGGACGGCGCCCACTTCTACGTCTGCGGCGACGCGGGCCGCATGGCCAAGGACGTCGACCAGGCCCTCAAGGACATCGTCGCCCTCCACGGCGGCATGGCCGACGACGAGGCAACCGCCTACGTGCGGCGCCTGGCCGCCGACAAGCGCTACGTCCGCGACGTCTACTGACGGGGCTCTCGCCGTCCGGCGCCCGTCAGGCCAGGTCCAGCAACTGCTCGTAGCAGCCGCCGAATCCGTTCCGTTCGTCGACCAGGTGAATCTCCAGGATCCAGTGGCAGCGCCAGCCGGCCCTGTCGGTGCGGCGGATCGGACGGTCGTTGTCCGGCACGATGTACGACTCCCGCTCGGCGCCGTCGATCGTCTCGTGCGGGAACACCCCGACCAGATGCCCGGCGTGCCAGCCGCCCAGGGTCCAGCCACCCTCGGCCGCCTGCCGCTCCACCTCGGCGTACAGCTGCTTCCCCGTGATGTCGGGATCGGCCTGGAACGCGCGCCGGCCCGCCGCGAAGACCCTCGCCAGGTCCTCCCGCAGCCGGTGCTTGGCCGGGTCGTCACCGAAGACGAAGGTGCGGCCGAAGTCCGCCTCGTACTCCTCGAAGATCGGGCCGAAGTCGACGAAGGCGATATCGCCCTCACCGATGACCCGGTCCGGCGGATTCTCCCGGTAGGGGAACAGGGTGTGCGGGCCCGAGCGGACGATCCGCTTGTGCCAGTGCTTCGTCGTCCCGAACATCTCGTTCGCCAGATCCCGGATCCGGTCGCTGACCTCGCGCTCGCCGGCCCCGGGCGCCACCAGCCGGCGCGCCTCGACCTCGGCGAACAGGGCCGCCGCTCTGCGCTGTGCCTCCACCAGGCCCAGGACGCGCAGTTCCTCGTCCATGCGGTCAGGTACGCCCATGGTGGTGCTCCTCATTTCCTTGCGGTGTCGCGCGCACGATGACGAGCGAGCCTTCGTAGAACGCCTGGCTGCGCAGATGGCCGAAGCGTTCGTCCCACCGTCCGGAATCCAGGTCGTCACGCAGGCGTGTGGTGAACCGCTCGCGCACGCCGTCATCGACGAAGCTCCAGGCCGAACACGCCTGCCGGGCCGCCGGATCCAGCAGCATCTCGGGTCGCCCGTAGTACGCCTCGTTGAAGCCGTCCGTGCAGTCCAGCGGGATCGGCACGGACCGCACGCTGCCGGCCGCGCCGAGCGAGGCGGCCATCGTCTCGATCGACGGGTACCGGCGGGCCTCGGCGTCGAGCACCTCGGGCGCGTACTCGTACAGCCAGAAGTCCCGCACCACCGCCGGATCGCAGGTCAGCACGACCGCCGGGCCCCGGGTCACCCTCCGCATCTCGCGCAGGCCCGCCGCCACGTCGCTCCACTGATGGACGCTGAACAGCGTCATCGCCGCGTCGAACTCCCCGTCCCCGAACGGCAGGCTCTCCGCCACCGCGTTCACCGCCCGGGGCAGGCCCGCCGCGCGCCGCGCACGCATCGCCCCGGACGGCTCCACGGCCGTCACCGCCTGGGCCGCCGACTCGTAGGACCCGGTGCCGGCACCGACGTTGATCACCGTACGGGCACCGCCCAGCGCGTCCGCGACGAACCGGGCGATGCGGGGGTCGGGACGGCGGGGGTCCGAGCGGGCGGAGCCGATGCCCGGGTGACCGACATCGGCGGCACCGCCGTCCAGGCCGCACACATTCATGGATCCGTACCTCGCCTTGTGAGCAGGAATCGGGAAGGTCGCCCATGGGTGCCTCACCGTCTCCGCCTCCCCACCCACCGGCAACCGCACCCTCCCATACTGCAACTGCGGCGCTGATCCGTAAATCAAATGGCAAATGCTTGGAGCAATCCCCCAAACAGCTCGTACATATGAACTGGAGGCCGCTCCAAGGCGACCTCCCCGTGCGCACACCGGGGGGCGGCTCGCGACCTCCGCACCGCCGCCCCCGTGTCCGGTGCCCGTCGGGCCGTGCCGCTCACCGGCGCCGTCACCCCGCGGTCACCGTCTCCTCCCACGCGATCCGGTGGAAGTGGAGCGGGCGGAGCATGTCCTCGGGGCCGGTGAACGCCGGGACGGGGGCGTCGCCCTTGCCGGCCTTGACCTTGTTGACCGCCGCGGCGTTGCGGCCGATCGCCTCCACCCGCGGGCGGCGCAGGGCCTCGTAGGCGGCGAACGCCGCGCCGTGCGTGGGCAGATCGCGCAGGCAACGGGCCAGTTCGACCGCGCTCTCGATGGCGAGCGAGGCACCCTGTCCGGAGCTGGAGGACGGGGCGTGCACCGAGTCGCCGACCAGCACCATCCGGCCGCGGTACCAGTGCGGCACGGACGGCATGCGCTCCATCCGGCCGACCACCATCAGCTCGTCGGGGCCGGTGCCCCGCAACAGCCGCTCGCCCGGGACATGACCGGCGTACAGGTCGCGCAGCCGGCTCAGCCACTCGGCGTCGGGTACGCGCGCCAGGTCGTCCGGGGTCGGCGGGGTGTCCGTGGGCAGTCCGGCGAACCAGATCATCCGCTCGTCCGGGCCCTGCCAGTAGCCCATGAAGGCACGGCCGAACGCGAAGTACATGGTGCCCGGTTCGGCCCCGGGCGCGCTGCCCGGTGCCGCATAGCCGCCGAAGCTCAGTACGCCGCCGTACTCGGGGCCGGGTGCCTGCGGGTCGATCACGGTGCGGACGGTGGAGCGGATGCCGTCGGCGCCGACGAGTATGTCGGCGGTCGCGGAGGTCCCGTCGGCGAAGTGGGCGGTGACACCCTCGGGCGTCTCCTCGGCGGCGACCAGCCGCTTGCCGTACGCGAACCGGACGCCCGCGGCGAGCGCACGGTCGGTCAGTGCCCGGTACAGCCGGTCGCGCGGCAGCGTCAGCGTGGCGGGCAGTTCGGGGAAGCCGCCGAAGCCGGCGAAGTGATTGCCGGCGCCATCGGCCATCACCATGCCGGGCACCGGCTGCCCGGCGGCCTTCACCGCCGCGTCGGCGCCGACCGTCGCCAGCGCCGCCTGGCCGTTCGGCGCCAGGCCCAGCCAGGCCCCCACGCCGTCCGCCGCGGTGGGGTACGCCTCGTGGACCGTCGCCGCGATGCCCGCCTTGCGCAGCGCGAGTGCCGTGACCGGGCCCGCCACGCCGCCCCCGATGACCAGTGCCGTGCGGATGCCGGAGCCGCGGCCGTGGTTGTCGCTCATAACCCCTCCCATGGGTCATGCGGATGCGCCCCCGTTGAGCGCGGGAATCTATAGTTGCAAAGCAACTAGTATCAGCGCAACTATTTTCCCCTTGACTACGATGCCGGTATGCCCGCCTCCGTGAAAAGCTCGCCGCTCGGCCTGACCGTGCTGGCGCTGCTGCACTACCGGCCGCTGCACCCGTACGGCATCCAGCGCCTGCTCAGGCAGTGGGGCAAGGAGCAGGTCGTCAACGTCGGCCAGCGGGCCGGGCTGTACCGCACGATCGAGCGGCTGGAGACCGGCGGGCTGATCGCGGTCCGGCAGACCGAACGCGACCAGCAGTACCCCGAGCGGACCGTCTACGAGGTCACCGAAGAGGGCCGGGCGGCCACCCGCGAGTGGCTGGAGCAGATGCTGGCGGCACCCAGGGCGGAGTTCCCCGCGTTCCCGGCGGCCCTGTCGAACATGCTCCTGCTCACCCCGGACGAGGCCGCGCCGATCCTGGAACGGCGGGCGGCACAACTCCACGCGCGGCGCGCTGATCTGGAGCGCCAGTCCGCCGAGGCCGCGACCGGACTGCCGCGCATCACGCTGATCGAGAACGAATACCTGATCGCCGTCCTCGACGCCGAGGAGCGCTGGCTGCAAGGGGTGATCGGCGATCTGCGGGACGGCAGCCTGACCTGGTCCCCGGAAATGCTCGCGGCATTCCAGGACGCGGCCGAATCGGGCGCGGCGGCGACCTGAGGGCCCGCCCGCCGGCACGGACGTCGGGCCGTCGCCGACGTCAGGACGTCAGGACGTCAGGACGTCAGGACGTCAGGATGCTGCCGCCGTCCCGGACATCACGCAGTGGCGGCCAGTCGCTCGCGCCACCACGCCACCGTCGCCCTGACCTGCTCGTCGACCGCAGTGGCCCGTACCGCGAAGGCGGCTTCGTACGCGCGCGAATCGGCCACGAACGGACGGTCGAACTGGTAGCGGATCTCCTTCAGTTCGCGGATCAGCGGGGAGAAGACCGCTGCGACGCCCAGCACGGCCGGCGACAGCCCGCGCACCGCGACCGGACCCGTTTCCGACCGGGCGGCGAGGCGTTCGACCATCTCCCGGACCGAGCGCGCGGGCTCCGTCGGGACGTGCCAGGCCCGCCCCCAGGCCCGTTCCTCGCCCGCGACCTCGACCAGGGCCCCGGCGACGTCGGGGAGATAGCTCCAGCTGTGCGGGGCGTCCGGATCGCCGAGCGTGGAGACCGGCTTGCCGCGCAGCAGCCGCGGCATGACCCGCGCGGCCAGGTGCCCGCCGTCGGTCACGCCGGGCCCGAAGAAGTCCGAGGCCCGCACCTCGACCGCCTTGATTCGGCCCTGTTCGTGCAGCGTCCGCGCCTGCTGCCAGACGGCGGCGCGTACCCGTCCCTTGGGGCCGGTCGCCGCGAGCGGCAGCTCCTCGGTCATCGGGCCGGCCACCGGGCCGTAGCCGTAGAGGTTGCCCAGCATGACCAGGACGGCCCCGGTCGCCTCCGCCGCCGCGCAGACCGACGAGGCCAGCGGCGGCCATTCCCTCGCCCAGCGGGGGTAGGGCGGTGCGGCACAGCCGTAGATCGCGGCCGCGCCCCGCGCCGCCTCGGTCAGTCGCGCGCTGTCCGTCGCGTCCAGCGCGAGGTGCTCGATGCCGGGCTCCGGGCCGCGGCCCGACTTGGTGATGACCCGTACCGAGTGCCCCCGCTCGGCCAGCAGCCGCGCGGTGGCCGCTCCGGCGGGCCCGGACCCTATGACGACATGAAGGCTCACGTTCGCACACTAGCGCGAGTGCGCCGCCGACTCGCCGTCGTCGGTCACGACCGCTCGGCCCCGCCCGCGTCTCACAGGTGCCGAGTACGCCGGACGGGCGCCCCGGCCCGTCCGGGCATACGGCCGGATAGCGGCGTCACGCCGAGTGCGGGCGCCGGGCAGCTCGTAGATTGTTGACTCCTCCCCCTCGTAAGCGAGGGGGATTCCTGGCTCACGTCGCCTGCGGCCCGGCGGGCGCGCAGGACTTACACGATCAACACCAGCCGGGTATGAGACCAGCCCGGACCAGCATCACGCGGGCGGACTTATCCCTGGGGGATACGGCTCCGCACACGGTGCAGGCATACGTTCTCTCTGAGAGGGGGAGTGCGTGCTTGGTTCTCGCTCCGCACTGCGCACAGTCCATGGTGGTGTGCGCGGGGTGGACCAGATGCACGGCACGGCCGTGCTTGCGGCCCATCTCGATCAGGGCGCGTTTCGTGGCGCCGATGGCGGCATCGGCCGCCTTGCGTGCCATGGTCGACTTCGCCAGGAACTTCGGGCGGAAGTCCTCCACAGCGAGGGCATCATGGTCACGGACCACCTTCTTGGCCCACGTGCGGGCAGTGTCCTGCCGCTGCCGTACCACCTTGGCGTGCAGCTTCGCGGTCTGCCGCTTCGCCTCCCGGTAGCCCTTCGATCCGGCCTGTCCCTTGGCCGGTCGACGCCGGGCCATCATGCGCTGGTAGCGGGCGAGTTTCTGCGCTGCGGTCTTCCCGTGCTGGGGGTGGGGAAGGTCGTGGGCGTCGCTCGTGGTGGTCGCGGTCTCCTTGACGCCCCAGTCGATACCGATCACAGCGCCGGTTTCCGGCAGGTGCTCGGTCTGGGACGGGACGACGAACGACGCCCACCAGTGGCCGACGGCATCCCGGTACACACGCACCGAGCTGGGCGGCTTGGGCAGGTCCCGAGACCACACCGGCCGCACGACGATCCCGCCGGCCAGATGCAGGCGGCCGTCCTTGAGCCGGAAGCCGCGCCGGGTGTACTCCAGGCTCGGCAGTGCCTCGCGCTTCTTCTTGCACTTCGGCATCCCAGCCCGCTGCCGCATCGGCAACCGAGCCTTGATGTCCTTCAGCGCCTTCGCTCGGGACTTGCCGAAGTCGCGGACTATCTGCTGCTGAGGAACGTTCGCTCCCTCCCGCATCCACGACGTGGACGCGCGGGCGCCGGTCAGCATCTTCGCGAGCTGCACAGGCCCGCACGTCAGCTTGTCCTCGGGATGCGCCCTGTTATGCGTGTGGACGGCCTTGGACTTGGCGACGCATTCGTTCCACACCCACCGGCACCGGTGCCACTCCGCTTCGAGCGCGGCCCTGGCGGAAGACGACAGGCGCAACCGATAGGTGTACCGGGCGTGCCCGGAACCCTCCCTCATCTGCGCCGCTGCCGTCATGGATCTGAACCTACCTGGGAGCACTGACAGTTGAGACCAGTTGATCTTGACGGACTTGCTCGCCGCCACCGTAGTAGACACCGGATCGCCCGGCGGCGATCCGGCTATCCCTGCCCGGCTCCGCAGGAGCTTCGTTTCTCCTCCGCAAGCGGGAGGTACCACCACCCCCACCCGAAGGTAGGGGTATCCACGGAGGAGACCCGATGAGGTGGGCTGGCGAGACCGGCAGGGAGCCTGTGACCACACCGGAGATCGATCACGCGGCGCTGTTCGCCGCCACGCCGAGTCCCTGTCTGGTGCTGGACCCGGACCTGGTGATCGTCGACGTCAACGAGGCGGCCCTGGAGGCGACCGGCCGCAGCAGCGGCGAACTGGTGGGGCAGTACATCTTCGACGCCTTCCCCGACAATCCCGAGGACCCCGACTCCGACGGCATGCAGAACCTCGACGCCTCGCTGCACCGCGTCCTGGCCTTCGGCGAGCGGGACACGCTGGCTCCGCAGAAGTACGACATCCCCGTCGCCCACCGGTCGGGGGTGTTCGAGGAGCGCTGGTGGTCCCCCATCAACACCCCCGTTCTCGGACCGGACGGGTCGGTGGCGTGGATCCTGCTGCGGGTGGAGGACGTGACCGCCTTCGTCCGCTATCGGCGCTCCCGCCACCGGCAGCCGCGCGGGGAGCTGAGCGAGCGCGAGGAGGCCATGGAGGCCGAGCTGTATGCCAGGGCGCGTGCGCTGCAGCAGCTGAACGAGGAACTGCGCAAGGCGCACGCCCGCGAACGCCAGGTCGCCATCACCCTTCAGGAGGCGATGCTGCACTCGCCCGACCTGGCCCGGCACGGGGATGTCGCCGTGCGCTACCTGCCGGCCATCGGCTCACTGAACGTGTGCGGTGACTGGTACGACGTGGTCGATCTGCCCAACGGCCGCTTCACCGTGGCGGCCGGCGACGTCGTCGGCCACGGCCTGGAAGCCGCCGCCGTCATGGGCATGCTCCGCAGCGCCCTGAGCGCCGCCGCCCGGGCGGTCGAGGGATCCGCGAAGGCGTTGGAAGTGCTGGACCTGTATGCGCGCTCGGTCGAGGGGGCGCTGGCCACCACCGTCGTCAAGGCAGTGATCGACACCGTCGGCCGCCGCATCGACTACAGCAGCGCCGGCCATCTGCCGCCCGTACTGCTGCACGCCGACGGCACCTGCCAGTGGCTGGACCAGGCCACCGATCCCCCGCTCGGCGCCCGCGTCCAGCAGGCCCCGCGCCCTCAGGCCGGCCTGCCCTACGACCGCGGCGACACCCTCGTGCTCTACACCGACGGGCTCATCGAACGCCGCGACGAGGACATCGACGCCGGCCTGGCCCGGCTGGGCGACGCCCTCTCCAAGGACAGCCGGCTCAGCCCGGAGCGCCTGGCCGATGCCCTGCTGGCCCGCCTCGGCGTCACCGGCGGAGCGGGCGACGACATCGCCCTCATGGTCGTCCGGCTGTGACGCCCGCCCGTCGTCGGGGCC
Source organism: Streptomyces sp. NPDC101227 (assembly GCF_044767545.1). Taxonomy (NCBI): domain Bacteria; kingdom Bacillati; phylum Actinomycetota; class Actinomycetes; order Kitasatosporales; family Streptomycetaceae; genus Streptomyces; species Streptomyces sp. NPDC101227. Next base: position 209,625 of record NZ_JBIWOD010000009.1, on the reverse strand, counting down.
GTCAGCGGTCAACGGCCGTCAGTGCAGGATCTTGGCCTTGGCCTTCTGGAACTCTTCCTCCGAGATGGCGCCCTTGGTCTTGAGGTCGGCGAGCTTCGCCAGCTCATCCGCATGGCTCGCGCCACCGCCGCCTGCCGCTTTGCGGATGTACGCGTCGACCGCCTCTTGCTGATGCACGGCCTGCTCCGCCTCGCGCTTGCCCATGTCCTTGCCCCGCGCGACGACGTAGACCAGGACGCCGAGGAAGGGGAGGAAGATCACGAAGATCAGCCAGCCGGCCTTCGCCCAGCCGTTCAGCGCGTGGTCGCGGAAGATGTCGACGATGACGCGGAAGAGGACCATCAGCCACAGGACCCAGAGGAAGATCCACATGACCGTCCAGAAGGCGCCGAGCACCGGATAGTCGTACGCCAAGTACACGTTGCCCATGGCTTTCCTCCTGCTACTCGTAGTCGCCCCTCCAGGCTCCGCCCGCCGGGGGGCGCGGGCATCACCCTCCGCGGGTGAAGCGGGCAGGGACTCCCGGCGAGCCGCTGGGCGCCGTCCTCGCCTCAGGGGGCCGGTGCGCCGGTGAGCCGTTCCCCGGGCAGGTTGCGGGTGAAGGCAAGGCTCGCGAGCGTGATGGCGGCGGCCGCGAGGATGGCGGCCTTGAGGCTGTTCAGCTGGGCTTCGGCATAGGCGTCCACGACCGCGTCGGCCTCGTCCGGCGGCAGCGCGGCGCGCTCGGCCGCGGCACGGATCTCGTCGGTGCCGACGAAGCTGACCCCGGCCTCCATGGAGATGCCGGCCTGCTTGCGCACCTGGTCCGAGATCTTGGGGTTGTCGGCGATCTGATGGGTGAAGGCGGCGACCAGGGCGCCGATCAGGATGGAGCCGATGAGGGCGGTGCCGAGGGAGGAGCCCAGGTTCTGGGCGGTGTACTGGAGGCCGCCCACCTCGCTGCGTTCGGACTCCCCGACGCTGGACTGCGCGATATTGCCCAGCTGGGAGGCGAGCAGTCCCATCCCGAGTCCCAGTACGCCCATCGCCAGCGCGAAGGACAGGTCGTCGATGCGGGGCCTGATGGTGGCGAGCAGCCACACGATGGCGACGAACAGCACCAGCAGGCCGGTCCGTACGACCGTGCGGGGAGCGGCGAAGCGGCCGAGGAAGGGACCGCTCATGGCGGACACCAGCATGGTGAGGGACACCGGGAGCAGCCGCAGACCGGTCTGGAAGGCGTTGAAGCCCTGCACCACCTGGAGATAGAGCGGGATGGTGAAGAACAGGCCGAGGAGGATGAGGTTCTGGCTGAGCAGCATGGTCAGGCCGGAGCGCAGCGGCCGGTTGGCGAACAGCGAGAACCGCACCAGCGGGTCCCGGCCCCTGGCCTCCTGCCGCCGTTCCCAGGCGCGGAACAGCCAGAGGACGACGGCGCCCCCCGCGATGAAGAAGAGGGTGAGGGAGAAGCCGAACGGGGTGACCGGGGAGTTGCGGGGCTTCAGCCATCCCCAGGAGCTGCTCTGCAGGACGCCCAGCACCACGATGGCCAGGCCGAGGGCGGAGAGCACGGCGCCGCCGGTGTCGAGCCGGGGCCGCGGCCCCGGCGGCGGGTGGTCCTCGACCCACCCCATGAGGCAGAGCATGGCGACCACCAGGACGACCTCGCCGGCGAAGACCAGCCGCCACGTCAGGTACGTCGTCAGCCAGCCGCCGAGCAGCGGGCCCACCGCGATGCCCGCCCCCGCCAGCCCGCCGATGACCCCGTAGGCCATGGCCCGGTCCCGGCCGGTGTAGGCGCCGGCCACGAGCGCGGCCAGGGCCGGCAGGACCAGCGCCGCGCCGAGTCCCTCGATCACCGACCAGCCGAGCGCGAGCGCCCACAGGGCGGGGGCCACGGCGGTGAGCGCGGACCCCGCGCCGTACACGACCAGCCCGATGGCGAACATGCGGCGGCGGCCGAACATGTCGCCGAGCTTCCCGCCGGTGATCATGAATGCGGCCATGATGAGGGTGTAGAGGGTGATGACGCCCTGGATCGCGGTGACATCGGTGCCGAAGTCCTCGACCAGCTGGCTGATCGATACGTTCATGACGGAGGTGTCCAGCACCATCAGAAACTGGGCCGTGCCGAGGATGGCCAGAGGCCGCCAGCGCCCCACCGCGTGCACCTCCACAGGTCGCGACACAGGTTCCGACGTACCGCACGGTGCCTGATCGGCCGTCGCGGCGGTTCAGCACAGGCGGGGAAAAGGCGGATTCATCCGGTTACCCGGTGATGCCTCACCCGACCGGCGGTGCGCGGCCGGAGACGGCCGGAGACAGAGTCCAGGCGGCGGTCAGTGGAGCGAGGCCTTGAGGGCCACGATGACCAGGCCGAGGAGAAGATTGACCGCGCCGGCGACCAGCACCAGATGACGCGGGGCCCCGGCCCGGACCACCGCCACACTGGCCCACCCCACCTGCTCGGCCGCGGCCACGGAGAGCCCCAGCCACGCCGCGCCGTCCGGGTCGATCCCCAGCAGCGGACTCACCGCCACCGCCACGGCCGGCGGGACGGCCGCCTGGACGATCGGCCACTCGTCCGCACAGACCCGCCGGATCCCCTGCCGGCTCAGCGACTGATGCACCAGCCGGTCCCCGACGAGCCGGGCGTAGACGTGCGCGGCCCAGAACACCACACCGGTGCCGATCAGGAGCAGCACCAGCTTGAACCGCGGGAAGGAGCCGAGGGTGCCCGCCCCGGCCACCACGGAGGCGGCCAGCAGCGATCCGTAGACGGCGCCGGCGTAGTCGGTCCTCCGGGCCGCGATCGGCTCGCGCCCCGGGGACCCGTCGCGCTCGGGGCCGTGATCTGCCACCGCTCCAGGATCCCCGGAATCGGCGCGGCGCGCAGGGCGGCCGTCGCGGCCCGGTGAACCGGGCGGTCAGCCGCCGTGCCCGGTGCGCCGGGGAGCGGAGCCCGGCGGCGCGGGTGCCGATCGCGCGGCCGCGAGGATGCCCAGCACGACGAGGACGAGCACCACGATCCCGAGGACCAGGGCCACGGCGCCCGGCGTCGGGAAGTTCCACAGGACCAGCGCCAGCGCCCCCGCGCCGATGACGATGCCGGTCGTCCAGCCGCGGTGGCGGTGGAGCCAGCCGCCCGCGCCGCCCGTGCGCAGACCCGCTCGGGCGAGGCCCCGCCCGGCGGCGTCGGTGCCGCGGACGGCGACGGAGCGTATCCGGCGCGCGCCGCGCCCAGGACCGTAGAGATAGCCGGCGACCAGGACGATCACCGCGATGACGAGCACCGTGCGGGTGCTCTGCTGAAGGAACCGCACCAGGTCGTCGTAGACCGCGGCGGCCGCGTCCGGCGACTGGACCTTGGGCCCCACCGAGTCGAGATATTTCCCACGGGCGAAGGCGAGCGCGACGAGGAAGAGGGCCATCATCACGCCGACGCCGCCCCCGGCGCTCATCATGGCCACCCGGTGCGAGGGCCCCGACCACACGGCCAGCGCCGCCAGCACGACGACCAGCACGGGCAGCCAGACGCCGACGATGTTGAGCAGGCGCATGAGGTTCTGGGCCTTGTTCAGCTTGTCGGTCTTCACCAGCACGATGGTCTTGTCGATGTCGGGGATCTTGTCGGCGTTCTTGAACCCCTCGTCGACCAGCTTCGTCTGCACCTGCTTGATCACGGTGCCGATGTCGAGGCTGATGGTGTTCCCCTTGGCCTCCACCGCGCTGCCGCCCTTGCCGGTGAGGACGTTGACCATGGCGGCGTGCGCCCTGCGGTTGGCGATGTTCCAGACGTCCGCGAACTGGTCGCTGGTCACCACCTTGTTCACCACCGCGCGGACCGCGCTGGTGGCGCCGGACTTCAACGCGCCGGCGAGCAGACCGCTCCGGTCGACCACGACCGGTGGGGCACCGGTCTTGCGCAGGGCGCGTTCGAGCGCGGCGGTGAGCTTCGCGGTGTCGATATAGCTGACGACCTTGTTCGTCACACGGTTGGTCACCGCGCTCTGGACCGCCGGGTCCTTGGCGAGGGGCGCGACGGTCTGGACGTACCGGCCGGTATCGGAGATCTGGGAGTCCACCCAGGTGGCGACGACGCCCAGCGGGGCGAGGACGAAGGTCAGGACCAGCAGCACGGAGGTGACGGCGTAGCGCAGCCGGCGGTGCCGCATACCGGCGGCGCGGCGCAGGCGCTCGTAGTCCGCCCGCTCGGCGGCGCTCAGGGGCCCCTGGTGGCCTCCAGGGGCGGGGGCGGCCGTCATGGCTCCGGCAGCCGGCGCATCTCCAGGACGCGCAGGCCCAGGTCCTGGAAGCGGATGAGCAGCCCGTAGAGATGGGCCTCGTCGGTGACCCGGCCGAAGAGCACCGTGTGCTCCGGAACGAGCGCCTTCTCCAGCTCGGGGAACGCCTCGGCCACGACCGTCGACAGGTGGCCGGTCACGCGGAACTCGTATCGCATGAAGGCGCCTCCCCGGTGTCGGTGCGGTCGTGCCTGCATCGGTGCGGTCGTTGCCTTCGATGCTGAACGGCCGCCCGGCCCTGCCGCATCACCCGGACGAGGTGACACCCCGGCCCCGCGCGCGGTCGGAGCAGATGCGGTCAGAGCAGATGCAGCTCCCGCGCGCGCCGCACGGCATCCCCGCGGCGCGAGACCGTGAGCTTGCGGTAGATGCTCCGCAGATGCGTCTTGACCGTATTGACCGACAGATACATCGCCTCGGCGATCTCTTCGGTCGACAACAGCTCCGCGCCGTGCCGGAGCACTTCGCGCTCACGGTCGGTCAGCCGTTCCACCGTGACGGGCGCCGGTGGCCGGCCGTCCGCGCGGGACGTGCCGTTGGCGCCCTCCGGACGGGCCGCGAGCCAGGCCTGCCCGGCGGCCAGGTCGGGCCGCTTCAGCAAGTGCGCCACCCAGGGGCCCGCCTCGGTGAAGGGCCCGCGCATCCGCTCGGGGCGGGCGAGGGCCAGCGCGTCGCGGAGCAGGCCGCATGCCGTCTCGTGGTCCTGGGACAGGGTCGCGGCGCGGGCCCGGAGCAGGCGGAGGCGGACCCGTTCCGCGACTCCCGCGTCCGGCCGGCCGTCCAGGGGCGCGAGGAGGCCGAGGGCCCGGTCGGGGTCCCCGGCGGCGAGATGGGCCTGGGCGAGGGCGAGGGTGCGGTCCGGTCCGTCAGGGCCCCGCTCGTCCAGGACCGCGATCGCCGACGCGGGGTCGCCCCGGGCCAGCTGGGCCGCCGCCCGAGCGAGGGCGAGGCGCTGCGCCGGCCACAGCGGGAGCGGGCCGGCCTGGGCGTGGCCCGCGTCGACGGCCGCGAGCGCGGCGTGCCGGCGGCCGTGCGCGAGGTCCAGTCGGGAGCGGGTGACGGCGATCTCGGCGTCGGCGACCGGGTCGTATCCCGCGTCCGGGGACGCGGCCGCGAGGTGGAGACGGCGGCGGGCTTCGCTCAGTTCGCCCCGTTCGAGCGCGACAGCGGCCAGGGCGAGGTGGCCGATGCCGGACCGGCGGGCCGGCGGAACGGAGCGGTGCCGGGCGATGTCAAGGGCGAGCCGGGCATGTTCCTCGGCCCGGCGCAGCGCCCCGCGCCGGGCCTCCATCAGCGCCAGCCGGCCGAGGCAGTGGTGCCGGACGGCCTGGGCCACCTCGCCGGTGCAGCCCTCCGCCGCGTACGCGAAAGCCCCCGGGGCCTCGTCGGACCGCCCGTCCAGTTGCAGGGCGCACGCCAGCCCGTACCGCCGCAGCGCCTCGATCTCCGGGTGCGCCTCCACCAGTGGCCGCGGCGCCTGTCCGGCGAGCTCGCGGATCCGCCGCGCCGCCGTCAGGGCCGTGCGGCCGGCGCCGTCGCCGCCCTGCGCGCCGGGTCCGGCGAGAAGCCGGAGCAGGGCCAGGGCGAGCCGCGCCTGCGGTACGGGCCGCGCTCCCGGCTCGCGCAGTGCTTCCGCGGCCCGGTCCAGCAGCGTCCGGGCGCCCGCGGTGTCGTACCGGGCGAGGGCGCAGGCGGCCGCGACCAGCGCGGGCGCCGCTCCGGCAGGATCGCCGGGCAGGCGGGCGAAGAGCCGCTCCAGCCGGTGTGCCTCGGGGCCGGTGAGCAGTCGTCCGATCTCCAGGCGGTTCACCATGCGCGCGCAGGCCCACTCCCAGTCCCCGGCCGCGGCGGCCTGTTCCACCGCCTCGGCGAGCCGTCCCGCGTCGGCGAGCCAGACCGCGGCCCGGCGGCGCAACCGGGGTTCGAGGCCGGGCCGGTGATGGCGCAGGTGCATGCGCAGCACCTCGGAGAACAGCGGCTGGTAGCGGCACCACGGTGTGGCATCGACCGGCTCGACGAAGACATGGGCGCGGGTGAGCTGGGCCAGGATCCACTCGGCGTCCTCGCGTCCCGTCAGGGCGTTGGCCAGGTCCGGGTGAACCCGGTCGAGAATGCTGCCGCGCAGCAGCAGGTCCTGGGTGGCGGGCGGCTGGGCGGCGAACACCTCGGTGAGCAGGTAGTCGGCGAGGGCGCTCCGGGACGCGGCGAACGACCGGGCGAAGCCCGCCGGGTCGTCGGCCCGCCGCATCTCCAGCGCACACAGCCGCAGCCCCGCCGCCCAGCCCTCCGTGCGCGCCAGGAGGGCGTCGACGCTCTCCTCGTACCGTCCCAGGCCGTGTCCGCGCAGCAGCCTCGCGGCCTCCGGCCGGGTGAACGCGAGGTCGGCGCCGCGGATTTCCCGTATCCGGCCGTCGGCGCGGTAGCGGTGCAGCGGAAGCAGCGGGTCGACGCGGCTGATCAGCACCAGGCGCAGCCGCGGTCCCGCATGGGTCAGGACGAAATCCAGGCCCTCGGCCACCTCCCGTCCGGGCACGCGGTCGAGGCCGTCGAGTACGAGGACGACCGGCCGGCGCAGCTGTGCCAGCGCGGCGGCGAGCCTCGCGAGCAGGGCGTGGTCGACGGAGTCGGCGGAGCCGGGCCGGCCCACCTCGTCCGGCAGCCCGGCCCCGTGATGGCTCAATGCCTCCAGGACATAGGCCCAGAACACCCCGGGCGCCGCGTCGTCCCGCTCGGCCGTCAGCCACACCACCGGGCCCGGTGCGCTCTCCTCGCGTGCCCACGAGGCGGCCAGCGTCGTCTTCCCGGCGCCCGCCGGGCCCGTGATCAGGGTCAGCGGTCCCGCGGTGCCTTCGGTGAGCCGGTCCAGCAGCCGCTGCCGGCGGACGGATTCCCGCGGCACGGACGGGAGGCAGAACTTGGCGGCCAGGATGGGGTCGCCGGCCGGGTCCGGATGCGGGGCGCCGCGCCCGGAAGCCGGGGCGGTCGCCGGCGTCCGGGAGGTACGGGACTCCGCATCGCCGTCCGCCGCTGCTGCGGCTGTGCTGCGGGGCATGGGCACCACCGTCCGGGTGCGGCTCCTGGCACTCCTGGCGTCGCCTGCCGCCCGCCGCCGCACTCTGCCGGGCGCTGCGGTCATCTCCGTCGAACCGCTTCCCGCCCCATGAAGATCCCGTTCCCCTCCATCTTCGGGGCCCCCGGAGCATGATCGCCATCCGGGGCGCGGAGCCTCCCGGGGCGCGCAGCCTCCCGGGGGCCGGGCCGCGCGCCGACGACGTTCACCCGCCCCGGGTGATGCCCCACCCGGCCGCCGGCCGTGAAATGGCAGGCGGCACGCCGGAGCGGGGGCCGGAACGGGGGCACGCACGGCAGCGCTCCCCAGGCCATGTCCGGACCGGCCGGACCACCCCCGGCCGCAGGACCGCCAGGAGTCTCCATGGGTACGGACGCCGGCTCACGCGAGGGCAGGACGCGGCGCTGGTCCGCGCTGCTGGCCCTGACGGCCGCGGCCGCGGCGGCCCTGGTGCTGCTCGTGTTCGCCGGGCTCCGGAGTGTCGTACTCCTGGGGGCGGGGCTGGCCGGACTCGCCGTCGCCGCCGCGGGTGTCTGGTGGATGCTGACGCGGCGCGGGCTCGTCAGGGTGCTCGCGGGCACCCTGGCCGCCCTGGCTCCGGCCGTCGTGCTCGCGCTGTACGCCTGGGCCGGGCTGCTGTGGGTGGTACTCGTCTCGCTCGCCCTGTGGGCGCTGGCGGTCTCCGTCGGCGGGGCCGCGCTCAGCGGGGACACCGGGCCCGGCCGCACGTCGGAAGCCCGCGCCGCTCCGCCCGAGCGCCCGTTCCTGATCATGAATCCCCGCTCCGGCGGCGGAAAGGTGGGCGCCTTCCACCTGAAGGAAAGGGCGGAGGAGCTCGGCGCCGACGTGCATCTGCTGGATACCGCTCACCACGAGGACGTGGTGGCGCTGGCGCGCGGCGCCGTGCACGAGGGGGCCGACCTCCTGGGTGTCGCGGGCGGGGACGGCACCCAGGCCATGGTCGCCGGCGTGGCCGCGGAACACGGCGTCCCGTTCATGGTGATCTCCGCCGGCACCCGCAACCACTTCGCACTCGACCTCGGCCTGGACCGGGACGATCCGGCGAGCTGCCTCGACGCCCTCACCGACGGCGTCGAACTCCGCGTCGACCTCGGCTTCATCGACGGGCGGGCCTTCGTCAACAACGCCTCCTTCGGGACGTACGCGGCGGTCGTGCAGAGCCCCGCCTACCGCGACGACAAGGTGCGCACCATCCTGGAGATGCTTCCGGACCTGCTGACGCACCAGCGCGGCCCGCGGCTGGCCGTCCGCGCGGCGGGCACGGCCCTCGACGGACCCCAGGCGGTCCTCGTCAGCAACAACCCCTACCGCATGGGCGATCCGGCCGGACTGGGACGACGGGAAGACCTGGATTCGGGTGTCCTCGGCGTCCTGGGCATCACCGTCGACAACGCGGCGCAGGCGGCCGGAATCCTGCGGGGCAGGCACGGGCCGGGCCTCACCGCGCTGACCGCCCGGGAGGTCGTCGTCGACGCCGACGAGCCCGAGATCCAGGCCGGCGTCGACGGCGAGGCGCTCACCCTGCCGACCCCCGTCCGCTGCACGATCCGGCCCGGGGCGCTGCGCGTCCGCGTGCCGCGCCGCCGCCCCGGTGTGCCGCGGGCGAAGCCCCGGGTGGACTGGCGGCGGCTGCGCCGGCTCGCGCTGGCGAGGTAGCGCGCGGGGAAGGCCCCTCCCGGGTGAACGGGAGGAACCGCGAGGGAAGTTGCCCCGCCCCCCCGGAGTGCCCGCACCCTCGGCCCGGAACTCCGCGCCGAAGCCCGGGGAAACGTCTGCCATGGCCATGCAATCCGCACGCGCTATGGTGCACCCGCAATCTGTTCAGGCGTGCTCAGGCGTGCGGGAAAAAGTAGGTCTCACGGTGTCCGATCTGGGACGGCTCATAGCCAACCGTTACCGGCTGGTGGAGCGTGTGGGCCGCGGCGGCATGGGCACCGTATGGCGGGCCGAGGACGAACTGCTCGGCAGGCACGTCGCCCTGAAGAAGCTGCACGTGCCCCCGCATCTGCACGACGACGAGATCCAGCGGCTCTACGAGCGGACCCGCCGCGAGGCCCGCAGCGCCGCCCGCATCACCCACCCCAACGTGATCGTGGTGCACGACGTCGTCGACGACGAGGGCCTGCCCTGCATCGTCATGGAGTACGTCCCCTCCGTCACCCTGGGCGATGTCCTCAAGCGGCAGGGCACCTTGCCGCCGGAAGAGGTCGCCCGGATCGGGCGCATCATGGCCGCCGCGCTGCGCGCCGCGCACGACTCCGGAGTGCTGCACCGGGACGTCAAGCCCGCCAACGTCCTCCTCGGCAACGACGGACGCATCGTCCTCACCGACTTCGGAATCGCCGTGGAGTCCGGGACGCCGTCGCTGACCAAGACCGGCGAGCTGGTCGGGTCGATCCAGTACCTCGCCCCGGAACGCCTCCGCAGCGGCATCGCCGAGCCCGGCCCCGCCTGCGACCTGTGGTCCCTCGGCGTGACGCTGTACCAGGCGGTCGAGGGGCGCCATCCGTTCGGCCGGGACACCGCGATCGAGACGGCGTACGCCATCGCCGCCGCCCCCTACGATCCCCCGCGCAACGCCGGGGAGCTGACCCCGGTGATCGAGGGTCTGCTGGTGAAGGAACCCGACCGGCGCATGGACGCGCGCGAGGCCGAACGCCTCCTGGGCCGTGCGGCCGCAACGGGGGCCGCCGGCGATGCGCCCACCCGGCCGGAGCGCGCGAGCCGGGCCGCGACTCCCGCGCGCGCAGGCGGGCGCGGGAGTCGCGCGGCCCTGTGGAGCGTCGCGGCGGTGGTGGCCGCCGCCACCGTGACGTGCGGCGTACTGCTGTGGCCCGGAAGCGGCGAGGCTTCGGTGAAGGGCCACCCGTCCCCGGCCGCCGCCAGTCGCCCTCCGGCCGCCAGCCCTTCCCCGCCGCCACCGCTGCCCGCCGGCTACCACCTCGTCAAGGCGGGCCAGGGCTTCTCCGTCCCCGTACGGGACGGCTGGACCCCCAAGGACATGCCCGGCGGTGAAGTGGCGTACATCGACCCGTCCCAGCGGGTGGCCCTGCGGGTCGACGTCGTCGAGTTCGCCGGGTCCGATCCGCTCCGGCACTGGCGGGAGACCGAAGAGGCCCAGACGCGCCGCGACAACGCGGGCTACGAGCGGGTCAGGATGGCCGCCTCGACGTTCCGGGGACGGCCCGCGGCGTACTGGGAGTTCACCTTCCAGGGCCGGCTGCGGGAGTACCGGGCGGTGGAGCTGGCCTTCAGCGGCACCGACGGCACGCAGTACGTGGTCTACCTCTCCGCGCCGAACGCGCAGTGGAACCAGTACCGGCCGGTCTTCGACGCCACCGTCAAGGGCATCCACCTCCGCGAACAGGATCGGTGAGGACCGCCGCCACCCGGCCGGCGGGCGCGGCGGCGGGCGTCAACCGGGCACGCGGGGAGCCACCGCCCCGGCGAAGCCGGCGGCGAGGCTGCACAGGTCCCCTGGCAGGCCTTCGCCCGACCGGGCGACGTGCACGATCGCCTTCCCGAACGACGTGGGCCATTGGACCGCACAGGCGGTGTCGTTCTCCGAGGCCGTCGCGGACGGTACGCCGGTGACCGCGATCGGCGTCGGGGACGGAGACATGGGCACGGGCCCCTTGGCGTAGATGAGGTGGAACACGGCCGTTGCGGAGGTGTTCGAGCCGTAATAGCCCCATTGACACGAGGTCAGCCCGGCATTGGGGTCGGTGGGGTTGTCGGGCCGGCCCGAGTCCAGCCCCCACTCCTTGGCCAGGGCGACGTCGACCGCCGCGCACGGGTCGGACGCGGCGCCGGTCCCGGACGAGCCGCCCGGGTAATGCGACGCGCCGTCGCCGTCGTCGCGCGCCAGTAACCAGATCCCGGTGCCGGCCGCACCGGCCAGCAGGGCCACGGCGAGCGCCACGATCAGCAGACGCCGGTGCCTGCTGCCCGGTGGCGGCCCGGCCGGACGCGGCGGCGATAACCACTCCTGTCTGTCCTCATCCCATTGGTCCACGACAACTACCCCTGCCTGCCCAAGAGTTGCGTGATCTGCTGTACGACGGACGCCGCCGAGGCGAGCCCGGCCGCGGCCGTCGCCCCGAAGTCGAGCCGCTCGCGCAGCCACTGGAGGCGGCCGCGCCGCACCCGTCCCGTGGCGCCGATCTCCTCCTCGGCCTCGGCGAGCCGGGCATCGACTTCGGAGATCTCCGCACCGGGGGTGAGCAGGCCCAGCTGCTCGCGGAGGGTGCGTACGGCCGCGAGGAGTTCCGGGGAGGCGTCGATCAGCTGCGTCGAGGCGTCGAGGGCCGTGGCGCGCGGGCCCGCCGCCACCGCGCCGCCGGTCATGACGCCGATGCCGATACCGCCGGGCGTGGCCGGGGGCGGCACGGACGGGCCCTCGCTCGCGGACGGGGGCGGCGCCACCGGGCCGACGCGCTGCGAGCGGTCCTCGGCGCCGGCCCCTTCCCCCGCCGCCACCGCGCCACCGGTCAGCACGCCGATGCTGATGCCGCCCGAACTTCCCTGTGCTGCCGGGCCGTTGGCGGATTCTTCGGCAGCGCCCTCGCCCTCCGCCGGATCCCGCCGCTCCGTCGTCACGACCGACCACCCCCCGCTTCCGCCGCCGCGTCCACCTGCTTCGCCGAGGCCCGCTCGCCCGACGCGACCGCGCCGCCGCTCATCTTCCCGATGAAGACCCCGCCGCCGTTCACATTGATGACGTACTGCTCGAACTCGCCCGTCTCGTAGCCCTTCGTACGCAGCGCCTCGCGCACCCCGCTCGCGATCCGGTCCTGCAGCGTCTTCACATACCGGCTGATGTCCATCTCCTGGAGCAGCGAGATCTCCGGCACGCTCCCCAGCTCCCGCACCGACGTGGCCGGCCCGTCCGGGATCGCGTACTGCGGGAGCGTCAGCCAGGTACGGAACACGGAGACGGCCGTGTGGATCAGGGAGATCCCGGCGGCACAACCGGCCGCGGGGCTGGTGATCAGGCCGCGTACGGCCTCGCGCAGCAGGCCGTCGTCCGTTGGCGCGGTGATCACATCCACCGACTTGAACTCTGGTCGCACCGGGGTGAGGACATGCGGCACGACCTCCAGGACGAGCATCCCGCCCTGGGTGTGGACGCGGACCAGGAGGGAGACCGCGACCTGTTCGTCCCATGCGCCGACCCGCACGCGCAGGAAGTGCCGGCGCGCCTCGCCGCCCTCGCCGACCGCGCCGTCGAGGTGCTGCCGGACGGCGTCGGGCTCGTACGTGACCTGGTCCCGCGCGGCGCCGACCGGCAGATAGACCATCTCGTCGATCTCGAGTCCGCGGAGGCGGTCACGGCTGCTGGCCGCGGCCGAGGTGCGCAGGGCCTCCAAGCGGGGCGTGATGAGATCGATGACCTCGCGGCCCGTGAGCGGCGCGGCCCCCGCACCGGCATCCGCCCCGGGACCCGGCCGCCGCGTCGGATCCAGCCGCTTGGGCTGCTCCTGCCCCGCCCGCCGCTTCAGCTCCATGACGAACGACCAGGGCTGGTACGGCTCGCCGGCCCCGACGAACGGCCTGAACGGGTCGTAGATCGCCAGGCTCGCATGCTGTTCGCGGTCGATGGCCGCGCCGATCCGCCGGTACTGCTCGCTGTCCGGCAGCTTCTCCCGGGGCGTCCTGGCGTATGCGCCCCGGCTCAGCTTGTGGCGCATCACGGAGACGACGTGTGCGCGGTACGCCCACAGCGGCGGCACCAGCAGGGCCGGGAACACCACGGCCGCCCAGGCGTCGGCGCCGCTGAACAGCGTGAAGAGCACGGCCGCCCAGTAAGCGAACGACACGGCGAACGGCAGGACCGGCAGCACCGCCTTCAGCCGGCCGCGCGTGGCCTCCTTGAGCACCGCGCGGCCGAGGGTGAAGACGGCACCCGGGCCCCCGCGCACGCTCCGGGACACCAGGCAGACCAGGCCGTACGCCAGGAACCAGGGGATGGGAACGGGTAACACCATCTGCGATCCGACCCCGGCCAGCCCCAGCCAGATGAACGCCGCCCAGACGGCCAGCAGCACCAGCCCGGTCTCCGCCTCCCGGCGGCGGGCGTACAGCGCATGCGCGAGGACCGGCAGGGCGTCGATGCCGAGCGAGGGGGCGATCGGGCGCTCCTCGTGCTCGACCAGCTGCTCGATGACGCGGCGGCGGAACTGGACGTCGAAGTAGACACCCGCGCACAGCAGCCGGGTGGCCTCGCTGCGGATGTGCTGCGGCGCGGCGCCCTGCTGCGGCGACGCCTCGGACTGACCAGGCACGATCACGCACCCCTCGATGGTCGAACTCCCTCTCCATTTACGCGTGTTGAGAGAGTTGCGTTAGGTGCAGTATGGCGCCGGGCCCCGGCGTCCGGAAGGGATTCCTGGACAGTCGTGCGCAGTTGTGCGCCGCGAGTGGCCGGATCCGTACACACCCCGCGTCACCAGGCCCGTCGCATTTCCGCGACCGCCGCCTCGCCGCGCCGCAGGGCCCGGACGGGGGCCCGGACGGGAGGCCCGACCGCGCGCAGATCACACAGTGCGCGACAAGTCCAGTGTCACACCGGGGGATCCATCGCGACATGTCCGGAGTGCGGGGGAGGCCTTCAAAGAATCTCCACCGAAGCGTCACAGCCCCCACGTTCTGCGGTGGGTGGGTGCCGTTAGCGTTACTGCCCGCTCGAAATCGCGTGCGACCTTGATCAGGTCGCCGCCGTCCCCCTCCGGCGGCGCAGTCAGCACAGAAAGATCCCAGATGGACTACTGCTCGTCGTGCCGCCGGAACCTCAATGGGGCCCTCGTCTGCCCCGGGTGTGGCGACTACGCCCCGGACATAGCACCGCCCGCCCACCGCCCGCACCGCGCGGCGGCCGCTCCCTCGGCATGGGAGGCCTGGCCCGGCGCGGACGTTCCCGCACCCGGACCGCAGCAGGGCGCCGCTCGCTCCGTTGCCGCGCCGATGGTCGGCGATGCCTCCGAGGACGTGGCGACGGAGGCATCGGAGGCCGGTTCGCCCGACGGCTCCGGCGCCACCGCCGCCACGGGTCAGGGCCGGGCGGCCCGGCGCCGGCAGCTGGCACGGTGGAAGAAGCACCGGCGGCGGGCCGTGGCCGCAACGGCCTTCGCCCTCGTCGGCGGCGGCCTGACCGTCAGCATGCTGCAGAACAAGCCCTCCCAGGCCCACGCGGCCTCGTCACCGGAGCCGGAGAGCGTGGGCACGCCCCGGACGGAGCCCGCCGCCTCCGCCTCGAAGGAGCCGGACTCCGGGGACTCCCGGCGCCTCGACTCCCGCCCCTCCAGAGGGGCCCACCGGCAGCAGGACGCCCACCGGCAGCAGAACACCGCCGCCGCTCCGCAGCACACCACCATGACGGTCCGGCAGCCGAAAACCGCCACCACGACCCACCCCCTCGCGGCCCCGAGCGCGACGCCGCACTCCACGCCCCCGCCGGCCCAGCAGGCCCCGGCCGGCCACCACGCCGTCACGGCACCGGCGACGTCCGCCCCCGCTCCGGCCGGTGACTCCGACGCAGCCCCCTCGGCGGAGGCTCCCGCGGCCACCGCCCCGAGCGCGCCGGCCGCCGACCAGACGCAGCCAACACACCTGTGCCTGCTGGGAGTTGTGTGCATCGGCTCGTGACGCCGCCGGCCTCGTAGCACGGGGCGGCGGCGGGGGAAGGCAGCCGCCGCCTCATACGCGAGGTGTGAGTCATGGGAACGGCACGGGGCAGACGCCCGGCGTCCTCATGATGCGCGCGGCCCCTCCCGGGCCCCGGTGACCGGATGCGCCCGTCCGGTGCCGGTGCCGGTCCGATGAGGATCTACCCGTCCGGGCCGGAATTGCCGGCCCGGACGCCCCGGCCACCGCGGCCCGCGCGACGCCAGGAGCGGCGCCCGGAGCCGGAGTAGGGTGAAAGTACCGGGAGCACTTCGGGCACCGGCTACGACGCGGTGCCGTTCTCGGCGAGCAGCAACACCGGGCCGCGGCGAACGCGGCCGGGGACGGGTCCGCACGATGACCGAGACCGGCCTGCTCCTCCGCGAGCTCTCCGCCCCGGTCGGCGTGCCGACCGCGCGAAGGACGTGAGGACGTGGAGACCGTTGTCACCGTGGCCGCCATCGTGGTCCTGATCGCCCTGGTCGCGTATCTGATCAGCCTGCGCAACACGCAGCACGACGCGCCCCCGCCGAGAGGCCCGCGATGACACTCCCGCCGCCACCGCCGCCCGCCGGGCGCGCCGTGGCGGCGGACCGCCGTACCGCAACGAGGAGCGAGCGGCAGTCATGACCACACTGCACGAGCGGAAGAACTACCGCGCAGCGATCATGCAGGCGCTGTACGACGCCGCCGAGGACAACCGTCCGGGCGCCACCGGCGCCGGCCTGCACGACGACCTCCACATGCCCGAGCAGGATCTGGCCGCCGCCTGTAGCTATCTGGTGGGCGAAGGGCTGGTCGAGGTCGACTGGACGACGCGGAACACGCCCGCGACGGTCGCGCTGACGCATGAGGGCATCCGGCGCATGGAGGCCGAAGAGGAGGAGAGCGCCTGACCCGTGCGGCCGGGCGCCGGTGTCGCGCGGCACCCCCTGCGGCCGGTCGCCGCAGGACGGATCAGATCCGGAATCCGGGCAATTCGTCGGAGTCCGGCGCGGTCGGTGCGGGGGCGGTGACGCAGGTGAAGCCCAGCCGGGTCAGCGCCCTGGTCACCTCGCCCGCCGTGAAGTCCCGGCGATCCTGCCTGGTGATCACCGCACCGACCTGCTTGACGGGGTACGTACGTCGGCCGATGACCACGCAGGGGCCGACGGCCGGCTCCGGCGTGATACCCGCCATCAGCTGCTCCACCTCGCTCTTGACGAAGTCGAAGGGAAAGTGAGCGATAACGCATCGCATGGTGCCTCAACAGGGTTGGAGGGAGGGACCGGTGCTTCCGGCCGAGTTCCGGATCGGTACGGCCGCGCGGGGCGCGGGCGGGCGCGGGCGGGGCGCCGAACGCGGGTTTTTTGCGCGGTTCGATGTCTTCGAACGGTTGCGACCATCCGTGCGGGCCGGGCAGTTCATGCCGAACCTTCCTCGAGAGCGACCTGTACGAGGAATCCCAGGCCCGACGGACCATCAGACCAGCGGACCGCACGAAGAAACGCAATAACGAATCGGATAAACCGTCAAACAAATCCGACCGCGACGATGATTTCCGGTGTGCGCACTTCGGAAATTCGCGATAGCCGGAGCGGCCGGACACGGCGCATGGTGAACTCGGAAAGGCGAGCGCAGGGACGGGGCGCGAACGGCGGGACCCGAAAGCCGCGGCGACGGCAATCCGACGGCCTCCGCACCGGCTGGGAATAGACAAGCGCTGGGGCCCGCATCCACGGCGCGGGCCCCAGCGTTGCATGTTTCAGCGTCAGGCGGGAACGATGTTCTCGGCCTGCGGGCCCTTCTGGCCCTGCGTCACGTCGAAGCTCACCTTCTGGCCCTCCTGCAGCTCACGGAAGCCCTGGGCGGCGATGTTCGAGTAGTGGGCGAACACATCGGCGCCGCCACCGTCCTGCTCGATGAAGCCGAAGCCCTTTTCCGAGTTGAACCACTTCACGGTGCCAGTAGCCATATCTGATTCTCCTTCGGGGAATTCTTTGGACCCGCACGGCGCGGGCCTCGCGTCGCCGCGATGATTGCCCCATCCGGAAAACTCCGGCTACACAAACCACTTCGGCCGGCGCGAAGACGGCCGAAGCACTTGAAAATTTTGGGAACCACAACTGCAACTGTTATCGACAGTAGCACGGCCCTTACAGCACCGCACGGAAATTTTCCCGGCCGACGGGCGCAGAGCGCCAAAACCGACGCCGGCGCAGCCGCAATTCCTTCGGCCGCGACATGAGATATTCATCGCCCCATTGATCATCATTCACCGTCATTCACCGTCGTCGACGCCGAATCCGCATGCCACTTGGGCGCGCGCCACTCCGGTGCGGGCGAAATCTACAGCGGCCGCAATAGACATTCTCCGGCGCCAGCGGATAGGCTCCGCCGCACAGCACAAAGCCGTCCGGCCGGACGGACACAGGACTGCCGACAGAGCAATGCCTGGCAGCAGGGCCGCGGAGTGCGCCCAGAGACGAAGGGTGCGCATGGCTCCGGATCCCCGACCGAACGCCACCGACCATCTCGACGACGACGACTACCCCGCCTACACCATGGGCCGCGCGGCGGAGATCATCGGCACCACGCCCGCCTTCCTGCGGGCCCTCGGCGAGGCCCGGCTCATCACCCCGCTGCGGTCCGGCGGCGGCCACCGCCGCTACTCGCGCTACCAGTTGCGTATCGCCGCCCGCGCGCGCGAACTCGTCGACCAGGGCACCCCGATCGAGGCCGCCTGCCGCATCATCATCCTCGAGGACCAGCTCGAGGATGCCCTGCGGCTCAACGAAGAGCTGCGCCGGCGCGAGGGCGGACCGGACGGGCCCGCTCGCGGCTGATCCGGCTGCGCGTGGCAGCAGCGGCTGACAAGCTGATCCCGTAAGTCCGTTCGACAGAAAGGACGTTGCGGCATGGCCGTCATTCATCACATCACCTTGAAGCCCGGCAAGCTCGAGCTGCTGACGTCGTGGCTTCCCGGGCAGCCCTGGTACGCGGGCACGGGGCAGCGTCAGCCGGAACTGGCCAAGGCCGGCGGCTTCCGGCTCGATGACCCGGACGGGGAGGTCGGGATCGAGTTCATGGCGGTCTGTGACGGCTCCGGCGACCGGCCGGTCGTCTATCACGTACCGCTCACCTACCGGGGAGCGCCGCTCGACGGAGCCGACCATGCGCTCGTCGGCACCCTCGAACACGAGGTGCTCGGCCCGCGGTGGGTCTACGACGCCACCCATGACCCGGTTTTCGTCGCGCAGCTGTTCGCCCTCCTCAACGGCACGGCCGAGCCGCAGGCCCAGAGCCTCACCGACACCCCGGACCCGTCCGTCACCAGCGACTTCGCGGCGTCCGCCGAGGCGGCGCCCGGGTCCGCGCTCGTGGGCAGCACGGTCGTGGACAACGGCCCGCACGGCACGGACATCGCGCTGGAGACCGCCACCGCCGCGTCCGGCCCGGTGCGGGTACGGGTGCGCCGGGTCCTCCACCCCGCCCAGGACGCTTCCGCCCCGGACCCGGCACAGCTACGGGGACATGTCACCGCCGACTGGCTGCTGCCGGACGGCACCAAGGGGCGCGGCCCCTACGCCGTCGTACCCGGCGACGCGGCCGGGGCCGCCGAGTAGGAGGAGGCCCCCGGGGAGTGCGGGGCGGCCTTCTCTCCCGCCCGGGTGCGCGGTGCCCGCCTACGGCGTCGCGACGGTGAGGACGAGCTTGCCGGTGGTCCGGCCGGATTCGATGCGGCGGTGTGCCTCGGTGGCGTGGTCCAGGGGCAGGGTCTCGGTCTGCACCCGCAGGGTGCCCTGGGCTGCGGCATGCACCGCGCGGCGCAGGGCCTGCCCGGCGTCCTGGGGGAAGGCCGCGGAGAAGGCGGCGAGGTTGAACCCGGAGACGGTCTTGTTGGTGAACCACAGGTGGTTGGCGGAGAGGCCGATGTCTTCGGCGCCCGAGGCGTTGCCCATCACCACCAGGCGTCCCATGGGGGCCAGGCGGTCCAGGCTCGCGGTGCGGGAGGGGCCGCCGACCATGTCGACGACGATGTCGAACTCGCCCGCCTCGGCGGTCCGGTCGCGCAGGATGACCTCGTCGTAGCCGAAGGCCCTGGCGGCCTCGATCTTCGCTTCGCTGCCGACCGTGCCGACCACACGGCCGGCGCCCAGCAGCCGGGCCGCCTGGCCGAGCTGGCTTCCCACGCCGCCCGCCGCGGCATGGACCAGGACCCGGTCCCCGGGCTCGATGCGCGCCACGCGGTCCAGGACGAGGAAGGCGGTGGTGCTGTTGGAGGGGAGCGCCGCGGCCACGCCGAGGTCGATGTCGAGACCGTCCAGCGGGGCGACCAGGTCCGCGGAGGTGACCGCCACCTCGGCGTAGCCGCCGCCGTCGACGATCGTCAGTGCGGCCACCGGCTGGCCGACCCGTAGGTCCGTGACGCCTTCGCCGAGGGCGCGGATGTGGCCGGAGACCTCGATGCCGGGCACGAAGGGCAGCGGGACGTCCACCACGCCGCGCCGGTAGAGGACCTCGGCGAAGTTGGCGCCCGCATGGGCCACGTCGATGGCCACCTGGCCGGGTCCGGGCTCGGGGACCGGCATCTGCGCGACGCGGAGCACGTCGGCCTCGCCGAACTCGGGGATGGTCACGGCCTTCATCTGCGTGCCGGTGCGGTCGCTGTTGCTGTTGCTGTCGCTGTTCATGACAGTGATCCTGCCGGGGTGTCACGGCGCCCGGCAGTGTCGGCTCATCCTGGGTGTGACACCACCACGCTGCGCGCGCCCATGAGCCGCTCCAGCCGTTCCTGGGTGTCGGTGTCCGGACGGGGGTTGTGCAGGATCAGGTGGTGGCCGGGCAGCTCGGGCAGCGGCAGCAGGGTGGCGTCGAAGACCAGCGTCCCGGCGTCGGGGTGGTCGACCGCCTTGACCGCTGAGGTGTGCTCGGCCACGTCGTGACGGCTCCACAGCTCGGCGAACTCCGCGCTGTGGCGGGCCAGTTCCTCGGCGATGCGGTCGAACTCCGGGTCCTCGGGGTAGCGCGCGGCATCGGCACGGAAACCGGCGACCACGTACGGGGCGGTCTCGGCCCAGTGCCGGTGCAGCACCCGGTAGCGGACGTTGCTGAAGTACGACACCAGACAGTTGTGGTCGCTCTCGCCGTAGCCGAACACGATGCGGGCGGCGTCGTTGATGTCGGTGAAGTTCCAGTGGCGGTCGCGGATGTACCCGGGCCGCGGCGACCAGGCGTCCAGCAGCCGCCGCACCTGCGGCGGGGCGGGCACGGACGGCTCCGAGGCGGCCTGCGGCGGGTTGAGGCCGGCCAGCCGGTACAGATGCGCGTGCTCGGCGTCGTCCAGCCGCAGCACCCGCGCGATGGCATCGAGGACCTCCTCCGAGACCTTGATGTCGCGCCCCTGCTCCAACCACGTGTACCAGGACACCCCGACGCCGGCGAGCACCGCAACCTCCTCGCGCCGCAGCCCCGGCGTACGCCGCCGCCCGCCCTCCGGCATACCGACGTCCGCGGGCGATAGCCGGGCCCGGCGACTGCGCAGAAACTCACGGAGCTCGACGCGACGACGGTCACGGGACTCCGCGGAACGGTCAGTGGTCATGACAGCCACCCTAAACAGCGCCCGCGCGTCCGCGCCGGTCGCGTGGCGTCCCCGCGGGCGGCCCGGCCCGGATTCACCGAGGACCGAGCAGCCCCGCCTCGTGCGCGAGCAGGGCGGCCTGGACGCGGTTGTCCAGCCCGAGGCGGGTGAGGATGCGGTTGACCCGGCTCTTCACGTTGGCTTCGGTCAGGGCGAGGTCGTCGGCGATCTGGGCGTTGGACCGGCCCCGGGCGACGAGGACGAGGACCTGGAGTTCGCGTTCGGTGAGCGTGCGGAGGGCGTCCGGAAGCGGATCGCGGCCGGCCGGCGGGCCGCGGGTGCCGCGTACGAGCCCGGCGGGCAGCGCGGTGAAGGCGGCGATGAGCCGGTTCGTGACGCTGGGGGCGAGCATGGCCTCCCCGTCGGCGACGACCCGGATGGCGTGGGCGAGTTGGCCGGGCGGGCTGTTCTTCAGCAGGAATCCGCAGGCGCCCGCGCGCAGCGCCGAGTGCACATACTCGTCCAGGTCGAAGGTGGTCAGGACGAGGACGCGGGGCGGCGGTTCGGGATGCGGCCAGTCGGCGAGGATGCGCCGGGTGGCCTCGACGCCGGTCATGCCGGGCATCCGGACGTCCATGACCACGACGTCCGGCCGGAGTTCGGGGGCCAGCGCGACCGCCTGGGCGCCGTCGGCGGCGGTCCCGACGACATGGAAGTCGTCCCGGCGGTCGATGACGGCGCGCAGCGCGTCCCGGACCATCTCCTGGTCGTCGACGATGAGCACGCGCGTGGTCGCCCGGCCGCTCAGGCTCATGAGGGCACCCTTCGGGGAACGGCCCGGGGGTCCGCGGCGAGCGGGAGGGTGGCCAGGACCCGCCACCCGCCGCCCGGGAGCGGGCCGGTGTGCAGGGTGCCGTCGAAGGCCGCGACGCGTTCGCGGACGCCGATCAGGCCGCGGCCCGAGCCGGGTACGGGCCGGTGGCCGGGGGCGGGCGGCCCGTTCTCGACCTCGATGGTCAGCTCCGTCCGGCCGTGCCGCACGGAGATCAGCACCTCGGTGGGGCCCGCGTGTTTCCGCACGTTGGTCAGGGCCTCCTGCGCGATGCGGTAGCCCGATATCCGCAGCGCGAGCGGAAGTGCGCCGAGCGAATCGTCCAGCGTCGCGGTCACTTGGCAGCCGGCCGCCTCGGCCGCGTCGATGAGCCGGCCGAGGTGCTGGAGGGACGGCTCCGGTGTGAGGTCCTCCTCCGGGGCGGTGAGCAGGCCGAGGATGCGGCGCATCTCGATGAGCGCCGTGTCGGCGGTTTCCGCGATGCGCGCCACCCCCTTCGCGCCGCCGTCCGTGACCACGCCGCCTTCCAGGACCACGCCGCCGCCCCGGACCGCACCGTCCCGGACCGCCTCGTCCTGGAGCGCCTCCTCCGTGGCGCGCGCCTGGAGGGCGATGGCGCTGACGTGGTGGGCGACCACGTCATGCAGATCGCGGGCGATACGGGCCCGTTCGGCGACGACCGCCTGCCGCGCGTTGGTCTCCTGCTCGGCGCGCAGCCGGTCGTTGAGCTCGCGCAGCCGGCCGGCCTGAATGCCGATCCGCCGCCGCCCGTACCCCAGGAGCCAGGCGACGCCGTAGAAGGAGACGAACGTCGTCGCGGTGATCGGCTCCAGCGAGCCGGGCTGGGGCGGCCCGGACCGCCCGGTGACGAGGTCCGTCGCCACCGCCGCGATCAGCGACAGCGCCGTCGCCGCCAGGCTCACCGGCACGGAGCGGTAGCGGGCGACCGCGTACACGGCGAAGATCAGCAGATAGGGCCCCGGCGTCTTGCCCGCGACCGGATCGAGCGTCTCGAAGACGACGAAGACGGCGGTCATCGCGGCCAGGACCGCGCGGGGGCAACGGCGGCGCCAGAAGAGCGGAACGGTCCCCAGCCCCCAGAGCAGCACGCCGACCGCGCTCGGTGCCGGCTCCCTGGCCGCCAACGTCGCCACGTCGAATGCGGTGAGCCCGCCGCCGAGCGCCAGGTCCGTCAGCCAGGGCCGGCCGGCGAACCGGCGGTACGCGCCGCGCAGGACTGCCGTCGTGTGTGTGTTCATCTCCGGCCGAAGGCTAGCCACCCGCGGGCCCGGGGGGATCCTCCGCGAGGACGCATCGATAGTTGCGCGGGCCCGCGGAGGATCGGCCGTCAGGACGACGGTTCCGCCGTCCGCGCGCTCCTAGCGTCGGTCCCGACCCCCACCAGCCACCACACCAAGGGGACCGACGCACTCATGCACACCACCACGGGCAACGACAGACCCCCCGCGCCCACTTGGCGGCGCTACGCGCTGCTGGCTCTCGGGGCCGCCGCGCAGCTCCTCGCGGTCGGCGGCCGCTGGGACATCGCCGCCGCGGCCTGGGTCTTCCCCGTTCTCCTGCTGCGCTTCACCCGCACCACCCGCGCCTGGCCGGGCGCCCTGTGGGTCTGGGCGGCCAACATCGCCGCGGCCGCTTTCTGGCTCTTCGCCTCGGGGATGGGATTCAGCCCCGTGACGCTCGCCGGAGCGGTCGCGCTCGCCGCGCTGCTGACGCTCCCGTTCCTGCTCGACCGGCTGCTCATCGGCCGGTTGCGCCCGTGGATGGCGCTGCCGGTCTTCCCCGCGGCGGTCGCCGGCTGCGAATTCCTCATCACCGTGCTGTCCCCGTTCGGCACCGCCTACGGCAACCTGGCGGTCACCCAGTACGGCGACCTGCCCCTGCTCCAGGTCGTCTCGGTCACCGGCTCGTACGGGATCGGGTTCCTGATCGCCTGGTTCGCCTGCGTGGTCAACCGGGCCTGGGAGACCGCCTCGTGGCGCCGCGCCCGCGGGAGCGTCATCACGTACACGGCCGTCCTGCTGGCCGTCCTGCTCGGCGGCGGGGCGCGGCTCGCGTTCTTCCCGCCCCAGGCGCCGACGGTACGGATCGCCGGCGTCACCGCCGAGGCGTCGGCGATCCGCGCCCAGAAGGCGGCGATCGCGCGGATTCCCGGCGGGCGTCGCGAGATCGCCGCCGCCACGACGCTCCGGCCGGCCATGACCGCCGTACTGCGCAGCCTGCTGGCCGCCACCGAACGGGAGGCTGACGCCGGGGCGAAGCTCGTGATCTGGCCCGAGGAAGCCGTCAAGACGACGGCGGCGGACGAGCGCACCACCATCGCCGCGGCCCGGGACCAGGCCCGCCGGTCCCGGATCTACCTGGAGATCGGCGTCGAGGTCTACGGCACCGCAGGTCCGGCATACGGCCGGGACGAGACGGTCCTGATCGACCCGCGCGGCAAGGTGCTCGGGACCTACCGGAAGGCCCACCCCATTCCCGGGTCCGAGCCCTTCACCCCCGGGGACGGCCGCGTCCCCGTCGTGGCCACGCCGTTCGGCCGGATAGCGGGCGTCATCTGCTACGACGCCGATTTCCCCGACATGATGCGGGTCGACGCCGACCTCATGCTCATCCCCGCGCACGACTGGCGGGAATACGGCCGCGCGCACACCCAGAAGGCCGCCCTGCGCGCCATCGAGAGCGGCTACGCGGTGATGCGCCAGGACTCCGAGGGCGTCTCGGCCGCCTTCGACAACCAGGGTCACGTCCTGGCCACCACCGACTACTTCACGACCGACCGGCAGACGACCGTGGCCTATGTGCCGACCCGCGGCACCACCACCCTCTACACCCGGATCGGCGACGCCTTCGCCTGGCTCTGCCTCGCCACCGTCGCGACGCTGCTCGCCCTCGGCGCGGCCGGCAAGGGCGGCGTCCGCCGCGGTGCGGCGCCCGGCCGCACCGGAACGCCGCCGTCGCCGACGGTGACCAACGGCACACGTACTGGCCAGTAGTGTCACCGTCCCGCGCCTCTAAAGTGAGGCCCGGATGACCGCCGGCGGGCGCCCTCCGGCGGCCCGCGCCCCTCGATCCGACCAGGGAGACTGCATGCGCTCTCCGAAGGACTTCTTCCGCCCGTTGGCCGTCGGTGCGCCGGCGCCCGTGCGGGAAGTGCCGTTTCTGCCGTCCCGGATGATCCACTTCTTCGACCCGGGCAACGCGAAGATGGCGGCGAAGGTACCGTCCATCGCCCCCACCGTCGACGTCCTGCTCGGCAATCTGGAGGACGCGGTCGCCGCCGACCGCAAGGAAGCGGCCCGGTCCGGCCTGGTGGAGATCGCCAAAGCCACGGACTTCGGCGAGACGCAGCTGTGGACGCGGATCAACAGCCTGGACTCGCCGTGGGCGCTGGACGATCTGCTGACGCTGGTCACCGAGATCGGTGACCAGCTCGATGTGATCATGGTGCCAAAGGTGGAGGGCGCCGAGGACATCCACTACGTCGACCGGCTGCTCGCCCAGCTGGAGGCGAAGGCCGGTGTCCGGCGGCCGATCCTCGTCCACGCCATCCTGGAGACCGCCTCCGGCGTCGCCAATGTGGAGGAGATCGCCGGGGCCAGCCCCCGGATGCAGGGCATCTCGCTCGGCCCCGCCGACCTGGCGGCCAGCCGCCGGATGAAGACGACCCGGGTCGGCGGCGGCCACCCCGGATACCTCGTACGCGAGGACCCGCACGCCGGGAGCGCGGACGCGCCGCGGGCCACCTTCCAGCAGGATCTGTGGCACTACACCATCGCGCGGATGGTCGACGCCTGCGCGGCGCACGGGATCCTGCCGTACTACGGGCCGTTCGGCGACATCAAGGACACCACCGCCTGCGAGGACCAGTTCCGCAACGCCTTCCTGCTGGGCTGTGTCGGCGCATGGAGCCTGCACCCGGTGCAGATCGGCATCGCCAAGAAGGTCTTCTCGCCCGCCCCCGCCGATGTCGCCTGGGCCCGCCGGGTCATCGAGGCGATGGGCGACGGCACCGGCGCGGTGATGATCGACGGCAAGATGCAGGACGACGCCACGTACAAGCAGTGCCAGGTGGTCGTCGGGCTCGCGGACGCGCTCGCCGCCCGCGACCCCGAACTGCGCGACGCCTACGCAGCCGCCGAAGCCCGGCAGAACAAGGAGTAAGTCCCATGTCCGACGCGACCCTGCGGCCGCGCCGCTCCGTCCTCTACATGCCGGGCGCCAATGAACGCGCCCTGGAGAAGGCCAAGTCGCTGCCCGCCGACGCGCTGATCCTCGACCTGGAGGACGCCGTCGCCCCCGACGCGAAGGCCGACGCCCGCAAGCGCGTCGCCGCCGCCGCGGCCTCGGGCGAGTACGGCCACCGCGAGGTGACGATCCGCGTCAACGGGCCGGGCACCGCCTGGCACGCCGACGATCTGCGGGCCGCCGCGGAGGCCGGCCCGGACGCGGTCGTGGTGCCCAAGGTGGAATCCGCCGAGACCGTACGGGAGGTCGAGCGGGCGCTGGAGGCGGCCGGCGCCCCGGACCGCACGGCGATCTGGGCGATGGTCGAGACCCCGCGGGCGATGCTGGACGCCCGTGCGGTGGCCGGCGCGAGCGAGCGGCTGACCGTGCTGGTGATGGGCACCAACGACCTGGCCAAGGAGCTGCACGCCGAGCATGTGCCGGGCCGGGCGCCGCTGCTGACCGGGTTGTCGCTGGCGCTGCTGGCGGCCCGCGAGTCCGGCAAGGCGATCCTGGACGGGGTCTACAACGACGTCAAGGACCTGGCGGGCTTCGAGGCCGAGTGCCTGCAGGGGCGGCAGTTCGGCTTCGACGGCAAGACGCTGATCCATCCCTCGCAGGTCGGGCCGTGCAACGAGGTGTTCGCTCCGTCGGACGCCCAGGTCGCCCACGCGCGCCGGGTCATCGAGGCGTTCGACCTCGCCACCCGCGAAGGGCGCGGCGTCGTCACCGTGGACGGCCGGATGATCGAGAACCTGCACGTCGAGGACGCCCGCCGGATCCTCGCCCTCGCCGAGGCGATCGCGGGACGCTAGGCCCCGTCCGGGGCGTGCGGACCGGAGGCCGGGCGGAGGGTGAGGGTGCCCTCCGCCCCGTCGACGGCGCACGGCCGGAAGCCGTCGCCGATCCGGTCCAGGAGCGCCCCCAGCCACCGGGTGTCCTCGGGCGGGGCGCGCCGCAGCCGCATCCGCCGGGCCTGGAGCGGCGCGATCCGCAGATCGCGCAGCAGGCCGGTGTCCGGCTCCAGCGAGGCGAGGTAGAGCGGGCGCAGATCGTCGCGGTAGCGCTCGAAGCCGGTGATGCCCTCGTAGTCGTCGATGAAGTCGCCGCAGCCGTGGAGGATGAGCTTTCCCCGGTGGAGCTCCAGAGGGCGCGGGTGGTGCGAGGAGTGCCCGTGGACGAGGTCCACGCCGCCGTGGATGAGCGCATGGGCGAAGGCGCTCTGCTCGCGGGAGACCGGGTAGCCCCAGTTGGAGCCCCAGTGGACCGAGGCCACCGCCACATCGCCCGGCCGCTTCGCCTCCCGTACCCGCC
This sequence comes from Streptomyces sp. NPDC101227, assembly GCF_044767545.1. NCBI lineage: Bacteria > Bacillati > Actinomycetota > Actinomycetes > Kitasatosporales > Streptomycetaceae > Streptomyces > Streptomyces sp. NPDC101227. The sequence continues at coordinate 182,635 of NZ_JBIWOD010000009.1, read as the reverse complement.
CGGTGACCTCGGCGGCGGCCGCGTCCGACGGCCCGGCCAGGAAGGCGACCCCGCTGCGCCGCGCGGTCGCGGCCCACAGGTGCGGGATCCCGCTGGACGGCATCCCGAAGGAGAAGACCAGCACCCGGCGGCCGCCGCCGACGGGCACGATCGCCGGCCGCCAGGCCGCGGCGGCGTCCTCGCCCGCCCCCGCCACTCGCAGCCCCGCGCCCGCCAGGCTGCCGAGCGTCTCGGCCAGTCCGGGGCGGCCGAAGTCCAGGACGTGGTTGTTGGCCAGTACGCAGACATCGGGGCGGCCGGCGGCCAGACAGGGCAGGTTCGCGGGGTGCATCCGGTAGTGGATTCCCTGGCCGGGGGCGAAGGTGTCGCTCCGTGTGACGCTGGTTTCCAGATTGATCACCCGGGCGGCGGGCGCGGCCCGCGCGAGCACCGCCGGGGCGTCGCCCCACGGGTAGGAAAAATCGACCGGCCGGGGAATGGGGCCGTTCGCCTCCTCCGCCAGCACCACATAGTCGCGGGCGTCGCGGACGAACCCCTCCCGCAGCGCCGGCTCCCCGGCATGCGGCAGGATCTGGTCCACACCGCGGCCGAGCATCACATCGCCGCAGAGGAACAGCGTGACCACGTCGGGGGCCATTCCTCCAGGCTAGGCCGTGTCCGACGGGTCAGCGGGGGCCGGTGGCCGCCGCCGTACGGGCCTTCAGCGCGTGGGCCCCGATGGCCAGCGTCACCCCCAGCAGCAGCACATAGAACACGCCGATCTTGTTCAGGTCGTCGAGGAAGAACCAGACGGCCGTCAGGGCGGTGAACCAGAACGCCACCAGCGCGAAGCCGCCCGCCCGCTCGTCGCGGTAGCCGGCGGCGAGGCAGAGGGCGGCGACGATGGCCAGGACCAGGGCGATGATGACGTAATGGGTCTCCCAGCCGACATAGCCGCGGGAGAGCTGGGACCACGCCGCGACGGCCTCCGCCACGGGGCCCCAGGCCACCGCGCAGGCGAGCCGCGCGGACCACAGCAGGAACACCGCCCCGGCCGCGGCGGCGAGCAGGGCGACGCGGTGGAACTGGCCGACCTCGATCATGTCCGTACGGGATATCGCCACGGACAGGACGCAGCCGAGCAACGCGACCGCGCCCTCGGCGGTGGGGTGGAACACCACGCGCAGCGGTCTTCTCCGGCGGGCGGGCCGCGGGGCGGGGGCCACCGGCGCCGGGGCGGCGGCCTCCGGTGCGGCGGCTTCCGCGGTGGGGACGGCCGCGGGCGCGGCGGCGTCGGGCGCGCCGGCCGCGGCATCCACGGTGGTCGGGGTCCGCAGCGGGAGCGCCGCCCCGCCCCGGGAGGCCGCACCGACCGCCGCCTTCATCGCACCGGCGTCCGCGAAGCGGTCCTCCCGGTCCTTGTGCAGCGCCGTGACGATCACCGCGTCCAGGGCGGGCGGCAGCTCCGGGCGGAGGTGGGAGGGCGGCACGGGTTCCGCGGCCAGGTGCTGGTGCATGACGGAGAAGGGTGAGTCGCCGGTGTACGGGGGACGCCCCGTCAGGAGCTCGTAGAGCAGGCAGCCCACGGCGTACAGGTCGGTGCGGTGATCGGTCTCATGGCCGTTGATCTGCTCCGGGGCCAGATAGGCGGGCGTGCCGACCGCCACGCCCGTGCCGGTCAGCCGGGTGGCCACCTCGCTGAGCGCCTTGGCGATGCCGAAGTCGACGACCTTGACGGCGCCCGCGGCGGTGAGCATGACGTTCGCGGGCTTGATGTCGCGGTGGACTATGGCGTGCCGGTGGCTGTGTTCCAGGGCGTCGAGCACCTGGCCGGCGATGTCGGCCGCCTGCGCCACGGGCAGCGCGCCGTCGTGCAGCACGCGGCTGAGGGTCCTGCCCTCGACGTACTCCATCACCAGGTACGGCTCGATGCCACCGCCGGCGTCGTCCTCGCCCACGTCGTGCACCGTGGCCACACCGGGGTGATTGAGCGCGGCGGCGGCGTGCGCCTCGCGCCGGAAGCGGGTGCGGAACTCCGGCTGCTGCGCCAGTTCGGCGGAGAGGGTCTTCACGGCGACGGTACGGCGCAGCCGGTGGTCGACCGCCCGGTGGACCGTACCCATACCGCCGTGCCCGAGCTGCTCCACCAGCTCGTAGCGCTCCCCCAACATCCTGTGCTCCACCGGATTCCTCCACGGACCGTTACTGCCAACACGCCGGAAGACGTGCTGGAAGGGGGTGGGGTTCCTTGGGACGGTTTCCCCGGACGGGCCCTGGCTGTGTCCGGTTGTGTCCGGTTGGGTCTGGCTGTGTTCCCGGGACGGGCGCACACGGGAGCGGGATCCGAAAAATCCTCTCGGGGGCGCGCATCCATCGCCTCGTCCCAAGCGTCTCATCAGCAAGCGGCATTCTCATGTGACCGCTGTGCATGTGACCGCCCCGCAGGCGTATTTGGAGTATTCATTTGAAAATCGGCATTAAGGGCATTCGTCGCGCGACCGCCGTGGCCGTCACCGCCGGCGCAGTCCTCACGGCCGGGGCGTTCGTCGCTCCGGCGCAGGCCGCCGCACCGGCGGCTCCCACGATCACCGCCGCGGGCGGTTACGTGATGAACAACGGCACCGGCAAGAGCCTTTACACGAAGGCCGCGGACACCCGTCGTTCCACCGGCTCCACCACCAAGATCATGACGGCCCGGGTGGTGCTGGCGCAGAAGAACCTCGACCTGGACGCCAAGGTCACGGTCCAGAAGGCGTACAGCGACTACATCGTCGACAACGACTGGGCCTCGTCGGCCAAGCTGATCGTCGGCGACAAGGTCACCGTCCGTCAGCTGCTGTACGGGCTGATGCTCCCGTCCGGCTGCGACGCGGCGTACGCGCTGGCCGACAAGTTCGGCAGCGGCACCACCCGGGACGCGCGGGTGAAGTCGTTCATCGGCAAGATGAACTCCACCGCCAAGAGCCTCGGCCTGACGAACACGCACTTCGACTCGTTCGACGGCATCGGCAAGGGCGCGAACTACTCGACGCCGCGCGACCTGACCAAGCTCGCCAGCAGCGCGATGAAGTACTCCACGTTCCGTTCGGTCGTGAAGACGAAGTCGACGAAGCAGAAGGTCACGACCAAGAGCGGTGGCTACCGCTACATGGAGTGGACCAACACCAACACCCTGCTCGGCAGCTACTCCGGCGCCATCGGCGTCAAGACCGGCTCCGGCCCCGAGGCCAAGTACTGCCTGGTCTTCGCCGCCACCCGCAGCGGCAAGACCGTCATCGGCACGGTCCTCGCCGACTCCTCGGTGGCCGCCCGCACGACGTCCGCGAAGAAGCTGATGGACTACGGGTTCAAGAAGTAACCCGTAGCGGACGGAACAGGCGAGGGGCCTGCGCGCGGCCGATGGCCGCGGGCGGGCCCCTTTGCCGTGCGGCGGGGACGGCCGGAGCCGCGGGCGGTCACTCCCCGACCTCAATCAGCGCCAGCGTGATGTTGTCCGGGCCGCCCGCCTCGATCGCGGCCTTCCACAGCTCGAACGCCGCCTTGCTGTTGTCGTGGGAGTGGAGTTGCAGCAGCCCGTCGACGGCGTCCTCCGGCACCGGGTCGGTCAGGCCGTCGGTGCAGGTCAGGTAGCGGTCGGCGAGGGAGAGGGGGAGGGTGACGAGGTGCGGGACGACGGGGGTGTAGCGCAGGCCGCCGCCCAGGGACTGGGTGATGAGGGAGGTGGTGCGGCGGCCCGGGGAGAGCGGCGGGCTGTCGTCGGTGCTCAGCTGGCGGAGGCCGTCGGGGGTGGCGGTGAAGACCTTGCTGTCGCCGACGTTGAAGGCGAGCAGGGAGTCGGGGAGGACGACCACGCCGGCGACGGTGGTGCCCATGGTGGCGAGGCCGGGGTCACGGCCGGCGGCGGCGTACACCGCGCGGTTGCAGACGTTCAGGGCCTCGCGCAGCGCTTCCTCGGAGTTCAGGGACGGGCCGACGGTGGACAGTTGACGGACGGTCAGTTCGCTGGCCACCTCGCCGCCGGGCTGGCCGCCGATGCCGTCGGCGACCGCGACGACGAGGGGATGGCCGAGCGGGAAGACCAGGGTCTGGGGGTTCTCGGTGACCGTGCCGCACAGCGTCCAGGGGCCGGCCACCAGGCTGTCCTCGTTGTGGTCGCGGATCAGCCCCGTGTGACTGAGGGCCGTGACCGTCACGTACCGCATCGCCGCATCACCCCTGCGCCCGGCCGCCGAGCGAGTGCCGCTGCATCATCCGGGAGACGTCCTTGCCGGTGACGATGCCCACCAGATGCCCCGCGTCGACGACCAGCAGCCGCATCCCGGTCCGCAGGCTGATCCGGTCGAGGGCCTCGGTCAGGGGATCGTCCGGGGCGGCGACCGCGCACTGGGAGAGGGGGATGGCCAGCTCCCTGACCCGCAGGGACTCGCGGCTGGCCGCCGGGACCGCCGCCAGCCTGCGGATCTGTACGACGCCGCTGGGGCGCCCCTCGAAGTCGAGCAGCGGCACCACGGAGTGGCGGGAGTGGACGGCGACCTCGTCGATGAAGTTCTGGGCGGTGAGCCAGTCGGCGCCGGTGGACACGGGGGCGGTCATGGCGTCGGACACCCGCAGACCGCGCAGCGCGCTGTGGAGGGCGGCGTGCCGCCGTTCCGACCCGGCCACGACCATGATGAAGAGGCCGATGAAGACGAGCCAGAGACCGATCGGCGCCCCGCGCAGCAGGATGACCCAGCCGGCGCCCGCCAGCAGCACACCGGTGATCTGGCCACCCCGGGAAGCGGCCAGATCGGCGCGCTCCCGGTCTCCCGTGCGCCACCACAGCAGCGCCTGCATCACCCGTCCCCCGTCGAGCGGTACGGCGGGCAGGAGGTTGAAGACGCCGAGGAAGAGGTTGGCCCAGCCGAGCCAGAGCAGGACGACGCCGGGGACGGCGGCCCAGCCCGCCAGCGCGTGCAGCCCGAAGCCCGCGCCGAGCGCCGCGCCGCCGATGACCAGGCTGGTGACCGGGCCGCTGACCGCGACCAGGAAGGCCGCCGCGGCGGTCTTGGGGCGCCCCATGCGCGTCATACCGCCCAGCGCCCACAGCGTCACGTCCTGGACCGAGATCTCCTTGCGCCGGGCCGTGGCGGCGTGTGCCGTCTCGTGCAGGACCAGGCTGCCCATGAGCAGGCCGGCGCCCGCGACGCCGGCGAGGGCGTAGACCAGGGGCGGGCGCCCGGGGATCCATACGGGGAGGGTCTGGCGGCCGAGCCCGTAGGCGAACAGGGCCGCCAGCAGGGGCACGCTCCAGTGCATCCGCAGCGGTACCCCGACCACTCGTCCGAGCCGGACCGAACCGTTCATCGCCGTCTCCCAGCACGCCCCGTTCACCACAATTGTCACTCTCGGGTCGCCCGGGAGATATGGGTGCACGGGGAGCAGGGGGGACCTTTTATGCTAAATGTCGGATTTACCCTTGTACGTACGCGCGAGGACGCCGGAGGTGCGCCATGAGCCGGAGCCACCACTTCCATGTGGACCAAGAGGGCAACTCGATCACCGTGAACGTCGGGCCCAGCCGGGAAGGCGAGATAGAAGTGCTGGTCAACGGCAAGGTGATCGCATACCGCAAGATCCACGGGCGGGGGATGAACGTGCTGAACGGCGAGCTGCCCGGTGAGCCCGCCCACCCGTTCCGGGTCCTGGTGCGGGAGCCGCACCTGGTGCCGACCACACCCCGGTGCACGCTGGAGCTGGACGGGGTGGAACAGCCGATGCCGGAGCGGCTGGTGCTGTGACCTGTGACCGTACGGACGACGGCCCGCGGGCCCTACAGCCGCTCCCCGCGCACCGCCTCATAGCGCTCCCGTAGCGTCACGAGTACGGGGTGCGCCGCGTCCAGGCGGATGTCGTCGACGGCGCCGATCGCCCGTACGCCGATGGCGGTGTTGGTCGCGAACGCCGCCTGCATGGAAGGCAGTTGGTCGATGGCCACCGGCGCGACGAGGTGTCCGTGCGCGTCCCGCAGCAGGCCCATGGTCACACCCGGCAGGACATCGGCCCGGGGCCACACCACCCCGCCGTCCGCCGCCACGAACCCCACGTTCCAGGTGGGCCCCTCGGAAACCAGCCCGTCCGGCCCCACGAACAGCGCATCGTCGGATCCGGCCCGCTGCGCCGCCCGCCGCTGGTACAGGGACCCGAACAGCCCGGTGTGCTTCACCGACGCCACCTCCCGCTGATGGCGCACGGTCGCCACCCGCAACGGCGGCAGCGGAAGCGGAGCCGCCGGACGGACGCCGACGAGCACATGAGGATCGTCCGCGGCGGCCGGGCGCCCGATGTCCAGCCCGGGATCGAGGACGGTGACCCGTACGACGCACGCCCCGGTCCGGTCGCCCACGGCCTCGCTGACGTACCCGCGCACCGTCGCCGGATCGAGCTCCGCGCCGAAGACCGTCCGGCAGTCGCGCACCAGCCGCTCCAGGTGCCGGGACAGCCCCCGCACCCGCCGGCCGTCCACCCGCATGGTGGTGAAGTGGCCGTAATTGGTGAGCGCGAGGGTGCGCAGGGCGTCGGGGTCCGCGGGGTGTCCGTTCAAGAGCGCCATGGGGCGAGTGTGTCAGCGAGGCGGCGGGCGGGACGGGGCGCGGGGCGGCGTCCCGGGCCCCTCGGGCCCCGTTAGCGACGTGTTAGCCGATCACCAACGGCCGCGGACAGTCTCGTGCCGACGGGACGAGCACCGGACCGGCCACCCGCACCACCCGACCCACCAGGGGACCTCATGTCGCACGGCACCACGCTCCACCGCGGACGCAAGGCAGCCGCCGCCACGCTGATCGCCGCCGCCGCGATCGCGCTCACCGCCTACCAGGACACCGAGGCCGACGCGGCGGGCGCGCCGTCCACCGCGACCGGCGGGACGGCGACCGGCAAGTACGCTTCCGCCCCGGGCCGGACCGCCGGCGACCGCCCGGACATGCACAGGCCCTTCGGCGGCGCCGTCCTGGACCAGCGGGGCGCCACCCACCCGGGCAGCTGGGTCAGCCCGGTCGGCGTCGGCTGACCATCCCCGCGCACGACGCGCCGCCCCTCAGGCAGCCGGCTCCCGGGCCGGCTGCCTCGCTCTTTGTGCCCCGGCGACCGCACGGGCCACCGCGCCGCCGTACATAGAAAGTGGCAGGCGGCGGCCGGACATTGCCTACCTGCGGATGATCCGCATTCCTCGCCCGGGCGGGACGCTGGTCCCTATCACCGGCTCCGGCACCACCACACACCACAAGGGACGAGGGACCTGATGAAGGGTATGGCGATCGGCATTGTCCTGGCGATCGTGGGCGTGATCCTCTGGCTGACCACGAAGGAAGTGGAAACGCCGGTCGTCTCGCTGCACAAGGCGGGGCTGGTCCTGGCGCTCGTGGGTGCCGCGGAGGCCTTGTTCGCGCTGGTGGGGATGGGCAGGAAAGCGGGGAAGCAGCGGTCATGACAGAGCCCCGACGGCCGTATCCGCACAAGGAGTTGACGCCGCCGCCGACCGCGTCCTCCCCGGCTCCGGTGCTCGCCTCGGACGCCGAGCGCGAGGACATGGTCGAACGGCTCAGGGAGGCCGCCGCGGAAGGCCGGCTGACCCTGGAGGAGCTGGCCGAGCGCTGCGAGGCGGCCTATCTGGCGCGGTTCCGCGAGGAGTTGGTGAGCGTCGGAGAGGGGCTGCCCACCGAGGCGGCCGCCTCCCGGGCCGGCGGCCCGTCCGGACGGCGCGCCTTCCGGGCCGTGTTCGGCGATCTCACCCACCACCATCCCGGCCTGGAGGACCGCCTGGAGGCGACCGCCATCCTGGGCGATGTGACCCTCGACCTGTGCGCCTCACCGGCACCGGCGAGCGGCGAACTGTCCCTCGTGGCGAACGCGATCCTGGGCGATGTGCATCTGCTGCTCCCCGAAGGCGTACGGGTCGAGGTCAAATGCGGCAACCTCTTCGGCGCCGTCCGCGATCTGACCCGCGCGCACTCGGCACCGGACGCCGCCGCCCCGCTCATCCGCGTCACCGGCTTCGCCCTCTTCGGCGACATCGTCCTCGCCCACCCCAGCAGCGACCGCCGCGCGCCCTGGCAGAAGTGGCTCGATGAGCGCCGCGGCCACGCCGGAGCCGGCGCGCGGACCGACAAGCCCTGATTCCGCACCGTACGGAGGGACTCATTCCCGGCGCGTCCCCCTGACGTGCCGTCTCTCCGTACGAAGAAGACGTGCCCCGGCCGCATCGCCCGGCTCCCTCCGAGCCGGCGCGGCCCTGGCACGCAAGAAGGTCCGGCGGTGCCCGGTGTGGGTGCCGTGCACCGCCGGGCCGCCGTCCACGGCCCCGCGCACACAGCAAAAGAGCCGCCCATCACTGGACGGCTTCGGCCGACGGAGCCCGGCACCCTCGCACCGGCCACACCCGGCGTACGGCTACGCCTGGGCCCGCGAACGCCGACGGCTCCACGTCATCGCTCCGTGATCGCCCCATCTCCGCGATCACGGTCATTCCCGGTCCGCCTCTCGGGCCCGGCGTCCCTGGCGCGGAGTCCGCACGCGCCGTCCCGCCACACGGGCGGTCTTGCCGGGTCGGGGCAGGAATTCAGAGTTCGAGTCTGAGCCTGAGCCTGAGTCGAGTCAGGTTCTGGGGCAGGGTCAGGCCGCGCAGGCGGAGGAGTGTGCGCGGCGGCGGGGCGCCGGAATGGCGGCCGCGACCTCGCGCGCGGCGCCGGAGTGCCGCGCGGCCCTGGCGGGGGCGGTGGGCAGGGGCTCGGCGGCGGTGGCCAGGCGGCTGCGGGAGGTGGGGGAGGCTCCGTGGGCCTCGGCGCGGATCCGCTGCTTGATGGTCGGCGGGAGCTGGGCGCAGACGAACCTGCGCTGCGCATGGCCGAGCTGGCCGTAGAGCTGCGCGGAGGGCGTGGCGGGCGTGGAGGGCGCGGGTGGCAGCGAGGGCTCGGTGCGCGGCCGGGCGATGGTCGGCGCCGCGGTGCTCGGGGCGGGAGCGCCCAGCGTGGCCTCCCGGCGGGCCGCCGAGGCGTGGGCGGAGACGCCCAGGGATGCGAGCAGCTTGCCGAGTACGGCAAGGCATACCGCCCAGAACTTCATGACCTTGGTCGCAGCCATGGCCCCTCACTTTCGTCGGGATCTCAGCGGGAGAGTGCGGATGGTGCACATCCGCTGGATCTGTTGCGTTTTCTTATGATGAGTACGCAATGCGAGGATCGGAGGACCGACGCCCCCGAGTCGGCGTTCTTCCGATGAACACCATCCGGATGGCGTATCCGGCCCCCGTGCTGACGGGTCGTAGGCCCCGGTCAGCCGATCGGTTGATGCCCTTCCGAGCGCGATGGGCGATGTGGCGGGGGATGCGGGGCGCGGATCCTCGGTGTATGGCAATCATCGAAGTCCAAGGGCTGCGCAAGGTCTACGGGGGCCGGACCGTGGTCGACGATGTCTCGTTCGAGGTCGAGGAGGGGGAGATCTTCGGCGTCCTCGGGCCGAACGGCGCGGGCAAGACCACCACCGTCGAATGCATCGAGGGGCTACGGGTCCCGGACGGCGGGACCGTCCGGGTGGGCGGGCTCGACCCCGTCGCCGACCACGACCGGGTCACCCGGATCCTGGGCAGCCAGCTCCAGGAGAGCGAGCTCCAGGCCAAGCTGACCGTGCGTGAGGCGCTCGAACTGTACGCCGCCTGCTATCCGCACCCGGCCGACTGGCGGGCGCTCGCCGACCGGCTCGGGCTCACCGACCGGCTCTCCGCCCGCTTCGGGAAGCTCTCCGGCGGCCAGAAGCAGCGGCTGTTCATCGGGCTCGCGCTGATCGGCAATCCGCGGGTGGTGGTCCTCGACGAGCTGACCACGGGGCTCGACCCGCGGGCCCGCCGCGACACCTGGCAGCTGATCGAGGAAGTGCGCGCCTCGGGGGTGACGGTGCTGCTGGTCACCCACTTCATGGAGGAGGCGCAGCGGCTCTGCGACCGGCTCGCGGTGATCGACGGGGGCCGGATCGCCGCCCTGGACACCCCGGCGGGCCTGATCGGCCGGTCCGCGCAGTCCGTCGTCATCTCCTTCACCCCGTCGGCGCCGCTGGACGGGGCCGAACTGGCGGCGCTGCCCGGCCTGGGGGCCGTGGAGCCGGCGGCCGGCCGCCGGGGCGCCCCGGGCGGCGGCGGGCGGCTGGTGATCCGCGGTACGGACGCGACCGTCGACGCGGTGATCTCGCTGCTCGCCCGGCACCGCATCACCGCCCATCAGCTGCGCGTCAGCGACGCCACGCTCGATGACGCGTTCCTCGATCTGACCGATCTGACCGCCCAGGGAGCCTGAGATGTCCACCGGTACGCACTCCACCGCCACGCGCCCCGCCCGCTCGCGGTCGGCGACCCTCGCCGTGTTCAGGACCGAGGCGCTGCTGTTCCGGCGGGAGCCGGGGACGCTGTTCTGGGTCGGCCTGTTCCCGTCCGTACTGCTGGCGATCCTCGGGCTGGTCCCTTCCTTCCGGGAGGCGCAGCCGGAGCTCGGGGGCCGCCGGACAATCGATCTCTATGTGCCGGTGACGCTGCTGGTGGCCATGATCATGGCGGGGCTGCAGGCGTTGCCGCCGTTGCTGACGGGCTATCGGGAGCGCGGCATTCTGCGCCGGATGTCGACCACGCCGGTACGCCCCGGGGCGCTGCTCGGCTCGGGGATCGCGCTGCACGGCGCGGCCGCGCTGATCTCGGCGGCGCTGGCGCTCGCCGTCGGGCGGCTCGCTTTCGGGGTGGAGCTGCCGCGGCAGCTCCTCGGGTACACGCTGGCGCTGGTCCTCACCCTGGGCAGCGCGCTCGCGCTGGGCTGTGTGATCTGCTCGGTGGCCCGTACGGCCAGGATCGCGCAGGTCATCGGCTCGGCGGTGTTCTTCCCGATGATGTTCAGCGCGGGGGTGTGGGCGCCGGTCCAGGCCATGCCGGAGACGCTGCAACACATCGTCCAGGTGCTGCCGTTCGGCGCCGGGGCGCAGGCGCTCGGACAGGCGGCGGCCGGTGACTGGCCGGGCTGGTCGCATCTGGCGGTGATGGCGGCGTGGACGGCCGTGGCGGGCTGGTGCGCGAAGAGGTTCTTCCGCTGGGAGTGAGCGGGAGTCAGCGGGAGTGAGGAGCGGGGGCGGGGGCCCGGGGACGAGGACCGGGACCGGGACGGCAACGGGGACGAGGACGGGAACGGGGACGAGGACGGGAACGGGAACGGGGGAGACTGACCGCATGGCGAGCGCTGACGGCGAGACGCAGGCCCGTACGGGAGGGGAGCCCGCACCCTGGCAGCAGCCCATGGCCGCGCACCCCCCGCCCCACCTCCCCTGGGAGCGCAGATTCCACCGCTGGGGCGGCGCTCTGCTCCTCGGTTTCGCGGTGCTGACGGCCGTGGCGGCGGGGGACGCGCTGATGACCCGCGGCGAGTCGTACGCGGTGGGGGCGCTGAGCGCGGTGGCGCTGGGGCTCCAGATCTGGTGGAGCCTGGTCTGCCGGAAGCTGCCGGACGGGGCGCGGGCCGGGCAGGTCTTCTACGTCGTCCGCTTCGCCGTCACCGCCGCGCTGTCCCTGCTGAACGGGCTGTTCTCCATCTACGCGGTGAGCGGCTACTTCGACGCCGTGCGCACGCTGCCGCGCCGCTACGTCCGCGCCGCGCTGCTCGGTACTGCCGTGATCATGGCGGCCGCGCAGTCCGGCGGGCTGCCGCCGGACGGCGTCCTGGGCTGGGTGCTGTTCGGCGCGCTGCTGACCGTGCACGCCGCCATGGTGCTGCTCTTCGCCCATCTCGGCACGAAGCAGGCCGAGTTGGCCGCCGCCAAGGCCGCCACCATCGCCGAGCTGGAGCGCACCAACGCCCGGCTGGCCCTGGCGCTGGAGGAGAACGCCGGCCTGCACGCGCAGCTCCTGCTCCAGGCGCGGGAGGCGGGCATCGCCGACGAGCGCCGCCGGCTGGCCGCCGAGATCCACGACACCCTCGCGCAGGGCCTGACCGGCATCATCATGCAGCTGGAGGCGGCCGGCGAGAGCGCCGATCCCGCGCTCGGCCGCGCGCACGCCCGGCGCGCCGCGCAGCTGGCCCGGCACAGCCTCGGCGAGGCGCGCCGCTCGGTGCAGAACCTGGGCCCGGGGGCGCTGGAGCACGACGAACTGCCGGCCGCGCTCCGCAAGACGGCCGAGGAATGGTCGGCGGCGTCCGGCATCCGCGCCGAGTTCACCGTCACCGGGACCGCCGAACCGCTGCACCACGAGGTCGAGGCCACCCTGCTGCGGATCGCCCAGGAGGGCCTGGCCAACGCCCGCCGGCACGCCGGGGCGTCCCGGGTCGGCGTCACCCTCTCTTATATGGACGACGAGGTCACCTTGGACATCCGCGACAACGGCCGCGGCTTCGACCCGGCGGCGCCACCGCCCCGCCGTCACACCGGCGGCTTCGGCCTGGGCGGCATGCGGGCCCGCGCCGAACGCATCGCGGGCACCGTCCACATCGAGTCGGAACCGGGCCAGGGCACGGCCGTCTCCGCCCGCGTACCGTTGGTCGCCCATGGCTGAGCACAGGGCGCCGGAACAGCACGGCGGGCACGCACAGCAGGCACAGCACCCAGACCACACCGACCACACGAGGCGGACCGATTCGGTGATCACCCTCCTCATCGTCGATGACCACCCCGTCGTACGGGACGGGCTGCGCGGAATGTTCGCCTCCGCCCCCGGCTTCGCGGTGCTCGGTGAGGCCGCCGACGGCGTCGAGGGCGTCGAACTGGCCGCCCGGCTGGACCCGGACGTGGTGCTGATGGACCTGCGGATGCCCGGCGGCGGAGGCGTCGCGGCCATCGCCGAGCTGGGCCGCCGGGGGCTGCGCTGCAAGGTCCTGGTGCTCACGACGTACGACACCGACTCCGACACCCTCCCGGCGATCGAGGCCGGCGCCACCGGCTATCTGCTCAAGGACACCCCGCGCGACGAGCTGTTCACGGCCGTACGGGCGGCCGCCGAAGGCCGTACCGTGCTCTCGCCCGCGGTCGCCGGCCGCCTGGTCTCCCGGGTCCGGTCACCGCGCGACGAGCCGCTCAGCGCCCGCGAACGCGAGGTCCTCGAACTCGTCGCCAAGGGCACCTCGAACCGCGAGATCGCCGCCGTGCTCTTCATCAGCGAGGCGACGGTCAAGACCCATCTGACGCATATCTACGGCAAGTTGGGCGCCAAGGACCGGGCGGCGGCGGTGGCGATGGGCTATGAGCGGGGGATCCTGGGCTGAGGCGTGGTGACGGATTCAGCCGCCCGGATCCCTCTCCGCCGCCGTACCCGCCGGGCCCGGCGCGCCCGCCATTCCCCCCACACCTTCCACATCCCCCCGGCCCTCCCCGCTCTCCGTTCTCCCCCCACCCGACCTCGCCATCGAGGCCATGGCCTGCACTGCCTCCGCCTCCGGCGTGTCCGGCGGGATGATCAGCAGGTCCCAGCGGCCGCAGCCGGCCGCCACCAGGCAGACGGTGTCCGGGCCCGGCCGGGCCGTCCTGGTCCGGCGCAGGCGGACCACATGGCCCTCCACCAGCATCGTGGTGGGCAGGGAGCACCAGACGGAGCCGTTCACCGTGGCGTGCGTGATCCGCGGCCAGTCGAAGGGCAACGCCTTGAGCAACTCGGGGAGTTCGGCCAGCAGGTCGGTCGAGTGGGGCCACCAGGCGCCGTCGACCGGCCGCAGGACGGGGCCGGGCGGGGCGATGGTCAGCCGGGATACGGGCGGGGGTTCGGGGTGGTCGGGGTGTTCGTGGAGGGACGGCCCGAGGGGGGCGGTGGTCATGGTGTGCTCCTGGCGGTGCACAGGGGATGGGGTCCTGGTGGCTACCCGGTCTCAGCCTGCCTGGATGCGGCGGGCCGCGATACGGGCGGGATCCGGCCAGCGCACGTCCCACACCCAGCCGGCGCGTTCGAAGAGCCGGATGAGGGCGGCGGAGAGATCGAGTTGACCGCGGTCGACGCCGTGCCGGGCGCAGGTCGGATCGGCGTGGTGCAGGTTGTGCCAGCTCTCGCCGAAGGAGAGCAGGGCCAGCGGCCACAGGTTCGTCGCCCGGTCGTGGCGTCGGGTGCGGAAGGGTCGCTCGCCGATGACGTGGCAGAGGGAGTTCACGCTCCAGGTGACGTGGTGGAGGAGGGCGATGCGGATGAAGCCCGCCCACAGGAGGGCCGTCAGGCCCGTGACCCAGGAGCCGCCGATCGCCCAGCCCAGCGCGAAGGGGAGGCCGAGGGTCAGCAGGCACAGGGCCGGAAAGGCGCGGTCCACGGCGCGGATGCCGCGGTCGGCCAGGAGGTCGGGGGCGTAGCGCTCGTGTGAGGTGGGGTCGTTGCCGAACAGCCAGCCGATATGGGAGTGGACCAGGCCGCGCAGCTGTCCGCGCAGGCTGGTGCCGTAGCGGTACGGGGAGTGCGGGTCGCCGGGGCGGTCGGTGAAGGCATGGTGCCGGCGATGGGTGGCGACCCAGTCGATGACATCGCCCTGGAAGCTCAGCGACCCGGCGAGGGCGAGCGCGATGCGCAGCGCGGGGGCGGCGGTGTAGCTGCCGTGCGTGAGGCCGCGGTGGAAGCCGACGGTGACGCCCAGGCCGCTGATCAAGTAGAAGACGGCCAGGAGGGCGAGGTCGAGGGGGCCGACGACGCTGCCCCAGAGAAGGGGGATAGCGAGCCCCAGGCCGACGAAGGGTGCGACGACGATGATGCCGGTGATCGTGACGTACATCCGGCGGCCGCTGCTGGGCGGGGCTTCGGTGCCGCCGGTGGGGAACGGTGACGTCCCGTCGTACTCGGGCGGCGAGGGGGTGGGGGGTCGGGTCGCGGAAGTCACCGGGTGTCGCTCCTCCAGGGCGGTTCGCCACGGGAGGACGGCGGGGATTCCGGTGGCTCGGCGAGGGCCTCGTCCTGCGGTCGCTTCGGCGCGCGGTGCAGGAACGGCGGGTGCATGTCGGCGTGGACGTGAGTGGGCATCCGGCCCGCCGACTGGGCGCTTTGCCGGCTGAGGAACAGCACGCCCAGCGCGATCAGCGCCAGCAGCACGACGACGGTCAACAGAACCTGCAAGGTGCTCACCTCGCCATCCGATGCCTAGGTGATTCCACCGTACCCGTACAACCCGCCGAAATGCCTACACACCGCCCAATAACGGCCCTCATGCGGCGAGGCCGCCTCAACCATTACTTCTACAACGTTGTAGATTTTACTTCCGCATGACCAAGCCGCACGACCGAACCGCACGACCGAAGGAGATGGCCATGGCCCTGTGGGACCGGATCAAGGATTCCGCCCAGACGATGCAGACCCAGCTCGTCGCCAAGAAGAACGACCTCAAGAGCGGCGCCTTCCGGGACGCGAGCATGGCGATATGCGCCCTGGTGGCGGCGGCGGACGGCACGATCGACCCGGCGGAGCGCCGGCGGGTGGCGCAGCTCATCGCCACCAATGAGGTGCTGGGGAACTTCGCCGCGGACGATCTGCAGCGCCGCTTCGACGGCTATCTGGACAAGCTCGCCGCCGACTTCGACTTCGGCAAGGTCGGGGTGCTGCAGGAGGTCGGCAAGGTGAAGAAGAAGCCGGTCGAGGCGCGGGCCGTCATCCAGATCGGGATCGTCATCGGCGGCGCGGACGGCGACTTCGACAAGACGGAGCGGGCCGTGGTGCGCGAGGTGTGCTTCGCGCTGGACATCGCGCCGGAGGAGTTCGACCTCTGAGGGCGACGCGGCAGGAGGGCGAAGGGAAGCGGGGGAGGGAGCGGCGACCGCTCCCTCCCCCGCCCCGTCGCCCGGCTCAGACGTTGACGCCGAAGTCCGCCGCGATCCCGGCCAGGCCGGACGCGTAGCCCTGACCGACCGCGCGGAACTTCCACTCCGCACCGTTGCGGTAGAGCTCGCCGAAGACCATCGCGGTCTCGGTCGAGGCGTCCTCGCTGAGGTCGTAGCGGGCCAGCTCCACCCCGTCCGCCTGGTTGACG
Organism: Streptomyces sp. NPDC101227; assembly: GCF_044767545.1. Lineage (NCBI taxonomy): Bacteria > Bacillati > Actinomycetota > Actinomycetes > Kitasatosporales > Streptomycetaceae > Streptomyces > Streptomyces sp. NPDC101227. Next base: position 166,676 of record NZ_JBIWOD010000009.1, on the reverse strand, counting down.
ACGCGGATGAAGGCGTTACGGACCTGGCCGAAGCTCTGCGCGCGGCTCTCGGCGTCGTGGATGGAGACCGGGAAGACGATCTTCGCGATGTCGGCGGGCACGCCGGACAGCGTGACGTTGATGGACTCGTCGTCGCCCTCGCCCTCGCCGGTCAGGTTGTCGCCGGTGTGCTGGACGGAACCGTCGGGGCTGGTGAGGTTGTTGTAGAAGACGAAGTGCGCGTCCGAGGCGACCTTGCCGGCCTCGGTGCACAGCAGCGCGCTGGCATCCAGGTCGTAGTCGGTGCCCGTCGTGGTCCGTACGTCCCAGCCGAGGCCGACCGTGACGGCGGTCAGTCCGGGCGCTTCCTTCGACAAAGAGACGTTGCCGCCCTTGGCCAGCGAGACTCCCATGGCTTCCTCCAAGTGTTGCCTGCGTTCCGGAATCAGCAGAAAATCTACAGGAGTGTAGAAGTCCAGCGGCGGGTTCCGCGGCGCCCGGCAACAGGCCGGTGAACGGGCCGGGAAACGGCCGGAGAACGGGCCGGGGCAAGGGCCCCGCGAACCGGTCGCCCGGCCCCGCCGCCCCCGTAAAATGCCCCGACGTCCCGTCCGGCGGGACACCTGACGCATCGGGAGGCGACGGCATGGGCGGCAAGCCCTTCGGCAAGGAGCGCTCCCATCGGCGCGGGCAGGGCCAGCTGGAGGCCCAGGTGCTGGCCGCGCTGCACCACTCGCCCGGCCCCGTCACCGCCGCCTGGGTGCAGGAACGGCTCGGCGGCGACCTCGCCTACACGACGGTGATGACGATCCTGTCCCGGCTGCACGCCAAGGGCGCCGTCACCCGCGAACGGTCCGGCCGCGCCTACGCCTGGACCCCCGCCGCCGACGAGGCCGGGCTGGCCGCGCTGCGGATGCGCCGCGTCCTGGACGGCGAACCCGACCGGGACGCCGTCCTCACCAGCTTCGTCTCCGCGCTCTCCGCCCACGACGAGCAGCTGCTGCGCGCCCTCCTCGACCGCGCCACCGGCGAAGACCCCGCCACCGGCGCGGACCCGGAAGCGCGCGGGGGCTGACCGGTGGGCGTCTTCGTCTTTCTGCCTCTCGTGCTGCCGCTCACCGCACTGCCGATCGCCCGGCTCGCCGAGCAGCATCTCCACCCGCGCGGCAGCACCCGCCTGCTGACCCTGCTCGCCGCCGTGCTCGGCCTGTGCAGCACGCTGTGCCTGGGGCTCCTGATGGTCGTCGGCACGGCCCAGCTGCCCGGCAACCCCTTGCCCGACGGCTGGTCCGACCCGCAGGTACGGGCCGCGGTGCCCTACGCCGAGGTCGCCGGCGCCGCCGCGATCCTGGCGCTGGCCGCCGCGCTCACCTCGTGCGGGACCGCGCTGCGCCGCCACCGCCGGATCCGCGCCCGTACGCACCGAGCGCTGGACATGCTGCCGGGCGGCTCGGACACCGCGGTACTGCCGGACGACGAGCCCTACGCCTACGCGGTTCCCGGCACCCCCGGACGTCTGGGGCGCCCCGGCAGGCCCGGCCGGATAGCCGTCTCCCGGGGCATGCTGCGCAGCCTGGACGGCGACGAGCGGCGCGCCCTGTTCGCCCACGAGCGGGCGCATCTGAACTGCCGTCACCACCGCTACCTCCTCCTCGTACGCCTCGCCGGCTGCGTCAACCCGCTGCTGCTGCCGCTGCGGTCGGCGGTCGCCTTCAGCACCGAGCGCTGGGCCGACGAGGAAGCCGCGCGGGCGGTCGGCGACCGGCGACTGACGGCCCGCGCCGTGGGCAAGGCGGCGCTGGTCTCCCGCCCCGCGCCACACCCGGAGCTGGCGCACTTCGCGGCGCCCGAACCGGGGCCCGTGCCGCGCCGGGTGGCCGCGCTGCTGGCGCCCGTGCCGCCGGCCCGCAGCTGGCCGCCCGCGCTGACTCCGGCGGGCCTGGCGGCCCTCGTCGCCGCCGCGGGCACGGCCGCCTCCGCGCTCTCCGCGCTGAACGCGGCGGTAGCCCTGTTCGTCGTTCTCAAGGCGGCAACGCCGCTGTGAGTGCACACTTAGCGCAAGTACTCCCCCGTACGTCCGGGCCACCCGGCCCGTGCTGTGATCCACCGCACACCGGCCGGCTTCTCGATCAGCTTCTACAGCCCTGTAGATACTGTCGGTAGGCTTGCGTCCCACAGATGCGCAACAGGCGCGGCCGGAGGGGGAGATGGCGACGAGGTGTGGACTCCTGAGCTGGGACTGCCCGCCTCCGGACGGGGAGGTGCGATGGGTGTATCAGCCCGTGGAGGTCCACCATCCCGACGGCAGCTGGCAGTTGGGCCGGATCAGCGGCTGGTGGACGGACGAGGCGGGCGAGGAGTGGTGCCGGCTACGCACCGTTCCCGGCGGCACGCCTCCGCAGTGGCTGCCCTACGACCCGGAGTCCGTACGGCTGCTCCCCAGCACGGGGATCTGACGGCCCGCGGACCCCGGCCCGCCCCGGCCACCGACGCCGCCCGCTCCCCCGGTACCTCTCGTACCCCCCGTAGCTCCCGCACTTCTAGCACCCCCCGCACCTCCCGCACTTCCCGTGCGCAAGTTTTGAAGGACCAGAAGGGCCACCGGCGTGGATGACAGGCAGACCCAACAGCTGAGAGAGGTCCGGCAGTCCGACGGCAAGCCCGGCACGTCCGCATCGGCAGACGCGCCCGCCGGCTCCCGCCGCGCCGCCGGCCGGTCCCGCCGCGCCGGAAAGGGCACCCCCGCCGCCGGCTCCCGCCGGTCCGGCAAGGTCCGCATGACCCGCCGCGGCCGGATCCTCGCCTGGACCGGCGGCGTGATCGGCGTGGTGCTGCTCGGCACGGCCGGTGTCGGCGTCTGGGCGTACATCAAGCTGGACGGCAACATCCAGGGCTCGGACATCGAGGTCGACGGCGACCGCCCGGCCAACCTCAGCCCCGGCTCCAAGAACATCCTGCTCGTCGGCTCCGACAGCCGCGCCGGCGCCAACGCCAAGTACGGCAAGGACCTGACCACCATGCAGTCGGACACGCTGCTGGTGCTGCACATCGCCGCCAACCGCAAATGGGCCACCGCGCTGTCCTTCCCCCGCGACTCCTGGGTGCCCATCCCCGCCTGCACCCGCGGCAACGGCACGAAGTCCACGCCGCACAGCTTCAAGATCAACGAGGCGTTCTCCATCGGCGGTGACACCGGCAGCGTCGGCAAGGCCGCCGCGTGCAGCATCAAGACCATCGAGCAGAACACCGGGCTGCGGATCGACAACTTCGCCTCGATCGACTTCCAGGGCTTCAAGGGCATGGTCAACGCCCTGGACGGCATCGAGGTCTGCCCCAAGCACGCCATCCACGACAAGAAGGCCCATCTCGACCTGGACGCGGGCTGCCAGACCGTACGGGACGAGAAGGCGCTGGGTTACGTCCGTACCCGCTACAGCGTCGGCGACGGCACCGACCTCGGCCGCATCGGCCGCCAGCAGGAGTTCATGAAGGCGCTGGGCAAGAAGGCCCAGGAGAAGCTGACCAGCCCCGGCTCCCTCTACGACTTCCTCGACGCGGCCACCAAGTCCCTCAAAACCGACAAGGGCCTGGACAACCTCGACGAGCTCACCAGCCTCGCCTCGACGGTCAAGGACATCCCCAGCGACCACCTCACGTTCGTGACCGTGCCGAACTACTACCGCGAGGCGGACATCCCCACCGACAACGCGAACGTGGTCTGGCAGTACCCGCAGGCCACCCAGCTGTTCAGCGATATCGCCCATGACATCGAGCTGGGCGCCGCCGGAAAGAAGAAGCTCGCCGAGGCCGCCAAGAGCCCGGTGACCGCGCACTCCGTACGGGTCCGCGTCCTCAACGGCACCGGCACCTCCGGCCAGGCCGCCACCGCCGCCGAACAGCTCCGCAAGCTCGGCTTCACGGTCACCGGAACCGGCAACGCGCCCGCCACGGACAAGACCACGATCACCTACTCCGGCGACCTGAAGACTCAGGCCGAAGTCCTCTCCGGCCATCTGCGCGCCACCAAGGTCAGCCAGTCCGCCGAGGCGACACCGGGCGAGGTCACGCTGACGGTGGGGCCGGACTTCGCGCAGAAGATCGGGGCGTCTTAACCGGGCGCGGCCCCGCCTCGGGCGGGGCCGCTCCGTCGGGACCGGTTCGGCGTCAGACGCCGGACAGCTCCCCGCCCTTCACAGCGGTGACGAAGGACGCCCAGGAACCCGACTCGAAAACGAGCGCGGGGCCGTGGGGGTCCTTGCTGTCCCGTACGGGGACGAGGGCGGGGAGGTTGTCGGCGATCTCGATGCACTCGCCGCCGTCTGAGTTGCTGTAGCTGGACTTGCGCCAGTTGGCGGCGGCCAGGAAGTCGTCGGAGACCTCGATGCAGTTGCCGCCGTCCGAGTTGCTGTAGGAGCTCTTACGCCACGTCGCGCTTCTCAGGTCGATAGCTCGCACGGCACTTCCTCCAACAATCGCATGATGGACTTCCGCGACTCAGCCGGGGACAACGCCAGGTCGCGCACCGCATCATATGTGCGCTGCAAACGCTCAACCCTGCCGTTTTCTTCGATCAGTTCCCCGCGCACGTCGTTCTCGACGTACGCCACGGTACTGCCGTCCAGCAGCCGCAGAAGCATGACGTCCGTGCTGTCCAGGCCATGCAGGCCGGTGCCGAACGGCAGCACGTGAAGCGTGATGTTCGGGCGCTCCGACGCCTCCACCAAGTGCTGCAACTGCTCCCGCCACTCCCCAGGGTCGCGCAGCGAGTTCCGCAGCACGGCTTCGCAGAGGATGACGCGGAACGGCGGCGGGTCATCGCCCTCCAGCAGATTCCGCCGTCCCACCCGTGCGTCCACCTGTTGGTCCAGCTCTGCTCCTTTGAGGCCGCCCGCCGCAAGCGCCTCGCGTGCGTACGCAGCCGTTTGAAGCAGCCCCGGCGGCCTGCTCACGGAGTACTGCCACAGGCTCATCGCTTCCTGCTCCAGAGCCATGTAGCGGCGGTATTGCTCCTTGAACTGCTTCGGATCCCCGACCGCCAACTCCCAGAGCGTCAGCAGCCATTCCCCCGCCCCGTAGTGCTGGGCCAGTGCCTCCACCACCTCCGGGCTCCCCAGGGTCTGCCCGCTCTCCATTTTCCCGAACAGCGACGCGTCCCAGCCGAGCACCTCGCCGAGCTTCCGGAGGCTGTCGCCCTTCTGTGCACGCTGTAATCGCAGCTCCTCCGCGAACCGACGGCGCGGCTCCTTGCTCCGTCCGGTGACGGCCCTTCTCGGCGGCATGGCGACCTCCTCCGCAGCCGGTCCATTCCTGTAATGGCCGGAATACTCACGGTAGTTGGCGCCCGGTGCGCCACGCAGCGAAAAGGCGGCCGGAAGCGGCACCAAATGGCCACAGAACCCCACACCAGGACGACAGGTGACGCGGCTAGAGGTTCGACACGGTCTCGCAACGGCCCCGGACGGCCAGCCATCCCGCCAGCGCCCCGAGCGCGACCCCCGCGGTGTTGTTCGCCCAGTCGAGCGGCTGGCAGGACCGTACGGGATCCAGCGTCTGGAGCAGCTCGACGAGTAGCCACGCGCCCGACCCCGTGAGCGTCACGGCGACCGGCCGGCGCGACGCCAGGGTGCCCAGCAGCCCCAGCGGAATCCAGAGCACCACATTGACCGCGTTGTGCGCGAAGCCGCCGGTCAGCGTGCGGACCGACTCGCCGGCCACGCAGGCGCCGAGCCGCCCGCCCGCCCCGGCGACGATCTGATCGGGGAGCGTGATGCCCAGGCACACCGCCAGCGCCAGCAGCACCCCCAGCGCGGCCCTCGCGGACCAGCCCGTTCTGCGGGCGAGCGGCCGGCACGCCACGACCGCGGCAACGACGAGGAGCAGGGCGAGCGCCGCCATCACGGCGCCGTGCGTTGAGGAGGGCATACGGGAAACGTACGCCGCACGTGGCACGTCATGCCATACGTGCACGCAATGCCGTCATGAAAAGTCCGTGAAGTGCGTTCAGGAACGCAGCCGCTCCACCGGCTTGGCCGTGTGCACCTCGATATCGTGCGCGGCCCGCTGCAACAGCTGCTGGCTGAGGTCCGACAGCGCCCGCGCCGCCGACAGTTCGTCGCCGATGGCGGGCACGTCCTCGTCCGTCGGGTTACGCCGGGCCGTCCCCTGGCCGACCATCTGCCCGCCTTCTTTGCCGCGCAGCCGAGCCTCGGCCCTGACCTCACTGCCGGATTCGGTGATGTTGATCTCCGCGTCCCACATCTTGTTCTCGGTCACCGGAAGCCTCCTCGTACGGCCCCGAACAGCGCCTTTCCCGCCCCCACCACACTCCCCATAAAAATCGTCGCACCGGCGCGCGGAGACCGCACATGGGGCCCGCCACACCCCGGACCCGGGGGATTACCCCATGGCCGGGGCCGCCGGGCGCGGCCTAGCCTCACCGAGCGGGCGCGTGACCAGGCGCCCGGCCGTCCGTCCGCCAACTCCCACACCGCCGGGGGATTTCATGCACAACCGAGTCCGGATCACCGGAGCCGTCGCGCTGGCCGTCATCGGCGCGGGCGCCATCAGCGCCTGCGGCCTGCTCCCCGGGGAGACCTTCACGGACGACGCCGTGGTGAAGCGGAAGATCACGGCGGTACGGCTGGACAACGGCTCGGGCGGGGTCACACTGCGCGGCGGCAAGGGCGGCGGCAAGGTGTCCGTCCACCGCTCGGTCAGGTACCACGGCGACAGCCGGCCCGAGGGGGCCACGCACCGGGTGAAGGACGGTGTCCTGGTGCTCGGCGGTTGCGGCGCAGACTGCTCCGTCACCTACACCGTCGAGCTGCCCGCGGGCCTCCCGGTGAGCGGGGACATCTCCAGCGGCTCGGTGCGCCTGACCAAGGTCGGCGAGGTGGCAGTAACCACCAGCTCCGGCGACATCGAGCTGGACGGCGTCGCGGGCCGGGCCGACGTACGGACCTCCGACGGCGAGATCACCGGCCGCGGCCTGTCGGGCAGGGGCATCACGGCCCGGACCTCCAACGGGGAGATCGACCTCGCGCCGACCACGCCGCAGAACGTCCGGGCGGAGACCTCCAACGGCGCCATCACGGTGCGGGTGCCGAAGGACCGCTACCGCGTCTCCGCCCGTACCGACAACGGCGACACCCACGTCGCCGTCGCCAACGACCCGGCGGGCCGCTTCCGGCTGAGCCTGACCACCAGCAACGGGTCCATCACGGCCACGCAACTCCGCGCGGAATAGGGGGCGTACGGGCCCGCGGGCGGGCCCCGGGGGGCAGGCCCACTACCAGGTCGGAAACCTGCCGGACCGGGTCCCGCGCCTCTGCTGGACTGGTGAGCACCGCATCCCCGCCACCACCGCTCACCCGGGACACCGCCATGCCTGCCGCACCCGCCGTCACCGCGCCCACGGACACTTCCGCCGCCCGCGGACCCCTCGTCTCCTGGCTCGCCGTCACCGCCCTCACCCTGGGCATCTTCTCGATCGTCACCACCGAGATCCTGCCGATCGGCCTGCTCACGGCCATCGCCGCCGACTTCCGCGTCTCGGACGGCACGGCCGGGCTGATGATGACCCTGCCCGGACTCCTGGCCGCGGTCGCCGCCCCCACCGTCACCGTGGCCACCGCCCGCCTCGACCGCCGCCTGATGCTCGGCGCCCTCACCCTGCTCCTGGCGCTGGCCAACTTCCTCGCCGCGGCCGCCCCGCTCTACTGGCTGGTCCTGCTCTCCCGCGTCCTGGTCGGGATCACCATCGGCGGCTTCTGGTCCATCGGCGTCGGCCTGGCCGACCGCCTCGTCCGCCCGGAGTCGGCCCCGCGCGCCACGGCGCTGATCTTCTCCGCGGTCCCCCTGGGCTCCGTGCTCGGCGTCCCCGCCGGCACCTTCCTCGGCGACCTCGCCGGCTGGCGCGCGGCGTTCCTCGCCATGGGCATCCTCACGACGGCCGTCCTCGTCATGCTGATGCTCCTGCTCCCCCCGCTCCCCGCCGTCCGGCCCACCCGCCTCACGGCGCTCCGCGCCCTGCTCCGCGGCGCCCGCGTCCGCTTCTCGCTGCTCACGACCTTCCTGATCGTGCTGGCCCATTTCGGCGCGTACACGTATGTGACGCCGTTCCTCGGTGAAGTCACCCGGGTCGGCCCGGGGTTGGTCACCGTCTTCCTGCTCGTCTACGGGGCCGCCGGCGTCCTCGGGAACTTCCTCGGCGGCGCGGCCGTCGCCCGCCGGCCGCGTGCCACGTTCGGCGCCGCCGCGTGCGCGCTCTCCGGCGCGACCTTGCTGCTTCCGGTGTTCGGCCGGTCGGAGCCGGGCGCGATCGCGCTGCTGATCGTCTGGGGACTGGCTTACGGCGCCGTTCCCGTCTCGTCCCAGACGTGGTTCGCCCGGTCCGCGCCCCGGTCACCGGAGGCCGCGTCGGTGCTGTTCACCGCGTCGTTCCAGGCGACCATCTCGCTCGGCGCGCTGGCCGGCGGTCTGGTCGTGGACCGTGCGTCGCCGTCGGCGGTCATGATGCTGGGCGGGGCGACCGCGGCCCTCATGGCCGTGACCGTGTGGCGGCACAGGGCCGGAAGGGCCGGGTGACCCGAGCGCGCGGTTCACATGCGTCGGGGCCCTGCGGCGGGGCGCGTTGTCAGTGGCGCCTGGCATGGTGAGGGGCATGAGCGAGGAGCCGCGGGGCCGGAGCGCCTATGTGCTGGAGAAGTCCTACTCCGGCCAGACCGAATGGAGTCTGTTCTTCGTCTACGCCAGGCGCGAGCACATCCGCGCGCTGTTGCAGGGGATGTACGTCGACCATCCGGATCCCGAGGAACGCCAGGGCTGGATAGACGTCCACTTCGACGGCGAGAGCGCGGATCTGTGGCTGATAGAGAACGGCCGGCTCACCGGCCATGTGGATCTGCGCCGGTTCATCCGGGACGCGGACGAGGAGGGCGGGACGCGGCGCGAGGTGGTCCTCGACCGGGCGGGGTTCGAGGAGGCGGTTCCGGCCGTACTGGCGGGCGCCCCGCTCCGGCACGGCCAGGAACTGCACCTCGTCGACGCGGCCGGGGACTTCCGCGACACGTACGCCCAGCTGCCGTACCTCTATCCGGAGCGGCCCGTCCGGTACGGGATGCAGCTGGCGGGTGACGACGGACTGTCCGACGAGCCCTACGCCTACTTCACCGACCCGGACCCGGCACCGTAAGTCCCGGGCGGCCGGCGGCCGCTAGCGATTGCAGTGCGGCGGGCTCCAGTGGCCCCTGATCCACACCTTCACCCAGTGGCCGTCGCCCCTGCCGTGATCGCCGTGGTGATCGTGGTGGTCCCGGACCCAGATCCGGTTCCAGTGGCCCCCGACCCAGACGCACCGGTAGTGGTGGACCGTCGAGATGCCGGTGGCCGAGGACGCGGGGGCGGCCGCGGCAGCGCCCGCCGTGCCCATCGCCGCGCCGCTCGCCAGCAGGGCGCCGGCTGCCGCCACGGCGAAGGAGCGCCGCATGTGTCGCGCATTCATGGACTCCACCTCACTCTTGTCTGCGCGACCCCCGAGGAGAGGTCCCGTGGACCGAGGTGACCGGCCGAGGGCGGCACCGTCGTCGCGCTGCCTGCTCTTCCAGGGTGAGACATTCACCCGAATGGAGCAAAGCGGCAGCGCGACGCCCGCCGTCCCTCAGCCCTCGCCCTCCAGGTCCCCCTCCGTCTCCAGGAAGGCCTCCCGCAGCGCCGCCAGCGTCTCCGCATCCGGCTTCTCCCACATGCCGCGGGATTCGGCCTCCAGGAGGCGTTCGGCGATGCCGTGCAGGGCCCAGGGGTTGGCGTCCTGGAGGAAGGCGCGGTTCTCGGGGTCGAGGACGTACGTCTGGGCGAGCTTGTCGTACATCCAGTCGGCGACGACGCCGGTGGTGGCGTCGTAGCCGAAGAGGTAGTCGACGGTCGCGGCCAGTTCGAAGGCGCCCTTGTAGCCGTGGCGGCGCATCGCCTCGATCCAGCGGGGGTTGACCACGCGGGCGCGGAAGACGCGGGAGGTCTCCTCGACCAGCGAGCGGGTGCGGACCGTCTCGGGGCGGGTGGAGTCGCCGATGTACGCCTCGGGGGCCTTGCCCTTGAGCGCCTTGACGGTAGCGACCATGCCGCCGTGGTACTGGAAGTAGTCGTCCGAGTCGGCGATGTCGTGCTCGCGGGTGTCGGTGTTCTTCGCGGCGACGGCGATGCGCTTGTAGGCGGTCTCCATCTCGTCGCGGGCCGGGCGGCCCTCCAGGCCGCGGCCGTACGCGTAGCCGCCCCAGACGGTGTAGACCTCGGCGAGGTCGGCGTCGGTGCGCCAGTCGCGGGAGTCGATCAGCTGGAGCAGGCCCGCGCCGTACGTCCCCGGGCGGGAGCCGAAGATGCGGGTGGTGGCGCGGCGTTCGTCGCCGTGGGCGGCGAGGTCGGCCTGCGCGTGGGCGCGGATGAAGTTGTCCGCGGCGGGCTCGTCCAGCTGCGCGGCGAGCCGTACGGCGTCGTCCAGCAGGCCGATGACGTGCGGGAACGCGTCGCGGAAGAAGCCGGAGATGCGCAGGGTGACGTCGATGCGGGGGCGGCCCAGCTCGGCGAGGGGGATGGGCTCCAGGCCCGTCACGCGGCGGGAGGCGTCGTCCCAGACCGGGCGGATGCCCAGCAGCGCCAGGGCCTCGGCGACATCGTCGCCGCTGGTGCGCATGGCACTGGTGCCCCACAGGGACAGGCCGACCGACTGCGGCCAGTCGCCGTTGTCGGTCCGGTAGCGCTCCAGGAGGGAGTCGGCGAGCGCCTGGCCGGTCTCCCAGGCGAGCCGGGAGGGAACGGCCTTGGGGTCGACGGAGTAGAAGTTGCGGCCGGTCGGCAGGACGTTGACCAGGCCGCGGAGCGGGGAGCCGGAGGGGCCGGCCGGGACGAAGCCGCCGTTCAGCGCGTGGACGGCGTGGTCGAGTTCGTCGGTGGTGGCGGCCAGCCGGGGGACCACCTGGCGGGCGGCGAAGTCGAGGATGTCGCGGACCTGCTGTCCGTGGTCGGCGCCCACGGACGTCACCGCGTCCGGGTTCCAGCCGGCGTCCTCCATCGCCTGGACCAGGGCGCGCGCCGCCTCCTCGGCCTCGTCGGCCGTCGTACGGGTCGCGGCGGACTCGTCCAGGCCGAGCGCCTCGCGCAGGCCGGGCAGGGCGGAGTTGCCGCCCCAGATCTGGCGGGCGCGGAGGATGGCGAGGACGAGGTTGACGCGGGCCTCGCCGGCCGGGGCGCCGCCCAGGACGTGCAGACCGTCGCGGATCTGGGCGTCCTTGACCTCGCACAGCCAGCCGTCGACGTGCAGGAGGAAGTCGTCGAAGCCCTCGTCGTCGGGGCGGGCCTCCAGGCCCAGGTCGTGGTCGAGCTTCGCGGCCTGGATCAGCGTCCAGATCTGGGCGCGGATGGCGGGGAGCTTGGCCGGGTCCATGGAGGAGATCGCGGCGTACTCGTCGAGGAGTTGCTCGAGGCGGGCGATGTCGCCGTACGACTCGGCGCGGGCCATCGGCGGGACGAGGTGGTCGACGAGGGTGGCGTGCACGCGGCGCTTGGCCTGGGTGCCCTCGCCGGGGTCGTTGACGAGGAAGGGGTAGACGAGGGGCAGGTCGCCGAGGGCGGCGTCCGGGCCGCAGGCGGCGGACAGTCCGGCGTTCTTGCCGGGCAGCCACTCCAGGTTGCCGTGCTTGCCCAGGTGGACCATGGCGTCGGCGCCAAAACCGCCGTCGTCGGCGGAGGCCGCGATCCAGCGGTAGGCCGCCAAGTAGTGGTGCGAGGGCGGCAGATCGGGGTCGTGGTAGATCGCGATCGGGTTCTCGCCGAAGCCGCGCGGCGGCTGGATGAGGATGAGGAGATTGCCGCGGCGCAGGGCGGCGAGGACGATGTCGCCGTCGGGGTTGTGCGTCCGGTCGACGAACATCTCGCCCGGCGGCGGACCCCAGTGCTCCTCCACCGACTCCCGCAGTTCCTGCGGAAGGGTGGCGTACCAGCGCTTGTAGTCCGCGGCCGGGATACGGACCGGGTTGCGGGCCAGCTGCTCCTCGGTGAGCCACTCCTGGTCGTGGCCGCCGGCCTCGATGAGGGCGTAGATCAGCTCGTCGCCGTCGCCGGACGCCAGGCCCGGCACCTCCTCGTCGCCGAAGTCGTAGCCCTCCGCCCGGAGGCGGCGCAGCAGGGCGACGGCGGAGGCCGGGGTGTCCAGGCCGACGGCGTTGCCGATGCGGGAGTGCTTGGTGGGGTAGGCGGAGAGAACCAGGGCCAGGCGCTTCTGCGCGGCCGGGATGTGGCGCAGCCGGGCGTGGCGCACGGCGATACCGGCGACCCGGGCGGCGCGCTCGGGGTCGGCGACGTAGACCGGGAGGCCGTCCTCGTCGACCTCCTTGAAGGAGAACGGAACGGTGATCAGGCGCCCGTCGAACTCGGGGACGGCGATCTGCGAGGCGGCGTCCAGCGGGGACACCCCCTCATCGTTCTCCTCCCAGGCGGCGCGCGATCCGGTCAGGCACAGCGCCTGGAGGATCGGCACGTCCAGGGCGGCGAGGGCGCCCGCGTCCCAGGACTCGTCGTCGCCGCCGGCCGAGGCCTCGGCGGGCTTGGTGCCGCCCGCGGCAAGGACGGTGGTGACGATGGCGTCGGCGGAGCGCAGCGCGTCGATCAGCTCGGGCTCGGGGGCGCGGAGGGAGGCGACGAAGAGCGGGAGGGGGCGCGCGCCCGCCTCCTCGATCTGGTCGCACAGGGCCGCGACGAAGCCGGTGTTGCCGCTCATGTGGTGGGCGCGGTAGTAGAGCACGGCGACGGTCGGGCCGGTGACGTCCGTACGGGCCGTGCGCTCCAGGGGGCCCCAGGTGGGCGCGGCGGCGGGCGGCTCGAAGCCGTGGCCGGTGAGCAGGACCGTGTCGGAGAGGAAGCTGGCGAGCTGGCCGAGGTTGGCCGGTCCGCCGTGCGCGAGGTAGGCGTGCGACTCCGCCGCGATACCCACGGGGACCGTGGACTGTTCCATGAGCTGGGCGTCGGGCGCCTGTTCACCGGTGAGGACGACCACCGGCCGGTGCTGGTCCTCGGCGAGCAGCAGGTCCAGGCCCTCCTGCCAGGCGCGGATGCCGCCCAGGAGGCGTACGACGACGAGGTCGGTGCCCTCCAGGAGCGCGGGCAGCTCGTCGAGGTCGAGGCGGGCGGGGTTGGCGAGCCGGTACGGCACGGGCCCGGTGGCAGCGCGGGCGCTGAGCAGGTCGGTGTCGGAGGTCGACAGCAGCAGAAGCATGCGAGCGCAGGCCTTCCTCGGGGTGTCCGCGCCCCGGGTGGTCGTAAGGACGGCGGGAGTTCCTGACTCACCCGGCCGGGGCCGGGTTCACAGTGGCGGGACCGCGCCGGATTCTCACCGGGCTTCCTCCCTCGGGCCCTGGGGCCCGGCGCCGTCGCTGGCGTCCGACGGGTCAGCCGATCCGCCGACCTGCATAGTAAGGGCTGCGCCGCGGACGGGGGAGAGCGCCTCCGGGCGCACTGCCGACGGGTCCCGCCGCCCCGGATCCGGGGCGCGCCGGCGTGGGTATGCTCGCCGCCATGCCGCCCACCCCCTCGCCGCGCTCCCCTGGGGCCCCGCCGCCCGTACGGGACCGCGGTGACGCCTGCCCGGGAGCGCTGCGACTGCACTCCGCGGCGGACGGTCAGCTGGCCCGAGTGCGGGTGCCCGCCGGTGATCTGACGGTACGTCAGGCACATGCGCTGGGCGACGCCGCGGACCGGCTCGGCGACGGCCGGCTGTCCCTGACGTCCCGGGGAAACGTGGAGCTGCGCGGCCTGCCGGACGGCTGCGGCGGCGAGCTCGCCGGTCTGCTCGGCGACGCCGGGCTGCTCCCCTCCGCCCGCCACGAACGCATCCGCAACATCCTCGCCTCCCCGCTCGCGGGACTCGACCTCCACACCCCGCCTGACGTGCGGTTGTGGGCCCGGCGGCTGGATGCGCTGCTGTGCGCGAGCGCCACCGCGCCGGCGCTCTCCGGCCGTTTTCTGTTCGTCCTGGACGGCGGGCGGGGGGATGTGGCCGCGCTGGGCGGCGATGTGAGGTTGGTCGCAGAGCGGGGCTCCACCGGCTCCGGGGACGGCCCGGTCGGTGCGCTGCTGCGCGTCGGGGACGATCCGGCTGCGGTGCGGGTCGCCGGGGCGGATGCGCCGCGGGCCGCGCTGGCGGCGGCGGAGGCGTTCCTCGCGGCGGCGGAGGCGAGCGGGTCCGGCGCCTGGCGGGTGCGGGAACTTCCGGCGGAGGATGCGCTGACGGCGCGTGGGGTCGCGCGGTGGCTGAACGAGGCCGGGATCGCGGCGGAGTACGTGGGCGCCCGCGCGGACGTGCACGCGAACGTGAACGCGGACGTGAACGAGACCCCCGCGGCCCCGCCCCTCCCCGGCGAAGTCGAAGGCCCCGACGGCCGCCGCGCCCTCTCCGTCCTGCCCCCGCTCGGCCGCCTCACCCTCCCCCAGTGGCGCCTGCTGACCGACACGGCCGCCGGCCACGGCTCCGGCGAACTCCGCCTCACCCCCTGGCGCGGCGTCATCGTCCCCGGGCTGCCGGCCGCGGTGGCCGCCGCCCGGCTGCGCGAGCTGGCCGCCGCCGGGCTCGTCACCGACCCCGACTCCCCCTGGTACCGGATCGGTGCCTGTACCGGACTGCCCGGCTGCGCCAAGTCCCGTACCGACGTGCGCGCCGACGCCGCGCATGCGGTCAGCGGCGGCACGACCCCCGAGGCCGGCGCCGGCCTCCCCGTCCACTGGTCGGGGTGCGAGCGCCGCTGCGGCCATCCGCAGGGCGGCGCCTGGATCGACGTCCTGGCCGACGCCACCGCACCGGGCGGCTACCGGACCTCCGTCGTACGCCCGCCGGCTCCCGTTCCCCATCCCGTCCCCACCACCCCGAAGGCCCCGTAACGTGACAGTGTTCGAGTACGAGAAGGACGGCGCGGCGATCTACCGCCAGTCCTTCGCCACCATCCGCGCCGAGGCGGACCTCGCGGGCCTGCCCGCCGACGTCAGCCAGGTCGCGGTCCGGATGATCCACGCCTGCGGCATGGTCGACCTCGTACGCGACCTGGCCTACACCCCGACGGTGGTGGCGAGCGCCCGCGCCGCGCTCCGCTCCGGCGCGCCGATCCTGTGCGACGCCAACATGGTCGCCAGCGGCGTGACCCGCAAGCGGCTGCCCGCGGACAACGACGTCGTCTGCACCCTGGCCGACCCCTCCGTCCCGGACCTGGCCGCCCGGCTGGGCACCACCCGCAGCGCCGCCGCCATGGAGCTGTGGCGGGACCGCATGGAGGACTCGGTGGTGGCGATCGGCAACGCCCCCACCTCCCTCTTCCGCCTCCTGGAGATGATCGAGGAGGGCGCGCCCCGCCCGGCCGCCGTCATCGGCATACCCGTCGGCTTCATCGGCGCGGCCGAGTCCAAGGACGCGCTGGTCGCCCACCCGTCGAAGCTGGACCACATCGTGGTGCGCGGGCGGCGCGGCGGCAGCGCCATGACCGCGGCCGCCATCAACGCCATAGCGAGCGAGGAAGAATAAGCGTGAGCGAGCAGCAGCCCAACGACCGCACCACGGGCCGTCTGTACGGCGTCGGGCTGGGCCCCGGCGACCCGTCCCTGATGACGGTACGAGCCGTCCAGGTCATCGCCGGAGCCGATGTGGTGGCGTACCACAGCGCCCGGCACGGACGTTCCATCGCGCGTTCCATCGCCGCCGAGCACCTCCGCCCCGACCACATCGAAGAGGCGCTGGTCTACCCGGTCACCACCGAGTCGACCGACCACCCCGGCGGCTACCGCGGTGCGCTGGACGAGTTCTACGAAGCCGCGGCGGCGCGCCTCGCCGCCCACCTGGACGCCGGCCGCACCGTCGCCGTCATCTCCGAGGGCGACCCACTCTTCTACGGCTCCTACCAGCACATGCACAAGCGGCTGGCCCACCGCTACCCGACCGAGGTCATCCCCGGCGTCACCTCGATCAGCGCCGCCGCGGCCCGCCTGGGCAAGCCCCTCGCGGAGGCGGACGAGGTCCTGACGATCCTCCCCGGCACGCTCCCGGAGGAAGAGCTGACGGCCCGCCTGGCCGCCACCGACGCCGCCGTCGTCATGAAGCTGGGCCGCACCTTCCCCACCGTCCGCCGCGCCATGGAACGCTCCGGCCGGCTCCCGGAAGCCTGCTACGTCGAACGCGCCACCATGCAGGGCGAGCGCACGGCCGCCCTGTCGGCCATCGACTCCGACACCGTCCCGTACTTCTCCGTGGCCGTCGTCCCCAGCCGGATCGCCAACCCGCCGGCACCCGCCGACGCTGCGACGGGTGAGGCCGTGGGCGAGGTCGTGGTCGTCGGCACCGGCCCGGCCGGCCCCCTGTGGCTGACCCCGGAGTCCCGCGGCGCGCTCGCCGCCGCCGAGGACCTCGTCGGCTACACCACCTACCTCGACCGCGTCCCGGTACGCCCCGGCCAGCGCCGTCACGGCTCCGACAACAAGGTCGAGTCCGAACGCGCCGAGCTCGCCCTCGACCTGGCCCGCCGCGGCCGCCGGGTGGCCGTCGTCTCCGGCGGCGACCCCGGCATCTTCGCCATGGCCACGGCCGTCCTCGAGGTCGCCGCCCAGCCCCCCTACCGCTCCGTCCCCGTACGCGTCCTGCCCGGCGTCACCGCCGCCAACGCCGCCGCGGCCCGCGCCGGCGCCCCCCTCGGCCACGACTACGCGGTGATCTCCCTCTCCGACCGCCTCAAGCCCTGGGAAGTCATCGCCGAACGCCTGCACGCGGCGGCCGCCGCCGACCTGGTCCTGGCCCTCTACAACCCCGGCTCCCGCAGCCGCACCTGGCAGGTCGCCAAGACCCGCGAACTCCTCCTGGAACACCGCGCCCCGGACACCCCGGTCGTCCTCGCCCGCGACGTCGGCGGCCCCGAGGAATCCGTCCGCACCGTCCGCCTCACCGACCTCGACCCCACCCAGGTCGACATGCGCACCCTCCTGCTCATCGGCTCGTCCCAGACCCAGGCGGTCCGGCGCGACGACGGCACGGACCAGGACGTGGTGTGGACGCCTCGGAGGTATCCGGAGGCCTGAGATCCGCGGCCTGACCGACGGCCCCTGCCGGGTTGGGCGGGGGCCGTCGGGCGTGGGCGCTGGGGCTACTCGGACCGGTAGGGGTCTTGGCCCGGACGCTCACGCCGCCACCCGAGCCGGTCCCTGGGCCGTCGGTGGCAACGTGGCCCGCGCCCGCCCGCGCCTCCTGCGAGGTCGCCCACTCCCGCTGAACAATGGCCCCGATCACGACGCGGGGACAGGACGCAGGGCAGTCTGAGCGGCGCGAAGGGAACGGCCGATGGACACAGCGGGACGTCTGGATCGTAGGGCGCTGCTGGCCGGCGGACTTGCGGGCGCCACGGTCGCGCTCGCGGGGTGTTCCGCGACGAGGACGGCCCCGGCGGCGGCCGGCGCTTCGCCGAGCCCGAGCCCGAGTCCGAGCCCGCGCCCGACCACACCCGCCGCGGCATTTGCCCGGCTGATGGACGGCAACAAACGCTGGGTCAGCGGAGACCTTCAGCACCCCGACCGGGATCCGAACCGGCGTCAGTTCGTGGCCCAGGAACAGAAGCCCTTCGGGGCGGTCCTCGCGTGCATCGACTCCCGGGTGCCGCCCGAGCTCCTCTTCGACACCGGGCTCGGCGACCTTTACGTGATGCGCACGGGCGGCGAGGCGGTCGGCCCGGTGGTCACCGGCTCCGTCGAGTACGGGCCCATGACCAGCGGCACCCCGCTCATCGTGGTCCTCGGGCATCAGCGCTGCGGCGCCGTCAAGGCCGCGTACACGTCCCTTCGCGACGGCGAACCGCTGCCCGGGAACCTGCAGGCGATCGTCAAGGCCCTGCGGCCCGCGTACGAGCAGGTGGAAGGGGAGGGCGGCGCCGACCCGGTCGAGGCCATGGCCCGCGCCCAGGTCACGTTGACCGCCGACGGTCTGCGCACCAATCAGGACCTCGCCCCCCTCGTGAAGAAGGGCGCCCTTGCCGTGGTCGGCGCCTACTACTCGCTCGACTCCGGCAAGGTGCAAATTCTGTCCGGCGAGCCGTCCTGAGCCGGCCGGCCGGGACGAACGGACCCCCTTGCCCGACCGGCGCCGTTCCTGGTCACCCGGACGCCGGAGCCGTGCTCAAGGGCTCCCGGCACAGCGCGCAGCGGTCCGTTCCGTCCCATTCGTCCCAGCCGAACACCCTTGGCGTCAGGGCCTCGCCCTCCAGTTCCGTGCGGACCGCCACGCGGTAGGCCCAGACGGCCGAGAGGTAGGGGTGGTAGACGTCGTGGAAGGCGGGTGAGGTGTGTCCGGCGCCCGCGGCGACCGCCCGTTGGAGGGCGCGCAGGCGCTCGAACATCTCCTGTCCGGCGCCGGCGATCCCGGTCGTCGCGTCGATGAACAGCCGCTCGCGTACCTCGTGGATCGCGGCGTCGTTCAGCGCCGCGCGGGCGGCGGCGTCGGGATCGGGCTCGGCGGCCGGGTCCTGGGCGATGCGCCGCAGGCGCGTATGGCACACCCCGGCGGCGGTGATGAACTCGATGTAGACCGCCCGCCGTCGCGCTTCGCTGCCGCGGTCGGTCTCGTGGCGCTGACGGAGGCGGTCCGCCAGGACGGTGCCGGAGATCGCCATCAGGCCGCCGCTCACCGTCGCGACGAGGGTCCCCCAGTCCATGCGTCCCCCTCATGGAGTCGTGGCGTCAGGCAGTATCGCTCAGCATCGCTCAACTCGGGCTGCGCCGCGATCAATTCGCTCGGCCCGGTGCCGTCCCCGGAAGGCGCCGCCACCACTCCAGCGCCGCCGCCGGATCCGCCACCTCCGGGACACCTTCCGGCGTCGGCGGGCGGGTCACGACGATGACCGGCAGGCCCGCCTCGCGCGCCGCCGTCAGCTTGGCGGCGGTGGCCGCGGCGCCGCTGTCCTTGGTCACCAGGACGTCGATGCGGTGCTCGCGGAGGAGGGCACGCTCGCCGTCCAGGGTGAAGGGGCCGCGGTCCAGGAGGGTCGTCATCCGGGGCGGGTGCGGGGGTTCGGGGGCGTCCACGGAGCGGACGAGGAACCAGAGGTCGGTGAGGTGGGCGAAGTGGGTGAGGCCCATGCGGCCGGTGGTGAGGAAGACGCGGGTGACGGGGAGGGTGCGGAGGAGGGCGGCGGCCTCGTCGAGGGAGGCGGCCGGGTGCCAGTCGTCGCCCGGGGCCGGTACCCAGCCGGGGCGGCGGAGGGCCAGCAGGGGAACATGGGCGGTGGCGGCCGCCTCGGCCGCGTTGTGACTGATCGTGCCGGCGAAAGGATGGGTGGCGTCGATGAGCGCGTCCACCGCGTGCTCGCGCAGCCAGCGGGCGAGGCCCGCGGGGCCGCCGAACCCTCCGATGCGTACCTCCCCGGCGGGCAGCCGGGGCGCGGCGACCCGGCCGGCGAGCGAGGTCGTCACGCGCGGGCCCGGCTCCGCCGCGAGCATGCCGGCGAGGCGGCGGGCCTCGGTCGTACCGCCGAGGATCAGGACGTGGGCGGGGCGGTCGTCGTGCATGAGCGGTGATTTCCTCCATGGCTGAAGCGCAGTCGAAGGGTACGGCGAGCGGCGGCCGGGCCGCCCAGCTCGCGCACACCGGGCTGCGGCCCGGGTGGACCACCGGGGCGTGTGCGACGGCGGCGAGCACGGCCGCGTACACGGCGCTGCTGAGCGGCGAGTTCCCGGATCCGGTGACGATCACGCTGCCCAAGGGGCAGACGCCGTCCTTTGCCCTTGCGGTGGAGGAGCTGGCGCCGGACCGGAGCGGCGCCATGGCCGGCGTGGTGAAGGACGCCGGGGACGATCCGGATGTGACGCACGGGGCACTGGTGCGGGCGCGGGTGCGGAGGCTGGCGCCCGGCTCGGGGGTGGTGTTCCGCGCCGGCCCCGGGGTCGGGACCGTCACCCGTCCCGGCCTCCCCCTGGATGTCGGCGAACCCGCGATCAATCCCGTACCGAGGGAGATGATGCGCGAGCATCTGGCGGCGGTGGCCGCGCGGTACGGGGGCACGGCGGCCGACGTCGAGGTCGAGATCTCGGTGGATCACGGGGAGGAGATCGCCCGCAGTACGTGGAACCCCCGGCTGGGGATCCTGGGCGGGCTGTCCATCCTGGGGACCACCGGGATCGTCGTGCCGTACTCGTGCTCCGCCTGGATCGACTCCATCCGGCGCGGGGTGGATGTGGCGCGTGCGGCGGGGCGGCGGCATGTGGCGGGGTGTACGGGTTCGACGTCGGAGAAGACCGTGGTCGCCCTGCACCACCTGCCCGAGGACGCGCTGCTGGACATGGGGGACTTCGCGGGCGCGGTGCTGAAGTACATCCGGCGGCACCCCGTCGAACGGCTCACGATCTGCGGCGGCTTCGCCAAGCTGTCGAAGCTGGCGGCCGGTCACCTGGATCTGCACTCCGCGCGGTCGCAGGTGGACAAGGGTTTCCTGGCCGGACTGGCCCGGCGGGGCGGCGCGGGGGAAGAGCTGGCGGGCGCCGTCGCCGAGGCCAATACGGGGCTCGCCGCGCTCCGGCTGTGCGAGGCGGCGGGGGTGCCACTGGGCGACCTGGTGGCGGCCACGGCCCGCGACGAGGCGCTGGCCGTGCTGCGCGGGGCGCCGGTGTCCGTCGACGTCATCTGCATCGACCGGGCGGGGATGGTGGTGGGGCGGGCGGAGCCTCGGGGGCCGGGGGACACATGAGGCGTGGCGCCGCGGTCCGTCTTCCGGAGTCGTGGCGAGTGCTGGAGTCCGGGGCTGGTGGCGGCGTCCGGGGCGAACGGCGGAGTCCGGGGCGAGCGGGCGGCGTCTGCGGCCGGGAGGGAGTCCCGGGCGAGTCCGGGAGCCGGTGCCGGGTTCGGGAGTCCCGGCGCGGTCAGGACTCGGTGGCGAGTTGCGGGGTGTCCCGTGCGGCTCCGGCCCCGTTCTCGCCGGGGTGCGGCGCGTCGTCGTGCCGGGGGAGCAGGAACGGGGTCGCCAGGATGAGGAGACCGGCGATCGCGATCGCGGTGCGGGGGCCGGTGACCGCGGCCAGCAGGCCCCACAGGGCGGTCATGGCGGCGGTGGCGGCCTTGCCGGTGGCCGACCACGCGGACAGGGTGCGGGCGACCCGGTCCGTCGCCGTCCGTTCGAGCCGGTACGTGGCGAGCACCGGGTTGAACACGCCGCAGCAGGTGATCAGCCCCAGCTCGACGGCCATGACGATCACGAGCCCGGCGACGCCGGGGCGGACGAGGGCCAGCCCGACCAGCCAGCACGCGCGCAGCGCCCCGGCGGTGAACAGCACCCGGTGCTGCCCGAACCGCGCGACGAGAGGGCGGGCCAGTCGTGAGCCGATCAGACCGCCGACGCAGGGCACCGCGAAGGCGAGGCCGTACTGCCAGGGTGCGAACCCGAGGGGGCCGAGCATGAGGACGGCGAGCAGCGGCGAGGTCGCCATGAGCAGGCCGTTGAACAGGATCGTGCTGAAGAACACCGGGCGCAGCGCCGGGTGGTTCAGGATGTAGCGCCACCCCACGAGCAGGTCGCCGGCGCGCAGCCGCGGGGCCTCGGTGCGCACCGGCCGCGGCTCCCGCCCGCCGATCGCGCGGATCCCCGCCGCGGAGAGCAGGTAGCTGACCGCGTCGGCCACCACGGTCATCACCGGGCCGAACAGCCCGATGGCGGCCCCGCCGAGCGGCGGCCCGAGCACGGTGGCGGTCCAGGTCGTGGACTCGAAGCGCCCGTTCGCCGCGAGCAGGTCCTCGGGCCGCACGAGCGCTTTGAGGCATGCGCCGCCGGCCGCGTTGAAGGTGATGTCGGCCGCGGCGACGACGGCCGATACGACCAGGAGCTGGACGAAGGTGAGATGGCCGAGCGCGAACGCGGCGGGGATGCTGATCAACGCCGCGAACCGGGTCAGGTCCATCGCCATCATCACCGGCCGCTTGCGGCGGAACTCCACCCACGGGCCGAGCGGCACGGCCACCGCCGCCCCCACCGTCAGCCCCGCCGCGGCCAGCAACGACACTTCGGTCGACCCGGCGTGCAGTACGAGGATCGCGATGAGGGGGAGCGCGTCGAACGCGAGCCAGGTGCCGAACGTGCTGGCCGCGTACGCCGCCCAGAGCCACCCGAACTGCCGTCCCAGGGACCGCCCGGCCGTTTTGGCCTTCATCCTCGCCTCGCCGTCCGCTCGAACCACCTCGTGTGGGCGGAGCCATCAAAGCGAGCGGCAGGCCGGACAATCAAACAACCGGGCCGACGGTCGTCCACAACCATGCGTTGTGGGCTGTGCCGCCACCCCTGAGGCGCCACCCCTGAGGCGCTACCCCTGAGGCGGTGCGTCGCAGGGAGCGTGCGGCCGCTCCCGGGTCGACGAGTACAGATGGCTGTCACGGAACTGCTCGGCGCCCAGCGTCCGGCCGACCATGATCACGGCCGTCCGGACCACCCCGGCGTCCTTCACCTGGCCGGCGATGTCGGCGAGGGTGCCGCGCAGGACGAGTTCGTCGGGGCGGGAGGCCATCGCGACGACGGCGGCGGGGCAGTCGGCGCCGTAGTGCGGGAGGAGTTCGGCGACGACCCGGTCGACGTACATGGCGGCCAGGTGGAGGACCAGGAGGGCGCCGCTGCGGCCGAGGGTGGCCAGGTCCTCGCCTTCGGGCATGGGGGTGGCGCGCTGGGCGACGCGGGTGAGGATGACGGTCTGGCCGACGGTGGGGACCGTCAGTTCGCGCTTGAGGGCTGCGGCCGCGGCGGCGAAGGCCGGGACGCCCGGCACCACCTCGTACGGCACCCCTGCCGCGTCAAGGCGGCGCATCTGCTCGGCGACGGCGCTGAAGACGGACGGGTCGCCGGAGTGCAGCCGGGCGACGTCCTTGCCCTCCTCGTGGGCGCGGACCAGCTCTCCGACGATGGCGTCGAGGTCCATCTGCGCGGTGTCGATGAGCCGGGCGCCGGGCGGGCATTCGGCCAGCAGCTCGCGCGGCACCAGGCTGCCCGCGTACAGGCAGACGCCGCAGGAGGCGAGGGTGCGGGCGCCGCGCACGGTGATCAGGTCGGCGGCGCCGGGGCCCGCGCCGATGAAGTAAACGGTCATCGCTGCTCGTTCTCCAGGTGCTCCGTGGGTGGTGTGCGGCGTGGTTTCACGTGAAACAGCGCCCCGCCTCGCCACCGGCCGGCTTCACGGCCGCCCACTGGGTGACCGGCATCGCCTGCCGCCAGCCCGTGAAGCCGCCGACCGGGACGGCGTGTGCGACGGCGAGGCGTACGAGGTCGCCGCCGTGGCGTCGGTAGTGGTCGGCGAGCAGCGCCTCGGACTCCAGCGTCACGGTATTGGCGACGATCCGGCCGCCCGGTGGCAGCGCCTGCCAGCACGCGTCCAGCAGCCCGGGGGCGGTCAGTCCGCCGCCGATGAACACCGCGTCCGGCACCGCCAGACCCTCCAGCGCGGCGGGCGCGGCGCCGGTGACGACGCGCAGCCCCGGCACCCCCAGCGACCGGGCGTTACGGCCGATGCGCTCGGCCCGTACCGGATCGCGTTCCACGCTGACGGCGCGGCAGCTGCGGTGCGCGCGCAGCCACTCGATGGCGATGGAGCCGGAGCCGCCGCCGATGTCCCAGAGGAGTTCGCCGGGGGCGGGGGCCAGCGCGGCGAGGGTGGCGGCGCGGACATGGCGCTTGGTCAACTGGCCGTCGTGCTCGTAGGCGTCGTCGGGCAGGCCCGGGACGAGGGAGAGGCGGCGGGCTTCGGACTCGCGGACGCAGTCGAGCGCGATGACGTTGAGGGGGTCGATGTCGTGGGAGCCGGCCTCGGACGGCTCCGCCCAGCCCGCCGCGGTGCCCTCGGCGACCCGTTCACGCTCGCCGCCGAGCTGTTCGAGGATCCGCATACGGGTCGGGCCGAAGCCGTGGGCGCGGAGCAGCGCGGCGACCTCGGCGGGGGTGCCCGCACCGGCGGACAGCACCAGCAGCCGCCGCCCGTCGTACAGCGCCCCGGCCAGGCTCTCGGCGGGCCGCCCGACCAGCGTGACGACCTCCGTCTCCTCCACCGGCCAGCCGAGCCGCGCGCAGGCGTAGGAGACGGAGGAGGGGTGCGGCAGCACGCGAAGGGACGTCCCGGCCACCTCGTTCAGCGTCCGCCCGATCCCGTAGAACATCGGATCGCCGCTGGCCAGCACGGAGATCCGGCGCCCGGCGTGCGCGGCGAGCAGCCCCGGCACGGCGGGCCGCAATGGCGACGGCCACGGCACCCGCTCGCCCGCGCACTCGGCGGGCAGCAGCGCCAGCTGCCGCGCCCCGCCGATCAGCACCTCGGCCTCGCGCAGGACCCGCTGGGAGCCGGCCGGCAGACCGTCCCAGCCGTCGGCCCCGATGCCGACTACGGAGAGGGGTGGTGCGGGGCTCACTGCCGGTACCTCGGGGTTCGTTCGGGCGGAAAGGGAGGTGGAGGGGGCGGGAGGGGCTGGGAGGGGAACTCTACTGACCGGCGAGTACGGATCGCCGGTGGGGGCGGAGCCATGGCCACCCACCGGCCCCCACCCGACGCTTATTGCATATAGTTTGCAATTACTGCCAAGGGAGAAGAACTCAGGACGGAACGGAGGCGCGGCTCGGTGGACTCGCCGGTGGTGCTGGGGATCGAATCGTCATGCGACGAGACGGGCGCCGGGCTGGTGCGGAACGGCCGGCTGCTCGGGCAGGCGCTGGCGTCGAGCATGGACGAGCACGCGCGGTTCGGCGGCGTCGTCCCCGAGATCGCGGCCCGCGCCCATGTGCACGCCCTGACCCCGGTCGTACGGGCCGCGCTGGCCGATGCGGGGCTGCGGGCCGGGGACATCGGGGCGGTGGCGGTGACGACGGGACCGGGGCTGTCCGGTGCCCTTCAGGTGGGGCTGGCGGGGGCCAAGGGGCTGGCGTATGCGCTCGGCGTGCCGTTGTACGGGGTGCACCACCTGGCGGGGCATGTCGCGGCCGACACCCTCGAGCACGGCCCGCTGCCCGACCCCTGCGTCGTCCTGATCGTCTCCGGCGGCCACACCTCCCTCCTTCTCGTACGTGACCTGGCGCGCGACCCGATCGTGCACCTCGGCGACACCCTGGACGACGCCGCCGGCGAGTGCTTCGACAAGGTCGCCCGGGTCTTCGGGCTGCCGTATCCCGGCGGCCCGGCCATTGACCGGACAGCGCGCGAGGGGGATCCGCGCGCTGTCCCCTTTCCCCGCCCGCTGACCGCGGGCCCGCGGTCGAACCGCTTCACCTTCTCCTTCTCGGGTCTGAAGACGGCGGCGGCCAGGTGGGCGGAGAGCCACCGCGCCGCGGGCCGCCCCCTCCCCCTCGCCGACGGCGCGGCCTCGCTCCAGGAGGCGGTGGCGGATGTCCTGACCCGCAAGGCGGTGGCCGCGTGCACCGAGCACGGCGTCGCCACGCTGGTCGTGGTGGGCGGGGTGGCCGCCAATTCGCGCGTGCGGTCGCTGGCCGAGGAGCGCTGCGCGGCGGCGGGGATCCGCCTGCGGGTGCCACCGCTGCGGCTGTGCACGGACAACGGCGCGATGATCGCGGCGGTCGGGGACCTGCTGGTCCGGGCGGGGGCCGAGCCCGCGCCGCTGGAGGTGTCGGTCGACCCGTCGGCGCCCTTGGAGTTCGCGGCGCTGCATCCGGTGGCCGGGGGGCGGGTCCGGGCGGCGTAGCAGGGGCAGGACCGGGCGCCCGGGGCGGTCCAGCGACGGAGGGGCCCGAAACCGGGGCCCTGGGCGGGCGCCCGCATCCCCGCTGGTCGCGCGCGCATTGGGCGCGCGGCGTCATGGCGGCCGCCGCTTCGCCGTACGGCGGAAGTCCGGCGATCGCGGGATGACCTGCGCGAATGGTGCCTCAACGGCAGAGGGCGATACGGAAGTTGCCCGATCCCGGCGAGCGGCTAAAGTGCCTGGACGATCTTCGATCATTCCTTCGTCGGGCATCGAGCCTTACCTGGAGTAACGCACACGCAGCACTCACCGCAGAACACATCACAGGGACGTATCGCAGGGACGCAACACTGGGACGCACCGCAGGACACGTCGCGGGACGCTCGCGGGACGCAACTCCCGCACCGCAACACCTCGATTCCCTCAGGGGTTTCGCTCCCCCCGTTCGCCCCGACACAATCACCACCCCGTACCGCCCGCAGCCGCCATCGTTCACGAGGACCTGTTTGATGTCAGCACGGATACCCGCCCGCCGTCAGGCAGCGCACACGCCGTTGGGAGCGGCCCTGCGCACCCTGGCGGTCGCTCTAGTGGTGACCGGGGGGCTGTGCGTGTGGGCGGTGTTGCTCGCACCACCGTCCGTACGGATGTTGTTGGCCTGGGGTGGCGGGGCCGGTGGGGCGGCGCTGAGCGCCGCGGTGGCGACCGCCGTGTTTCAGGAGCGGCTGGTTCGGCACTACCGGTCGCGGATCGGGGACATCCGGGGCGAGGCCGACCGGCTGGCCGACGAGACGCTGCCCGCGCTGGTCGCGGAGCTGCGGGACGGCGCATCGGTGGACACCGCGCTCAGCCGTACGGTCACGCCCACGGCCGGGTCGCATCAGCGGATCCTGCGGACGCTGGCCGAGGAGGTCGGCCGCGGTGAGCGGATGCGGGCCGCGGCGATGTCCGCATGCGCCAATGCCGCGGGCCGGGTTCAGGCGCTCGCCACCGGAATGCTCGCGGACCTGCGCGAGATGGAGGACCGGCACGGCGAGGAAGTGCTGGGCGACCTGATGAAGCTGGACCACACGACGGCACAGGCGGGGCGGCTGGCGGACAGCATCGCCGTACTGACCGGGGCCCGGTCCGGCCGCCGCTGGAACAAGCCGATCGCGATGGAGAGCATTCTGCGCGGCGCGATGGGGCGGATCAGCGCCTACCGCCGCATTCAGCTGCACAGCAGCAGCGACGTCGCCATCGCGGGCCATGCGGCCGAGGGCATCATGCATGCGCTGGCCGAGATCATGGACAACGCGACGTCGTTCTCACCGCCGCTGTCTCCCGTGCATGTGTACGTGGAAGAGGCGCAGGCCGGTGTGGTGGTCAGCGTGGAGGACAGCGGACTGGTGATGGGTGAGGCCGCGTTGCAGCGGGCCCAGCAGTCGGTGTCCGCGGCCACGCTGGACCTGATGTCGCTGTCCGGGACGCGGCTGGGGCTCGCGGTGGTGGGCTGTCTGGCACGCAAGCACGGGCTGAACGTGTCCTTCCGGCCGTCGGCGCGCGGCGGCACGGGCGTCGTCGTGCTGATTCCGCAGCAGCTGGTGACGGAGGCGCGGCCGCCGGCCCAGCAGGCGGCGCACCCGCCGATCGCCGACACGGTCGTGACGGCCGCGCGGGCCGCGGTCCCCGCTCCCCGGCGCGCCCCCGAGGCCGAGCCGGAGAGCCCGTCGCCGCTCCCGGCGAAGTCCGAGCCGGCGCACCAGGACCGGCCCGCACCCGGCTCCGAGGCACCGTCGCCGCTCCCCAGGCGCACCCCCCAGGCCCAGACCCCCGGCCCCCGGGCCGAGACCGCCCCCGAGCCCGCCCCGGAGCCCGAGCCCCGGCCCGCCCCGCCGGCCGAATTCGGCGAAAGCGGCCTGCCCAAGCGCCGCCGTGGCCAGACCCTGGCCTCCGCCCCCATGGGCACGGGCCCGGCGCACGGCCGCACGCCGGACGCCGGCAAGCCCGCGCGGCCCGCCCGCTCCGTCGAGGAATCGGCGGCGCGCTTCAGCTCCTTCCGTAAGGCCTTCCAGGGCACATCCGCCCCGGATGCCGCCGACGGCACGCCCGCCGACGCCGCCCCGGACACCCGTTCCGGCGGCGCACCCGCGTCACCCCCCGCACCCTCTCCAGCACGTCCGGAGGACGAGACCCGATGAACACCACTGACCACAGCCTCGATTGGATGCTGGAGAACCTGCTCCAGAAGACTCCGGGCGCGCGCCATGCGCTGGTCCTGTCCCGGGACGGGCTCAAGCTGTGTCACTCCAAGGACCTGACCGTCGATCAGGCCGACCAGCTGGCCGCCATCGCCTCCGGGATACAGAGCCTGTCGCACGGCGCGTCCGTGGAGTTCGGGAACGGTACGGGGGGCGTACGACAGGCGATGACGGAGTTCCACGGTGGCGTCCTGTTCATCGTGGAGGCCGGGAACGGCGCCCATCTGGCGCTGATCGCCGTCGAGGACGCCGATGTCGGCCTGATCGGCTTCAACATGAACGAGCTGGTGGAGCAGATCGGCGAGTATCTGCAGGCCGCCCCGCGCGGTGACGGCGGGACCGGTGCGCCGGGGCAGCGCGCATGAAACGGCTCGGTCCTGACGATGATCCGGACCGGCTCTACACCGTGACCGGCGGCCGCAGCCGGTCCGCCGACGACCGGACGCTCGACCTGGTGACCCTCATCGTCAGCGAATGCGATCCGACACCGGGCATGCAGTCCGAGCATGCCCGGATCCTGACCATGTGCCGTCGCCCGCTGGCCGTGGTCGAGGTCTCGGCGGAGCTGCGGATGCCGGTCAGCGTGGTCCGGATCCTGCTGTCCGACCTGCTCGACCGCGGGCAGGTCACCGCCCGTCATCCGCGCACCGCCGCCACCGCCCAACTCCCCGCCGCCGACCTGCTGAAGGAGGTGCTCGATGCACTCCACCGCCTCTGAGAACGCCGCCGCGACCGCCGCCGCGACCTCCTCTGCGAATCCGGCCACGGCCGTAGCGGCCGGCACCGACGCCGACCGCATTCCGCTGAGCGCCAACGCCGACAACGGGCTGAAGATCGTGATCGTCGGCGGCTTCGGCGTCGGCAAGACCACCATGGTCCGCTCGGTGAGCGAGATCCGGCCGCTGAACACCGAGGAGACGATGACGCGGGCGGGCGTCGGCGTCGACGACCCCACCGGCGTGGAGGGCAAGTCGACCACCACCGTCGCCTTCGACTTCGGCCGGATCAGCATCAACGACAGCTCGGTGCTGTATCTCTTCGGCGCGCCCGGCCAGGAACGCTTCTGGTTCCTGTGGGACCGGCTGTTCTCCGGAACGCTGGGTGCGGTGGTCCTGGTCGACACCCGGCGGCTGGACGACTCCTGGTACGCGATCGACCGGCTGGAGGCGCACGGGATGCCGTTCATCGTCGCGCACAACGACTTCGGCGGCGACCGGCACACCCTCGAGCAGATCCGCGACGCACTCGACCTCTCACCGGACGTACCGCTGATCCACTGCGATGCGCGCGACCGTGAGTCCAGCAAGGCCGTGCTGATCGCACTGGTCGACCATCTCTACGCCCTGTCCGTACAGGAAACCGCGGAGACCGCACCATGATCGAGCAGCAGCACCCCCGGACCGGCGGCTGCCCCATGCGGCCCGGCACGGACGCCGTACCGCTG
Organism: Streptomyces sp. NPDC101227; assembly: GCF_044767545.1. NCBI lineage: Bacteria > Bacillati > Actinomycetota > Actinomycetes > Kitasatosporales > Streptomycetaceae > Streptomyces > Streptomyces sp. NPDC101227. Next base: position 137,302 of record NZ_JBIWOD010000009.1, on the reverse strand, counting down.
TACGGCGCCGGCTTCAGCGACGACCCGGCGAAGCTCTACCGCGAGATGCGGGCGCGGTACGGGACCGTCGCACCGGTCCTCCTCGACGGCGACATCCCCGGCTGGTTCGTCCTGGGCTACCGCGAGCTGCACCAGGTCACCAGCAACCCGGAGCTGTTCGCGCGCGACTCCCGGCGCTGGCACGCCTGGGAGCACATCCCCGAGGGCTGGCCGCTGATGCCGTTCGTCGGGCACCAGCCGTCGGTGATGTTCGCCGAGGGGGCCGAGCACCGGCGGCGGGCCGGCGCGATCAGCGATGCGCTGACCGCGATCGACCAGTTCGAGCTGCGGCAGATCTGCGAGCGGCTGGCGGACGGGCTGATCGATGCGTTCGCCGGGTCCGGCGAGACCGATCTGATGGTCCATTACGCGGCCCGGCTGCCGCTGCTCGTCATCGCCGAGCTCTTCGGCTTCCCGGCCACCGAGGTGCCCGAGCTGGCCGCCGACATCGCCGCGTCGCTGAACGCCGACGACGGCGCGATCGCGGCGCACCAGAGGGTCGCCGCGCGGATGCAGCGGCTGGTCAAGGCCAGGCGGGCCAGGCCGGGCGCCGATGTGCCGTCCCGGCTGCTGGGCCATCAGGCGGGGCTGGCCGATGAGGAAGTGGTCATCGATCTGCTGGTGATGATGGCCGCCGCCCAGCAGCCGACCGCCAACTGGATCGGCAACACGCTGCGGCTGATGCTGACCGACGACCGGTTCGCGGTCAGCCTCTCGGGCGGGCGGCGCAGCGTCGGCCAGGCCCTCAACGAGGTGCTCTGGCACGACACCCCGACCCAGAACTACATCGGCCGCTGGGCGGCACGCGACACCCAGCTCGGCGGCCGCCGGATCCGTACCGGAGACCTGGTGATCCTGGGGCTTGCCGCCGCCAACACCGATCCCCAGGTACGGCCGGACTTCAGCGAGGCCGGCGCCGACGGCAACCAGGCCCATATGTCCTTCAGCCATGGGGAACACGCCTGCCCCTACCCCGCCCCGGAGATCGCCGAGGTGATCGCCAAGGCGGCGGTGGAGGTGCTGCTCGACCGGCTGCCGGACGTGATGCTGGCGGTGCCGGCCGAGGACCTGGTGTGGCATCCGTCGCTGTGGATGCGCGGCCTGGTCGGGCTGCCGGTCGAGTTCACGCCGGCGTACACGCCGATTCCGGCGATGGGGACACCGGGCGCGCTGTACGGATGACAGGCGCGGGGCGGTGTTTCACGTGAAACACCGCCCCGCCCCGCGAAGTGCCGGCTAACCCATCGGCGTGAAGCGCACCGGCAGCGTGTCCAGCCCCCTCGTGAACACCCCCTGCTCCCGCGGCTCCGCTCCCGGCGCCAGCGCCACCTCCGGCAGGGCGTCGAGCAGTTGGGCCACGCCCACCTCCACCTCCGCCTTCGCCAGCAGCGCGCCGACGCAGAAGTGCCGTCCGAGGGCGAACGAGAGATGGTCCGCGGCGGCCGAGAAGGCGGTGGTGGCGGACAGGTCGGCGCGGTGGATGTCGAAGGTGTCGGGGTCGGCGTAGCGCCGCTCGTCCCGCCCGGCAGCGCCGATCAGGCAGGTGACGGTGGAGCCCTTGGGCACCTCGCCGCCGCCGATGGTGACGTCCTCGGCGACCTGCCGCATGATCATGTGGACCGGCGGGGTGTACCGCAGCGTCTCCGCGAACGCCGGCGCGATCAGCGAGTGGTCCGCGCGCACCGCGGCCAGCTGCTCCGGGTGGCGCAGCAGGTTGTGCATCAGGCTGGATATCGCCTTGTCGGTGGTCTCCCCGCCGGCCGTCAGCAGCAGGCTGCAGAACGCCTTGATGTCCTCGTCGCTCATCCGCGTCCCGTCGATCTCCGCGGCGCAGAGCGTGGACAGCAGATCGTCGCCGAGGTGGTCGCGGCGCTCGCGGATGACGGGCAGCAGATACGCGGCGAACTCCTCGCGGGTGCGCAGTCCCGCCGCGGCGACGTCCGGGTCCTGAGCGAGATTGCCGAGGAACCCGATGATCGCGGTGTACCAGCGGTGGAAGCGCTCGTGATCGCCCCGGTCCAGCCCCAGCATGTCGACGATGACGTTGATGGGGAAGCGGGTGGCGAACTCCGCAACCAGGTCGGCCGTGCCCGCCCCCCGGAATCCGTCGATGAGCTGACGGGCATTGCGCTCGATCACCGGCAGGAACGACTGCTCCAGGGTGTTGCCGCGGAAGGCCGGCGCGACCAGCGCCCGGCGCACCGCGTGCTCCCGTCCGCTCATCTGCAGGATGGTCCGGCCGTGCACCGGCTCCAGCTGCCAGTCGTAGTTGTCCGTGGTGAACGCCGGGTCCTTGAAGGCCCGTTCGACGTCCTCGTACCGCGAGACGATGTAGCTCTGGGTGGCCTCGTGATGCAGCAGCGGGAAGTCGTCGCGCAGCACGCGATAGGCGGCATACGGATCCGCGGCGAATTCCGGCGACAGGATGTCCGGCGCTTCTCGGTTCACGGGTACGACTCTCCTCAGTAGGTGTACGCAACACGGACCGCGGCATCGCGAACCGTCCGCACTACCAAGATCGTCTCTTTGGCGTGCCCTTATCAAGAGGTCCCGGCCCTCGACATCGCGCGGGATCGGATGCCGAGGGCCCTCTTCCGCGCCTCGGCCCGCCCCGGGCGCCTCTCCGCACACAACGCTCTGACCAGGCACGATCCGCCGTTCGACGGTAATGACAACGGTCACCGGTGCAGCCTTTGGATCTTTCGCCGAAGTGCGGTTTGCTTCCCCACGACGACCCAGGAAGGAGCGCGCCATGACCGAGCACGCCCACACCCACGGGCACGGCCACAGCCAGGCGGACGGCCACGCGCACGGCCACTCGCACGGCGTCTCCCCGGACGCCGACCGCCGCTGGCTGCGCGCCGCGCTGCTGCTCCTGACCGCCTACATGGCGGTCGAGGTCGTCATCGGCGTCGTGGCCCAGTCCCTGGCCCTGATCTCGGACGCCGCGCACATGCTCACCGACGCGGTCTCCATCATCCTGGCGCTGATCGCGATGCGGCTGGCCGCCCGCCCCGCGCGCGGCGGCTACACCTACGGCCTCAAGCGCGCCGAAATCCTCTCCGCCCAGGCCAACGGCATCACCCTGCTGCTCCTGTCCGCCTGGCTCGGCTACGAGGCGGTCACGCGGCTGATCTCACCGCCCCAGGTGACCGGCGGGCTCGTCCTCGTCACGGCCCTCTCCGGCATCGTCATCAACCTCATCTGCACCTGGTTCCTCTCCCGGGCCAACCGCTCCAGCCTCAACATCGAGGGCGCCTACCAGCACATCCTCACCGACCTCTTCGGCTTCGTCGCCACCGCCGTCTCCGGCCTGATCGTGCTGACCACCGGCTTCGAGCGGGCCGACGCGATCGCCTCGCTGGTCGTCGTCGCGCTGATGCTGAAGGCCGGTACGGGCCTGGTCCGCGAGTCCGGCCGGATCTTCATGGAGGCCGCACCGGCCGGCGTCGACCCGGACGCGCTGGGCGACCACCTCGTCGCCGAGGACCAGGTCGTCGAGATCCACGACCTGCACATCTGGCAGATCACCTCCGGCCAGCCGGCCCTCTCCGCCCACATCCTGGTGGCCCCCGGCGGCGACTGTCACAAGGTCCGCCGCCGCCTCCAGGAACTGCTGAGCACCGAGTACGGCATCACCCACGCCACCCTCCAGGTCGACCACGTGGGCGAGGAGTCCGCCGCCCCGGACGTCCTGGCCCTCGGCCCGGGCCCCGGCCCCGACACCGAGCCGCACGCCACCGACCACTGCGCGGACGCCCACGGACCGGTCCACCGGCCGGGACCGCACCGGCACTGAACCGCACCGGCACCGGGCACCCCCGGGCCGGCCTCAGACCGCGTCTCAGACCGCGTGGCCCAAGGCCGCGAGCAGGGCCTCGTCAGTCGTCCTCATCGTCCGGGTAGCCCCACTTGATGTCCGTCTTCGCGGCCGGCGCCACCGCCTGCACCGCGCTGTGGACGCGGCTCTCGAACTCCGGCTGCCACTGGCCGAAGCGGGTGATGATCAACGGGTACTGGGTGCCACCCACCACCTCGAGCCGCCCCTCCCACTCGTCCACCACGAAGCTGATCTCGTGGTGGATCCCCTCGTCCCGCGCCACGTCGTTGAGGGCGTCCGCTATCCGCTCCGCCTGCGCCGCGTCGGCGGGCTCGGTGACGGTGATCTCGACATCGATGTTCACTGACATGACGTCATGCTATGGGCAGAGCCCAGGGTGTCCGGCGTACGTGATCACCCGTTGGCACCGCCCCGGCTCGCGCCCCCCGCCCTTCCGGTCTTGCCTGAATACCCGGCCACTTGGCCGCTGTCCCTCCCACCAGGAAGGACCGGACGCGATGTCAGCGAGCGCACCCGTACGCCCCCGCGGCCGGGTGACAGAGGCGGAACGCCTGCCCGAACAGCCCCGGCGACGGCCCGGCCGCGCGCTGGGGGCGGGCGCGCTGCTGCTCATCGGTGCGCTCCTCCTGCCGCTGAGCCTGGCCACCGTATGGGCGCGCAGCGAACTGACCGACACCGACCGGTACGTGGCCACCGTCGCGCCGCTCGCCGCGAACCGCGCCGTCCAGGACGCCATCGTCCACGACGTCACCAACGGCGTGATGACCCATGTCCGGCTCGACGGCCTGCTCAAGGCCATCCCCCGCCCCGAACGGGCCGCACTGCTGAAGCGCTTCACCCGTGGTCTGCGCGATTTCGTCGGCAAGCAAGTCCGCCAGGTCGTCACCGGCCGCGCCTTCCCCGCGGTCTGGACCGGCGTCCACCGCACCGCCCATCAGGCGCTGGACGGCAGCCTCACCGCCACCGGCAACGCCTCGGTGACCCTGGACCTCACCCCGATCCTCGACCGCGTCCGGCAGCAGCTCGCCGGCAACGGCCTGGGCATCGACATCGCCCACCGCATCCCCCGCATGGGCGCCGAGGTCGTCCTGCTGCGCTCCCCCGACGTCCCCCGCGCCCGCCTCGCCTACCGGGCCGTCCGCACCGCCGCGCCCCTGCTCCCGTCGGCCGCGGCGCTCTGTCTGCTGGCCGGGCTGCTGCTGGCGCGGCGCCGGCGGCGGGCGCTGATCTGCGCGGGGGCGGGGTGCGCCGCGACGGCGGCCCTGCTCGCGACGGCCCTGGCCCTGCTGCGGGCCCGCGCGCTGGAGGGGCTGCCGGCCGTGGTGCCGCGGGCCGCCGCGTCCGCGTACGCGGATGCGCTGACCGGTTCGCTGCGTGACGGGGTGTGGACCGTCATCGGGGTGGCGCTGGCGACGGCCGCGCTGGCGGCGGTGGGGCCGCCGGCGGTGCGGGCGGTACGGCGGCTGTGCGCCGGCGGGGCCGCCTGACCGCGGGCGCCGGGGCGGCCGGGCCCGGCGACGGGGACGTTTAGGCTGTCGCCATGACCTGCCAGTGGTGCCAAGGCACCGGCTACACGACCCGGGCGCTGGCCTATGCGCCCGGCGTCGACCCGTTCCGGGGCTCGGCCGAGACCGTGCATCGGGCAGGGGAGTGCCGACGCTGCCGGGGGACCGGGCGGTACGACCCGCGGCACGATCCGACGCTGGACCACCGGCGCGGCGAGGGGCGGCCGGACGCGCCGTAGGCGCACCGTTCAGCCGTCGACGCCCAGGCGGGCGGCGATCGGGCGCGGGAGCTCGTACGGGCGCTCCGGTGGCAGCAGGCGCCGGGCCTGTGCGGAGCGGCCGCCCTGCACGAGGGTGGCGATCTTGCGTACGCGGTCGGTGAGGTCGGTGACGCCGACCACCCACTCCTCGGCGTAACTGCGGATCAGGTCGCGGCCGATGCCCACCTGGATGCTGTAGTGGTTGAGCGGGGCGCCGCGCAGCGTGCGTTCGGGGTCCCACTGGACGTGGACCGGTGCGGCGGCGACGGCTGCCGGGTCGGCGGTCGTCAGGGTGGCGCGGGAGAGGGCCGCTTCCCAGCCGCTTCGGGTGATGCGTACGGCCAGGATGCGCTGCTGGCCCGGCTTCCGGGCCCCATTGCTGCGGTGCATCAGCCAGCGGAACGACGGCTTGATCCAGGTCATGCGGCGGAACGAGAACGGCGGCACGAAGCGGCCGGCGCGGAGGGCGGCGTCGGCGACGGCGGGTGCGTAGGCCTGGTAGACGACGAGGGTGGCCGCGTCGTGGTCGGCGCGTATCTGACGGAGCATCGGAGGCAGGGTGCCGGACCGGGGCCCGGCGCGGCCACCGGTTTTCGCTGTCACCGCGCCGGCCGCCCACCCCGCGGGCGGACGGCCGGGGAGACCGCGGAGGGCTCAGATCGCGACCACCGTCTTGCCCTGCGCACGCCCCGTGCGGCTTGCGGCGAGCGCGTCGGGGGCCTCCTCCAGGGGGACCTCGCGGCCCACGAGGACGGTCAGGCGGCCCGCGTCGACCTGGCCGGCGAGGATCTCCAGGAGCTGGGGGGAGGGGCGGTTGACGAAGTTGAAGCCGCGGAGGTTGTGCTCGGTGAGGACGTCCGCGTCGGCCGAGCCGATGAGGGAGACGGCCGTGCCGCCGTCCCGCACGGTCCTGGTGAGTTCGACGAACCCCTCGGGGTCGCTGGTCATGTCGATCAGCACGTCGACGCCGTCGGGGTAGGCCGCGAGGACCTGGTCCGCGACCGGCCCCGCGGTGTGGTCGAAGGTCTCGGCGGCGCCCAGATTCCGCATCAGCTCGGCCATGGCCGGGCGGGCGGTGGCCAGGACCTCGGCGCCGCGGCCGGCCGCGAGCTGGGTGGCGAAGGTGCCGACGCCGCCGGTGGCGCCGACGATGAGCACCCGGCGGCCCTCGCTGATCCGGGTCTCCTCGACCAGGTTGTACGCCGTCATCCCGGCCGTCGGCACGGCGGCGGAGGTCGCGTAGGTGACGCTGCGGGCGGCCGGGGCGATCGCCTGCTCGTCGGCGACCGCGATCTCGCAGTACGAACCGCCGCCCTGCTCCGGCCGCTGGAACTGCCCGAACACCGCGTCCCCGACGGTGAACCGCCGCACCCCGGTCCCGACCGCGAGCACCTCGCCGGCCCCGTCCGACCCCAGGACCAGCGGGAAGACGGCCGGTACGGCGCTGCCGAACTTGCCGTCGGCGAGCTTCCAGTCGATCGGGTTGAGTCCGGCGGCGGCCAGCCGCACCAGGACCTCGCCCGGCCCTGGCTCGGGCTGCGGCAGCTCCATGAGCTGCGGCTGTTCACCGAATGCGCTGACTGCTACGGCTCTCATGTGGCGTTCCCTTCCACCCTTCCCCAACCGGAGGTCACCCGTCCCCTACCGGCGGCCGAAGTGGATCGTAAGCACGCCGGTGGGGCCGGATGCGGCAGGTGGCAAGGCGGTGTTCCGGAAGCAACTCTTATGGCCGGGACCAGCCCCCCGTTCGACGGTGTCCCACCCCGGTCGGGCCCGCCGGGGGTGCGGCCGGGCCCGACTGGGCCTATACGGTCCTACACGGGCCTGTTCGGGCCTATACGGCGTGCAGCGCGAGCGTCGGGGACAGCCGCGCCGCCCGTACGGCCGGATAGAGGCCGGCGACGGTGCCGATCACCAGCGTCGCGCCGAACCCGCCGCCGACCGCCCACGGCGGCACCACCCAGGGGATCCCGCCCGAGGCCGCGAAGGCGTAGGTGGCCGCCGCGCCCAGCACGATCCCGGCCAGGCCGCCGAGGCCCGACAGCAGGAGCGACTCGGTGACGAACTGGAGGCGGATCTGGCCGCGGGTGGCGCCCATGGAGCGGCGCAGGCCGATCTCGTGACGGCGTTCCAGCACCGAGATGATCATGGTGTTGGCGACGCCGACACCACCGACGAGCAGCGCCACCCCGCCCAGCCCGAGCAGCAGATCGGTGAACGCGCCCTCGGTCGCCGCCTTCGCCTGGAGCGCCGAGGACGGGTCGGTGACCTGGACGTTCCGCGGATTCTCCGGATCGACGGTGCCCGGGATCAGGTCGCGTACGTCCTGGACGGTGGCGTCGGTGGAGCGTTCGTAGAGCGCGGTGGGGTGGCCGTCGAAGGCGAGCAGCTCGCGTGCGGCCGGCCAGCCGACCAGGGCGGCGCGCTCGATCTCGGGGGCGAGCGGGAGCGGGGCGAGGACACCGATGACGGTGAAGTAGCGGCCGCCGATGGCGACCTGTTGGCCGACGGAGACCCCGAGGCGCCGGGCGGAGACATGGCCGAGGACGACGGAGGGGTAGCGGGCGTTGGCGGCGTTGAGCCAGGTGCCGGAGGCCATCGAGCCGCGCAGCGTGCGCAGCAGCCCCTCGCTCGCGGCCTTGAGGGTGATGCCGCCGGTCTCCTCGGGCGGGATCTTCGCGCTGCGGCGGACCGACTGGCCCAGGTCGCCGGTGGCGCCCACCTGCTGGACCCCGTCGATGCGGCCCACCATCCCCGGCGAGCGCTCCGGCAGCTGCACCTTCTCCCCGAACATGCCCTGGCCGGGCGTCGCGACCAGCATGTTCGTGCCCAATGCGTCCAGTTTGCGCAGCAGTTGGGCCTTGCTGGAGGCGGAGATGCCGACCACCGCGATCATGGTGGCGATGCCGATGGCGATACCGAGGGCGGACAGGACGACCCGCAGGGGACGGGTGCGCAGGCCGGCGGAGCCGACGTGCAGGACGTCGCGGGGGCGGAGCGGGGCGGGGGTGAGCCGGGTGCGCCTCATCGCGGCACGCTCCGGACGTCGTCGACGATCCGGCCGTCGCGGATCCGGACCTGCCGGGGCAGCTGTGCGGCGATCTCGCTGTCGTGGGTGATGACGGCGATGGTGGCGCCCTCCTTGTTGAGGTCGTGCAGCAGGGCCATGACCGCCGCGCCGGAGGCGGAGTCCAGCGCGCCGGTGGGCTCGTCGGCCAGGAGGAGGTCGGGTTCGCCGACCACGGCCCGGGCGATGGCGACACGCTGCTTCTGGCCGCCGGACAGCTCGTGCGGGCGGTGGCCCATCCGGTCGGCGAGCCCCACCCGGTCCAGCGCCCGCGCCGCCCGGCGGCGCCGTTCGGCGCGCGGCAGGCCGGAGTAGAGCAGGCCCTCGGCGACGTTGTCCCGGGCGCTGATGCCGGGCACCAGGTGGAAGGACTGGAAGACAAAGCCGATGTGCTGGGCGCGGAGCGCGGAGAGCTTGCGGTCGCTGAGGGTGGCGATGTCATGGCCGGCGAGGGTGACCGCGCCGGCCGTGGGGCGATCCAGGGTGCCGACGATGTGCAGCAGGGTGGACTTGCCGGAGCCGGACGGGCCGACGATGGCGAGCAGTTCGGCGCGCGCCACCGTCAGGTCCACGCCGCGGAGGGCGGCGACCCCGCCGGGGTATTCCTTGGTGACGCCGGACAGTTCGACGACCGGTTCGGCGGTCCGGTCCGGGCCGCCGAAGTCGAGGCCGATGGCGGTGGCGGTCATGCCTTCGGCACCCCGACCTTCGTACCCGGCTTCAGGCCGCCGCCGGTGACCTCGACCCGGCCCTGCGCGAACATGCCCAGCTTCACCCGTACCTCGCGCGCCCGGCCGCCCTCGACGACCTGTACGCCGAAGCCGCCGCCGGGCAGCGCCAGCAGCGCGCCGACCGGCACCGTCAGGACGTTCTTCCGGACCTCGCCGACGACGTCGACGGTGACCGGTGACCGGTCGAAGGCGCTGACCTTGTCGCCGGGAGTGCCTCCCCGGCCGTTGCCGCCCTGGGGGTCCGCGAAGCCGATCCGGGCGGTGATCTTGGGCGTCTTGTTCTGCGGGTCGGTGCCCTCCTCGGTGACGGACCGGTCCACGGAGGTGACCTTGCCCTCGGCGGTGTCGCCGCCGGGCAGATTCACCGTCACCTCGGTGCCGGGCTTCGCCAGGTCCGCCTGGGAGACATCGAGCTTGATCAGCACCTCGCGCGCGGATCCGGTCGTGGTCAGCACCGGGCGGCCGGGCGCGGCCGGATCGCCGACCGCCGCGTCCTTGCGGTTGATGCGCACCGCGCCCGGCTGGAAGGAGATCTGGTCCGGGCCGGTGGTGCCCGTCCGCTTGAGGCCGTGCGCCTTCTGCCAGCGCTTGACGGCGTCGGTGGTGCCGGGCGTGAACTCGTCGTCCACGGCCAGCCCGTACCCGTATCCGAGGTCGCGCAGATTCGCCTTCAACTGGCGTACGTCCGCGCCCTCGTCGCCCTCCTTCAGCGGCCGGTACATCGGCTTGTCGCCGTACATCAGGCGGATCTTGTGGCCGTCGACCTCGTAGAGGGCGCCGTCCTGCCGCACCGTGGAGCCGGTGGCCGGCAGCCAGGTCAGGGTGCCGCTCGCGCCGCCGTTGACCTTGCGTTCCTTGGCGTAGCCGAGGGTTCCGTCGACCTGGGTGCTGCTGCTGAGGTCCTCGCGCCGGACGGTGTCGGTGGCCGGCGGCAGGTTGCCCCGGCCCGCGCCGCGCTGCTGCCCCGCTTCCGGCCGTGCGGTGACGGTGCCGACCGCCGCGCCGCCGGCCAGCAGGACGGCCACGACAAGGGCGGACAGCAGGTACTTCTTACGGCGGCCACGACCGGGCCCGGGGTGCGCGAGGTCCCCTCCCGCTTCCGCCTCAGCCGGCATTCCGGCCTCCGCACGCCTGGTTGGCCTTCTCGAACGTCTTCTCCTGACCCTTGGGAATGCGCTGCGCCTGCTGCATTCCGCTGCCGTCGAACTTCGGGTCGGGCATGTTGAAGCCGTGCTCGCGCATGCACCGGGCGAACTTCAGCATCTTGTCCTTGTCGGCCTGGCCGGGGCCGTTCGCACCGGCGCCGGGGCCGCCTTCCTGGCATGCCTTGAACGCCTTCTTCATCTTCCCGGGGTCGGCGTTGCCGCCGATGGAGATGGCGCGCGGGTCCTGGCCCGGCTTGGGCTCGTCGACCTTGATGCCGTGGTCGCGCAGGCACTGGCGGTGCTTGTACGCGGCGTCCGCCTCCTTGCCCTTGCCGCCGGCATCGGAGCCGCCGCCCTTGGAGCCCCCCTCGTCCCCGCCGGAGCAGGCCGTGGCGAAGAGCGCCAGACCGGCCATCAACGACGCCGCCACGATGGGTGTCGTGCGCCGCGCCCCGCCCTGCGTGCCGCGCTGCCTCATGGCTTTCCTCCGTGTCTCGTGCTGAATACCGCAAACGGATACGACCGGTCGGGGTGATGGTTCGCCGTCACCGGCCGACATCATCGGCCGACACCGCCGGCCGGCCCGACCGAACGCCGCAGAGGCTGACACGGGGCCGCATTTCGTTTCCCTAACCGATTCCCGGAACGCGGCGGCCGGGCGTTTACATCGGCGAAAGGTGCACCTCAGGTACACATGAGCCCATGCGCGTGCTGGTGGTGGAGGACGAGGAGTTCCTCGCGGAAATGATTGCCGAGGGCCTGCGCCGCGACGCGATCGCGGCCGATGTCGCCCACGACGGCCGGGAAGCGCTGGGCAAGCTGCGGCTCGGGGCGTACGACGTGCTCGTACTGGACCGCGATCTGCCCGGCCTGCACGGCGACGAGGTCTGCCGGCGCGTGGTGGCGCAGGGGCTGCTGACCCGGGTGCTGATGCTGACCGCGTCCGGCACGGTACGCGACCGGGTCGACGGCCTGGGGCTGGGCGCCGACGACTACCTGACCAAACCGTTCGCGTACGAGGAGCTGCTCGCCCGGGTCCTGGCGCTCGGCCGGCGCGTCCGGCCCGCCCTGCCGCCGGTCATCGAACGGGCCGGGGTCAGCGTCGACACCGCGCGGCGCCTCGCCCTCCGCGACGGCCGCCCGCTGCCGCTGTCCCGTAAGGAATTCGCGGTGCTGGAGGTGCTGCTGCGCGCCGACGGCGCGGTGGTCAGCGGCGATGACCTGATCGAGGAGGTCTGGGAGGAGCACACCAGCTACCGCACCAACGCCGTACGCGTCACCCTCAGCAAACTGCGCGCCAAGCTGGGCAACCCGCCGGTGATCGAGACCGTGCCGGGGGCCGGCTACCGGTTGAGCGGTGGACACGGGACGGGCAGCCACAGATGAGGGGCGCCTGGCTTCCCCGCAGCGAACGCGTCCGGCTCACCGCGCTCTACGGCGGGCTGCTGGTGCTGGCCGGCGCGATGCTCGTCGGCCTGGTCTACCTCCTCGTACGGCAGGGCCTGTACTCGAGCCTGAGCACCGCCGTCACCACCGCGACCCCCCGCAGCCCCGCCCCGATGGTGACGCGCTCCCCCACCCCCGCGCACACCTCGGCGCCCGCCTCGCTCCGCCCCGGCTACCCCGTCGACCTCGCCGACGGAGGGCTCTACCGCGTCACCAAGCACATCACCGACGCCGCCGAACAGGCCACGCTCAGCCGACTGCTGACCGTCTCTCTGGTCGCGCTGCTGGCCTTCGCCATCATCTCGGTGGTCCTGGCGTGGTGGATGGCGGGACGGGTGCTGCACCCGGTCTCCGTGATCACCCGCACGGCCCGCCGGCTGTCCGCCGCCAACCTCCATGAACGCATCGCGCTGGACGCCCCGCCCGGGGAGCTCAAGCACCTCGCCGACACCTTCGACGGCATGCTGGACCGCATCGAGCATCTGGTCTCCGCACAGCAGCGGTTCGCCGCCAACGCCGCGCATGAGCTGCGCACCCCGCTCGCGGTGCAGCGCGCCGCCGCCGAGATCGGCCTGGCCGACCCGGACCCGGCCAACGTACGGCGCATCCGCGGCAAGCTGATGGAGGTCGCCGAGGACAGCGAGCAGCTGATCGAGGGTCTGCTGCTGCTCTCCGTCTCCGACCAGGGGCTACAGCGCCGCGAACCGGTCGCGTTCGGCGATCTCGCGGAGACGGTGGCCGCGGAGTACGCCGACGACGCCTGGCGGCGCGGGCTGACCCTCGCCACCGACATCCGCCCCCTCACCGTCGACGGCGATCCCGTCCTGCTCAGCCATCTCGTACGCAATCTCGTCGCCAACGCCATACGCCACAACCACGCCGACGGCCGGATCACCCTCAGCGTCGACGGCCGGGCGCTGAAGATCACCAACACCGGCCCGGTCGTCCCCGCGGAGTCCGTCCCGTACCTCTTCGAGCCGTTCCGCCGCCTCGAGGCGCGCCGGCACGCTCCCGGTGAGGGCGCGGGCCTGGGCCTGTCCATCGTCGCCTCCATCGCCCGCGCCCACTCCGCGGAGGCCACCGCCCACCCGAATCCGGGCGGGGGGCTGACGGTGCGGGTGGCCTTTCCGGCGCGGCTGGCCGAGTGAGGACGCACGGCCGGGCCGGGGGGCCGGGCCCCGATTGCTCGCATGACGCGACCTCGGCGCCCGGGCGGGATTCAATGGCTCAATGATCCGGTTCGACTCGGTCACCAAGCGGTACCCGGACGGCACCACCGCCGTCGACGACCTCTCCTTCGAGGTCGCCGAGGGAGAACTGGTGACCCTCGTCGGCCCGTCCGGCTGCGGCAAGACGACGACCATGATGATGGTCAACCGGCTCATCGACCCGACCCACGGGACGATCCATGTCGACGGCTCGGACATCTCCGGCGTCGACCCGGTGCAGCTCCGCCGCCGCATCGGCTATGTCATCCAGCAGACGGGCCTCTTCCCGCACCGCACCGTCCTCGACAACACCGCGACCGTGCCGTTCCTGACCGGCTGGAAGCGGGCCAGGGCGCGCGAGCGGGCCGCCGAACTCCTCGACATGGTCGGCCTGGACCCCGCGGTCTACGGCCCGCGCTACCCCGACCAGCTCTCCGGCGGCCAGCGCCAGCGCGTCGGCGTGGCCCGCGCGCTCGCCGCCGATCCGCCCGTACTGCTGATGGACGAGCCGTTCGGCGCCGTCGACCCGGTCGTCCGCGACCGGCTCCAGAAGGAGTTCCTGCGCCTCCAGGCCACCATGCACAAAACGGTGCTGCTGGTCACCCACGACATCGAGGAGGCCATCCGCCTCGGCGACCGGATCGCGGTCTACGGCGAGGGCCGCATCGAGCAGTACGACACCCCCGCCGGCGTCCTCGGCGCCCCGGCCTCCCCCTACGTCGCCGAATTCGTCGGCACCGACCGGGCGTTGAAGCAGCTTTCGGTCACCGGCATCGACCGCGACGACCTGGAGCGCCCGCCGTTCGCCCGCCTCGGCGAACCGGCCGCGGAGGCGGCCACCCGGCTGCGCGCCGAGGGCGCCCGCTGGGCGGTGGTCCTCGACGAGGACGGCGAACTGCACGGCTGGGTGGGCACGGAAGACATGGCGGCGGCGACCGGCCGGGTCTCCGACCATGCCCGCCGCATGGAGGCCTGGGTGCCGGTGGCCGGCAACCTCAAAGCGGCCTTCAGCGAGATGCTCAAGCACGACGCGGGCTGGATCGCGGTCCTGGACGGCCACCGCTTCCTCGGCGTCCTCACCCCGACCACGCTCCACGAGGCGCTGCGCCGCACCATCGACTCCGACGAGCGGGGGGTGCCGAGGGAGCGGGCCGAGGTGGATTCGGTGCCTACGGAGTGAGAGCGGCGGTGTTTCACGGGAAGCGGGGCGATGTTTCACGTGAAACGCCCACGGACGGCCGTTTCACGTGAAACATCCAGGGCGCCCGAGCCCGGGCCCGGGAGAAACGGCTCAGCTCCCGGACTTCTTCGGCAACAGCCCTTTGGACACGAGGTAGTGGTGCGCCACATCCGCCGGCAGCCGCCGCCAGCTGTCCACCTGCTCGTTGAGGCGCGCCAGATCGGCGGTGGTCAGCACCGTGTTGAGACGGTTGAGCGCGGCGGCGGCCCGCGCACTGCCCGCGCGGGCGCGGTTGACCACGGGGATGATGTTGTCGGCGTTCTGCAGCTTCTTGTCGTCGGTGAGGAGCACCAGCCCGAACTGAGCGAGGGTGGCATCGGTGCTGGTGGTGAGCACCATCTGGTCCCGGCCGTTCTGGACGGCCTGCTTGGCGGGGGTGGTGCCGACGCCTTTCGGGTCGACGGCGGTGATGTTGATGCCGTACGTCTTGCGCAGCCCCGGCGCACAGAACGGCCGCTGGACGCACTCGTCGCCCGCCGCCAGCCGCACCGGCAGCTTGGCGCGGCCCAGGTCACTGAGGGTGGTGAGGTGGTGTTTGGCGGCGTAGGAGGCGCTCACCGCGAAGGCGTTCTGGTCGACGGCCCGGCCGGGCGGCAACGCGGTCAGGCCTCGCGGCGCGGTCAGTTTGCGCAGTGCGGCCATCGTCGTGTCGAGATCGGGCGAGGCGACGGGGGCGGCCTTGGGCCCGTGGTCCTTGGCGTTGAGCCAGTCGGCGAGGGTGGCCGCGTACTCCGGGACGACATCGATCTGGCCGTTCTCCAGCGCCGGTTCGTACAGCTCGCGGTTGCCGACGGTGAGGATGTCGGTGCGGTATCCGGCGTGGCCGAGCAGCGCCGCGTACATCTGGGCGAGCAACTCGCTCTCGGTGAAGCCGGCCGAGCCGATGGAGAGCTGCCGGCTGTCGCCGGGCGGGGCGGTGATCGCGCTGCGCTTCTCGAGGGAGGGCCCGCTGGTGCAGCCAGTGAGGACATAAGCCGCAAGGACGCAAGCCGCGAGGACCGCTACGGCGGCGCGGGCGCCCCTCACCGGCTCCGCCCCCGCGCCCACGACGGCGCCCACCACCGCTGCCCCAGCTCGAACGCGGCCTCCATCAGCAGCGCGAACACCGCGACGATCACCGCCCCGGCGACCACCTGCGGGGTGCTGGCGAGGTTGAAGCCCGCGGTGATGATCCGGCCCAGCCCGCCGCCGCCCACCAGCGCGGCGAGGGTGGCGGTGGCCACCAGCTGCACGGCGGCGATCCGGACGCCGGTCAGGATCAGCGGAAACGCCAACGGCACCTCGACCCGCCAGACCAGCTGTGTCCCGGTCATCCCCATGCCCCGCGCGGCCCGCACCACGTTCTGGTCCACCTCGCGCATCCCGACGTACGCATTGGTCAGCAGCGGCGGAATGGCGAACAGTACGAGGGCGATGATCGTGGGCCACTGCCCGTACCGCCCGATGGGCGTCAGCAGGAGCAGCACCAGTACGGCGAAGGTCGGCACCGCGCGGCCGACGTTGGCGAGGTTGACGGCCAGCGCGCCGCCGCGCCCCAGGTGGCCGAGCGTCAGCGCGATGGGCAGCGCGATCAGGGTGCTGATGGCCAGGCAGACGAACGTCAGGACGAGGTGTTGCTCAAGGCGGTGCCAGACGCCGTTCTCGCCGGACCAGTTGGCGGCGGTGGTCAGCCAGGTCCAGACCGCGGGGAGGGTGTTCACGGCCGCCGCCCGGACGCGGCGAGCGGCCGTCCGACGCCCGCGCCGCCTGCCGCACGGGCGCGCGGGCGCGACTTCCGGCCGGCCCGTCGCCAGGGCGTGAGCAGTCGCTCCGCCCCGAGGAGCAGCAGGTCGAAGGCCACGGCGATGATCACGCACAGCACCGATGCCGTGAGCACCTGCGCCTTGAAGAACGAGTTCATCCCGGCGTAGATGAGATTGCCCAGCCCGCCGTACCCGACGATGGCGCCGACGGTGGTGAGCGCGACCGCCGAGACGGTGGCGATCCGCAGCCCGGCCATCGCCGCGGGCAGCGCCAGCGGCAGCTCCACGGTCAGCAGTTGCCGCATCGGGCCGTACCCCATGCCGCGCGCGGCCTCCTTGGCCTCGGCCGGGACGCCGTCCAGTCCCGCCAGGATGTTCCGGACGAGCAGGGTGAGCGAGTAGAGGGCGAGGCCGACCACGACGAGCGTGGCGGACAGCCCGTAGACCGGCAGCAGCAGAGAGAACATCGCCAGCGAGGGGATCGTATAGATGACCGTGGTGATGCCGAGCACCGGCCCGAGCGTCCAGCGCCGGCGCCGGGCCAGCAACGCCAGCGGGACCGCGATCAGCAGCCCGAGCGCCACCGAGATCACCGTCAGCTGGATGTGCTGGACGACCGCGTCGAACAGGATCCACCGACGGGTGCTCAGGTAGTCGCCGCAGATCCAGTCGTTGTGCGCCAGGCAGTCGTCGGGCGCGTCGAGCGGCGGTGCGGTCACGGTACGAGTCCATCCCTGCGGGGGCGGGGTGTCGCGCCCACCGCGTCCGATCGGGTCCCCCTGCACGCGATGTAGACACCCCACGTATACACGTCGTGAATACACGCTGTGTATAGTTCCCCAAGTCCGTTCGACCGCAGTACGGCGCGGCGGGTCACACCCCGTCGCGTCGCGCTGCGTCCTGCCCAAATCGCAGGTCATGGCCGTAAAGAGGGGCTCGGTCACGGATGCCCGTCCACCGTCCGCGTCCGAAAGAGACCCGCATGCCGAAGCAGAAGTCCGCGGCCCGCAGCACGTCCATAGCCGGGCTGCTGACGGCCACGACCCTGGTCCTGGCCCTCAGCGGCTGTGCCACCTACGACGTCACCGCCCCGGCCGACGCCCGCGCCGACGCGACAGCCTCCGCGGACGCGGACGCCAAGAACGGGGACGGCAAGAACGGGGACGGCACCAAGCGCACGCACGCCTCCGACGTCGACTGCGACAAGGCCAAGTGCGTGGCCCTCACCTTCGACGCGGGCCCCAGCGAGAACACCAACCGCCTCCTCGACATCCTCAAGAAGGAGAAGGTGCACGCGACCTTCTTCATGCTCGGCAAGAACCACGTCGCCGAACGCCCCGCCGAGGTCAAGCGGATCGACGCCGAGGGCCATGAGCTGGCCAACCACACCTGGTCCCACAAGATCCTCACCGACATCAAGCCGGCCGAGGCGAAGCGGGAGCTCTCCCGCGTCCAGGACGCCGTCAAGAAGATCACCGGCAAGACGCCCCGGCTGATGCGCCCGCCGCAGGGCCGGACCGACGAGGACGTCTCCCGGATCAGCAAGGAACTCGGCCTGGCGCAGGTCCTGTGGAGCGTGACCGCCAAGGACTACCAGACCAACGACTCCGCACTGATCACCAAGCGGGTGCTGGACCAGACCGAACGCGACGGCATCATCCTGCTGCACGACATCTACAAGGGCACCGTCCCGGCCGTCCCCGGCATCATCGAGCAGCTGAAGAAGCGCGGCTACACGATCGTCACGGTCTCCCAGCTGCTCTCACCGGCCAAGCCGGAGCCCGGCATGGTCTACCGCCCGTAAAACGACGGCACCGCACGGCACAGCACCGCACCGTGCGACACCACAACGGCATACGAAAGGGGGCGCCGGACGAATCCGGCGCCCCCTTCGCTCACTCCCGGCTCAGCCCCGCGACTGCTCCGCCTCCACGCGCTTGCGCTCGGCCGCTCCGGGCGGCGCGGTCGGCGCGTTCGACGGCGCCGTGCCCTTCCCCGGGCCCGGGGCCGGCGACGGACCCGTCCCCGGCCTGGGCCGCGGCTTGGCCGCCTCGGTGTCCTGGGGGAACGTCAGCTGCTGGCTCTGCCACTCCAGGGCCGGAACCACCTCGCGCCGCCAGGTGGCGAACTGATGGCTGCCGCGCGGCAGGATGATGGAGTCGACCGTCATCGGCGGCTTGGCGGCCTGGAGGAACTTCATGGTGTCCCCGTAATCGGGCTCGCCCTTACGGCTGCTCGCCACCAGCGCGGAGATCTGCGGCGCGGGCAGATGCTTCAGCCGCCACAGCAGATCGTGCTCCCGCTCGCGCTTCGCGCCCGCGATACCGGTGCCGAAGAGGCTGCCGGTGGTCAGGTCATCCTTGATCGCGTAGTCGCCGGAGAGCGAGACCGCCGAGGTGTAGACGTTCGGATTGCGCATCGCCAGCTGGAGCGAGCACGTGCCGCCGGACGAGTACCCGAACGCACCCCAGGCACTGGGGTCGTGCCCCACCCGGTACGCGGACTTCATCGCGTCCGGCAGGTCCTTGGTGAAGAACGTCTCGGCCTGCGGCCCGCCCGGAACGTCCACGCACTCGGTGTCCCGCGGCGGCGCGATCGTCGGCCGGACCATCACGATCACGGTCGGCTGCATCTTGCCCTGGGCGATCAGCCGGCCCGCGTTCTGCGGCACCTGGAGATGCTGGGCGAGGTTCATGATGCCGCCGGGGTAACCGCTGATGACGACCATGACGGGGAACCGCTGGCGGCGGAACTGCTGCTGGAAGTACTGCGGCGGCAGATAGACGAAGCCCGGGTTGATGGCCCGGGTGCGGCGGCCGATGATCCGTACGGACTCGACCTTGCCCACCTTGTCGGCGGGGCCCTTGGGGAGACCGGTCACCCGATCGAGACCCTGGGGACCGGCCGGTTGGACCAGTCCGCCCTTGATGTTGCCGATCGAGGCGTACTTGCCGCCGTTCTGGCTCACGGACACCGGGGCCTGCTCGTTGTTGCCCAGCAGCTCGTCCCAGCTGCCGTAGAACTCAAAGCTCGAATTCACGGCGAGAGCGAGCGCGCAGACGATCGACAGCTGGGTGGCCGCAATGGCGCCGAGCCTGCCCAGCACCGGCCGGACGCCGCTCCGCGACAGCCGAGGCCAGAGCCACACCGTGGCAGCCACACAGGCCAAGGCCAGCACGATCACCGTGATTTCGAGCGACTGACTGGTCAGCCCCATGCGCCCACATCTCCCGTCACCCTCGGAAGGGTTATTGCCTACGTACCGGCCGCCTAGAGGCACAACGGGCGGCTCAGGACAATGGTCACCGCAGAAGACGGGCGCACCTGCGAATCGGATACCTGAACGACTTAGTTCTTACCTATCTCTTGCTCATTCGTTTCCGGGGCGTGATGTGGGGGCAAGGGCGCGGCGGTTGTACGGGCCCGGACCGGGCGCCCCTCCCCCCCGTGGAAGGGCGCCCGGGTCTCCTGTGCGGGCGGAGCTCAGACCCCGATATCCCGCCCGTCCTTGCGCCACACGCTCACCACGGACGGCCGGACCAACGCCCCCGGCCCGTCCGGCCACTGCGACGCGGGCTTCTCCACGCTCGCCCCGTCCACCTCACCGGGATGCTGCACGGCCACCAGCACCCGCCGCTCCTGCACCAGCGGTCCACAGGTCTCGGCGCCCGTGGGCACCGTCAGGAACTGCTTCACCTCGCCGCGCCGGGGCCCCGCCGTGGCCACGCCGAACAGCCCGTCATGGCTGCCGAGCGCGTTGCCGTCCGTAGAAATCCACAGATTCCCGTACGCATCGAACGTGATGTTGTCCGGACACGAAATCGGGCTGACCTGGTCCTTGGGGAACCCGCCGAAATACGTGGCCGGATCCGCGGGATCGCCACAGACCAGGAACAGCCGCCAGTGGAAATGCCGGGCCGCGGCGTCGCCCCCGCGCTCGCTCAGCTCCACGATCTGCCCGTGCTTGTTGCCGTTGCGCGGATTGACCTCATCCGCCGCGGCCTTCCCCGCCTTCCCCCGGTCGCTGTTGTTGGTCAGCGCGATATAGACCCGCCCGGTACGCGGACTGGGCTCGACGTCCTCCGGCCGGTCCATCTTCGTCGCGCCCACCTTGTCGGCGGCCATGCGCGTGAAGACGTACACCTCTTCCGCGCTCATTCCGGGAACGAATGACGTATCGCCGCTCGCCAACGGAATCCATTCGCCCGCCCCGTCGAACTCCCCGTCCGCCGGCAGCTTCCCGGAGCCGTCGATCTCGCCCGCGGCGCTGTCGCCGGTGAACTTGGCGACATACAGCGTCCCCTCGTCCAGCAATGTCCGGTTGTGTTCCCGCACGGAGCGGTCATTACCCCGCCGCATCCTCTTCGAGGAGACAAACTTGTAGAAATAGTCGAACTTCTCGTCATCGCCCATATAGAGGACGGGCCGGCCGTCGTCCGTCAGCCGCGGCTCGGCCGCCTCGTGCTTGAACCGACCCAATGCGGTCAACTTCCGCGGCGTGGCCTCCGGATCGTAGGGATCGATTTCCACGACCCAGCCGAACCTGTTCACCTCGTTCGGCTCGCGCGCCACGTCGAACCGCTCGTCGAACCGCTCCCACTTCCGCTGGCTGGCGGCGCCGGTAATCCCGTACCGCTTGAGCCGCGCGGCGACCACCGGATCGGTGACGGAACCCCCATTGGCGAAATACTGGTTGAAATTCTCCTCGCCCGACAGCACGGTGCCCCACGGCGTAATGCCGCCACCGCAGTTGTTGAACGTCCCGAGAATGCGGGTGCCTTCGGGATCGGCCGCGGTCTTCAGCAGCTCGCTCCCCGCCGCCGGTCCGGTGATCTCGAACGGCGTCGTGCCGGTGATCCGCCGATTGAGGCGGTGCCGGGTGACCGCCGTCAGCCGGCCGCTCCGCTCTTCCTCCTGCGTGACGAGTACGGAGATTCCGTGCGCCGCCCAGCCGATCTCCGCCTGCTCCCGCGTCGGATTCTCCGCGTCGTACCCGGCGAACATCAACTGCTCATCCGTGTACTCATGGTTGATCACCAGCAACTGCCGATTGCGCTCGCCCGGCAGGTCCAGTACCGCCATGTAGTCGTTGTTGTAACCGAACTGCCCGGCCTGGGCTTTTGCCGACTGCCGATCCGGATGAAAGGCCGGCGCACCCCGCAGAATCGGGTCGCCCCATCGAATGACGACATTCTGCGCATGCCCCTCGGACACGACAACGGAATCAGCGGTATTCGGCGCAACCGCCGCAAACCGCAGCCCCCGCGCCGCCTTCCCGCCGTCATGACCGTGCCCCTTGGACGCGGCCACGGCTTCCTGCCCGGCCCCCACACTTCCCGCTACGGTTCCGACCGCTCCCGCAACCGTCACCACGGCGGCCGCCCGGACCACCGAACGCCGCGACAGCGCACCGGCGATGACATCCCCGACATATTCGTTGTCGCTCACATTGGGTGTGTCATGAAAGCACGCATCGCCACAGCGATACCGGCATGTCATCGCCGAACGCCCACCCGGATGAGAGCCGATCAACGGCAGGAACTTGCGCACGCTTCCCCCTGAGAACGACGAAGAACGGCGAAGAACGCCGAACAATTTGGCAACGCCTTGGATTCGGCGTGACGCTATGGGTCGCAGTCCGCCGGAGCGCGACGCAAACATGAACTCCCGATGAATCCCGGGCCGATACGATTCCGCGTGAGGCCGTACGAACGGTCAAGACCTGCCGTACGCAGGGTCAATGACCTGCCAAGCCCTGCACACCCCCAGATCGCCCGCCACACAAGGCGCGGGGTCCCACGGTGAGGCCGGTCCAGGCCGCTACCCTTACGTATCCGTCCTGGTCAGGGACATGTCCGGGCTTCACGGACATTCGCCGCACCCACCACATGCTAGAGAGGTTCGCCGATGGGCATTCGGAGTCTGCTGCGCAACGCTTTCGGCCGCTCCAAGGCGGCCCGCGAAGAATCCCACGCGGCACCGAACGGCGCCGATACGACACCGGAATCGGCAACCATCCCGGAGGCCCGCGAGGAATCCACTCCGGCCGCCGCCCCCACCCCGGAACCCGAGGTCCCGGCCGCCCGGACGGCGCCCAACGACTCCCCGGCCCCGACGACGGCCACCCTCCCCGCACAGGGCAGCCCGGTGGACGCCGAAGCGGAGGCTAAGCCTTCGGTACGGGAGAAGACCGCGCGGGACGAGGCACCCGAGCCGGCCGAGGCAGCCAAGCCCGCCGACGCCGCCGTAACGGAGCCCGCCGAGGAGCCCAAGGCGGCGGAGACGGCCGCAGCGGACACGACGGCCGCTCCCGAAGGCATCTCCGCCCTCGTCAGCCGGGCTTTCGACGCCCCGAAGCCGGACACCGAGCCGGAGGCGAAGACCGAGCCGGAGCTGGAGACCGAGCCGGAGACCGAGGCCGAGGCCGTGGCAGAGCCGGAGACCGCGCCGGAGGCCGTCACAGCGCCCGAGACCGCGCCGGAGGCCGTTCCCGAGCCCGAGGTCGAGGTCGAGGTCGCGGCCGAAACCAAGCCGGAGCCGCAGCCCGAGCCCGAGCCGGAGCCGGCCCCCGCCCCGGAGCCGAAGGCCGAGGCGCCCACCGACCCGCAGACCGACGAAGAGCCCGAGGCAGCGCCCGCGGAACAGCTCCAGGAAGAGACCAAGGACGAGCCCAAGGCAGAGGCCAAGGAAGAAACCGAGAAGGAGGCCGAGAAGGACACCGCGCAGCCCTCCCTCTCCCTCACCAAGGTCGAGACCACCGCCCCCGCCCTCGTCTCCCTCTACAAGTCCGCATCCGCCACCCTGGCGAAGCACAACCTCGCCACCCAGCGCGCCGCCGTCTACCTGGTCCTCGACCGTTCCGGCTCGATGCGTAACTACTACAAGGACGGCACGGTCCAGAACCTCGCCGAGCAGGCCCTCGGCCTCTCCGCCAACCTGGACGACGACGGCATCGTCCCGGTCGTCTTCTTCTCCACCGACATCGACGGCACCGCGGACCTCGACCTCACCAACTACGAGGGCCGCATCGAGGAGTTGCACGCCGGTCTCGGCCACATGGGCCGTACGAACTACCACTGGGCGATCAACGCCGTGGTCGAGCACTACAAGAAGTCCGGCAGCACCGCCCCCGCGTTCGTCATCTTCCAGACCGACGGCGCCCCGACCTCCAAGCCGGCCGCCGAGAAGGCCCTGTGCGAGGCGGCGGAACTCCCCATCTTCTGGCAGTTCGTCGGCTTCGGCGACCCGGAGGCCAAGGGCTTCGACTTCCTCCGCAAGCTCGACGACCTGGCCGTCCCGGAGAAGCGCGTCGTCGACAACGCCGGCTTCTTCCACGCCGGCCGCGACCCCCGCGCCCTCTCCGCCGACGAGCTCTACCAGCAGCTGATGGTCGAATTCCCCGAGTGGCTCATCGAGGCCCGCACGGCCGGCGTCCTCAAGGACAACTGACCCACACCCCGCACCACCGGACCGCTCACCCTTACCGGCTGCGGCCGGGCCTCACCGGGCCCGGCCGCAGCCGTCGTCGTGTGCGCGGGTCCCTGAGGCAGGGCACGGGAGGCGAGCCCCCGTCCCGCTGCCTAGGCTGAATGGGTGAAGTACCCCGTTAGCCTCGTTTGCACCGCATACTCCCGCTCCGAACGGCGGGGCGGTCCGGTGGGCCGGGGCGGCCGAACGAGGCGGGCCCATGAGTGATGCGAGCGCGGAGAGCGGAGAGGGGGGCGCCGTCCCCCTTCCGGGCGCCGGCTCCCGGACCCCCAGCTGGGCCGCGCCGCCCGACCCCCGCCGTTGGTGGGGCCTGGTCGTGATCGCGATTGCCCAGCTGATGGTGGTCCTGGACGCCACCATCGTGAACATCGCGCTGCC
This sequence comes from Streptomyces sp. NPDC101227, assembly GCF_044767545.1. Taxonomy (NCBI): domain Bacteria; kingdom Bacillati; phylum Actinomycetota; class Actinomycetes; order Kitasatosporales; family Streptomycetaceae; genus Streptomyces; species Streptomyces sp. NPDC101227. The sequence continues at coordinate 113,212 of NZ_JBIWOD010000009.1, read as the reverse complement.
CTCGGCCCAGCACGACCTGGGGATATCGGATGCGAACCGGCAGTGGGTGATCACCGCGTACACGCTCGCGTTCGGCGGGTTGCTGCTGCTGGGCGGGCGGATCGCGGACCTGGTGGGGCGGAAGCGGACGTTCATGGTGGGGCTGGTGGGGTTCGCGCTCGCGTCGGGGCTGGGCGGGGCGGCGACCGGGGCCGGGCTGCTGTTCGGGGCACGGGCCCTGCAGGGAGCGTTCGGGGCGCTGCTGGCACCGTCGGCGTTGTCGCTGCTCACGACCACATTCACCATCGGCAAGGAGCGGAGCAAGGCATTCGGGATCTACGGCGCGATCGCGGGCGGGGGCGCGGCCATCGGGCTGATCGCGGGCGGATTGCTGACCGAGTACCTGAACTGGCGCTGGTGTCTGTACGTCAATGTCCCGGTCGCCGTCGTCGCGCTGGCCGGTGCCACGGTCTTTCTGCGCGACACACGCGATCGCGGCGGCACCCGGCTGGACGTCCCCGGTGTCCTGCTGGGCTGCGGCGGGCTGATCGTCATCGTCTACGGGTGCAGTGAGGCGCAGCCGCGGGGCTGGAGTGACGCACGGGTCCTGGGACTGCTGGTGGGTGGCGTGGCGCTGCTCGCATGCTTCGGCTGGTGGCAGACGCGTGCCCGTTACCCGCTGCTGCCGCTGGGCATCGTGCGGAACCGGAATCGGGGCGGCGCCTTTCTGACCATGGGCCTGGCCGTGATCGGGATGTTCGGGATGTTCCTGTTCATGACGTATTACTTCCAGGTCGTGCTCGGGTATTCGCCGGTCCGGACGGGGCTGGCGTATCTGCCGATGACGGCGGCGATCATCGTCGGCTCGACACAGATTTCGGCGCGGCTGCTGCACCGCCTCGCGCCCCGGCTGCTGATGGTCCCCGGCGCGCTGCTCGCCGCCTCCGGCTTGTACACGCTGACGTATCTGACCGCCCGGCCCGCCTACCTCTCGCACGTCCTGCCCGCCGAGCTCCTCGTCGGTCTGGGGATGGGGCTGATCTTCATGCCGGTAATGGCGACGGCCACGTCCGGGGTGGCGCCGCAGGACTCCGGGGTCACGTCCGCCACCGTCAACACGGCCCAGCAGGTGGGGGGTTCGATCGGTACGGCACTGCTCAACACCATCGCCACGTCGACGAGCGCGACGTACATCGCGGCTCATCTCGCCGACGCGGCGCGGCGGACCGGAGGCCGGGGCATTCCCCCCGCGCTGCGGAACGGCATCGTGAACGACGGAGTGGTGGACGGCTTCACGGTGGCGATCGGGGTGGGCTCGGCGATCATGCTGCTGGCCGCGCTCGTCGCCGGACTGATGGTCAACGGCCGGGCCCCGAAGCCGGCCGTTCCGGCCCCGCCGGCCCGCGCCTCGGGCGCCCGCCGGTAGCCCCTCGGCGCCGCACCGGCCGCGGGACGGCGCCGCCGTGCCGCGGCAGAGGGCCGGGAAAAGGCCGCGCAACCCCCTACCCCCCGTCCAGTACGATATTGACGTTTGGTAAAGCAAATCATCACTCACCGTAGCGACTTGGGAGCAGCCGGCAATGGCTCGACACCTCATCACCAGCGCCCTTCCGTACATCAACGGGATCAAGCACCTGGGCAACATGGTGGGGTCCATGCTCCCGGCCGATGTGTACTCCCGCTATCTGCGGCAGCGCGGGCACGACGTGCTCTACATCTGCGCGACGGATGAGCACGGGACGCCCGCCGAGCTCGCGGCGAAGGAGGCCGGGCAGTCGGTCGACGCGTTCTGTGCGGAGCAGCACGACAAGCAGAAGGCGATCTACGAAGGCTTCGGGCTCGAATTCGACTACTTCGGGCGGAGCTCGTCGCAGGAGAACAGGGAGCTCACGCAGCACTTCGCGCGCAAGCTGCAGGAGAACGGCTTCATCGAGCAGCGCGCCATCCGGCAGGTCTACTCGATCGCCGATGAGCGCTTCCTGCCGGACCGCTACATCGTCGGTACGTGTCCGCACTGCGGCTACGACAAGGCGCGCGGCGACCAGTGCGAGAACTGCACCCGCGTGCTGGACCCGACGGACCTGATCGACGCGCGGTCGGCGATCAGCGGCAGCGGTGATCTCGAGGTGCGCGAGACCAAGCATCTGTTCCTGCTCCAGTCGAAGCTGCAGCACGAGGTCGAGGGCTGGCTGGAGGGGAACGGCAGCAAGGAGTGGCCGACCCTCGCCTCCTCCATCGCGCACAAGTGGCTGACCGAGGGCCTTCAGGACCGGGCGATCACCCGCGACCTGGACTGGGGCGTCCCGGTGCCGGCCGACGTCTGGCCGGAGCTGGCCGCCGAGGGCAAGGTCTTCTACGTCTGGTTCGACGCGCCGATCGAGTACATCGGGTCGACGAAGGAGTGGGCGGACCAGGCTCCGCAGGAGCGCGACTGGAAGTCGTGGTGGTACGAGGCCGATGACGTCCGGTACACGGAATTCATGGCCAAGGACAATGTGCCGTTCCACAGCGTGATGTTCCCGGCGACGCAGATCGGCACCCGCGAGCCGTGGAAGAAGGTCGACTTCCTCAAGGCCTTCAACTGGCTCAACTACTACGGCGGGAAGTTCTCGACGTCGCAGCGGCGGGGCATCTTCACGGACGCGGCGCTGGAGCTGCTGCCCGCCGACTACTGGCGCTACTTCCTGATCGCCAACGCGCCGGAGTCGGACGACACGTCCTTCACCTGGGAGCTGTTCTCGTCGTCGGTGAACAAGGACCTCGCGGACACGCTCGGGAACTTCGTCAACCGCGTGCTGTCGTTCTCCCGCAAGCGGTTCGGGGACGAGGTCCCGGCGGGCGCCGAGGCCGGGGACGCGGAGCGGAAGCTGGGCGAGGAGATCGCCGGGCTGCTGGCGGAGTACGAGGGCCACATGGAGGCCCTGCAGTTCCGCAAGGCGGCCGCCTCGCTGCGCGCCCTGTGGAGCGCGGGCAACTCCTACCTCGAGGAGAAGGCCCCGTGGCTGGAGATCAAGACCGACAAGGACGCGGCGGCGCTGACGCTGCGTACGGCGATGAATCTGATCCACCTGTACTCGGTCGTCTCGGAGCCCTTCATTCCGGCGTCGGCGAAGGCGATGCGGGGCGCGTTCGCGCTGGAGAACGACACGGCCGTATGGATCTCCCAGGACGAGGCGAAGGCGCTGGCCGCGGTTCCGGCCGGGACGCCGTTCACGGTGCCGCCGGTGCTCTTCGCGAAGATCACCGAGGATGACCTGGAGGCGTACCGGGAGCGGTTCGGCGGGGACGAGGGCTGATCCCCGGCCAGAACGTGCGCGACGCCCCCGGACCGGGTTCGGTCCGGGGGCGTCGTGTGTGCGCAGGCCTTTGTCCGCGCGGGGGCCGCCGTCGCCCCAAGGGCAGAGGGCCCGGAACCGTCCCCGGTCCCGGGCCCTCTCCTCATGCCGCTTCGCGCGTCACTTCGTCGGCTTGTACGGGGTCGGCTTCGCCGGGCCCTTGCGGATGCTCAGGTGCAGCTCCTTCAGCCGCGCCTCGTCGACCTCCGACGGGGCGCCCATCAGCAGGTCCTGGGCGTTGCCGTTGAGCGGGAAGGCGATGGTCTCGCGGATGTTGGGCTCGTCCGCGAGGAGCATCACGATGCGGTCGACGCCGGGGGCGATGCCGCCGTGCGGCGGGGCGCCGAACTTGAAGGCGCGGAGCATGCCGCCGAACTCGGCCTCGACGGTCTCCTTGTCGTAACCGGCGATGCCGAAGGCCTTGTACATGACCTCGGGCTCGTGGTTACGGATCGCGCCGGAGGACAGCTCGGTGCCGTTGCAGACGATGTCGTACTGCCAGGCCAGGATGTCCAGCGGGTCCATGGTCTCCAGCGCCTCGAGGCCGCCCTGGGGCATGGAGAACGGGTTGTGCGAGAACTCGATCTTGCCGGTGTCCGGGTCCTTCTCGAACATCGGGAAGTCGACGATCCAGCAGAAGCGGAACTCGTCCTCGACGTAGTGGCCGGCGCGCTTGGCGGCCTCGACGCGGACCGCGCCCATGATCTTGGAGACCTCTTCGAACTCGCCGGCGCCGAAGAAGACGGCGTGGCCGGGCTTGAGGTCCAGGGCGTCGACCAGCGACTTGATGTCGTCCTCGGTGAGGAACTTGGCGATCGGGCCGCTCAGCTCGTTGTTGGCGCCGACGCGGACCCAGGCCAGGCCCTTCGCGCCCTGCTGGACGGCGAAGTCACCCATCTGGTCGAAGAACTTCCGCGACTGGTCGGCGGTGTCCGGCACGGCCAGGGCGCGGACGTGCTTGCCCGCGAAGGCCTTGAAGCCGGAGCCCGCGAAGACGTCGGAGACATCGACCAGCTCCAGCTCGGCGCGCAGGTCCGGCTTGTCGGAGCCGTACTTGAGCATCGCCTCGCGGAACGGGATGCGCGGGAAGGGGGAGGTGACCGTGCGGCCGTTGCCGAACTCGGTGAAGAGCTCGGTCATCAGCTTCTCGACGGGCTGGAAGACGTCCTCCTGCTCGACGAAGCTCATCTCGACGTCGAGCTGGTAGAACTCGCCGGGCGAGCGGTCGGCGCGGGCGTCCTCGTCGCGGAAGCAGGGCGCGATCTGGAAGTAGCGGTCGAAGCCGGCGATCATCAGCAGCTGCTTGAACTGCTGGGGGGCCTGCGGCAGCGCGTAGAACTTGCCGGCGTGCAGCCGCGAGGGGACCAGGAAGTCGCGGGCGCCCTCGGGGGAGGTCGCGGACAGGATCGGGGTCGCCATCTCGTTGAAGCCGAGGGCCACCATCTTGTGGCGGATGGCCGAGATGACGGCGGTGCGCAGCATGATGTTGCGGTGCATCCGCTCGCGGCGCAGGTCGAGGAACCGGTACTCCAGGCGCCGCTCTTCGTTGACGCCGTCGTCGGCGTTGATCGTGAACGGGATCTGGTCGGCGGCGCCGAGCACCTCGACCTCGGAGACCTCGATCTCGATCTCGCCGGTCGGCAGGTCGGGGTTGACGTTGTCCGCGCCGCGCGCGCTGACCCGGCCGTCGATGCGGACGACGGTCTCCTTGGTCAGCGAGCCGAGGACCTCGTTGGCGGGGGTGCCGGGGCGGGCGACGAGCTGCACGAGACCGTAGTGGTCGCGCAGATCGATGAAGAGGATGCCGCCCAGGTCACGTCGATTGTGCAGCCAGCCGCTGAGGCGGACGTCGGTATCGACGTCCGCGGCCCGGAGCTCGCCGCAGTTATGGGACCGGTACCGATGCATCGCTCATCCAAGTCGTCGCGATCGAGGTGGGGAGTAGTGGGAGGGATCCGACCACACGACGGAAACCGAACGCGGAGCTCGGACGCCTGGTCGCTCACCCCGTGGATCACCCGAAAAAGGCCACCCCAGGATTGACATAACCGCTCCAGGTTACCGTCCCCACCCACACCCCTTCATTGACATATCCCGAACACGATCCGCCCGGGGTGAAGCCGGGTGGCGCGGCAGGGACGATGATCACGTCCGGCTCGCTGGTCGAGCCCCGCAAAATCCACCTAAAGTGATGCAATGCGCACCGAGGAGCTCCTGGCCGCCATCGCGACCGGCCTGTGGCGCTGGGACAACGCTTCAGGCCGGGTGAGCCTCGACGCCGAAGCGGCCCGGCTGCTCGGGCTGCCGGCGGTGCCGGTGAGGCTCAGTGAGGCCGCCGTACGCTCCCGTTTTCATCCCGTCGACTTCGCGGAGATCAACGGGGTGATCCAGCTCGCGGCCTCCGAGGAAACGGTCGCCGAGGCGCGGCTGCGCATCGTGGACGAGCGGGGCCGGGTGCTGCGGATCGTGCGCTCCCGCTCCCGCCCACAACGGGTGAACGGCGACTTCGAGCTGGTCGGCACGCTGCAGGAAGTGCCCGAGCCTCAGCCAGGCACCTCCGCGGCCGACACCCCGATCACTGGTGACTGGCGTCGCTCGCGCGAGGCGTTCCTGCTGGACGCGGGCCGTGCGCTGGCCGAGGCACGGTCCACCGCCGAGGTGCTGCGGGTCGCGGCCGGGCTGTCGATGCCCGGCTTCATGCCGGACGGCCTGGCGGTCTTCGGTATCGAGGGCGACCGGGTCTCGGTCATCGGCCATCACGGGCATGAACCCGGCGATGAGCGGCCGTTTCTCAATATGCCGCTGGACACCGAATATCCGGCCGTCGAGGTCATCCGCACCGGCCGGGCGATCTATCTGCCGACGCCGGACGACTACCGCCGCCGGTATCCCGCCACATGGCCGCTGGCCGCCCGGTTCGAGCGCACCTCGTGGGCGTTCCTGCCGCTGGTGAACGCCGGGCGGACGATCGGGGCCTGGATGGCCGGGTTCGCGCAGCCGGTCAGCTTCTCGCCGGACGAGCGCTCGGTGCTGACGACCGTCGCCCGGATGCTGGCACAGGCGCTGGCCAGGGCGGGGATGCAGGAGTCCCAGCAGGAGCTGGCGGTCGGGCTGCAACGCAGCATGATGCCGACCGTGCAGGCGGACATCCCCGGCATGACCGTGGCCGCCCGGTACGTGCCGACCGGCGGCGGGCTCGAGGTCGGCGGCGACTGGTACGACATGATCCCGCTGCCGTCCGGGCGGACCGCGCTGGTCATCGGGGATGTCCAGGGGCACGATGTCCGCGCCGCCGGGCTGATGGGCCAGCTGCGGATCGCCCTGCGCGCCTACGCCTCCGAGGGCCACCACCCCGACGCGGTGCTCTCCCGCGCCTCCCGCTTCCTGGCCGGGATCAATGAGACCGAGACCCGTGGGCAGGTCCAGGACCAGCGCTTTGCGACCTGTCTGTACATCGAGGTGGACCCGGCGACCGGGCTGCTGGACATCGCGCGGGCCGGCCACCCCGACCCGGCGGTCCGGCTGGGCGACGGCACGCTGCTGGTGCGCCCGACCGCGGGCGGGCTGCCGCTGGGCATCGACCCGGACACGGACTACCCCACGACCAGGTTCGTGCTGGAGCCCGGCGAGACGATGCTCGTCTGCACCGACGGGCTGATCGAGACCGGCGGTCACGACCTGGAGACCGGCTGGGCGCGGCTGCGCGACATCATCGAGGAGTACGACGGCGGGGCGGACCCCGAGGGCCTGGAGAAGATGGCCGACGCCCTGGTCCAGGCCGTGCACGGACCGTCCTCGCACCACACCACCGGGCCGCTGGTGGACCGCCGCGAGGACGACATCGCCATGCTGCTGCTGTACCGGGAGGGCGGCAGCTGCGGGGTGCGCACCGGCGGCCCGCTGGCGCAGCAGCCCATACGACGCACGGTCCTGTCCGTGGCGCAGGCCGAGCCGGAGCGGATAGCGGAGGCCCGCGCCCAGATCCGGGACGTACTGCACGACTGGGCCGACGCGGATCAGGTGGACTCCGCGGTGCTGATGGTCTCCGAGATGATCACCAACGTTCTGATGCACACCGACGGCGATGCGCTGCTGGTCGCGGAGATCTCCGGCGAGCGGGGCAGTCGCCGTATACGGGTCGATGTCGCCGACGGCAGCGACGAGCTCCCGCACCGCCGCAGCCCCGGCGAACTGGCGTCGTCGGGGCGCGGTCTGGTGCTGCTGGAGCTGCTGGCCGGGGCGTGGGGCGTGAATCCGCGCGGGGACGGCAAGTCGACGTGGTTCGAGCTCTACGAAGACGCGGGGGACGGCGGCGCGCTGCCGTCCGGCCCGTCGGCGGCGCCGGAGCCCTTCGCGTAGTGCACACGTAGCTCGTGGAGGACGCCGGAGACGGCGGCGGTCAGCGGTACGGACAGCAGCATGCCGAGGATCCCGGCGACGCTCGCGCCCGCGGTGATCGCCAGCATCACGGTCGCCGGGTGCATCTGGACCGTACGGCTCTGGATCATCGGCTGCAGGACATGGCCCTCGAGGACCTGCACCGCCAGCACGACGCCGAGCGCCCAGAGCGCGATGACGAAGCCGCGGTCGGCCAGGGCGACCAGGATCGCCACCGCGCCCGAGATGAAGGCACCCAGGTAGGGGATATAGGCGCCGACGAAGACCAGCGCGCCCAGACCGACGGCGCCCGGCACCTGAAGGATCAGCAGCCCGACGGTGATGCAGATGGCGTCGATCAGCGCGATGAAGGTCGTGCCGCGCATAAAGCCCTCGATGCTCTGGAAGCCGCGGCGGGCCATCCGCTCCAGCTGGGGCGCGGAGCTGCCGGGTGCCCAGTCGTGCAGCGCGCGGAGGGCCTTGTCCGAGTCGCGCAGGAAGAAGAACGTCAGTAGCAGGGCGAGGACCGCCGCGGCGATGGCCTGGCCGACCACGCTGACGCCCGCCAGCAGACCGGAAGCCGCTGTCCCACCGAACTTGCCGACCAGGCTCTTCGCGTTGGAGGCGAGGTCGTTGAGCGAGGTGCCGGCCGTACCGAAGTACTTGGAGAGGTCCTTGGCGGCCTGCTTGAGCGAGGCGATGATCTGGTCACCGCTGTCGATCAGGGCGCTGACCACGATGTAGCCCGCGCCGCCGACCACGATCACCAGGACGGCGCAGGTCAGCCCGGCCGCCAGCGAGCGGTTGAGCTTCATCAGTACCAGCCGCCGGTAGAGCGGTCCGAGCAGCCCGCTCCCCAGCAGCGCCAGCAGTACGGGCGTGACCGCCGCGCTCAGCTCGACGCACAGCCACACGCCGACGGCCAGGACGGACGAGACCAGCAGCCCCACCACGCACCAGGCCGCGGCGCGGCGGGCCTCGATGGGCAGCAGCGGCGCGTTTGCCGACGCCCGGCCGCGGCCGGCGCCGCCCTGGCCCTGAACCGAGCCGTTGTCAGAGTCGTTTCGCACCCGGACAGTCCATCACGCGGGACGCCCCGGGCACCCGGCCCGAAACGGGCGGGGCGGCGTTTCACGTGAAACACCGCCACCGCGATCCTCACTGCTGTCCTCACCGCAGCCCTCTCTCCCGGTCGCGGTAGTAGGGCAGCCAGAGGTCGCGGTGGTCAGGCCGCCATCTCTCGCGGTAGTCCGGATCATCGGCGAACGGGAGGGCCAGCGCACGGACGGAGGCGCACGGCCATCTTTCCTCGGGGCAGGGCCGCCATTCCCCGGGCTTGGTCCAGCAGACTTCGCAACCCCAGAGGACGGCACAGGCGCCCAATTGGTTGGCCTGGGGACGGTAGTACTCGACGGAAACGCGCCGGGGCAGATGCCCCTCCAGCACCGCCACGCCCTCGTCGTCGAGACGCTCCAGCAAGAAGTCGATCAGTTCGTCGATCCACGCGTGCGCGGACATCCCGGCCGCACCTCCCGCCCTCGCTCGGCAGCGGCGCACGCGCAGGGGCGGTGTTTCACGTGAAACACCGCCCCTGGCAACGCCGTTGGCGATCGTACCGATACGTCAGTCGTCTCGGTACGCCGCCGGCCGGGTCACTACCTCAGCGCTCCCCGGCCGGGATCCTCCCCAGCCGCCCGGCCTGGAAGTCCTCGAAGGCCTGGGCCAGTTCGGCGTGGGTGTTCATCACGAACGGACCGTAGTGCATCATCGGCTCGCGGATCGGCAGCCCGCCCAGCAGCACGACCTCGAAGTTCGGGCTGCGGGACTCCTGGCTCTCGTCGGCCCGGATGGTGAGTGAGTCACCGGTCCCGAACACCACCGTCTGGCCCATCCCGAACGGGCGGCCCTCCGCACCGGCCGAACCGCGTCCGGCCAGCGCATAGCCGAGGGCGTTGAACTCCGGGCGCCACGGCAGCGTCACCTCGGCGCCCGGGTTCACCGTCACATGCATCATCGTGATCGGCGTATGCGTGATGCCCGGACCCTGGTGGCCGTCGATGTCGCCGGCGATCAGCCGCAGCAGCGCGCCGCCGTCGGCCGAGGTCAGCAGCTTGACCTCGCCGCCGCCGATGTCCTGGTAGCGGGGGGCCATCATCTTGTCGCTCTTGGGCAGGTTGACCCACAGCTGAAGGCCGTGGAAAAGCCCGCCGCTCATGACGAGGGACTCCGGCGGCGCCTCGATGTGCAGCAGGCCGGAACCGGCCGTCATCCACTGGGTGTCGCCGTCGTTGATGACGCCACCGCCGCCGTGCGAATCGCGGTGCACGAAGGTGCCGTCGAGCAGGTACGTGACGGTTTCGAAGCCGCGGTGCGGGTGCCAGGGCGTGCCCTTGGGCTCTCCGGGCGCGTACTCCACCTCGCCCATCTGGTCCATCATGATGAACGGGTCGAGGTACTTGTAGTCGATGCCGGCGAACGCCCGGCGCACCGGGAAGCCCTCGCCCTCGAATCCGCTCGGAGCCGTCGCTACGGCCAGCACGGGACGGGTGTGCGCCGTGACCGGTGCCGCCACGCGCGGCAGGGTCAGCGGATTCTCTACGGTCACAGCGGGCATGACGGCCTCCTCGGTCGTTCGTTCAACTTAGTTGAATGCTGAACAACTAGCAAGGCATGCGGCATTCCCGATGGCCGCAGGAGGATTGTTTCCGCAGGTCAGAGCGATGTCGACCAAAGATTTACGGCCGGCCGGGGAAGCCCGGTCGGCCGCGAAGCGCAGGCGACCGGGAAGGCCCTAGCCGTACATCCGGCGCATCGCGAAGTCCACCATCTGCTCCACGGCCTTCGCGTCGAAGACCATCCGGTGGTCGCCCTCCATGTCGAGGACGAAGCCATAGCCGGTGGGCAGCAGGTCGAGCACCTCGGCGCCGGTGATCACGAAGTACTTGGACTCCTTGCCCGCGTACCGCCGCAGCTCCTTGAGCGAGGTGAACATCGGGATCACCGGCTGCTGGGTGTTGTGCAGCGCGAGGAACCCGGGGTTGTCACCGCGCGGGCAGTAGATCTTGGACGTGGAGAAGATGCCCTGGAAGTCCTCGGCCGACATCGAGCCGGTGGTGAAGGCGCGCACCGCATCGGCGAGGGAGGGCGGGGACGGCTCGGGATACAGCGGCTGCTCGCCGTAGCCCCCGGGGGCCGGTTGCTGCGGCGGGGGCGGCGGCGCACCGTACTGCTGCTGCCCGGCACCCGCGTTCTGGTCGTAGCCGTACATGGCCACAGCGTACTGATTCGGCGATTGTCCGGGGGACGCTCATCACAGATGGGCGGTTAGGGGTTGCTTGTTATTACCGACGGGTAGCATCATCGTAGCTACTAGCTGGTATTGCGTATTGAGGTCGCAACCTCTCTCGAGGTCTCTTTCCTCCCGAACACTTACGGAGCCGTACCCATGGGGCACTACAAGTCGAATCTCCGCGACATCGAGTTCAACCTCTTCGAGGTACTCGGCCGTGACAGCGTGTACGGCACCGGACCGTTCGCGGAGATGGACGTCGACACCGCCAAGAGCGTGCTGTCCGAGATCGCCCGGCTGTCGGAGAACGAGCTGGCCGACTCCTACGCCGACGCCGACCGGAACCCGCCGGTCTTCGACCCGGAGACCAACACCGCACCGGTGCCGGACACCTTCAAGAAGAGCTACCAGGCCTACATGGACGCCGAGTGGTGGCGCCTGGGCATCCCGGAGGAGCTCGGCGGCACCACCGCGCCCCGCTCCCTCCTCTGGGGCTTCGCCGAGACGATCCTGGGTGCCAACCCGGCGGTGTGGATGTACGCCTCCGGCCCCGCGTTCGCCGGTGTGCTCTTCGAGGAGGGCACCGACGAGCAGAAGAAGTGGGCCAAGGTCGCGGTCGACAAGGGCTGGGGCTCCACGATGGTGCTGACCGAGCCCGACGCGGGCTCGGACGTCGGCGCCGGCCGCACCAAGGCCGTCAAGCAGGAGGACGGCTCCTGGCACATCGAGGGCGTGAAGCGCTTCATCACCTCCGGTGAGCACGACATGTCGGAGAACATCCTTCACTACGTCCTCGCGCGCCCCGAGGGCCACGGTCCGGGCACCAAGGGCCTGTCGCTCTTCCTCGTCCCGAAGTACGAGTTCGACTTCGAGACCGGCGAGCTGGGCGAGCGCAACGGCGTCTACGCCACCAACGTCGAGCACAAGATGGGCCTGAAGGCCTCCAACACCTGCGAGATGACCTTCGGCGACCGCCACCCCGCCAAGGGCTGGCTGATCGGCGAGAAGCACGACGGCATCCGTCAGATGTTCATGATCATCGAGTTCGCGCGCATGATGGTCGGCACGAAGGCCATCGCGACCCTGTCAACCGGCTACCTCAACGCCCTGGAGTACGCCAAGGAGCGGGTGCAGGGCCCGGACCTGGCCGCCTTCACGGACAAGGCCGCGCCGCGCGTCACCATCACCCACCACCCCGACGTGCGCCGCTCGCTGATGACGCAGAAGGCGTACGCCGAGGGCATGCGCGCCCTGGTGCTCTACACCGCCACCGTCCAGGACGAGATCATCATCAAGGAGGCCGCGGGCGAGGACGCCTCCGCGGAGAACGCCCTCAACGACCTCCTCCTGCCGATCGTCAAGGGCTACGGCTCGGAGAAGTCCTACGAGCAGCTGGCCCAGTCGCTGCAGACCTTCGGCGGCTCCGGCTACCTGCAGGAGTACCCGATCGAGCAGTACATCCGGGACTCCAAGATCGACACCCTCTACGAGGGCACCACCGCCATCCAGGGCCAGGACTTCTTCTTCCGGAAGATCGTCCGCAACCAGGGCGCCGCGCTGACCCAGCTGTCGGAGACCATCAAGGGCTTCCTGGGCGACGCGGCCGGCGGCGCGGAGCTGGAGCAGGCCCGCGGCGAGCTGGCCAAGGCCGCCGCCGACCTGGAGGCGATCGTCGGCGCCATGCTGACCGACCTCGCCGCCACCGAGAAGGACGTCAAGTCCATCTACAAGGTCGGCCTCAACACCACCCGCCTGCTGCTGGCTTCGGGCGATGTCGTCATCGGCTACCTGCTGCTCAAGGGCGCCGCGGTGGCGCAGGAGAAGCTGGCGGGCGCCTCCGCGAAGGACAAGGCGTTCTACGAGGGCAAGATCGCCGCCGCCAAGTTCTTCGCCCACAACGTGCTGCCGGGCCTGGCCGTCCAGCGCTCCCTCGCCGAGTCCATCGACCAGTCGCTGATGGAACTGGACGAGGCCGCGTTCTAGGCCCCTTCCGGATGCCTTCCTGACGGCGTTCTCAGACGTCTCTCAGAATCGGCATCCACACTGACCGTGCCCGCCTCTCTTCCCCCGGAGAGGCGGGCACGGTCATTTGCACGGCGGACCGCCGCGGAGCGAGCAACCGGAACCACACCTTCCGCCGAGCTTCGGTGTAGATCGCACACATCATGGCTGGAAGGGACCGGAGTCACGGCCCGCGAGCACCGGGATTGAGGGGTTCGGCTCCTTATGCTGAGGGCATGAGCCACTCCACCCGCTTTGATCGCGGCCACACCGACGACCTGATGTCTTTCCTTGCGGCCAGTCCATCGCCGTACCACGCGGTGGCGAATGCGGCGGAGCGGCTGGAGAAGGCCGGATTCCGGCAGGTCGCGGAGACCGATGCATGGGACGGGCGGAGCGGCGGGAAGTATGTGCTGCGCGGCGGGGCGATCATCGCCTGGTACGTGCCGCAGGGCGCGGACGCGGCCACTCCGTACCGGATTGTGGGGGCTCACACCGACTCTCCCAATTTGCGGGTGAAGCCGATTCCCGACACCGGTGCGCGCGGCTGGCGGCAGGTCGCCGTCGAGGTGTACGGCGGCACGCTGCTCAACACCTGGCTCGACCGCGATCTGGGACTCAGCGGGCGGGTGACGCTCAAGGACGGCAGCCACCGCCTGGTGAACGTCGACCGGGCGCTGCTCCGCGTCCCGCAACTGGCCGTGCATCTCGACCGGTCGGTGAACTCCGACGGACTGAAGCTGGACAAGCAGCGGCACATGACGCCGATCTGGGGTCTGGGCGAGGTCGCGGAGGGCGATCTGATCTCCTTCGTCGAGGAAGAGATCGGCCTCGCGGCCGGGGAGGTGCAGGGCTGGGACCTGATGGTGCACAGCATCGAGCCGCCCGCCTATCTGGGGCGCGATCAGGAGCTGGTCGCCGGGCCGCGGATGGACAACCTGCTTTCGGTGCACGCCGGTACGGCCTCGCTGACCGCCGTGGCCGCCGCCGGGAGCGCGCTGACCACCATCCCGGTGCTGGCCGCCTTCGACCACGAGGAGAACGGCAGCCAGTCCGACACCGGCGCGGACGGCCCGCTGCTCGGCACGGTGCTGGAGCGTTCGGTCTTCGCGCGCGGCGGTTCGTACGAGGACCGTGCGCGGGCGTTCGCGGGCACCATCTGCCTCTCGTCCGACACCGGGCACGCCGTACACCCCAACTACAGCGAGCGGCACGAGCCGGGGCATCACCCGATGCCCAACGGCGGGCCGATCCTGAAGGTCAATGTGAACCAGAGATATGCCACCGACGGCAGCGGCCGGGCGGTGTTCGCGGCGGCCTGTGAACGGGCAGGGGTGCCGTGGCAGTCCTTTGTGTCGAACAACTCGATGCCCTGCGGGACGACGATCGGCCCGATCACCGCCGCCCGGCACGGCATCGCGACGGTCGACATAGGCGTCGCGATCCTCTCCATGCACTCGGCACGTGAGCTGTGCGGCGCCAAGGACCCGTATCTGCTGGCGAACGCCCTGACGGCCTTCCTGGAGGGCTGAGTTGGAATTCTCAATGCTGGGCCCGGTCGCGGTCACGACCGGCGCCGGGGAGCTGCCGCTCGGGCCCGCCAAACGGCGCAGCGTGCTGGCGCTGCTGCTGTTGCAGCCCAATACCACCGTGCCACTCGAGCAGTTGATCGACTCCCTTTGGGAGGACGAGCCGCCCGAACACGCCCGTACGGTCGTCCAGGGACATGTCTCGCGGCTGCGCGCCACGCTCGCCGAAGGCGGGGCGGCGGCGTACGGCATCGAGCTGACCACGCACGGATCCGCGTATCTGCTGCGGCTGCCGGAGGAGTTGATCGACGCCCACCGGTTCGGGGAACTGGTGGCGCTCGCTCGGCCGGAGGCGGCGCCGGGCGATGCCGTGCCGCTGCTGCGGGAGGCGCTGGGGCTGTGGCGCGGTCCGGCGCTGACCGGCACGGTCACCAGCCCGCCGTTCGCGGCCGCGGCGCACGCGCTGGAGGAGCGCCGGCTGACGGCCGTCGAGGCGCTGGCGCGGGCACACGGCACGCTCGGTGAGCATGAGCAGGCCGCGGCCATTCTCTATTCCGCGGCCGTCAGCCATCCGCTGCGGGAAGGGCTGATCGCCGCGCTGATGCGGGCGCTGTTCCGGGCGGGGCGGCAGTCCGACGCGCTCGAGTGGTTCCACCGCACGCGGCGGCTGCTCAATGAGGAGCTGGGGGTGGACCCGGGGGAGCGGCTGAGCGGCGCCTACGAGGAGATTCTGCGGGCGGAGCGGGAGGGGACCTCCGCGGCAAAGGGATCGCCGGCTCCGGCTTCCGGCGGCGCCGACGGGCGCCAGGCGTCGGCCGGCGGGACGGCTCCCGCGGCCGGGGCGGGGCGGGTACCCGGGCAAGCGAGTGCCACGGGCGCGGGTCCAGGCGCCCGGGAGGGGGCCGCGCGGGCCGCGCCGCGGCTGCTGCCCAGGCCGCCGGCCCGGTTCCTCGGACGTGATCATCAACTCGCCGCACTGACCGATGTCCTGACCGATCACACGACGGGCGAGAGCCCGCTGGCCGTGGTCGCCGGTCCGGCCGGCGTCGGCAAGACCGCCTGCGCCGTGCAGTGGGCGCATCTGCATGCCGCGGCCTTCCCGGACGGGCAGCTCTTCGCCGATCTGCGCGGCTTCGGCGAGGGCGACGAGGCACCGGCCGCCGAGATCCTGCGCGACTTCCTGCTCGCGCTCGGCACGCCGCCGGAGCGGGTGCCCGGCTCGGCGCAGGCCGCCTCGGCGCTGTTCCGGTCGCTGGTCGCCGAGCGCCGGCTGCTCGTCGTCCTCGACAACGCCCGCAGCTCCGCGCAGGTCCGGCCGCTGCTGCCGGGCGGCCCGCGCTGCGCCACGGTCGTCACCAGCCGCAGCCGGCTCGACGGGTTGGTCGCCACCGACTGCGCCCGGCCGGTGGGCATCCAGGTGCTCGGCCACGAGGAGGGCGCGGCGCTGCTGGGCGCGATGCTCGGCCCGGAACGGGTCGCCGAGGACCCGGCCGCAGCCCGGGAACTGGTGGATCTGTGCGATGGGCTGCCGCTGGCGCTGCGGGCCGCGGCCGCCCAGCTGACCGCCCGGCCGCGCTGGCGGCTGGCCCGGCTGGCCGCGGCGCTGCGCGACGAACAGCGGCGGCTGGCGCTGCTGTCGGCGGAGGACACCGGCATCGCCGCGGCGCTGCGGATGTCGGTCGCCCGGCTGTCGGCGGACGACGCCCGGCTGCTCAGCGCGCTGGCCAAGAGCGCGGACGGGCATCTGAACGCGTCCGTGGCGGCGGCGCTCGCCGGGTACGACCCGGAGCGCACCCAGGACGGGCTGGACCGGCTGGCGGAGATGCATCTCGTGGACGAAGAGGCCACCGACGTCTACACGATCAGCACGCTCACCCAGCTGTTCGCGCGGGATGAGCGGGATGAGCGTGGCGAGAAGGGTGGCGGCGCCGGGAAGTGAACCGCTTCGGCGGGCGGTACGCGGCGCCCTCGGCGCGTTAGGCCGGCGTTAGTGGAACGGCAGCGCAGGGCGGCAATGTGGTGGGCAGACCGCGGGACCGACGCCGGGGTGGCCGGCGCAGGACCGGCCCTCTCGCCGGCCGGACCGCCGACAGGGGGAGGCCCGAGATGCCACGCAACGCAACCGCCCGCCGCGCTCACAGCCGTACGCTGCGGATCGCCGCGGCCGGGCTGACCGCCGTCGCCGCGCTCGCCCTCACCGCCTGCGGCAGCCAGGACGACGCCGATGCGCTCCAGACGCGGCCCGCCGAGCCGGTCGCGTCGGAACCCCTGGCCGCCCGGTACGCGGCGGCCGGGGACGGCGCCGACGGCATCGGCGGGAGCCGGCCGGGGGCCCACGTCCGGCACCACGCCTGTGACGCCGCGAAGACCCGCGTCGTGGCGAAGCCGCTCGCCCGGCCCGTCAACCACCTCCTGCTGGAGGCCACCAACACCTCCGGTTCTCCGTGCGACCTCTACGCCGCGCCGCATCTGCGGTTCGATGACGCCCAGTCCCCGATCCCCGACCTCCCGGACAGCAAGCCGCAGGCGGTGGTCACCCTCGCCCCCGGCGCGTCCGGCTACGCCGCCGTGCTGACCTCCTCCGCGGACG
This sequence comes from Streptomyces sp. NPDC101227, assembly GCF_044767545.1. NCBI lineage: Bacteria > Bacillati > Actinomycetota > Actinomycetes > Kitasatosporales > Streptomycetaceae > Streptomyces > Streptomyces sp. NPDC101227. Next base: position 96,112 of record NZ_JBIWOD010000009.1, on the reverse strand, counting down.
GCAGCGGGCGCCATGGCCGCAAGGTGACGTCGCTGAGCGTCGGCCTCCCCGGCCGGGACGGCAAGGGCAGCATCGGCGGCGCCGGGAAGGTGGCGCTGCCGGGCGGCTCGGTGTACGTCGACGACAGCGCCTGGGTGACCTACTGGCAGTCGGACCCGAGCGACGCCGCCGCTTGGTAGGCCGTCGCACCACCCCATGAACCAGGGCGCCCGCATCCCCCAGCGGGCGCCCTGCCTTTTGCGTATGTGCTACGGGCGCGCCGGGCGATGTCCCGTCATGTCCCGGCGATGCCCGTACGTTGTCCCGCTCCCGGCCCCTCGCACCCATGTCTCCGCAGGTCACCGGCTTGCGCCCGGACGGGACGTCCCATGGGACACGCAGGCGCCGAGCGGCCGCCCGCCCCGGAACACGATGGTTGCCGTCGCCGCGACCGGACCGTCCGGCGGCGTACCGAGGGCCGGCGGGCCGATCCGCCCAACCGGCCGTACGCGGAGGGGAATCGGCATGTACGAGCACCAGCACGAGAACACGCATCCGGCAGACGGCGCAAACCCCGGGGAGGTCCTCGCGGCCGGCGGCGGCGAGGGGCTGGGGCCGCGCTCCCCGTTCCGTAGGACCCTGCTGCGCAAGGCGATACCCGCGGTCGCCGCGGCGGGCATAGGAATCGGTGCGTTCGCCGGGATCGCCCACGGCAGCGAGGGCGGCGCCGCGGCGGCCGGCGGGCACTCGGTGGCCACGACCAAGCTCTCCCGCGACACCACCGGCAAGGCCGCCGCCACCTCGGCGCTCACCGCCCGTGCCGCGGGCGCCGGGTCCGTGCGGCAGGCCGCGGCCGCCGACTTCCCCACCTGGGGCACGCGATGGGTGGTGCACGCCACCGCCGACACCAACTCACCCTCGGTCGGAATGATCAACAAGTCCGCGCCTGGGCAGGACCGGATCACCGCGGACTACCAGGTGGACACCGGCCACAAGGTGTGTGAGGGCAACGCCTGCTCGACATTCATGGCGCATATCACCGGCCCGGTCAGTGGCTTCCTCAGCGTGGTCGCGGTGGACATTCCGCAGGACCGGCTGCCGGGGGTGCCGGTCCAGGGCAGCCCGCAGCCTCCGCGGCCCGGCGGCACCCGCCAGGAGATGCTGAACCACGCGGCCGCCTGGCTCACCGCGAACGGCGGCGCCCAGGTCCCGTACAGCCAGGCGAAGGTCTGGAAGGACGGCTATCGCCAGGACTGCTCCGGCTATGCCTCCATGGCGCTCGGCCTGCCGACGCCCGGCACCAACACCGTGGGGCTGGCCACCAACCGCGGTATCACCCGGCCCATCTCGGTGGGCGAGCTGAAGCCCGGCGACCTGCTGATAGACGCGGCCGGCGACAGCAACACCCGGCACGTGGTGATCTTCGAGAAGTGGAACAACGATGCGCACTCCTCGTACACCGCCTACGAACAGCGCGGTGGGCACGGCACCGACCACCGGAGCCTGACGTACGGGCTTCCGGGCGGTGACGCCGAATTCAAGCCGTACCGACCGGTGAAGTTCGGCGACTGAGCCGTGGGTGGCGATGTTTCACGTAAAACATCGCGCCGTCGGCAGCACATGATCGGCATCACGCGGTTTCACGTGAAACGTCACCAGCTGGTCCGGGTCTGATCCGGATCGCGTAACGAGGGGTACTTCCGTCACAGGGGAGCGGAAGTGCCCCTCGCGCGCGCATGTCCGCTGTGCTGGAATGCCAGACGTGCCTGGCAATCCGAACCAGCCCGCAAATGTCCGCCGCAAGCCACTGGCCCCGCTGCCCGACGAACTCACCGGACCCGTACGGGACTTCGTCTCGGCATTGCGTCGTATGCACGGTGAACTGGGCTACAGCCTCAAGGACTTGGAGAGCCGGCTGCCTGCAAGCCGTTCCTCCCTTTCGCGCTATCTGCGCGGCCAGAGCCTGCCGGACGAGCGGCTGCTGGTGCAGTGGTGCAAGCTCTCCTTCACCGGTGAGGACCGGCTGCCCGCGCTGGTCGAGCTGCTGCACCGGGCCCATGAGGCGGCGGAAGGCACTCCGCCCACGACCGCGGAGACCGAGGTCGCCGTCGGAACGGACGCCCGGGACTCGGTACCGCCCGGACGGCGGCGGCTGCCGCTGGTGCTCGCCGCGGCCGGTACGGTCGCCGTGCTGGGCGCCGCCGCGTTCGCCGTACCGGCACTGACCGGATCCGGAACGGACGGGCCCCAGGGCACGGCGGCGGGCACCGGCTCGGCCCGGATCACCGTCCACAACGTCGAGCGGGACTGCCGGCACAGCCGCTCCGAAAACTGCGCGCTCGGGCTGGCCCGCGACCCCTACGTCCCCTACCGCCGCTCCAACGTCGCCGGCCATGTCTGGCACGGCGACACGCTGCACGCCCGCTGCCGGATCGCCAACGGGGTCACGGTCACGGACGAGGCGGGCGGACACAGCAGCCTGTGGTTCCAGGTCGACCACGATGGCAAACAGGTATGGGTGCCGGGCATCCGGATTCGCCCGGAACAGCTGGAGAACAGCGACTTGCCCAGTTGTCCGGACTGATCCCGCCCACACCCCTTGACCTGCATAGATACCGCCGCCATGAACCGCTCCTGGAGCCTGGACCGGCAATCGATATCGTGGCCGTGCCATGACACACACCACTCGCTGATCCGCAGTGACTTACTGGGGGACCCACCCATGACCGCACGCCGCTCCCGCCGCTCCGTCGCGTATGCCGCGCTGGCCCTCGGGCTCGCCGGTTCGCTCGCGCTGACCGGCTGCAACAGCCACTCCTCCAAGAAGTCGAAGAGGAGCTCTTCTTCCTCGTCGTCGAAGAGCAAGAAGCACAGGATCATCGGTGGTGGCGCGGGAGCGGGAGCGGGTGCAGGCGCCGCTGCGAGCAGGGACCGGAGCATGTGCCGCCCCATTCCGGGCTCGTTCAGGTTCGTCCAGGTGTCCGAGCCGAGCCAGGTGATCGTGAAATACCGCAACAAGACCAGCTCGTCCTGCTATCTCTACAACGCTCCGATGCTGTTCCGCGGCGACGCCCTCTCTAAGGACGGGTCGTACGACAGCACGAAGCCGGTGGCGCTCTACGAAGGCGCTCCGGGCTTCATGAACGGCCATCGGATCCAGGTCGCGCCGGGCGCGACCGCCTACGCGACCATCCCGACCAAGACCGCCTCGGACAAGGGGAAGGCACAGTCCCTCATGTACTTCGGCGTCATGAAGCGGCATGAGTTCTCCGTGCAGCGGACGGCCACCCCCGTTCACTTCGGGCAGTACGATCAGCACCCCTCGATCGGCAAGACCGCCAAGGTCAGCGACTGGTACCTGAGCCTGAACCGGGCCCAGTCGGCGACGAACTCCCGCCCGGTCAAGTAGCCATGACCGGCGGGTGAGTCGCCCCCGACACCGTGCTCGTCCTTGCTGGTTTCACGTGAAACCAGCAAGGACGAGCACCGTCGGTCCTACGCTCCCTCGTCGAGCCCCGCCAGGACGAGTGCCAGCCTGGGCGCCCCGCCGTCGACGACCCGCACCGGAACGCCCCAGTCCTGCTGGTGCACATGGCAGGCGGGGTACTCGATCGCGGGGTCGTCGTCGCAGGACGCCGCCATCGCCGAGACATGCAGCACACCCTCGGTCACCCCGTCGGCGAGCACCAGGTCCCGGCCGAGGTCGGTGTCCGGGCCCGCGCCGTCGGCGAGCAGCTCCGGCGGGGTCGAGCTGACCAGCAGGCGCGTCGAGGGGCCGTAGCGGGTGTCGAGCTTCTGGCCCGCGGGGGCCTGGAAAACCACGTCCAGCCGGAGCTTGCCCGGGGCCACCTCGGTGGCCGCGCGCTGGGTGCGATGGGCCACCGACTCGACGCGGACCGCCTCTTCCGGCAGCCGCAGCCGGGTCAGGCGGTGCCGCGCGGACTCCACCACCACGATGTCGTCGTCGGCCAGCACCGCCGCCGAGGGCTCGCGCAGATCGGTCGCCAGCGTCGTCACCTCGCCGCTCGCGGGGTCGAAGCGGCGCAGCGCGTGGTTGTACGTGTCCGCGATGGCGACCGAGCCGTCGGGCAGCGCCGTGACGCCCAGCGGGTGCTGCAGCAGCGCCTGATCGGCCGCGCCGTCGCGGTGCCCGAAGTCGAAGAGCCCGGTGCCCACGGCCGTACGGACCTCGTAGCCGTCGCCCGTATCCGTGCGCTGCACCCAGCGCACCGCGCTGGTCTCGGAGTCCGCGACCCACAGCCGGTCCCCGGCCGCCGCGAGCCCGGACGGCTGGGCGAACCACGCCTCCGCCGCCGGGCCGTCCACCAGGCCCTCGTTGGTGGTGCCGGCCGCGACCTGGACCGTGCCCGTGGCCGGGTCGTACGTCCACAGCTGGTGGACGCCGGCCATCGCGATCCACAGCCGGTCCTGCCACCAGGCGATGTCCCACGGCGAGGAGAGATCCACCTCGCGGGCCGGCCCCGAGGTCGGCGAGCCCTGCCACCACTGCTTGCCGGTGCCCGCCACCGTCTCCAGCGCGCCGCTCTCGGGGTCGAAGACCCGGATGGCGTGGTTGACGGTGTCCGCGACGGCGACCTTGCCATCGGGCAGCAGCGCCAGGCCCTGCGGCTCGTTGAAGGAGTCGGCGGCCGGCCCGCGCTCGCCGCTCCCGATCCGGCGCAGCACCTTTTCGCCGTCCGCCGCCAGCTCCACCAGCTGGTGCCGGGTGGTGTCCGAGACGAGGAAGCTGCCTCCGGGGAGCCGTACGGCCTTGCCGGGGAAGCGCAGATCGGTGGCGACCGGCTCCGGCGGCACATACGGGCCGTCGCCGCGGCGCAGCGTCCCCTTCGCGCCATGCTCGGCCGTCAGCTCCTCGACGAGCTTCCCGAGGGCATGCGCATGGCCCTCACCGGCGTGCTGGGCGACGACATAGCCCTCGGGGTCGATGACGACGAGGGTGGGCCAGGCCCGGACGGCGTACTGCTTCCAGGTGGCGAGCTCCGGGTCGTCGAGGACCGGGTGCTCGACGCCGTAGCGCTCGACGGCGTCCACGACGGCCTGGTGCTCGGCCTCGTGGACGAACTTGGGGGAGTGCACGCCGATGATCACGACGGTGTCGCGGTGGCGCTCCTCCAGTTCGCGTAGCTCGTCCAGAACGTGCAGGCAGTTCACACAGCAAAACGTCCAGAAATCGAGGATGACAATGCGTCCTCGCAGGTCAGACAGGGTGAGTTCATTACCGCCGGTGTTGAGCCAGCCGCCCTTGCCGATCAGCTCGGGGGCCCGGACGCGCGCACGTGAAGCCATGTGCACATTCAACGTCACCCCGGTGCGTGTGCATTCCGCAGGGGGTCCGGGGAACACCTCAGCCATGCTGCACTCACCCGGGGGCCGGCCCCCAGCCCCCAGCAAGTACCTCGTACGCGACCGGATCCTCGGCATCGGCGACGACTACTGGATCGAGGACGATCACGGGCGGCATGTCTTCCTCGTCGACGGGAAGGCGCTGCGGCTGCGCGAGACCTTCGAGCTCAAGGACCTGCAGGGCCGGGTGCTGGTCACCATCCGCAAGAAGATGCTGGCCCTGCGCGACACCATGACCATCGAGCGCGACGACCGGCCGCTGGCCACCATCCGGCGCAAGCGGCTCTCGCTGCTGCGCAACCACTACCGCGTTGAGCTGGTGGACGGCACCGAGCTGGACGTCAGCGGCAAGATCCTGGACCGGGAGTTCGCGGTCGAGTACGAGGGCGAACTGCTGGCCGCCATCTCGCGGCGCTGGCTGACCGTACGGGACACGTACGGGGTCGATGTCGTACGGGAGGACGCGGACCCGGCGCTGCTGATCGCCGTCGCGGTGTGTGTGATCCGGCTGGCGGAGCGGGAGCGCGGGGAGGACTGACGTCCCCGCGCGGCTCGCCTTATGGCCGGTCGAGGCCCAGGACCCGGTCGCGCAGCACGGGGAAGTCGGCGCGGGTCTTGGCGACCTTGGCCGGGTCGAGGTCGACGGTCAGCACCTCTTCGTCCGGCCCGGCCTCGGCCAATACCTCGCCCCAGGGGTCGACGACGACGCTGTGACCGGCCTGTTCGACGTCGGCATGGGTGCCTGCGGTGCCGCAGGCCAGGACGTAGCACTGGTTCTCCACGGCGCGGGCGCGGGCCAGCAGCGACCAATGCGCGCGGCGGCGGGCGGGCCAGCCGGCCGGCACGATCAGCAGCTCCGCGCCGGCCGCCGTCAACTGCCGGAAGAGTTCCGGAAAGCGGAGGTCGTAACACGTGGCAAGGCCCACGGTGGTCCCCGGAAGACCGACCGTGACGGCCCGGTCGCCGGCCCCCAGCAGGACCGCCTCGCCCTCGTCGAAACCGAAACGGTGAATCTTGCGGTAGGTGGCGGCGAGGCCGCCATCGGGGGAGAAGACCAGCGAGGTGTTGTACAGGGTGCCGTCGGCGGCTCGCTCGATGACCGATCCGGCGTGCAGCCAGACCCCGGCGTCCCGCGCGGCCGCGGCCATCGCGTCATGCGTCGGGCCGGTCAGCGCTTCCGCCTCGGTGGCGAAGAGCTCGGCGGCGAACGCGCCGACCGGCCACAGCTCGGGAAGCACCACGAGATCGCTGCCGGACTGCTCACGCACCAGCGAAGCCACCCGCATCCGCCGGGAATTGACGGATTCCGCCGGATCCACGCCAATCTGCAGCAACGAAGCGCGCACAGTACCACCGCCTAAGCTTTCGAACCGGGCCGCCGTCAAACATCCACCTACGATGGTCACCCGAAAGCACTGCCGGGGTGCCCGTGCGCAGCGTAACTTAACTGCACAGACAGCAGCCCGCGTACGAACCGTCCGAGGGGTCCCGTGACCGTCCATCCCAGCCTTCAGTCCTCCATCGATGCCTGGACGCACTCCATAGAAGCAATAGCCGAGCTGGTGACTCCGCTCGTCGAGGGCGAGTGGAGCAGGGCTACGGACCTCCCAGGGTGGTCCGTGCGCGATGTCGTCTCGCATGTGATCGGTCTGGAATGCGAGATGCTCGGCGACCCGCGGCCGATCCACACCCTGCCGCGCGACCTCTACCACGTGCGCAGCGAGTCGGCCCGTCGTATGGAGGTCCAGGTCGATGTCCGGCGGCACCACACCGCGCCGGAGATGCTCAGCGAGCTCGAATACACCGTCATCCGGCGCTCCCGGCAGCTGCGCAACGAGACCCGTCAGCCGGACACGGTGGTGCGCAGCCCGCTCGCCGAGGACCGACCGCTGGACTTCGTGCTCCAGCAGCGGGCCTTCGACGTCTGGGTACATGAGCAGGACCTGCGCCGGGCGCTCGGCAAGCCCGGCAACCTCGACTCCCCCGGCGCCCATCTGACGCGCGATCTGTTGCTGAAGACGCTGCCCGCCGTGGTCACCAAGAGGGCCCAGGCACCCGCCGATTCCGCCGTGGTCTTCGATGTCAGCGGCCCGCTGGAGTTCATGCGCACGGTACGTGTCGACTCCGAGGGCAACGGCACGATCAACGGCAGCGTCTCGCTCGGCCCGACGGCGACGCTCGCCCTGGACTGGGACATCTTCCACCGTCTGGCCTGCGGCCGGGTGCGCCTGGCGGCCGTCGCCGAGCAGATCAAGATCGACGGCGATCAGGAGCTGGCCGCGGCGATCCTGGACAACTTCGCGGTCACGCCGTAACCGACGCCGGCTTCGAGGGACGCCCCGGCCGGAACCGGCACCTGACGGGGCGTCTCCGGCGAGCGGCGTCCACCGGCGGCATGGGGCCATGTGCGTGGCGGAAGGCGAGCAAGGGCTTGGCTGTTTCACGTGAAACAGTGCGCTCCGCCGACGACGTCAGTGCGCCTCCTCGGGACGTCGCCCGGCGCCCCCGGGACCCGATTCCTGCGCCACCTCACACCGGGACGTGGACCGCCTCCACCCGGCTGACGACCAGCCGTTCACGTTCGCGGCGGGCCGCGCGGCGGCGCAGGCGCAGGATCTGGGAGACGCCGAGCGCCTCCAGGACGAAGACGGAGGCGAAGGCGATCCGGTAGTTGTCACCGGTCGCGTCGAGCAGGACGCCGATGGCAAGCAGGGTCGTCATCGAGGCGGTGAAGCCGCCCATGTTGACGATGCCGGAGGCGGTGCCCTGACGCTCGGGTGGGTTGGCGGGCCGCGCGAAGTCGAAGCCGATCATCGAGGCGGGGCCGCAGGCCCCCATGACCGTGCACAGCACGATCAGCAACGCCATGGGCGCGTGATCGTCCGGCCACGCCAGGGTGATCGCCCACAGCAGGGCGGTGGCGCCGACGGTGCCCAGGGCCAGCGGCGTACGGGCCGCGTGGTGGCGGGCGATGATCTGGCCGTAGATCAGGCCGACGGCCATGTTGGAGAGCACGATGAGGGTGAGTAGTTCACCGGCGGTGCCGCGGGAGAGGCCCTGCGCCTCGACGAGGAACGGCAGGCCCCACAGCAGCAGGAAGACCATCGCGGGGAACTGAGTGGTGAAGTGGACCCACATGCCCAGCCGGGTGCCGGGCTCGCGCCAGGCATCCGCGATCTGCCGGCGGACGAAGGCCGCGCCGGTGTGCTCGGCGGACGCGGGCGGCGGCTCGTATCCCTCGGGGTGGTCCTTGAGGAAGACCAGCAGCAGGACCAGGACGGCGACGCCGCCCACCGCGCTGGAGGCGAAGGTCGGGGTCCAGCCGAAGCTGTGCAGGAAGCGGGCGAGGACCAGGGTGGAGATCAGGTTGCCCGCCATCCCGACGAGCGCCGCGATCTGCGCGATCATCGGGCCACGGCGGGCCGGGAACCACCGCGAGCCCAGCCGCAGCACGCTGATGAAGGTCATCGCGTCACCGCAGCCGAGCAGGGCGCGCGAGCCGAGCGCCATGGCGTACGACGTGGAGAGCGCGAAGCCGAGCTGACCGACGGTGTAGAGCACGACGCCGATGGTCAGCACCCTCTTGGCACCGAGCCGGTCGACCAGCAGGCCGACGGGTATCTGCATGCCCGCGTACACCAGCAGCTGCAGGATCGAAAAGGTGGACAGCGCCGAGGCGTTGATGTGGAAGCGTTCGGCGGCGTCCAGGCCCGCCACGCCCAGGCTCGTGCGGTAGGTGATCGCGACGAAGTAGACCGCGACGCCGATGCCCCAGACCGCCATGGCCTTACGGCCGCCGGGCGGGTCCGAGGGCAGCAGGCGCGGGGCGCCGCCGCCTGTGCCGGGGCCGCCGGTACTTCCCCCGCTCATCGCACCTCTCCCTGCGCCAGATTGCGAACCCAGCTGACGTGCCGGTGCACGGCGTCGGTCGCGGCGTCCGCGTCGCCGTCCCGCAGTGCCTGGAGGATCTCCGCGTGCTCGGCGATGTTCTTGGCGATCCGGTCCGGATGTGCGTGCATGACGGCGACGCCCATCCGCAGCTGGCGATCACGCAGCTGCTCGTAGAGCCGGTCCAGGATCTGGTTGCCGGCGCTGCGCACGATGGCGGCGTGGAAGCAGCGGTCGGTGACCGAGACGGCGGCGAGATCACCGGACGCGGCCTGCTCCCGCATCTTCTCCAGCAGTTCCTCGAGCTCGGCGGTCAGCGCCCGGCTCGCGGGTACGGCCTTGGCCGCCGCGTGCTTCTCCACCAGCAGCCGCGTCTCGACGACATCGGCGATCTCCTGCGCGGAGACCGGCAGCACCAGCGCGCCCTTCTTCGGGTAGAGCTTGATCAGCCCCTCGACCTCCAACCGCAGCAGCGCCTCCCGCACCGGCGTCCGCGAAACCCCCACGGCCTCGGCCAGCTCACCCTCGGTGAGCAGCATGCCGCCCTCATAGTGACGCTGCAGAACGGCGTCCTTGATGTGCGCATAGACCCGCTCGGCGGCGGGCGGCTGCTTGGCGGGAGCGGGGCCGGAAGCTCTGGCGGGGGCGGCGGACGCGGACGGAGATGGCATGCGCACAGGATAGATACAACAGGTATGCGTCTGACAGCGCATTCCGCGATGCGGACAAAGAGTGACCCATTTGCGCTGGTAGGGGCGCTATGCACCCCGCTCGCCCGCCCCTTACCCGGGCATCCGGCCCTGCGCGATCAGGCGGTCCACGACCTGGGAGTGCGCGGGCGCGCACCGCTCCCGCGCCTCCTGCCGGTCGAACCAGGCGTACTCGGCGATCTCCCGCCCCGGCTCGGGGGCGATGTCCTGGGGGCCGCCGGTGAAGCACGTCATATGCAGCCGCCGACCGTTCTTACCGTGCGCGACGTCATGGATGACGAACGCCTGTGACAGCTGCGCCGCGGGAACGAGGAGCCCGAGCTCTTCGGACAGCTCCCGCGACAGCGCCTCCCGTGCGGTCTCCCCCGGCTCGTACTTGCCGCCCGGGAGGTAGAAGGTGTCGTTGCCCCGGGTCCGTACGCTCAGCAGCCGGCCCTCGCGCAGATGCAGCCAGGACACCGACCTCAGCGGCGCCTCGCGCTCCAGGAGGATCAGCGGGTGCCCGGTCTCCTCGTCCGCCCGCCGCGCCCCCTCGGTGAACCCCAGATGCCCGCAGAAACGGCGGGCGCGGGCGTTCGCCTCGAAGACCTCCAGGCGCAGCGCACCGCGCAGCGAGGCGGCGTGCTCCACCAACTCCCGGCCGACGCCTTGCCCTTGGACCTCGGGCGCCACGAACAGCCCACCGATCTCCGCGCCGGTCTCGATGCCGTCCCCGTCATTGCCGTCCAGGATCCCGAGCAGCCCCACGACCCGGCCGGCGCGCTCCGCGACCCAGTTCTGCGCCCGGACGAGAGACACCTCGCGCACGACCCGCGCCCGCTCGCCCTGGCCCTCCCCCTCGATGAACGGGTGTGCCTGCCGTGCGGCGCGGGACCACAGGTCGGTCGCCGCCTCTCGGTCGGCCGTCCGGTAGCGCCTGATGATCGTTTCGCTGCTCATTGTGCCGACCGTAAGCAGCCCGGCCAGCGGCGGCAAACCCTTTCCCGCCCCGAACCCCCTTCCGCAAGGGGGACCCAAGGGGGACGAGGCGTCCGACTAAAGGCTTACGGGAGTCCGTACCTGACGCGTACGGACCGGCCCGAATCCCATGGGTGAATAGAGGCAGGAGCCGGGGAGGCTCCGCCACACAAGGGGAGTTGATCATGCAGCCCAGGACGAACGCCGGACGCCGGACCAGGAACACCGTCGTGGTGGCACTGATCGTCGCCGCCGTCTGGGCGGGCAGCACGCTGGCCCGGCGCGCGGCGCATGCCGAGGAACCGGACGGCCCGACCGGACCGGTGGCGCACTTCAGCCGGGCGGTGGAGCTGATCCGAGGCTGACCGTCGACAACGGAGACAGCCAGGCCTGAAAGGGCCGGGGGCAGGAACGGCAAGGGGCGGTGTTTCACGTGAAACACCGCCCCTGATGCCGAGTTCAGCCTCGTCGGCTCATCCCCATGTGATGAGCCGCTTGGGGTGCTCCAGTATCGCCGCGATATCCGCGAGCAGCTTGGAGCCCAGCTCGCCGTCGATCAGGCGGTGGTCGAAGGACAGCGCCAGGGTCGTGACCTGGCGGGCCTTCACCTTGCCCTTGTGAACCCAGGGCTGGAGCTTGACCGCGCCGAAGGCGAGGATCGCGGACTCCCCCGGGTTGAGGATCGGCGTTCCGGTGTCGACTCCGAAGACGCCGACGTTGGTGATGGTGACCGTGCCGCCGGACATGGCCGCCGGTGACGTCTTGCCGTCGCGGGCGGTGGCGACGAGCTCGCCCAGTTCCGCGGCGAGCTGGGGGAGCGTCTTGACGCCCGCGTCCTTGATGTTCGGGACGATCAGGCCGCGCGGAGTGGCCGCCGCGATGCCGAGGTTGACGTAGTCCTTGTAGACGATCTCCTGATTCGCCTCGTCCCAGGTCGCGTTGACCTCCGGGTGCCGCTTGATGGCGACCAGGAAGGCCTTGGCGACGAGCAGCAGTGGGTTGACGCGCAGCCCGGCCATGTCCGGGTCCTGCTTGAGCTCCTGGACGAGCTTCATCGTGCGCGTCACATCGACGGTGATGAACTCCGTGACGTGAGGTGCGGTGAAGGCCGAGTTGACCATCGCCTGGGCGGTGGCCTTGCGTACGCCCTTGACCGGCACCCGGCGCTCGCGGGCGACGGTGTCGACCGCGCCCGTCTCGGCCGGGGCCACGGCCTCGTATTCCGGGGCGGCGGCGATGGACGGTGCCGGGGCGGCCGCGGCGTGGACGTCCTCCCGGGTGATGATGCCGCCCGGGCCGGTCGGTGCGATCGTCGCCAGGTCGATGCCGAGGTCCTTGGCGAGCTTGCGTACCGGGGGCTTGGCCAGCGGACGGCCGGGCACCACTGCGGGCACGACCGGGGCGACCGGCGCCGCGGCCACCGGAGCGACCGCGGGACGGCCGTTCAGCTCGGCCGGCGGCGCGGCGTTCACCGGCTGCGGCTGGGATCCGATAGAGGCGTGCGAAACACCCGTCGACGGGCGGGCACCCGCCGCGGCACCGGGCTGCGGCTTGCGGGCCCGGCGCTTGGTCGAGGCCGGGGCGGCGCCGTAGCCGACGAGCACCGCCTGCCGGCCCTGCGGCTCCGCGTCCTCCTCGACGGGCGCGGCGGACGCGTCCGCGGCCGGAGCGCCGGCCTCCGGGGCGGGCCCGGCGCCGGGGTCGGTGTCCACGGAGATGATGGCGGTACCGACATCGACGGTGACGCCCTCGTCGAAGTGCAGCGCATGCACGACCCCGTCGTAGGGACTGGGCAGTTCGACGGCGGCCTTGGCGGTCTCCACCTCACAGATGACCTGGCCGTCGGTGACGGTGTCGCCCGGCTGGACGTACCACTTGAGGATCTCGGCCTCGGTAAGCCCCTCGCCCACGTCGGGCATCTTGAACTCGCGGAAGCGCTGGGCGCCTGCGGTACTTGCAGTCATGGTCACGAACTCTCCTCAAACCCCTCAGTACGCCAGCGCGCGATCAACGGCGTCGAGCACCCGGTCCAGTCCCGGAAGGTACTCGTCCTCCAGCCTGGACGGCGGATACGGGGCATGGAAGCCGCCGACCCGCAGGACCGGGGCTTCCAGGTGGTAGAAGCAGCGCTCGGTGATCCGGGCGGCGATCTCCGCGCCCGAGCCGAAGAAGACCGGGGCCTCGTGGACCACGACCAGCCGCCCCGTCTTCTCCACCGACGCCTGGACGGTGTCGAAGTCGATCGGCGAGATCGAGCGCAGGTCGACGACCTCGACCGACTTGCCCTCCTCGGCCGCGACCTTGGCGGCGTCCAGACAGACCTTCACCATCGGGCCGTAGGCGGCGAGCGTGACATCGGTGCCGGTCTGGGTGACCCGTGCCTTGTGCAGCGGGTCGGGGATCGACTCGGTGTCCAGCCGCGACTTGTCGTGGTAGCGGCGCTTGGGTTCGAAGTAGATGACGGGGTCGTCGCCCGCGATGGCCTGCTGGAGCATCCAGTAGGCGTCGGAGGAGTTCGAGGGGGAGACCACCTTCAAGCCCGCGACATGCGCAAAGAGCGCCTCGGGGGACTCGGAGTGGTGCTCGACCGCGCCGATTCCGCCCGCGTACGGGATACGGATGACGACCGGCACCTTGACCTTGCCCAGCGCGCGGGCGTGCATCTTGGCGAGCTGGGTGACGATCTGGTCGTAGGCGGGGAAGACGAAGCCGTCGAACTGGATCTCGGCGACGGGGCGGTAGCCGCGCAGGGCCAGGCCGATCGCAGTGCCGATGATGCCGGACTCGGCGAGCGGGGTGTCGATCACCCGGTCCTCGCCGAAGTCCTTCTGCAGCCCGTCGGTGACGCGGAAGACGCCGCCGAGCTTGCCGACGTCCTCGCCCATGATGACGACCTTGGGGTCGGCCTCCATGGAGGTCCGCAGCGAGGCGTTGATCGCCTTGGCGATGGTGATCTTCTCGTGGACGGCCATGGTCAGTTCCCCTCCGCGGCGGCATCGGCGTCGGCGAACGACGCCTGGTACGCGGCGAACTGCGCGCGCTCCTCATCGACGAGCGCGTGCCCGTCGGCATAGACATTCTCGAAGATCGCCATGTGATCCGGATCCGGCATGGCACGTACGACATCACGGACCCGCTTGCCCAGCGCCTCGCTCTCCTCCTCGATGGCGGCGAGATACGCGTCGTCGACGAAGCCCTCGGACTCCAGGTAGGTCCGCAGCCGCAGAATCGGGTCCTTGGCCTCCCAGGCGAGCGTCTCCTCGTCGGCCCGGTACTTCGTCGGGTCGTCGGAGGTGGTGTGCGCGCCCATGCGGTAGGTGAACGCCTCGACCAGCATGGGGCCCTGGCCGGTACGCGCCCGCTCCAGCGCCGCCTTGGTCACCGCCAGACAGGCCAGTACGTCGTTGCCGTCCACCCGTACGCCCGGGAAGCCGTAGCCGCGGGCGCGCTGGTAGAGCGGGACGCGGGTCTGCTTCTCGGTGGGCTCGGAGATCGCCCACTGGTTGTTCTGGCAGAAGAACACGACCGGGGCGTTGTAGACCGCGGAGAAGGTGAAGGATTCGGCGACATCGCCCTGGCTGGAGGCGCCGTCACCGAAGTAGGCGATGACCGCGGAATCCGCGCCGTCCTTCTGCACACCCATCGCATAGCCGGTCGCGTGCAGCGTCTGCGAGCCGATCACGATGGTGTAGAGGTGGAAGTTGTTGCTGTTGGGATCCCAGCCGCCGTGGTTGACGCCACGGAACATGCCCAGCAGGTTCGTCGGGTCGACGCCGCGGCACCAGGCCACGCCGTGCTCGCGGTAGGTCGGGAAGACGTAGTCGTCGTCTCGCAGCGCGCGCCCGGAGCCGATCTGCGCGGCTTCCTGGCCGAGCAGCGAGGCCCACAGGCCCAGTTCGCCCTGACGCTGGAGAGTGGTCGCCTCGGCGTCGAACCGCCGCGTGAGGACCATGTCGCGGTAGAGCCCGCGCAGCTCCTCGGGGGACAGGTCGATCGCGTATTCCGGGTGCTCGACCCGCTTTCCCTCCGGGGTCAGCAGTTGTACGAGCTGGTCCTGCTCCGCCTCGTCCGGCCGGCCGCCGGCCTTGGCCGGAGTCGCCTTCTTCGCCGGCGACGCCTTCTTGGCGGCGGTGCGCTTGCTGCCGGCGCGGGTGGTTTTCCGCTGGGCAGTGCCTTCCACGGTCACGTGCTGCTCCTCCGTCTGTCCGGCCCCCGGGGTCCGCCGGTGGCCGTATTGCGGCTCACCCGGTATCCGATACGGCGCACGGGGTGTGTGCGAACGCGGCCGGATCCGGGTGGAACAAAGCGTCCCGGACAGTGGCCTGCTGTTTGCACGTTACCCAGTGCCAAAGCCTAAGTGAAAACGGCGCTGACCTGCGATTTTGCTTGGATTTCCAAGTAAATCGCAAAAGGTGGGAACAACTCCTGGTCACAGCGTTGCAGGCCGCCGGGACACCGGCACGTTATATCGGTGACCTGGAGCACGGGAAGAGTTTGGTGTGTGAGACTGATGCCGTGCACGAAGACGGAAAAATCACGGTTTTCCTACTCGATGACCACGAAGTCGTCCGGCGGGGCGTCCACGAAATGCTCTCGGTCGAGGAGGACATCGAGGTCGTCGGCGAGGCGGGCACCGCCGCCGACGCGCTGATCAGAATCCCCGCCACCCGCCCCGATGTGGCGGTGCTGGACGTCCGGCTGCCGGACGGCAGCGGCGTCGAGGTCTGCCGTGAAATCCGCTCGCAGAACCCGGACATCAAGTGTCTGATGCTCACGTCGTTCGCCGATGACGAGGCCCTTTTCGACGCGATCATGGCCGGCGCCGCCGGATATGTGCTCAAGGCCATCCGGGGCAATGAGCTGCTCTCCGCAGTACGCGATGTGGCGGCCGGAAAGTCCCTGCTCGACCCCGTGGCCACGGCCCGCGTCCTGGAACGGCTGCGCGACGGCGGTGGCGCAAGGGGCGACGACAGGCTGGCGAACCTCACCGATCAGGAACGCAAGATCCTCGATCTGATCGGCGAGGGGCTCACCAACCGCTCCATCGGCGAACGGCTCCATCTCGCCGAAAAAACGATCAAGAATTATGTCTCCAGCCTGCTTTCCAAACTCGGCATGGAACGCCGCTCCCAGGCCGCCGCATATGTCGCACGGATGCAGGCGGAAAAACACTGAAACGGCCTCTCACCAGGTACGGAGCATCGGAAAAGAACCCCGCCGCACGTCCTTGCGGCCGGGACCTTGGTCCCGGCCTTTTCGGGGCCCCCGCCCCTATTTCGCGGCCGGTGCGGGCGGGCAGGGTGAGGGCATGCCCTCCGACAATTACCGCGCGATCGAGCTGCTGAGCCGGACCGCATACGGCCGGGTGTCGGCGAGCCGACGGGCGCTGCCGTTCACCACCATCACGCGGCATCTCCTGCTCGACGGGCGGCTGATCCTCCGGCTGCATCGCGGCTACGACTACCACCAGGCACTCGACGGCAACGTCGTCGCCTACGAGGCCGACAACGTCAACAGCGGCGCGAGCGACACCTGGTCCGTGCAGTTCACCGGCACCGCCCGGGTCTTCCACCCCACCCCCGCCGAACGCGCGCTCTTCGGCCGCACGCCCCGGCTGGCCGACGGCGCCCCCTTCGACCCGGTATTCCTTCGCATCGAGCCGGAGTTCGTCACCGTGCACCACCTCACGGACGTGCCGGTCTTCCAGTACGCGGGGGCCGTGTGACGCGGTCGGAGTAGCGGGCACCGCGCCACGCGGACCGGGCGATCGGCTCCGATATACGTACTGTGCGTAAGGCTTTCCGGTAGGCCCGCTCTGCCGCACCCAGTTGATCTAACATCTGGCGAGTGCTGCGCTCATCTGTAGTCCGGACGGCGGCAACGCCCGACGGGCGCTTCCTGGGATCCCTCCTGCGCCGCTACGAAGGCGCCGGGGACCCCCTGTCGTGCGAACCCGTCGCCGAAGGCCTGCTCAACCACGGCTACTTCCTCGCCACCACACACGGCCGCTACTTCCTCAAGCACCACCTCGACGGCGACCTCGGCGCCATTACCCGCCAGCACCGCGCCACCCTCCGGCTCGCCGGTCTCGGACTGCCGGTCGCCCCGCCGGTACCCGCCGCCGACGGCCGTACGGTCACCGTCCTGGACGGCCGCTGCTACGCCCTGCACCCCTGGGTCGAGGGCCGGCACCTGGGCGGGGCCGCGCTGAGCCGCGCCCAGTCCCGTCGGCTCGGCGCGCTGCTGGGGCTCGTCCACACCGCGCTGGAGCAGGTCATGGCGGCCGACCCGCACCGCCCGCGGCCGGCGTACCCGGCCGACTCGGCCGACCCCGCCCGCACCTTCGAGCTGATCGACGAACTGCTCGCGCTGGCCCGCCGGGCCCGCCCCCGCACCAGCTTCGACGAGCTCGCCGAGCACCGCCTCCTGGAGCGCCGGTCCCTGCTCAAGCGGCTCGCCCACCGCCGCCCGGTGGCCGCGCCCGCCGCCGGCTGGGTGCACGGCGACTTCCATCCGCTCAATGTGCTCTACCGCGGCGGAGAACCGGCCGCGATCGTCGACTGGGACCGGCTGGGCATCCAGCCCCGCGCCGAGGAGGCGGTACGGGCCGCCGCGATCTTCTTCGTACGGCCCTGCGGCACCCTCGACCTCGCCAAGGTGGCGGCGTACGCGGGCGCCTACCGCAGCGCCTGCGGAGCCGGGCCCGACGAACTGGCCGTCGCGGCGCACCGGGTGTGGTGGGAGCGGCTGAACGACTTCTGGATGCTCACCTGGCGCTACCGGCTGGGCGATCCGCGCACGGATCCGCAGTTCCCGGCGGCATCCGCGCTGGCGGTGTGGTGGACCCGGGAGTACGCGGCGGTCCGGGACGCGTTCGCCGGTTGTTCCACGTGAAACAGCGGGGCCGCTCCAGAAGTCCTGGAGCGGCCCCGCTGTTCATGTCAGCCGGCCGGTCAGCCGCCGGTGCTGCCCAGCGTCGAGCCGCTGTCCGCGCCGGCGGTGGCCCCGGCGTCCGCACCAGCATCGGTGGTGCCACCGTCCGTGGTCCCGCCGTCGGTGGTGCCACCGTCCGTCGTACCACCGTCGCTGGTGCCACCGTCCGTCGTACCACCGTCGCTGGTGTCGTCGGTGGGCGGCGCGGAGGTCGGGGGCTCGGACGTCGGAGGCTCCGAGCTCGGCGGCTCGGACGTCGACGGCGTGCTGGGCTCCTCGCTCGGCGGCGGGGAGTACGTATTGCTGTCGCCGCCCGTGGCGCCGGGCTGGGTCTCCGGCGTGCTCGGCTCGTCCGACGGCGGCTCGCTGGTCTTGTCGTGCTGGGAAGCC
Organism: Streptomyces sp. NPDC101227; assembly: GCF_044767545.1. Classification (NCBI taxonomy): domain Bacteria; kingdom Bacillati; phylum Actinomycetota; class Actinomycetes; order Kitasatosporales; family Streptomycetaceae; genus Streptomyces; species Streptomyces sp. NPDC101227. The sequence goes on along the minus strand of NZ_JBIWOD010000009.1, from coordinate 77,891 downwards.
GAAGGCGACGACGTCTTGTCGGGGTTCGTCTCGGAGTCGTCCTTCTTGGTGTTCTGCAGCGCGAAGGCCACGCCCACCGCGATGGCGATCACCGCGAGCGCCGCGATCAGCCAGATCTTGCCGCGGCCCCTCTTGGCCGGCCGGTGCCCGCCGTCGAAACCGCCGTCGTCGTCCCGCCCGCCCGGCAGGATCGGCTGCGCAGTGGTCTGGCCGCCGTCCGGGTGCTGCCGCAGCGCGGTGGTGGCGGCACTCCCCATGGCCGGGGAGCTGCCGCCCTCATGTATCGCCACCGGGCCGGTGCTCCAGGTGCCGGTGTGGCCACCCTGCTCCTGCAGCATCTGCAGCGAGTACTGGACCAGCCCGCGCATCTCCTCCGCGGTCTGGAAACGGTCGTCCGGGTCCTTGGCCAGCGACCGCATGACCAGGCCGTCGAGCTCCGGCGGGACCGCCTCGGCGACCTCGGACGGCGGCACCGGCATGTCCTGAACGTGCTGGTAGACGACCGAAAGCGGGGTCTCGCCGGTGAACGGCGGCCGCAGCGCGAGCAGTTCGTACAGCAGGCAGCCGGTGGCGTACAGATCGGAGCGGGTGTCGACGGTCTTGCCGAGCGCCTGCTCCGGGGAGAGGTACTGCGGGGTACCCATGACCATGCCGGTCTGGGTCATCGTGGACTGAGCGCCGTGCAGCGCACGGGCGATGCCGAAGTCCATGACCTTCACGGCGCCGCTGTGCGTGATGATCACGTTGGCGGGCTTGATGTCGCGGTGCACGATGCCGTGCTGGTGGCTGTAGGCCAGCGCCTCCAGCACTCCGGAGACGATGATCAGCGCCTGGTCCGGCGGCGGAGCATCGGCGTTGAGCAGCAGGTCCCGGATGGTGTGGCCCTCGACCAGCTCCATCACGATGTACGGCACGGTGTTGCCCGCGACGAAGTCCTCGCCGGAGTCATAGACGGCAACCACGGCGTGGTGGTTCAGTCCGGCCACGGACTGCGCCTCGCGCGTGAAGCGTGCCTTGGACACCGGGTCCTCGGCCAGGTCGGCGCGCAGCAGCTTTACGGCGACGGTACGACCCAGCCGTACGTCCTCGGCCGCGAACACCTCCGCCATACCGCCTCGGCCGAGCCGGCGCGTGAGCCGGTAACGGCCGTCGCCGACCAGCCCTCCATTGCCCCACATCTCCGGTGTATCGGGGATATTGGAGCCGGTGGCCTCAGGATCGGACGGGCCCTGCGGGCTCTGCGTCGGTGCCATCGGTCCTCGCCGTCGAATCGATCCGCATCAAGAGCGGTAAGGTCTCGGTCTTCGCTACAGCACGCTACAGGTTCGACGACACCCACCGGTTCGTCGTGGACCGGTCATCAAACCGCCCGGCTGCCAGTAGGGGCAAGCTCACCAGGGGTAATCGAAGGTGCAAAAGATCTCGCGCGCGTGACCGGATCTTGCACATCTGGTCACGGAACGGGCACACAGCTTGACGTGTCCGGGCCCTGGGGCAGACTTGGCTGCGGAATTCCAGAATTTGATCGCGATACATACGGGCAGTCGCCCAGGGGGAAGCGGAAACCATGAGCCAGGACGGCGCTCAAGGCCAATTCGAGGGCCGTTCGGTCGGCGGGGGACGCTACCAGCTTCGTGATCTTCTCGGCGCGGGCGGAATGGCATCCGTACATCTCGCGTACGACAGCGTGCTGGATCGCGAGGTCGCGATCAAGACATTGCATACGGAGCTCGGTCGCGAGCAGGCATTCCGCGAACGCTTCCGCCGTGAGGCGCAGTCCGTGGCGAAGCTCACGCACACCAATATCGTCTCGGTGTACGACTCCGGCGAGGACGAGCTCGACGGCGGCATGGTGCCGTACATCATCATGGAGTACGTCTCCGGACAGCCGCTGCGCTCGGAGCTCGACAACGACATCGCCCAGCACGGCGCGATGCCGACCGAGAAGGCGCTGAAGATCACCGCCGATGTGCTCGCCGCCCTGGAGGCGAGCCATGAGATGGGCCTGGTCCACCGGGACATCAAGCCGGGCAACGTCATGATGACCAAGCGCAATGTCGTCAAGGTCATGGACTTCGGCATCGCCCGCGCCATGCAGTCCGGCGTGACGTCGATGACGCAGACCGGCATGGTCGTCGGCACCCCGCAGTACCTCTCGCCCGAGCAGGCGCTGGGCCGCGGCGTGGACGCCCGCTCCGACCTCTACTCCGTCGGCGTCATGCTCTTCGAGCTGCTGACCGGACAGCTGCCCTTCGACGCGGACTCCCCGCTGGCCATCGCCTACGCCCATGTCCAGGAAGAGCCGCCGGTTCCGTCGAGCATCAACCGCTCGCTGCCGCCGGCCGTGGACGCTCTGGTGGCCCGTGCACTGAAGAAGAACCCCAACGAGAGGTTCCCGACCTCCGAGGCGATGCGGGACGAGTGTCTGCGGGTCGCCGGGTCCGGACAGGCGGGGTCGCCGCTGATCATCAGCGAGGGCCCGCGGGCCCGCACCAGCGGCTCCTCCGTGTCCTCCTCGGTGTTCCCCACCGCGAGCGGCAATCCGCACACCCCGGCGCCGCCGAACGTGCAGCAGCCGTATCAGCCGACGCAGGCGGCCTTCGGCCCGTCGACGCCGCCGCCGGTGAACAACGCCTATCCGACCCCGGCCCCGGCGCCCGCGCAGACCCCCGTTCCGTTCAACGGCGGTGGCTTCCAGGGGCCGCCCACCTTCGCCCCGCAGCCCATGTCGCCGCCGATCCCGCCGAGCGGGGCTCCCGCCCGCAAGAGCAACACCGCGGTGATCGTCGTGTCGGCGATTGTCGGTGTCATCGTGGTCACCGCAATAGCGATCGGCATCGGGCTGAGTGCGGGGGGATCCAGCGACGACGTCAGCGTCAGCGGAGGCAGCAGCGACGACCCGACCACGTCGTTCGCCACCAGCGCTTCGCCTAGCGAGAGCACCCTGCCCGAGGACGATTCGATGCCGATCGACGTATCCCGCTGCACCAACCCGAGTAAGGTCATCGGCAAGCCGGACAAGATCTACTTCCCCTCCCTCAGCTACCGGAAGCTGGACTCGGTGAAGGCGTGCCTGAAGGCTGCGCACTGGAATTTCAAGATCACCGAACGGGACGGCTACGCCTACAAGAACACCGTCCTGGAGACAACGCCTTCAGGCATTGCGGAATGGGACCCGAAGAGCGGCGACACGATCGAGGTAGTCATCGCCTCCGGACACCCCAGTAGCTGACCGGACACACGCACGGGGGAGGGGCCGGCACGCAGCGCGCGTGCCGGCCCCTCCTGTCGTTCGTGGTGAGCCGCGTGTTTAGAGATACGGGCCCGAGCGGGCACCGCCGTGTCCGGGGTGGCCCTCGTCGCCTTCGACCGAGGCGCCGGGCGGCAGGGCGCGGCGCATGGACTCCAGCTGGGCGCGGGCCGCCATCTGCTGGGCGAACAGCGCGGTCTGAATGCCGTGGAAGAGGCCCTCCAGCCAGCCCACCAACTGGGCCTGGGCAATGCGGAGTTCCGCATCCGTCGGCACCGACTCGTCGGTGAACGGCAGGGAGAGCCGTTCAAGCTCCTCCACCAGCTCGGGCGCCAGCCCGTCCTCCAGCTCCTTGACCGAACTGGAGTGGATCTCCTTGAGGCGGACCCGGCTCGCCTCGTCGAGGGGAGCGGCCTTCACCTCTTCCAGCAGCTGCTTGATCATGCTGCCGATGCGCATGACCTTCGCAGGCTGTTCGACCATGTCCGTCACCGGAACCTCGCGGGGCTCATCGGCGTCTTCCGCGCCGCTACCAGCACCGGCGCTGCCGAGCGCCATGCCGTCCGGGCCGACAACCAGGACGTGCGGGTTCTCCTGCGACCGTTCGTTCATCGGCATATCCATGCCGACATTGTCTCGTACCCCGACGTTTGCCGGTGATCCGCCGTGCTCCTCTCGTTGCTTTGGGCTCGCCTGGCCGCCGAAGCGAGGGAGAAGGGTTCTGAAGGGGGTTCTGCGGATGTCTGGGCTGGTTGGTTTCACGTGAAACATTGGGATTAGGGGGTGGATTAGAGAGTGCTATCTGTTTCACGTGAAACGGTGGGTTTGTATTAGGTGCGTGGTTTCACGTGAAACATGTCGTGCGGCGGAGAGTCAGCGGCGGCGCAGCCGCAGCCCGAGGAAGGCCAGGCCCAGGCCGGTGAGTGCGAGGCCGGCGCCCATAGGGAGGACCCGTTCGACGGGAGCCGTGGGGCCGTCCATGGCATAGGGACTGGTGGAGGCGGCCGGGTCGGCGTCTGCGTCGTCCGGTGGGGTGCGGTCCCGCTTGGGCTTGGCGGGCGGCTGCAGCGGCTCGTACGGGCGGTGGTGGAGGCGGCCCGCGACGTCGGAGCGGGGGGAAGGCGACGGCCGGGAGGGTGCCGGCCGGTCCGGGGCCGGCCGGGAGGGAGCCGCCTGGGAGGGGGCCGCCCGGGAGGGTGCGGGCGCCGGATCGGCGGACCTTGGGTCAGGGGACGTCTCGTCAGGGGCCGCCGGACGGTCGGCGTCGTCCTCGTCGGGCGCGTCCTCGGGGGGATCGAGCTCGGCGCCCCCGGGGTCTGCCGGGTCCGCGAAGTCGTCATCGGGCGCCGTGGAGGAGTCGGAGTCCGGATCGAGCCCGTGGTGCCGGTCGTGCCAGGGGAGGTAGTCGGGTGGATCGTCTGGATAGCGCGGCATCTCGTCCGGGATCTCGGCGAGGAAGTCCCGCAGGCCGGGGAAGTCCGGGACGTCCATGTCGGTGTCCGGCCGTGGAAATCCCGGCGGGTATCCGAGCGATTCCGGGCGGCCGGGGTGTCCACGGCCCTCCCCCGCGAGGCTTCCGGCCAGCGACGGATCCTGGGCATGGCTGTCGGGGAGCGCATGCCGCCCTACGAGGTGCGGTGGGCGGTCGAATGGGGTGTTCCGCTGCTCCGCGGCCGTCGCGGTGGTCGCCAGCGGGACGGGCAGAGCGGCGGCGGCCACCAGCAGACCGGTGGTAATGCGCGAACGGAATCCTGGAGCCACAGCCGTGCCCCTCCCGTGCCGAGCCGTCGAGTGACCTGCCCAGCGTCACATGTCGCCACATTTGGGACATCCCGGCGGTGCCGATCGGGTGATGTGCCGTGGAGCGGGAGGGACCGCCCGCAGCGGGTCCCGGACGCGGCGGCGGGGCTCCGTGTTGTCGGCGTACGCGAAGCCCTGCCGGTCGCGGCGGCCGGTCAGACCGTCAGCACGACCTTGCCGACATGTGCGCTCGCGTCCACCACGCGGTGCGCCTCGGCGGCGTCCGCCATCGGGATCGTGCGGTCCACGATCGGCCGCACCTGGCCGTGGCCGATCAGCGGCCAGACATGCTCGCGGACCGCCGCGACAATGGCCGCCTTCTCGTTCAGCGGGCGGGCACGCAGGCCCGTGGCGGTGATCGCGGCGCGCTTGGCGAGCAGGGCGGCGAGATTCAGCTCCGCCTTCACCCCGCCCTGCATACCGATGATCGCCAGCCGGCCGCTGACCGCCAGTGCCTTGACGTTCTTCTGCAGGTACTTCGCGCCGATGATGTCGAGGATGACATCCGCGCCCTGGCCGTCGGTGGCCTTGCGGAGCTCCTGGACGAAGTCCTGCTCGCGGTAGTCGATGAGGATGTCCGCGCCCAGTTCCGCGCAGCGGGCCAGCTTCTCGGGGCCGCCCGCGGTGACCGCGACCCGCGCGCCGACCGCCTTGGCGAGCTGGATCGCCATCGTGCCGATACCGCTGGCGCCACCGTGGACCAGCAGCGTCTCGCCCGGCCGCAGGTGCGCGATCATGAAGACATTCGACCAGACGGTGCACGCCACCTCGGGCAGCGCGGCGGCCGTCACCAGGTCCAGGCCCACCGGCAGCGGCAGTACCTGCCCGGCCGGGACGGCCACCTTCTCGGCATACCCACCACCCGCCAGCAGCGCACACACCTCATCGCCGATGGTCCAGCCGTGGACCCCGGGTCCGACCGCGGCGATCCGGCCGGAGCACTCCAGACCGGGGTAGGGCGACGAGCCGGGTGGCGGGTCGTAGAAGCCCTGGCGCTGCAGCAGGTCCGCGCGGTTCACGGCGCTGGCCACGACCTCGATCAGGACCTCGCCCTCGGCGGGCTGGGGATCGGGCACGTCCGCCCAGACAAGTGCTTCCGGGCCACCGGGCTCCGGGATAGTGATCGCTCGCATGAGCGCGAGGCTACTCGCCGACCGGGCACGGGGCGATGGGGCGGGGTCCGCCGGCCACAGCCCGGTGACCGGCAAGCACGGCCCGGTGACCGGCGTCGGCGCCCGGCGGCGGGCCGTCAGATGCCCAAGGACGCACGGCTACTCGTCCGTCCGCTGCTCATTCGCCCGGCGCATCGGCGAAACGCCGGTGCCGGGCAGCGTCGGGGGCCGGGAGCGGTTCTGTCTCCCGAGCGCGTCCGGCTCCTCCGTCGGCGCCGCGCGGACGATGGTGATCAGCCGGTCGGCGGACTGCAACGGACTGGCATCCGGGTCGTCGTAACCGATCAGGCGGTGGCCGCGCAGCACGGAGACGACCAGGTCGTCGGTCTCCCGCACGGACTTACCGACCTCGGACTTCACCACCGGCCGCTCGATCAGGTCCAGCCCGCTGCCCTGCTGGATCAGATCCTCCATGACCGTGCCCGCACTGGGGCTGTGCACCGAGAGCCCCAGCAGCCGCCCGGCCGCGCTCGCCGAGGTGATGACCGCGTCGGCGCCGGACTGCCGCAGCAGCGGCGCGTTCTCCTCCTCCCGCACCGCCGCGACGATATTGGCCCGCTTGTTGAGCTGACGGGCGGTCAACGAGACCAGGACCGCGGTGTCATCGCGCTGGGTGGCGATCACGACCTGGTGCGCCCGCTGAATCTCCGCCCGTACGAGCACATCGCTGCGGGTCGCATCGCCCACCACCCCCGCGAAGCCCTCGGCCACCGCCGCCTCGATCACCTTGGCGCTCGGGTCGACGATGACGATGCGGTCGCGGGGCAGGCCCGTGGCGCGGAGCGTCTGCACGGCGCTGCGGCCCTTGGTCCCGTACCCGACGATGACGGTGTGGTCGCGCAAGGCGGATCTCCAGCGTTTCAGTTGCCACTGCTCACGGGTTCGCTCGGTCAGCACCTCCAGGGTCGTGCCGACCAGAATGATCAGAAACAGCACCCGCAGCGGCGTGATGAGCAGGATGTTCAGCAGCCGCGCGCTGTCCCCGTACGGGACGATGTCGCCGTAGCCCGTGGTCGAGAGCGTCACCGTCGCGTAGTAGACGCAGTCGAGGAAATCCACCGAGCCATTGGCGTTGTCGTGATACTCCGCTCGGTCGATCCACACGACGAAGACCGTCGCGACCAGCACCAGCAGCGCCATCAGCAAACGGCGGGCGACCTGCCGCAGCGGCGCCATGGGGCTGCGGCGCGGCAGTATCACCCGGTGCGAACGGTCCTCGGGAACGTCGCGCGCCGCGGCGTCGTAGGACGGGAGCTTCACTCCGCGCCTCCAGTGAGGCCCTGCCCGGCCGCGGGCGGCGACCAGTCGGCCGGCCAGGGGAGTTCGAGGAGGTCGACCTCGGTGCCGCGGTCCCCGCCGCCGGGCGGGATGACGGCCAGCGCATCGGCGGCGGCGATCCCGCGCAGCATGGCGGGCCCGTGGAAGTGCAGCGGTTCCGCCATCGGCCCGTACCGCTCGTCCTCGCGATAGCCGACCGGTACGAGCCGGGTGTCGCGCGGATGCCCGTGGACCGAGGACCACAGCGGAGTGCGGTACGCGGCCGGGGCGCGCCGGGCGGCCAGCGTGCGCAGCAGCGGCTCGGCGAGAGTGAGCAGCCCGGAGACGGCGGCGAGGGGGTTGCCGGGGAGCCCGACGAGGTGGCGGTGCGGGGTGATCCGGGCGAGCAGCATCGGGTGCCCGGGGCGTACCTCCACGCCGTCCACCAGCACTTCGGAGCCCAGGCGGCGCAGCGTGGGATGCACATGGTCGACCGGGCCCGCCGCCGTGCCGCCGGTGGTGATGACGACATCGGCCCGGGAGCCGGCGATCGCCTCGTACAGCGTGTCGGGATCATCGGCGAGATGGCGCGGCGCGGCCGCCTCGGCCCCCAGGGCGTGCAGCCAGGGGCCGAGCATCGGGCCGAGCGCATCGCGGATCCGTCCGTCGTGCGGCAGGCCGTGGCGCAGCAGCTCATCGCCCAGCACGAACACGTCGACCCGTGGGCGCGGGTGGGTGGTCAGCTCGTCGTAACCGGCGGCCGCGGCCAGGCCGAGCACCGCGGGGGTCACCAGGGCGCCGGCCGCCAGCAGGTCGTCGCCGCGGCGACACTCCTGGCCCCGCGGCCGGATGTCCTGGCCCGGCGGCGCGGGCCGCAGCGCATACAGCCGGGTCCGGCCGTCGCTCCGCTCGCGGACCTCGCCGTGCTCGCTGCGCAGCACGGCGGTGGCGCCGGCCGGGACCCGCGCCCCGGTGGCGATGGGGATCGCGTGGCCGTCGGGAAGCGGGGCGGCGGGGGCATGACCGGCGAGGATGCCGGCGGCCGCGGCGGGGACGTCGAGCTGCCAGGGGCCGGGGCCGGAGACCGCCCAGCCGTCCATGGCCGAGGTGTCGAAGGACGGCAGATCGGTCAGGGCCGCGAGCGGCGCGGCGAGGGTACGGCCGAGCGCCTCGCCCAGAGGGCCCTTCTCGGGCGGGAGCGGTCCGGGCGCGGCGCGGCGGGCGAGATCGCGGGCGGTTGGCCAGGGACAGGGGGCGAGCGGGGCGGGGTCGAGGGGTCCGGCGGGAGGGTCGAGGGGTGCGGGACGGGCAGCGGCGGGTGTGTCGCCTGTGCCGGCTGCGTTGTCCGGGTCGGCGCGCCGTGCGCTCTCGTTGCCCGGGGCGGCCCGTCGGGCGTCGTCCCGCCCGCTCGCGCGGTACGCATCGCCCCCGCCGTACGGCCGGTCCACCCCGTACGGGCCGAAGGGGCCGAACGGGCCGCTCGCGGGTTCGCGCCTGCCGTCCGCGGGATCGCGCCGGGCGCCCGTCGGCACGGCCTCGTTGGCCAGTGCGAGCGCGTCGTCCAGCGCGGCGTCGAACTCCCCCTCGGTCATTCCGCGGGCTTCGTTTCGCCACCCGTGGCGCCGGAGGCGTCGTCCGGCTGCGCGCCCTCGGCGCCTTCCGCGGCCCAGCGGTTGGCCAGCGCCGCTGCACGGTGGGCCAGTTCGGTCACATCGGCGCCCTGCCGGCCCGCGGCGTACCCGATCAGGAAGGTCGTCAGCGGCGCGGCCGGGCGGGCCACGCCGTGCGCCGCGTCCCGGGCGAGGTCGAGCAGGGTCGCGGTGTCGACATCGAGATCGATGTCGAGCTCGGCCTTGACTGCGGTGATCCATTCGTCCAACACGCTTCCATGCTCCCTGATGCGGGCGCGTGCGGCGCTGATGTCTTCCCAGGTGTCGCAGTCGAAGGATGCCGTGGAGGTGGCGTCCGGGACGCGTGCCAGCGTCAGCTCGGACAGCAGGGCGCGCAGCGGCAGCCCGGTCAGGGAGCCGTGTTCGGCGTGCAGCAGGGCCAGTTCGTGGCGCAGCGACTCGGCCCGGTAGGCGGCGACCAGCGGCTGGTCGCGCCCGTCGGCGTCGCGCAGCACGGCCCCGTCGCAAGGCGAGCCGCCGTTCGCCGTCCCGGCGGCGGCCGCGAGGAGGCTCCGTACGGTCGCGGCCGTCAGAAAGGGCAGATCGGCGGAGAGGACGAGGACCGTCGGGGCGGTGGTGTGCCGCAGACCGGCCTCGAGCCCGGCGAGCGGGCCGCCGCCGGGCGGGTCCTCCAGGGCGCGGACGACGGGGCGGCTCGCCGGACGCCGGGGGCCGACGACGACGGTGATCGCCGCGTCGGCGCAGGCGGCCAGGACCCGCTCCAGCAGGGCGCGGCCGCCGACGGGCAGGGCGGGTTTGTCCGCCCCGCCGAGCCGGCGGGCCGCGCCTCCGGCCAGCACGATGGCGTCGTAGTCGGTGTGGTCGCTCACCCCTCGAGTGTCGCTCACCCCTTGAGTGCGGGTCACCCGTTGAGTGCCGCGCACCCCGTGAATGTCGCTCACCCCTTGAGTATCGCCAGGGGTGCCGCGTTCACACAGGTGTCACGGCCAGGGACGGTGTCGTGGCCGTCCCTGGCCGCGACCGCGGACGGCGCGGCGCCGGCTCACAGGGCGCGCAGCAGCAGCGCCGGTTGCTCCACGCAGTCGGCGACGAACCGCAGGAAGCCGCCGGCCGTGGCGCCGTCGCACACCCGGTGATCGAAGGTGAACGACAGCTGGACGACCTGCCGGACGGCCAACTCGCCTTCGTGCACCCAGGGTTTGGCGGCTATCCGGCCGACGCCGAGCATCGCGGCCTCGGGGTGGTTGATGATCGGCGTGGAGCCGTCGACCCCGAAGACGCCGTAGTTGTTGAGCGTGAAGGTGCCGTGGGTCAGCTCGGCCGGGGACAGGCCACCGGACCGGGCGGTCTCGGTGAGCCGGGCCATCTCGGCGGACAGGTCCTCGACCGTACGGGTGTGGGCGTCGCGCACCACCGGGACGACCAGGCCCCGGTCGGTCTGCGCGGCGAAGCCCAGGTGGACGGCGGGCAGCCGGACGATCTCCCGGGTCGTGGTGTCGACGGTGGCGTTGAGCTCGGGGTAGCGCGCCAGTGCGGCCGTGCAGACCCGGGCCAGCAGCGCGAGCAGCGAGACCGTGGGGGCGCCGGGGACATTCATCGCCCGGCGGGCGGCGAGGAGTTCGGTGGCGTCGGCGTCCACCCAGCAGGTGGCGTCCGGGATCTCGCGGCGGCTGCGGCTGAACTTCTCGGCGGCCGCGCCGCGCATCCCCTTCAGCGGGATGCGTTCGGCCTGCGGTACGGCCCCGGTGGCGGACGAGGCCCCCACCACGCCCGCCACGGAGGCCGCCGCTCCGGCCTGCTCCCGCTCACGGATCGCCCGCTCAACGTCCGATCGCAGAATCAGCCCGTCTCGCCCGGACCCGCTCAATTCCCGTAGGTCCAGGCCGCTTTCCCGCGCCATCCGGCGCACCAGTGGCGAGATGACGGCCACCGTAAGGCTGTCGGGGGCGGCGGGGACGACGGGCGCCGGCACCGGCTCGGGCGGACCCGGTACGCCGTTGTCGGGACCCGTACCCCCCGGCCGGATCCTTGGCCGCCGCGCCGCGGCCGCGCTCGTCCCGTAGCCGACCAGCACATTCCCCGAGCCGGCCGGCTCCTCCGACGCCGCGGCTACGGTGCCGGGAGAACCGGCCGCCTCGGCCGCACCCGCCGGGCCCTCGCCCGCCAGGTCGTCCGGCACGGCGCCCACGGCCACCGTCACCAGTGGCGACCCCACCGGGACCTCGACGCCCTCCTCGCCGAAGCGGGCCGTGACCACGCCCCCGTACGGGCACGGCACCTCCACCATCGCCTTGGCGGTCTCCACCTCCACCACGGGCTGGTCGACGGCCACCACCTGGCCGACCTCGACCAGCCACTGCACGATCGTCGCCTCGGTGAGGCCTTCCCCCAGGTCGGGCAGGGTGAATTCGCGGACCACGGCCATCACTCACCACGTCCCTCGGTCCAGTCCGACTCCCATTGGAGGCGGGCGACGGTGTCCAGGATCCGGTCCACGCCCGGCAGATGGTGGCGTTCCAGCATCGGCGGCGGATACGGGATGTCGAAGCCGGCCACCCGCAGCACCGGCGCCTCCAGGTGGTGGAAGCAGCGCTCGGTGATCCGCGCGGCGATCTCGCCCCCGGGGCCGCCGAATCCGGCCGACTCATGGACGACCACCGCGCGCCCGGTACGCCGTACCGACGCACAGACCGCGTCGTCGTCGAAGGGCACCAGCGAGCGCAGATCGAGGACCTCCAGGTCCCAGCCCTCGGCGCGGGCGGCCTCGGCGGCCTCCAGGCAGACCGGCAGCGACGGGCCGTAGGTGATCAGCGTGGCGCTCTCGCCGCGGCGCCGGATCTCGGCGCGGCCTATGGGGGCGACCTGCGTGGGGGTGTCGGGCGACCAGTCGTCCTTGGACCAGTACAGCCGCTTGGGCTCCAGGAAGACGACCGGGTCGTCGGAGGCGATGGCGGCGCGCAGCAGCCCATAGGCGTCCGCGACCGTCGCCGGAGTGACGACCTGGAGGCCGGGGGTGGCCATGTAGTACGCCTCGGAGGAGTCGCTGTGGTGCTCGACGCCGCCGATTCCGCCGCCGTAGGGGATCCGGATGGTCAGTGGCATCGGCAGCGTGCCCCGCGTGCGATTGCGCATCCGGGCCACATGGCTGATGAGCTGCTCGAACGCGGGGTAGGCGAAGGCGTCGAACTGCATCTCCACGACCGGCCGCAGACCGTACATGGCCATGCCGACGGCCGTGCCGAGGATGCCCGCCTCGGCGAGCGGGGTGTCGCTGCAACGGTCCTCGCCGAACTCCTTGGCCAGGCCGTCGGTGACCCGGAACACGCCGCCGAGGGCGCCGACGTCCTCGCCCATGAGATGGACCGTCGGGTCCTCGGCCATGGCGTCGTGCAGCGCGCGGGTCAGCGCCTGCGCCATGGTGGCGGGCTTGCGGGTGGCCGCCGGAGCGGTGGTCGTCATGGCCTGGCCTCCTGGGCGGGGGTCTCCTCGGCGTCCAGCTCGGCGCGCAACTGGGCCGCCTGTTCGCGCAGTTGGCTGGTCTGCTCGGCGTAAACGTGGGTGAACAGGTCCATCGGGTCGAGCACCGGATCCTGGTTCATCCGCTCCCGCAGGTCGGCCGCCAGTTGCTCGGCGCCCTCCCGGGTGGCGCCGACGAACGCGTCGGTGAGCAGCTCGCGGGCGGTCAGTTCGTGCTCCAGAAGGGCTATCGGGTCATGCGCCCGCCAGGTCTCGACCTCGGTGTCGGTGCGGTAGCGGGTGGCGTCGTCGGCGTTGGTGTGCGCCTCGATGCGGTACGTGACGGCCTCGATCAGGGTGGGGCCGCCGCCCCTGCGGGCGCGCTGTACGGCCTCGCTGAGGACCTCGTGCAGGGCGGGAGCGTCATTGCCGTCCACCAGGCGGCCCGGCATGCCGTAACCGACGGCCTTGTGGGCCAGCGAGGGAGCGGCGGACTGCTTGGCGAGCGGTACGGAGATCGCGAAGCCGTTGTTCTGGACGAGGAAGACGACCGGCGCCTGCCAGACCGCCGCGAAATTCAGCGCCTCGTGGAAGTCGCCCTCGCTCGTGCCGCCGTCGCCCACCATGGCCAGCGCCACCACGTCGTCGCCCTTGAGGCGGGCGGCGTGCGCCAGGCCCACGGCATGCGGGAGCTGGGTGGCCAGCGGGGTGCACAGGGGGGCGATGCGGTGCTCGTGCGGGTCGTAGCCCGTGTGCCAGTCGCCGCGCAGCAGGGTCAGCGCCTGTACGGGGTCGAGGCCGCGGGCCACGGCGGTGAGGGTGTCGCGGTAGCTGGGGAAGAGCCAGTCGCGGTCCTCCAGGGCCAGCGCGGCGGCAACCTGGCAGGCCTCCTGCCCGGTGGAGGACGGATAGACGGCCAGCCTCCCCTGCCGGGTCAGTGCCGTGGCCTGGGCGTTGTAGCGGCGGCCGCGCACCAGCTGGACGTAGAGCCGCTCGAGCAGGCCGGCGTCGAGCTCCTGGGCGGCGGCCGTCCCCAGGAGACGGTACGGCTCGGCGTCGGGCAGGAGGGGCGTGGGGTCGACTCGCGGCCGCCAGTCGGGCGGCGGGGCGGGCAGAGAGCTCTTGTTCCTGCTGCTGCCGGGCTGCTCAAGAACCGTCATGACGAGCACCTCCTCGGATCGAAGGGCGGCGCGAGGCGCCTGATGGGGTGGTGGCGGGCGACTCATGGGCAGGATGCATCCGGTCGGGGCGGGACAGCCCCTCCCTACCGATTGTTCGGTCGCCAATGCATTTTGGCTACAGGCGGACTCAGCCTGTGGACAAACGGTTCTCCACAGCTTGAGATGAATGCAGGACGTCCACAACGGGGAGGCGGGACCATATGCGGGACGAACAGATGGCCAATCCTGGCGGCCGGCCGTCGCCGGATGCCGCCCCGCCCGTACCGCCCGCGCGCCCGCTGGACACGGTCGACCGCGCGATCCTGCGCATGCTGCAGACCGACGGCCGCGCCTCGATACGCTCCGTCGCCGAGCAGGTCCATGTCTCGCGGGCCAACGCCTACGCCCGCATCAACCGGCTCATCGACGACGGCGTCATACGCGGCTTCAGCGCCCTCATAGACCAGGAACGCGCAGGCCAGGGCGCCTCCGCATACATCACACTGAAGATCGTGCAGAACTCCTGGCGGACCGTGCGCAAACAGCTCACGGCGCTTCCCGGGGCGTCTCACATCGCGCTGGTCAGCGGCGATTTCGACGTACTGCTACTGGTCCACACCAAGGACAACCGGGAGCTGCGGGAGCTGGTCCTCACTCGCATCCAGTCGATCCCGGAGGTGCTCAGCACCCGCACCCTGCTGGTCTTCGAGGAGACCGAACTGGGGCCGGAGGAGGAGTAGCGCGCGGGCCGTCCCACGGGCACCGACCGGCCCGTACGCCCCGGCCGCCCCTCAGTTCTTGCGCAGCCCCGCGAACGCCGTCCGCACCACGCCCTCGGCCACCTCGTCCCGGCTCGCCGAGCCGCCGCGGCCGGGCCGGTACCACTCCACGATCGAGTTGATCATGCCGAAGAGCAGGCGGGTGGCCAGCCGGATGTCGACGTCGTCCCGCAGATCTCCGTCGGCGGCCGCCTGCTTGAGCAGGTCGGCGACCTCGTGGTCGAACTCGCGGCGGCGCTCCATGGCCCACCGCTCGGTGTCGGTGTTCCCGCGCACCCGCAACAGCAGCGTCACATAGGGCAGTTCATCCATCAGCACCTCGGCCTCACGCCGGGTGACGTACTCCAGCCGCTCGATCGCCCGCCCCTCGACGGCGCCCGGCTCCTCCAGGACGCCGAACAGCCCGTCCAGGGCGCGGCTTATCGCCCGGTGGAGCAGCTCTTCCTTGCTGCGCACATGGTGATAGATCGAGGACTTGGAGATACCGGCCGCCTTGGAGAGGTGCTCCATGGAGGTGCCGTCATATCCGCGCTCGTTGAACACCCCGACGGCGACCGCGAGCAGCGAATCGGGCGTGTACGTGTCGCGCTTGGCCATGGTCATGATTAGAGCACCTGTCCCGCCAGGTCCGCACGGCGCCTGAGGGCCCAGGACGGTGCGTAACGGCCACCGGCATTGTGGTGGTACATCGCATCCAGCAGATCCCACACCCATCTGGCGCCGAGTCGCTCGGCCCATTCCATGGGGCCACCGGGGTAATTCACGCCCAGTCGCATCGCGGTGTCGATGTCGTCCGGCGTCGCCACCTTGCGGGCCGCCGCATCCACGGCGAAGTCCACGATCATCGCGATCGTACGGGCGACGATCATGCCCGGCACGTCCTCGATGACGCTCACCTCTTTGCCGAGCGCCTGGAAGAGCCCCACCGCCTCCGCGAGGTCCGTCTCGGAGGTGCCCTGGGGAGCGGCCAGCGCGATCCGCGTCGCGGCCCGGTAGTCCATCGAGAGGTCGAACCGGATGCAGCGGCCGTGCGCCGCGCTCATCGCCGGACGGCCGTCGGTCAGCGCGAGGCGCGCCCCGCCGGGCAGCCGGAGGAAGCCCTCGGACTCCCCCGCCGCCCGGTCCTGGGTGACCTTGATGCCGGCCTCCTCGATCAGCTCGGGCAGCACGGCGGCGGGGCCGGCCGGCTGCCCGTGCAGGCCGACGGCCTCCGGGGCGGGACACGGCGCGGCCGTCTGCGGGGCGGGGCGCTGCGCCCCCTCGGCGTAGTCGAACCAGCCACGCCCGGACTTCCGGCCGTGCAGCCCGGCCTCCACCAGGCGCCGCTGCGCCAGAGAGGGCGCGAACTTCGGGTCCTGGAAGAACGACGTCCACACCGAGTGGGTGACCGCCTCGTTCACGTCCTGCCCGATGAGGTCGGTCAGCTCGAACGGGCCCATCCTGAAGCCGCTGCCGTCGCGCAGTACGGCGTCGATGGTGGCGGGATCGGCGACCCGCTCCTCGTAGACGCGCAGGGCCTCGGCGTAGAAGGGGCGGGCGATGCGGTTGACGATGAATCCGGGGGTGTCCGCACAGCGCACCGGGGTCTTGCCCCAGGCGGCCGCGGTGTCGTACGCAGTGGTGGCGGCCGTCTCGTCGGTGGCGAAGCCGCTGATGACCTCGACCAGAGGGAGTAGCGGCGCGGGGTTGAAGAAGTGCAGGCCCACGACGCGGCCGGGGTGGCGCAGCGGGCCCGCGACGGCGGTGACGGAGAGGGACGAGGTGTTCGTGGCCAGCAGGCAGTCGGCCGCCACGATGTCCTCAAGCGCGGTGAACAGCTCTTGTTTCGCGGGGAGTTGTTCCAGGATCGCCTCGACGACCAGCGCGGCGTCGGCCAGCTCGGCGAGGGAGGCGGCGGGGGAGAGGCGGTCGCGAGCGGCGTTCCGTTCCTCCGATGCGATCCGGCCTTTTTCCGCGAGCCGGTCCAGCCGCCGGCCGATGGCCTCGGCCGCCTGCCGGGCGCGCTCCGGGGCCGCGTCGTAGAGCCGTACGCGGTGCCCGGCGACGAGCGCCACCTGCGCGATTCCCTGCCCCATGGTGCCGGTGCCCACCACTGCCACCGTGCTGCCGGTCCCGATTGCCGTCATGGCGATTGATCCTCCCCGACCCGAGTTGTCCACAGACATACGGGACCCTCTTGCCCCGACCGATCGTTCGGTTACTCTAACTCCGTTGGGACATCCGCTCCCAGCCCTCGGCTTCGGTCTCCGGCCTTGGTCCCGATCCCAGTCTCTGGTTCCGATCTCCGTCTCTGGTTCCGATCTCACCGCCTCATCCGCTTTCCGCCCGGCTCGACGAGGAGTTGGTCATCGATGGCCACCGAAGTGACCGCAGCGCAACCGGCCCCGGCGCAACTGACCGCAGAGCAGTTGCTCGACAGGCACCGCCCCACCCTCGACAAGGCGCTCGAGGCGATCCGTACCCGCGCGTACTGGTCCCCGCACCCCGAGCACCCCAAGGCGTACGGCGAGAGCGGCGCCCCGGACGGCCTGGCCGCGTTCGAGGCGCTGCGCGGCAAACGCTTCGCGCTGGACCAGCCCGGCACGGACGACTGGACGGGCGAGGAGGTCTCCCCGTACGGCCCGGAGCTGGGCATCAGCTATCCGCACCCGGACGTGGACGTCCTGCTGCCCGCCATGCGCGCCGCGATCCCCGCCTGGCGGGACGCCGGTCCCGAGGTGCGGGCGGCGGTGTGCCTGGAGATCCTCGCGCGGATCAGCGCGCGCACCCATGAGTTCGCGCAGGCCGTGATGCACACCAGCGGCCAGGCCTTCATGATGGCGTTCCAGGCCGGTGGGCCCCATGCCCAGGACCGCGGCCTGGAGGCGGTGGCGTACGCCTACGCCGAGCAGGTCCGCACCCCCGGACAGGCGCCCTGGTCCAAGCCTCAGGGCAAGCGCGAGCCGCTGGAGCTGACCAAGTCGTTCACGGCCGTGCCGCGTGGCGTCGCCCTGATGATCGGCTGCAACACCTTCCCCACCTGGAACGGCTATCCGGGCCTGTTCGCCTCGCTGGCCACCGGCAACCCGGTGCTGGTCAAGCCGCATCCGCGGGCCGTACTGCCGCTGGCGCTGACCGTCCGGGTCGCGCGCGAAGTGCTCACCGAGGCCGGCTTCCCCGCCGACCTGGTGTGCCTGGCCGTCGACAAGCCGGGCGAGGGCCTGGCCAAGACGCTGGCGGTGCGCCCCGAGGTCCGCATCATCGACTACACGGGCTCGACCGCCTTCGGCGACTGGCTGGAGACGCACGCCCGCCAGGCGCAGGTCTTCACGGAGAAGGCCGGCGTCAACACCGTCGTCATCGACTCCACCGACGACTACAAGGGCATGCTCGCCAACCTGGCGTTCTCCCTGTCGCTCTACAGCGGCCAGATGTGCACCACCCCGCAGAATCTGCTGATCCCGCGCGACGGGATCACCACGGACGCCGGGCCGAAGTCGTACGACGAGGTGGTCGGCGATCTCGCGGGCGCGGTGAGCGGGCTGCTGGGAGATGACGCGCGGGCCAATGCCCTGCTGGGCGCGATCGTCAATCCGCAGGTCAAGGAGCGGATCGACGCCGCGTCCGGGCTGGGCGAGGTGGCGCTGGCCTCCCGCGAGGTGGCCAACCCCGACTTCCCGGGGGCCACGGTCCGTACGCCGGTGATCGTCAAGCTGGACGGCGCCAAGCCGGACGCCGAGGCGGCCTATCTGTCGGAGTGCTTCGGCCCCGTGTCCTTCGCGGTCGCCGTCGACTCGGCGGCCGCCGCGGTGGAGCTGCTGCGGCGCACCGTACGGGACAAGGGCGCCATGACGGTCGGCGCGTACACCACCGACGCCGAGGTGGAGCGCCTGGTGCAGGACGCCTGCCTGGAGGAGTGCGCCCAGCTGTCGCTCAACCTCACCGGTGGCGTGTATGTGAACCAGACGGCGGCGTTCTCCGACTTCCACGGCTCCGGCGGCAACCCTGCGGCCAATGCGGCGTTGTGCGACGGCGCTTTCGTGGCGAACCGCTTCCGGACGGTGGAGGTGCGCCGGCCGGCGTAGGACCGTCGGGAGGCTCTAGGACCGTCGGGCGGCGGTAAGGCCATCAGGAGGCCGCAGGGCCGTCAGGGGGCGTCGATACGGGCGTGGCGGCCGATCCAGGAGTGCATCGCGATGGCGGCCGCGGCGCCCGCGTTGATCGACCGGGTCGAGCCGAACTGCGCGATGGAGCAGACCAGGGAGGCGTGCCGGCGCGCCTCTTCGGTCAGCCCCGGCCCCTCCTGGCCGAAGAGCAGCACGCAGCGGCGCGGCAGCTCGGTCGTCTCCAGCGGAACGGCGCCGGGGAGATTGTCGATCCCGATGATCGGCAGCTCCTCGGCGGCCGCCCAGGCGGTGAGGTCGGCGGTGTCCGGGTGGTGGCGGACGTGCTGGTAGCGGTCGGTGACCATGGCGCCGCGGCGGTTCCAGCGGCGCTGCCCGACGATGTGGATCTCCTTGGCCAGGAACGCATTCGCGGTCCGCACGACCGAACCGATGTTGAAGTCGTGGCCCCAGTTCTCGACGGCCACATGGAAGTCGTGACGACGGGTGTCGAGGTCGGCGACGATCGCCTCACGCGTCCAGTAGCGGTACTCGTCGACAACGTTGCGGCGGTCGCCGTGCGCGAGCAGCTCGGGGTCGTAGCGGCTGTCCTGCGGCCAGGGCTCCGGGTGCGGGCCGACGCCGATCTTGGGCCCGAAGCCCTCGTCGTACTGGAGGGGCTCCGCGCCCGGGGCGGTGATCTCGCCGCCCGGGGCGGTTTTCTCGCTACTCACCCCACGAGGGTATGGCCATCGCCGTCGCTGTGGGTACGGGCCTCCGGCTCGCCGTCCTCGGGCACGGGTGCGCCGTCCCGGCCGAACAGACGCTTGCGCAGATCCGAGATCCGGGCGGAAAGCCAGGTCAGGAAGTTCGTCGGCAGGAAGACCGCATCCGCCGCGATCATCGCGAGGGAGAAGAACGGCAGCCCCAGCAGGACCGCGATGGACAGGTGCTCGCAGATCATCGCGACCAGCAGCACGTTCTTCAGACGGCGGTTGAAGAGGGTGAAGGGGAAGGCCACCTGGACGATGACCGTGCCGTAGGTGAGCAGCATGACCATCAGGCCGCTGCTGCCGAGCACCTGCGACAGATCCGGCCAGGGGGAGAAGTAGTCCAGGTGCATCGGGTAGAAGACCGCGGTGCCGTCCTGCCAGCGCGAACCCTGGATCTTGTACCAGCCGGCGGTGGCGTAGATCAGGCACACCTCGACCATGATCACCAGCAGTGCGCCGTTGTGCGCGAGCTTGGCGAGCATGTCCAGGACAGTGCGCGGCTCCCCCGGCGCGTACCGCCGCACCGCCCACCACAGGCCGTGCGCCGCCCACAGGCCCCACAGCGCCAGGCTCCAGCCGATGTGCGGGAAGGGCCCGTCGCCGAACCACGTGAGGCTGTACTTGCCGAGCAGCTGGCCCACGGCCAGGGCGAGGCCGAGAACGGTCCACAGCAGGATGCCGGGCAGGTCACGGCCGGGCTCTTCCGACGGCGTCGCCGCTGCCCGCTTGGCGCGGCGCGCGTCCAGGGACCACACCTGGCCGCAGCGGGTGAGCACGAGATACATCGACATCAGGTGGATGACGTTGTCGCCGCCGTCCCCCAGGAAGATGCTGCGGTTCTGCAGCGAGAGCACGCCGATCATGAAGAGCACCGACATGGTGCGGGTGCGCCAGCCCAGCATCAGCAGGGCACTGGCCACTATGCCCAGCAGGTAGACGCACTCGAACCAGCCGCTGCTGTCCGACCAGGGCAGCAGCGAAAAGGCGTGGTTGCCGTTGAGCAGCCGGCGGGCCATGTCCAGGCTGAAGGGGCTGTCGGGACCGTAGAGGGCATGGCGGTTGGGCCACTCCCGCAGCAGGAACAACAGCCACGTCGCGGAGAACCCGATGCGGATGACGGCGGTCTGGTACGGGGCCATCGCCCGGCCGGTGACCTGCGCGAAGCCGCGGCCGATGGCACGCTCTATGCGGGTCTCTTCCAGGGGCGGCTCGGGGGCGGGGGACTGCTGGGGCGCGGGAGGCGCCTGAGGCTCGGTGGCCGGCGGCTGCGGCATCGGTGACGTCACTTGTTCGTCGCCCCCTTGGGCAGGTCGGCCGCGGTGACCTGCCACCAGGGCAGCATCCGGTACATGGGCTTGTCGCTGACCTTCTCCGTGCTCCACGGCGGCGGGCTGACGGCCGTGGTCACCGAGCGCACCTGCACCCGCTCGACGCGGCCGTCCGCGCCCCATTCGGCGCCCATGCGGTACATCACGATGCGCCGGACATAACGCTCGGACAGCTCACCGCGCATGCCGACGGGGTTGTTCTGCGCGGTGTGCGAGTTGAGGAAGAACTCCCAGCCGCGGCGCAGCATGTTCTGCTGGGTGTGGCTGGGGACCGGGTTGTGGAGGATGCCGGCTCCGTCGCGGGCGGTCAGGTCGGTCCAGCCGGTGGTCCGCGGCTTGCCGTCCGCGCCGCGCAGCTGGGCGCGGACCTCGACGTCTATGTTCTGCTGGAGCGGGTTGGGCGCGAACAGCTTCCAGTTCTGCTCGTACTCGGGGTAGACGTAGTCGCTGATCAGGTCGCCTCGCTGCTTGCTGAGCGTGTTCTGCGGTGCCACGTGCAGGAACATCATGGCCAGATGGATCGCGACGATCACGGCGCCCGCGCTGGCCGCTACGCCCACGACGATCCGTGAGGGCAGCGAGAGCGCGGTGGGTGGCCGCGTTTCGTCCCCATATGACTGCATTCCCGCCCCGTTCCCAGAATCCACTCGGCTGACACTCCGCCGACTCCGCCACGGAACGGTACCTACGTGGCAGCACCCGGCACACCCTCCCCTGAGTTTTCTCAGGGTTGACACCCGCGGCCCGCCCACCCACCATTGAACCGAACGATCGGTCGGTCGGGAGCGAGGGGGCACCACATGACGACGATCGCGCCGGAAGAATCGGCACTCGAAGCCGTCTTCGACGCCACCGTGGCCGCGGACGAACGCATCGAACCGCGCGACTGGATGCCGGACGCCTACCGCTCATCCCTCGTACGCCAAATAGCGCAACACGCCCACTCCGAGATCATCGGCATGCAGCCGGAAGCCAACTGGATCACCCGCGCGCCGTCACTGCGCCGCAAGGCGATCCTCATGGCCAAGGTCCAGGACGAAGCCGGCCACGGCCTCTACCTCTACAGCGCCGCCGAAACCCTCGGCACGGGCCGCGACGAGCTCCTCGACAAGCTGCACACCGGCCGCCAGAAGTACTCCTCGATCTTCAACTACCCGACCCTGACCTGGGCCGACGTCGGCGCCATCGGCTGGCTGGTGGACGGCGCGGCGATCACGAACCAGGTCCCGCTGTGCCGCTGCTCCTACGGCCCCTACGCCCGCGCCATGGTCCGCATCTGCAAGGAGGAGTCCTTCCACCAGCGCCAGGGCTACGAACTCCTCCTCGCCCTCAGCCGCGGCACCGAAGCCCAGCACGCCATGGCACAGGACGCGGTCGACCGCTGGTGGTGGCCCTCACTGATGATGTTCGGCCCGCCGGACGACGAATCGGCGCACTCCGCACAGTCCATGGCCTGGAAGATCAAACGGCACTCCAACGACGAGCTGCGCCAGCGCTTCGTCGACATCTGCGTCCCGCAGGCCGAGGTCCTCGGGCTCACGCTCCCCGACCCGGACCTGACGTGGAACGGCGAGCGCGGCCACTGGGACTTCGGCCCCATCGACTGGGCCGAGTTCCGGGAAGTCCTCAAGGGCAACGGCCCCTGCAACGAACAGCGGATCAGCCGCAGGCGACAGGCGCACGAGGACGGCGCCTGGGTCCGCGAGGCGGCCGCCGCACACGCGGCCAAGCACGGAAAGGCCGACCGATGACCACACCACGCCCCGCCGACACCCCCGCAGCCGACGCGGCAGACGGCATCCGGTCCGCCGAATGGCCCCTGTGGGAGGTCTTCGTACGCAGCCGCCGCGGCCTCTCCCACACCCACGCCGGCAGCCTGCACGCGCCGGACGCCGCCATGGCGCTGCGCAACGCCCGCGATCTCTACACCCGCCGCTCGGAGGGCGTCTCCATCTGGGTGGTGCCCTCCGCCCAGGTCACCGCCTCCTCACCGGACGAGAAGGACTCCTTCTTCGAACCGGCCGGCGACAAGCCCTACCGCCACCCGACCTTCTACGAGATCCCGGACGGGGTGCATCACCTTTGACGAACCTCACCCTCACCCCGGCCCTGGCCCTCGGGGACGACGCGCTGATCCTCTCCCACCGCCTGGGCGAGTGGGCCGGCCACGCCCCCGTCCTGGAGGAGGAGGTCGCACTGGCCAACATCGCCCTGGACCTGCTCGGCCAGGCCCGCATCCTGCTCTCCCTGACCGGCGACGAGGACGAACTGGCCTATCTGCGCGAGGAGCGCCAGTTCCGCAACCTCCAGCTCGTCGAACAGCCCAATGGCGACTTCGCCCACACCATCGCCCGCCAGCTCTACTTCTCCAGCTACCAGCAACTGCTGTTCGATCACCTCGCCACGGGCGAGAGCGACCTGGCGCCACTGGCCGCGAAGGCCGTCAAAGAAATCGCCTACCACCGCGACCACGCCGAACAGTGGACCCTGCGACTGGGCGACGGCACCGACGAGAGCCACGCCCGTATGCAGCGCGGCCTGGACGCCCTGTGGCGCTTCACCGGCGAGCTCTTCGAACCGGTCGAAGGCCTGGACGTGCCCTGGCCCGCGCTGCACGACGCCTGGACCACCCGCATCACCGAGCTGCTGGGACGCGCCACGCTCACCGTCCCGCAGGGCCCGCAGCGCGGCGCCTGGACCGCGGGCGCGGGCCGCCAGGGCCTGCACACCGAACCGTTCGGGCGGATGCTCGCCGAGATGCAGCATCTGCACCGCAGCCACCCGGGAGCGACATGGTGACCACCACCGCCCTCACCGCCCTCGAAGAGAAGCTGCTGGCACTGGCCGGATCCGTGCCCGACCCCGAGCTACCGGTGCTCACCCTCGCCGAGCTCGGAGTGCTGCGCGGCCTACGGCTGACGGCCCCGGACCGCGCCGAAGTACAGCTCACGCCCACCTACACCGGCTGCCCCGCCATCGAGGCGATGTCCGCCGACATAGAGCGGGTACTGCACGAGAACGGCATCCCCGAGGTCGAGGTCCGTACGGTCCTGGCCCCGCCCTGGACCACGGACGCCATCACCGCCGAGGGCCGCCGCAAGCTCGCCGAATTCGGCATCGCCCCACCGCGCCCCACCGGACCGGCAAGCGGGCCCATCACCGTCGACCTGACGATCCGCTGCCCGCACTGCGGATCCACCGACACCACCCTGCTCAGCCGCTTCTCCTCCACGGCATGCAAGGCACTGCGCCGCTGCGAGGCCTGCCGCGAACCCTTCGACCACTTCAAGGAGTTGTGATGTTCCACCCGCTCCAGGTCCGGGAGGTCCAGCGGCTCACGGACGACGCGGTGGCCGTCACGTTCACGGTCCCGCCGGAACTGCGCGAGACCTTCCGGCACACCCCAGGCCAGCACATCGCGCTGCGCAGATCGGTCGACGGCCAGGAGATCCGCCGCACCTACTCCATCTGCGCTCCGGCCACCGACGATCCCGTACTGCGCGTGGGCATCCGCCTCGTCGAGGACGGCGCGTTCTCCACCTACGCCCTCAAAGAACTCACCGCCGGCGACACCGTCGAGGTCATGGCCCCGGCCGGCCGGTTCACCCTCGCACCCCGCCCGGGCCACTTCGTCGGAATCGTCGGCGGCAGCGGCATCACCCCCGTGCTCTCCATCGTCACCACCCTGCTCGCCCGGCAGCCCGACGCCCGCTTCTGCCTGATCCGCAGCGACCGCACGGCGGCCTCGACGATGTTCCTGGAAGAGGTGGCCGACCTCAAGGACCGCTATCCGGAGCGCTTCCAGCTGATCCAGACCCTCTCCCGCGAGGAGCAGCAGGCGGGTCTGCCATCCGGACGGCTGGACGAAGAGCGGCTGCGTGCGCTGCTGCCCACGTTGCTGACCATCGACTCGGTCGACGGCTGGTTCCTGTGCGGCCCCTACGGCCTGGTCCAGGGCGCCGAACGGGCACTTCGCGCGCTCGAGGTCCCCCGCGGACGCATCCACGAAGAGATCTTCCACATCGAGAACGGCACCACAACCGCGCCTCTGACCCCTGCCGCGTCCGCACCCACGCACAGCACGGTGACCGCCACGCTCGACGGGCGCTCCGGCAGCTGGTCCGTGCAGCAGGGCGAATCGCTGCTGGAGGCGGTGCTGCGCAACCGCGCGGACGCACCGTACGCGTGCAAGGGCGGCGTGTGCGGCACCTGCCGGGCGTATCTGGTGTCCGGCGAGATACGTATGGACCGCAATTTCGCGCTGGAGGCGGAAGAGGTGGACGCCGGATATGTGCTGGCCTGCCAGTCACACCCGGTCACGGAAAAGGTCGAGCTGGACTTCGACCGCTGACACCGGCCGCCCCACCCGCCCGAGGACATTTCCCGCCCCGCCATTCCCAATTCCTGTAACCTGTTCTACCTTGACGCTCCGTCAGGTCAATGCGCCGCGCGGGAGGACAGAACCGTGGACTTCACCTTCACCGAGGAGCAGCAAGCCGCCCTCGAAGCGGCCCGGGCCGTCTTCTCCGGCGTCACTCCCGACAGCGTGCCCAGCCCGGCGCTCACCCCAGGAGCCGTCGCCGACGACTTCGACCGCCCGCTGTGGCACAAGCTCGCCGACGCCGATCTCCTGAGCCTGCTGATCGGCCCCGAACACGGCGGCGCGGGCCTCGACCCGATCGCCCTCTGCCTCGTACTGCGCGAAGCGGCCAAGGTGCTGGCACGCGTACCACTGCTGGAATCCACCGCCGCCGCGTACACCCTCCAGAAACACGCGGCCGGTGATCTCCGCGCCGAGGTGCTGCCAGGCATCGCCACGGGCGACCTCGTCATCACGGTGGCCGCCGGCGGCAGCACCGGACACGACCCCGCCGAACTCGCCGTGACCGCCCGCCGGGACGGCACCGACTGGATACTCGACGGTACCCAGACCGCCGTCCCCTGGGCCCAGACCGCCGACCGGATCCTGCTCCCGGCACACACCCGCGACGGCCACGCCGTCCTCGCCCTCGTCCCCCGTGCCCACCCCGGACTCGCCCTCGAGGACCAGTTCTCCACCAGCGGCGAACGCTACGCCGAGGTCCGGCTGGATTCCGTACGCCTCAGCCCCCGGGAAACGATCACCGATCCCGCTGCCTGGGAGACACTCCGCCATGTCCTGACCACCGGCACCTGCGCGCTCGCCCTAGGCCTCGGCGAACGAGTCCTCGCCATGACCAGCGACTACACGAGCAAACGCGAACAGTTCGGCCACCCCGTGGCCACCTTCCAGGCCGTCGCCGTCCAGACCGCCGACCGCTTCATCGACCTGCGGGCCATGGAAGCCACCCTCTGGCAGGCCGCATGGCGCATCACCACCGGCGCGGCCGGCGCGCTGCCGCCCGCGGGCGATGTCGCGGTCGCCAAGATCTGGGCCGCCGACGGCGTACGACGCGTCGTCCAGACCGCCCAGCATCTGCACGGCGGCTTCGGCGCCGACACCGACTACCCACTCCACCGCTACCACGCCTGGGCCAAACAGCTCGAGCTCTCCCTGGGCCCGGCCGCCGCCCACGAGGAGGCGCTCGGCGATCTTCTGGCCGCGCACCCGCTGAGCTGAGGGGAGGAAGGGGAAGGGAAGGGAGCCGCCCGCGGCCCGCGAAGCCGATCGCGGGGGGACGAGGGGATCTCCAAGAAAGCGGACCGCGAGGCGAGCGAGCCGCGAACGACCAGCTCAGCCGGGGTCCTGCTGTCCGGATTACTCAGCGGAGTCCGCTCGGCCGGGGCCGCCGGCCGAGCACATCAGACGACCGCGCCGGTGCCGCCCTTGCCGTCGGACACGGGACGTCCGGTGGCTTCCCACGCCTGCATGCCGCCCTCGACGTTCACGGCGTCGATGCCCTGCTGGATCAGATACTGCGCCACCTGAGCCGAACGCCCGCCGACCCGGCACAGGACATACACCTTGCCGCCTTCGGGAGCCGCCTCGGTCAACTCCCCGTAACGGGCAACGAATTCGCTCATCGGGATGTGCAGAGCACCCTCGGCGTGCCCGGCCTCCCATTCGTCGTCCTCGCGCACGTCCAGGAGGAAGTCCTCGGACGTGAGAGCGTCGACACCGATCGTGGGCAGAGAACCAATATGCATGCTCTCGACGCTACCCGACCAGCTGCGCGAGATACGCCTCGCGTTCCGCGACGTCGGCGAGCAGCTTCTCGGCGATCTCGTCCAACAGCGCGTCCGGATCCTGCGGCGCCATCTTGATCATCGCCCCGATCGCGCTCTCCTCGAGCTCCGCCGCGACGGCGGCCAGCAGCTCCTTGCGCTGGGCCAGCCACTCCAGCCGGGCGTAAAGCTCCTCGCTCTCGCTCAGCCGCTCCTCGGCCGGCGCGGGACCGGCCGCCCACTCCTGCGCCAGCTGCCGCAGCGCCGCCTCGTCACCCCGCCCATACGCCGCATTGACCTGCGCAATGAACGCATCCCGCCGGGCCCGCTCCGCATCGTCCCGCGCCAGGTCCGGGTGAGCCTTGCGCACCAGATCGCGGTAGACCTTGCGGGTCTCCTCGCTCGGCCGCACCTTCTGCGGCGGCTGCACCGGCTGCTCGGTCAGCATCGCCTGCGCCTCGGGGAACAGCCCGTCCGAGCCCATCCAGCCGTGGAACAACTCCTCCACATCGGGCATCGGCAACACGGAAGCCCGCGCCTCCTTGGCCTTACGGATGTCCTCGGGGTCACCCGTACGTGCCGCCACGGCCTCGGCGATCTGTGCATCCAGCTCGTCCAGCCGCGCATACATGGGGCCGAGCCGCTGGTGATGCAGCCGGGAGAAGTTCTCCACCTCCACCCGGAACGTCTCCACCGCAATCTCGAACTCGATCAGCGCCTGCTCAGCCGCCAGCACGGCCTTCGCCAGGCGCCGGGTGGCCTCGTCCTGAGCCGCGTGATCGCCCCGCTCGCCACCGGGAGCGTCGGCCGCCTGCGGGCCGGCAGGGGCCTCGGGCGTCCGCGGGGCGGCCTGATCCTCCGGTGCCTGTGGGCCGGCCGAGGCGCCGGGGGTGCCCGGTGCGCCGGGCGCACCCAGTGCGTCCGATCGGTCCTGGCCGTCCTGCGCGTTCTCCGCGTGCGAGTTCGTCACTCGGTCAGCGTACGGCCCATGGGGACGCGGGGGCTCCGTAGACAGGTGGGGGGTGGGGGAGAACACCTGGCCCCCTGGCGGTCCGCCCCGGCTCCCCTTCCCCCTCCCCCCCGCCCCACCCCTCGCCCACCCACACCCCTACCCTCGCCCCCGCGCCCCTTCCGCCGCCCGCCCCCATCGCCGCAGCCGTCGCCCGCACCCCGCCCGGGTACCCCCGCGCAGCCGCCCGCCCCGAGCGGCCCGCCCCAGCAACCCCACCGCAGACCGACGTCAAAGCCCGCAGCAGATCACCGTCAGATCCGGCCCGTCCTCGTCATACCCCCATCTCCGCGGCTATCCGGCCGCTCTTGACCGCCGCCACCAGTTCCGCGTGATCCGCTTCCGTACGGTCCGCATACGCCACCGCGAACGCCACCACCGCCTCGTCCAGCTCCTCCCCCTTGCCGCAGTACCCAGCCACCAGCCGCGGGTCGACGCTGTGCGCATGCGCCCTCGCCAGCAGTGCACCGGTCA
Source organism: Streptomyces sp. NPDC101227 (assembly GCF_044767545.1). Classification (NCBI taxonomy): domain Bacteria; kingdom Bacillati; phylum Actinomycetota; class Actinomycetes; order Kitasatosporales; family Streptomycetaceae; genus Streptomyces; species Streptomyces sp. NPDC101227. Next base: position 49,576 of record NZ_JBIWOD010000009.1, on the reverse strand, counting down.
TCCGTGCGTAGTCGTCCAGCTGGTCTCCGGTGAGCTGCGCCGGATCCACGCTGCCCTTGCGATTCCTGAACTGTCGAACCTGGAACGGCAGCCCCTCCTGCTCTCCGATCCCCGCCAGGTCCTGCACCGTCGTCCAGCCCAACAACGTGTCACTTACGACCTGCATCCGCCGCTGTCCTCGCACCACCCGGCGCCCCTCGTGCGCCACCGACGGAACCGGAAAGCCGGCCTTCTCCACGAACGGCGCCAGCACCGAACCTCGCGCTTCCTTCACCTGCAGCACGAGCGGCTCGCCCCGGTGATCAAGCAGCAGCACCACATACGAGCGCAGGCCCACGCTGCCCGTCCCGACCACCCGGAAGGCCACATCGTGGACGGCGTACCTTGCCAGCAGGGGCAGCCGGTCCTCAGGGAGCGTCTCCAGATAGCCGGCGAGCGAGGAAGCCACCGCCGCCGCTTCCGCATCCGGTATTCGCCGCAGCACCGGCGGCGCGTCCACGAACTGCCGGCCGCCGTCCGGCCGCCGCTCCGTAGCCTTCGCCGCGAACCGCGCGCTGGTGTTCTTGCGCGCCTTGGCTGCGACCCGCTCCAGCGTGCCCAGCAGATCACGGGCGTCGGTGTGCGAGACCAACTCCTCGTCCGCGATCGCGTTCCACGCCTCGGTCACCGGCAGCTTCGCCAGCAGCCGCATCGTGCGCCGATACGCGCCCGCCGCGTCCTGCGCCGCCTTGCCGCAGCCGTCCTCCCCTACCCCCGCCTCGCGTCCCGCCAGCACCAGCGACGTCGCGAGCCGCTTGACGTCCCACTCCCACGGCCCGTACACGGTCTCATCGAAGTCATTGAGATCGATGACGAGGCCGCCGCGGGCATCCGCGTAGAGGCCGAAGTTGGCGGCGTGGGCATCCCCGCAGATCTGTGCGCCTATGCCGGTAACAGGAGTGGCCGTGAGGTCGTACCCCATCAAGCCCGCGGAACCGCGCAGAAAGGCGAAGGGACTGGCAGCCATCCGCCCGACCCGTATGGGCGTCAGCTCCGGCAGCCGTCCGGCATTGGACTCCTCGACCGCCGCCACCGCGTCCGGCCGCCCGGCCGCGCTCGACAGCGCGGCCTGCTCGGAACGCGGCAGCCGCTCGCGCAGCGCCCGGCCGGCGGCCTTGGGCGACGCTCCCTGCGCGTCCACCTTCGCAAACCCCGATACGTACGGCACACGCGACATCGCGCGCCACCTCCCCCTTCACGACCCGCTTCCGTCCGGCCTGACCGGCCGGTTCCGTCTCGTTCGCCCATGACGGTACCGACACTGTCCGCGGTCCGGCAGGGCCTGTGGATAACTCTGTGTGGGGGCCTGAAATATGAGGGGCAAAAAGCACGGGAGGGGCGCGAAGGAAGGTGAACAAGGAGATCTAATCCGCTGAAATACGAGGTCAGGACGCCAGAGTTGCCCACTGCCCGAGGGCCGCTCGACGGGCAAGTCCCACCGGGTAGTTGCCGGAGAAGCCGAAGGTGCACGGGGCGGAAGCGGGGCGGAGAGCCATCAAGAAGAGGTGGCGTCGAGCCAGCTGACGCAACGTCCGGTCAGGCGCCCCCACCGGGCAGGGAGCCAGCCGCTCAATTCAGGCCAACGGCCAACGGCCAAGTGCCGGGTCCCGGAACCCGGGACCCGGGACCCGGGACCCGGGTCCAGGCACCGACGACCCCCAACCCTCGCACCACCCGCCCCAACTCCACCTCGAAACCACCTATACACCCAGCCCACCTAAACCCCCACGGCCTCCTCCATCTCCTCCTCCATCGCCTCCTGCACCACCCGCACCGGCACCCGCTCCGGAACCGTCGCCGCCACCGCAGCCGCCGCCACCGCCGCGGCATTGGCGACCGCCGTCGCCTCGGCCGTACGCCGCTTCCTCTCGGCGAGCCCCGCCACGCCGACGATCAGCACGCCGACGACCAGCCATGCGGCCAGCGTCCACACATGCCCGGCCAGCCCGTAGCCGTCGAAGTAGACATGGCTGCGGGTGCCTTCGACGAAGCCCGCGCCGTTCCAGAACGAGTGCAGCGCGGCGAAGAAGCCGTTCTGCATCTCGGGGCGGAAGATCCCGCCGGACGACGTGAAGTTGAGCATCACGAACAGCGCCATCACCCCGAGCGTGGTCCAGCGCTTGAGGAAGGTGTGCAGCCCGGTGCCGATCAGCAGGATGCCCGCGGAATAGAGCCAGGCCATGCCCCACAACCCCCACAGCCCGTGGTCGACGAGGTGGAAGACCGGACCGGCGAACGCCGCGCCGATGAGGCCGACCACGAAAGACGTGCCGAGCGCCAGCGCCGCCCGCAGCCGCACCGGCAGTACGGCGCCGGCCCCGCCGATCACGGCGACCGAGGCGTACGAGCCGATGCTGATCGCGACCAGCAGGAAGAAGATGCCCTGGCCCGTCGGATCGTCCTCGGCGGTCGGTGCCACGTCTGTGACCTTGAGCGGGACGCCCTGCTGCGCCGCGATCGGCGTGAAGATCTTCTGCACCACGGATGCGCTGGTGTCGGACCCCGCAGTCGCCACGATCAGCTCGGGACCGGACGGCCGAGCCCCATCGTTTGCCCCGCGCCCTGCCGCCTCAGTCCCGGCGCCGGCCCCGCCCCCAGCGATCTCACCCGTACCGCCCTTCGCCTTCATCACATAGGCACCGAAGATGTCCTGGCGCTTGAGCTGGTCGATCGCGGCGGACCGGCGGTCCACCGTCCGCACCTCCAGATCACCGCCCGCCCTGTCGTTGATCGACTGGGCGAGCAGCTGAGCCTTCTGACCCGACCCGACGATCGCCACGGGCAGGTGGTGCGGCGCGGGATTGGCGAAGGCTCCGAGATACGCCAGGCCCATGCCGATGCACATCAGCAGCGGGGTGATCAGATGCATCAGGACATGCCGCAGCCCCGCGGAGCGAGCCGAACGATGCGTGCCGTGGCGCTCCGTACGGCGATCGGCCGGGTCGGCGCCGCGGGGATCGTCACGGTGGTGGTCGGGACGGGGGACCGGACTCATGGTGCAGCCCTTCTCAGCTAGGCGGAACGGTCATATCGGTCGTCGCAGCGGCGCGCAGGGCCCTCCATGAACGCTTCGCGGAGGGCGATCCACAGAGACGGCGACCCCCACAGCGGGCCGACGCGCCCCAGGGACGAACAGCTGGGCAGCACACACAACCAAAGAGTTGGTAATTACAACCATCAACTCACGTTGTACTATACAACTACCTCTAGGAAAGGCAACCCCGTGCCCCACCGCGACACCTCCGTCGAGACCATCCAGCAGGAGATGACCGCTTTCGCCCGGCGGGCCCGCGCGACCGCCGCGCGGATGCACCCCGAGCTGTCACTGGTCTCCTACACCCTGCTTGCGCACCTCGATGACCAGCAGGGATGCCGCGCCACGGACCTGGCGGCGCACTACCTCCTGGACAAGTCCACAGTCAGCCGGCAGATCGCCGCGCTGGAGAAGCTCGGCTTCGTCGAACGCCGCGTCGACCCGGACGACCAACGCGTCCAGGTGTTGCACCCCACAGACAAGGGCGCCGAGGTGCTCGCCAACGTCACCGCGAGCCGCCGCCTGGCGTTCCACGAGCGGCTGGCCGACTGGGACGAGGACGACCTCGACCGCTTCGCGACGTACCTACGGCGCTACAACGCCGCCCAGGAACGACTCAGCTGACACGGAAGAGCCCCCGCGCCCCGTACCCGCCGAACCCCCTACCGCCGAAACCGCTCCGGACACTGCCCGCCATCGGTGAGATACGTCTCCGCCCACCGCGACAGCTCCTTGAGCGCCGTCTCCATCGCCCGCCCGGCCTCCGTCAGCCGGTAGGCGACACGCAGCGGCGGGCCCTCGTCCACCTCGCGCACGACCAGGCCGGTCGCCGCCAGCTCCATGAGGCGGTCGGACAGCATGCGCTCACTGATCCCGGGGATCGCCCGCCGCAGGTCGGCGAAGTGCACCGGTCCCGGCATCAAAGTGGCGACGATCAGGCCCGTCCAGCGTTTCCCGAACAGCTCGAAGACGCGCGTCATGCCGACGTCGACTTGCCTGCACGTCGCCTCGCTGTGGTCCATGGCCCCAGGGTACCGCTTTGATGTTGGCTACTGCAGAAAAGTAAGCTCCTGTGCTATCAATAGGTACGTACGGAATTCAACAAGTGCGCCGAGCATCGTCCGGCCGCGACCGAAGGACCGATCACCATGGCCACCCTTCTGCACATCGACACCTCCGTCTTCCCCGAGGGCGGCTCCGCCTCCCGTTCGGTGACCGCGGCCTTCCGCAAGGCCTGGGAGGAGCAGCACCCCGACGGCACCGTTATTTACCGCGACCTGGGCGTCGACCCGCTGCCGCACCTGGACGGCATCGCCGCGTCCGCCGGCTTCTCCGACCCCGCCACCCACTCCCCCGAGCAGCAGGCCGCCTTCGCGGTGCGCGTCGAACTCGCCGAGGAGCTGGAGAAGGCCGACGCGGTCCTGATAGCCGCGCCGATGTACAACTTCACGATCCCCTCCACCCTCAAGGCATGGCTCGACCAGGTGATCATCATGGGCCGCACGGCGGGCCCCGAGCCGTCCGCCAAGGGCACCCCGGTGACCGTCGTCGCCAGCCGCGGCGGCTCGTACGCGCCGGGCACTCCCCGCGAGGGCATGGAGTACGTCCAGAACTACCTCGAGGCCGTCCTGGGCAGCGGGCTCGGCCTGGATGTGGACTTCATCGTCCCCGAGCTGACCATGGCGCCGGTGAACGAGGCGATGGCCGACCTGATCCCGAAGTACGAGGCCTCCCGCGACAAGGCCCACGAGGACGCGGCGGCCAAGGCCAAGGCCCTCGTCGAGCGCTTCGCCGCCTGACGTCGCAGCCGGCAACCCGACTCCCCGGCACCGGGCCCGACGCCGGGGAGCGGCACCGCGGGGAGCGGCACGGTCACGCCGCTCCCCGCCCGGCACTCTCCCCGCTCCAACGCCCCGGCCAGGGCCCCGCTGCCGCAATGGATACAGGGGTTGCGAGGAATGCCACGGGGCCCGCGAATGGCCTGGCATCCGCAAAGGCAACCCGCGGAATAAATGCCATGGAATGCGATGAATGCGGCAGATGCCGGAATGTGAGGCGGGCGGGAACGCCCCATGTGCCCCACGCAACAACGTGACAAGCACAACAAGAAACCCCCGATCTCCGGATTTCTCCGGAGACCGGGGGTCTCATCTGTGCGCGAGGGGGGAGTTGAACCCCCACGCCCTTTCGGGCACTGGAACCTGAATCCAGCGCGTCTGCCTATTCCGCCACCCGCGCATGGGTGCTGCCGATTGATTCTCTCACGCGATCCGGGCTGTTCCGTCCGGGTCTTGTGCGAGCGCCTGCCGACATCCAGAAGATTAGCACGGTGTTGAGGGTGCCTTCACACGCCTTTCCCCAGGCCCCGCACGCCGGCCGCCACCGGGGCCGCCGACCGCGCTCACCCGGGCATTCGCCGACTGCGCCGTCGAGGGTTCACACTCGCGGTGTCCGCCGACGGGGGACGTGCCCCTCACGGGGTCCACCATGGGCCACCCTGGCTTGGCCGGAAGGGCTCAGACCCCCGCCCGGTCGGACAGCCCGGCGGTTGCGGGACACTGTGTTGGGGGCACATCTACGATCGCAGTGCTTGAACAGTGGGCAAGGAGACAGGCAAGGTCCGGGCAACCCTGTGAGGGGCGACACTCGTCTCCCAGGCGGGAAAGGGGAACCAGCCGATTTCCCCACGCGTGGATACGATCAGTAAGCAGTATCAGGACGACCCGATCAGGACGACCCCGAGGAAGACTGAGGAAGGAGGTGCCCCGTGGGAGTACTGAAGCGTTTCGAGCAGCGTCTCGAAGGTCTCGTCAACGGCACCTTCGCCAAGGTGTTCAAGTCCGAGGTGCAGCCCGTCGAGATCGCCGGCGCGCTGCAGCGTGAGTGCGACAACAACGCCACCATCTGGAACCGCGACCGCACGGTCGTCCCCAACGACTTCATCGTGGAGCTGAGCGCGCCCGACTTCGAGCGGCTGAGCCCGTACAGCGGCCAGCTCGGCGATGAGCTGTCGAGCATGGTGCGTGACTACGCCAAGCAGCAGCGGTACACCTTCATGGGCCCGATCAAGGTCCATCTGGAGAAGGCCGACGATCTCGACACCGGCCTGTACCGCGTCCGCAGCCGCACGCTCGCCTCCAGCACGTCCCAGGAGCCGGCAGGCCAGCGCGCCGCCCCCGCGATGCCCCGTGGCGGCCAGCCCGGTGGCGGACACGTGGGTGCGCCCCCCATGCCCTCCTCCCCGCCTCCCGGCGGCGCGCAGCCCGTACCCCGTACGGCACCGCCCGGTGCAGGACCGCAGCCCTATGCGCAGACCCGGCGCTGGATCGAGATCAACGGCACCCGCCACCAGATCTCGCGTCCGACGCTGGTGCTGGGCCGCAGCACCGACGCTGACGTACGGATCGACGACCCGGGTGTCTCCCGGCGTCACTGTGAGATCCGGGTCGGAACGCCCCCCACGATCCAGGATCTGGGTTCCACGAACGGCATCGTGGTAGACGGGCAGCACACCACTCGCGCTAATCTCCGCGACGGCTCGCGGATTGTCGTGGGCAGTACCACCATCGTTTACCGGCAAGCCGAAGGGTGAAGCGGGGGCAATGTCAGAGCTGACCCTCACGGTCATGCGGTTGGGTTTCCTCGCCGTACTGTGGCTGTTCGTCATCGTGGCCGTTCAGGTCATCCGCAGCGATCTGTTCGGCACGCGCGTCACACAGCGCGGGGCCGCCCGGCGCGGCGGGCAGGAAGCGCGTACCCAGCGCCAGGCCGCTGCGCCGCCGCAGCAGCAGCGCCGCCAGGACAGCGGCCGCGGCGGCAACCGCCAGCGGCGCGGAGCACCCACCAAGCTGGTGGTCTCCGAGGGCTCGCTGACCGGCACCACCGTCGCCCTCCAGGGCCAGACGATCTCGCTGGGCCGCGCGCACGACTCCACCATCGTGCTGGACGACGACTACGCGTCCAGCAGGCATGCCAGGATCTACCCGGACCGTGACGGCCAGTGGATCGTCGAGGATCTCGGTTCCACCAACGGCACGTACCTGGACCGGACCCGGCTGACGACCCCGACACCGATCCCGCTGGGAGCCCCGATCCGCATCGGCAAGACCGTCATCGAGCTGCGGAAGTAGTACGACAATGAGCGAGCGGAGCGAGCGAGCCGCGGCGGTCCACCCGACGGACCCGGGCGTGCTCCCGACCGGAGGGTGGGCAGTGTGGCTCGAGACCGGCTGTACCCCGAACCGACGGGTGAGGTGCGCATGAGTCTGTCCCTGCGCTTCGCCGCCGGATCGCACAAGGGCATGATCCGCGAGGGCAACGAGGACTCCGGCTATGCCGGTCCCCGGCTGCTTGCCATCGCCGACGGGATGGGCGGCCAGGCCGCCGGTGAGGTCGCCTCCTCCGAGGTGATCTCCACTCTCGTCCAGCTCGACGACGACGTTCCGGGCTCGGACATCCTGACGTCGCTCGGCACGGCCGTGCAGCGGGCCAATGACCAGCTGCGGGTGATGGTCGAAGAGGACGCGCAGCTGGAGGGCATGGGCACGACGCTCACCGCCCTGCTGTGGACCGGGCAGCGGCTCGGCCTCGTACACGTCGGTGACTCGCGCGCGTATCTGCTGCGGGACGGCGTGCTGACGCAGATCACACAGGACCACACCTGGGTGCAGCGGCTGGTCGACGAGGGCCGGATCACCGAGGAAGAGGCCACGACGCATCCGCAGCGGTCGCTGCTGATGCGGGCGCTGGGCAGCGGTGATCATGTCGAGCCGGATCTGTCGATCCGCGAGGTGCGGGCCGGTGACCGGTATCTGATCTGCTCGGACGGGCTGTCAGGGGTGGTCAGCCACCAGACGCTGGAAGAGACCCTCGCCAGTTACCAGGGGCCGCACGAGACGGTGCAGGAGCTGATTCAGCTCGCGCTGCGCGGTGGCGGGCCCGACAACATCACGTGCATCGTGGCCGACGTCCTGGACGTGGACGGCGCGGACACGATGGCCGGGCAGTTCAACGACACCCCGGTGATCGTCGGCGCCGTGGCCGAGAACCAGAACCAGCTCAGCGACCCGAGCACGATGCAGACGCCGGCCGCCCGCGCCGCCGAGCTCGGCCGCAGGGACGGCCCCCCGGCGCCTCCCGGTGGCGCCTTCGGCCCGCCCGGCAGCGGTGGCCCCGACGTCGGGGGCCCGCCGCAGGGCTCGTTCGGCGCGTTCACCGACGAGGACTTCCTCAAGCCGCCGCGGCGCGGGAAGTGGCTCAAGCGGTCGCTGTTCATCGCCCTCGCGCTGGCCGTGGTCGGCGGTGGGCTCTACGGCGGGTACCGCTGGACGCAGACCCAGTACTTCGTCGGCGTCAAAGACGATCACGTCGCGCTCTACCAGGGGATCAGCCAGGACCTGGCGTGGATCTCCCTGAACAACGTGGACGAGGACCACCCCGAGATCGAACTCAAGTACCTACCCGTGTACCAGCGGAACCAGGTCAAGGAGACGATCGCGGTCGACAGCCGCAATCAGGCGAGCGAGAAGGTCACCGAGCTCGGCAAGCAGGCCAATGCCTGCCTCGCCAAGGAGCAGCGGGAGGCCGCCGCCGAGGAGGCTGCCCGTAACAAGGGCCGGGGCAAGGCAGGCGGTACGTCCGGCGGCAAGACCGGTTCGGCCGGCAAGCCCGGCAGCACCGCCAAGCCCGGCAGCACCGCGAAGCCCGGCACGGCGGACAAGGCGACGTCGGACGGCGTTGTGCCCAGCGCGTTCGCCGCGTCCGCCACTCCCACACCCACCACCAGCCAGGCCCCCTCAGAGGAGCAGCAGAAGCTGGAAAAGAATTGCAGCACCCAGCAGTGAGGGCGTAGGGGGCCGTACATCTGATGAGCAGTACCACCAACACCACCACCGTCGGCACCATCGGAGCTCCGAGCCGCCGGAACACCGAGCTGGCGATGCTCGTCTTCGCGGTGCTGATTCCGGTGTTCGCCTATGTCAACATCGGCCTGGCGAAGGACGGCTCGGTCCCCGCCGGCGTCTTCGGCTATGCGCTGGGGCTGGGGCTGCTGGCGGGTGTCGCACATCTGGTCGTCCGCAAGTGGGCGCCGTACGCCGACCCGCTGATGCTGCCCATCGCCACTCTGCTCAACGGACTGGGCCTGATCTTCATCTGGCGGCTGGACCAGGAGCCGGCGATCACCACCAAGCAGCTGGGCGGTGCGATGGCGCCGGGCCAGCTGATGTGGTCGACGCTCGGTGTCGGGCTCTTCCTGGCCGTGCTGATCTTCCTCAAGGACCACCGTGTCCTGCAGCGCTATACCTATATCTCCATGGTCCTCGCGCTGGTGCTGCTCATCGCCCCGGTGTTCTTCCCGGCGCGGTTCGGTGCCCGAATCTGGATCACCATCCCGGGTGTCGGCGGACTGCAGCCCGGCGAGTTCGCCAAGATCATCATCGCGATCTTCTTCGCGGGCTACCTCATGGTCAAGCGGGACGCGCTGGCGCTGGCCAGCCGCCGTTTCATGGGGCTCTACCTCCCGCGCGGTCGTGACCTGGGCCCGATCCTCGTCATCTGGGCGCTGAGCCTGATGATCCTGGTCTTCGAGACCGACCTGGGTACGTCGCTGCTGTTCTTCGGTCTCTTCGTCGTGATGCTGTACGTGGCCACCGAGCGCACCAGCTGGATCGTCTTCGGTCTGCTGCTCAGCGGGGGCGGCGCGGTCGCGGTGGCGACGTTCGAGTCGCACGTCCAGGTCCGCGTCCACAACTGGCTCAACCCGCTGGAGCTGTCCAACGGCGGTGTCACGGAGACCGCCCAGGCGATGTACTCCTTCGGCTCCGGCGGCATCATGGGCTCCGGTCTCGGCCAGGGCTACTCCCGTCTCATCGGCGGTATCGCGCCCAAGAGTGACTACATTCTCGCCACCGTCGGCGAGGAGACCGGCCTCGCCGGACTGATGGCGATCCTGATGCTCTACGGCCTGCTGATCGAGCGGGGCATCCGTACGGCGCTGGCCGCGCGTGACCCGTTCGGCAAGCTGCTGGCGATCGGCCTGTCCGGCGCGTTCGCGCTCCAGGTCTTCGTCGTCGCCGGCGGTGTGACGGGCCTGATCCCGCTGACCGGTATGACGATGCCGTTCCTGGCCCAGGGTGGCTCGTCCGTGATCGCCAACTGGGCGCTGGTCGCGATCCTGCTGCGGATCAGCGACACCGCCCGTCGGCCCGCTCCGGCTCCCGCCCCGTCCCCCGACGCCGAGATGACCCAGGTGGTCCGTCCGTGAACAAGCCCCTGCGCCGGGTCGCGATCTTCTGCGGCCTGCTCGTCCTCGCGCTGCTGATCCGCGTCAACTGGGTGCAGTTCGTCCAGGGCGACGAGCTCAAGAACGACCCGCACAACCGCCGGGTCGCCATCGAGCGCTACAGCATGCCGCGCGGCGACATCATCGTGGACGGCAAGGCCATCACCGGCTCGACGACCACCGACAGCGGCGACTTCAAGTACAAGCGGACGTACAAGAACGGCAAGATGTGGGCGCCGGTCACCGGCTATGCCTCGCAGGCCTTCGACGCCAACCAGCTGGAAAAGCTGAACGACGGCATCCTCTCCGGCACCGACGACAAGCTCTTCTTCAGCCGCACGGTCGACATGTTCACCGGCGGCAAGCAGAAGGGCGGCAACGTGGTGACCACCCTGGACGCAAAGGCCCAGGAGGCCGCGTTCAAGGGGCTGGGGAACCAGAAGGGCGCGGTCGCCGCGATCAACCCGGAGACCGGCGCGATCCTGGCGCTGGCCAGCACCCCGTCGTACGACCCCTCGACGTTCGCGGGCAACACCGACAAGGACGCCAAGGCGTACAACGCGCTGCAGAAGAAGAGCGACCCGGACGAGCCGATGCTCAACCGGGCGCTGCGCCAGACCTACCCGCCCGGCTCCACCTTCAAGGTCGTGACGGCCTCGGCGGCGCTGGAGAACGGTCTCTACGACGACGTCGACGCCGCTACCAAGTCGCCGGTGCCGTATACGCTGCCCGACACCTCCGGCCTCCCGCTGAAGAACGAGGGCTCCATCCAGTGTGAGAACGTCAGCCTGCGCGAGGCCCTGCGCCTGTCCTGCAACACGGTCTTCGGCAAGATCAGTGCCGACCTCGGCAACAAGAAGATGAAGGCCGAGGCCGAGAAGTTCGGCTTCAACAACCCGGAGATCGACACCCCGGTCCGGGCCGCGGAGAGCATCTTCCCCACGGACAACCGGCCGCAGAACGCGATGGCGGGCATCGGGCAGGCGTCCAACCGCGCCACCCCGCTGCAGATGGCCATGGTCGCCTCGGCGGTCGCCAACGGCGGCAAGCTGATGAAGCCGTACATGGTCGAGCAGCTGGAGGCCCAGAACCTCAGCGTGGTGCAGCAGCACACGCCGCAGGTGATGAGTAACCCGCTCTCGCCGGAGAACGCGCAGAAGATCCAGAGCATCATGGAGACCGTCGTCAAGGACGGCACGGGAACCAAGGCTCAGATCCCCAACGTCACCGTCGGCGGTAAGACCGGCACCGCGCAGCACGGCGAGAACAACAAGGACAACCCGTACGCCTGGTTCATCTCGTACGCGAAGACCTCCAAGGGAACCCCCGTCGCGGTGGCCGTGGTCATTGAGGGATCCGACACACTCCGCGATGACATCGCCGGCGGCGCTCTCGCAGCTCCCATCGCCAAGGACGTCATGGAGGCGGTGCTCGAGAGCAACAAGTGACGCGGGCCATGCCAATACCGGTCGGATATCAGGTTGTGGCAGCGGCCCGGTCCGGTGCAGCGAGCCGGGTACGGTATGCCCGGACAGCACACCGCCGGACCACACACAGGTGCGGTCGGGACTGACGGAGAGGGCTGGAGAAGCTTATGGAAGAGCCGCGTCGCCTCGGCGGCCGGTACGAGCTGGGGTCGGTGCTCGGCCGCGGTGGCATGGCCGAGGTCTACCTCGCGCATGACACCCGCCTGGGCCGCACCGTCGCTGTGAAGACGCTGCGGGTGGACCTCGCCCGCGATCCGTCTTTCCAGGCCCGGTTCCGCCGTGAGGCCCAGTCGGCCGCCTCGCTGAACCATCCGTCGATCGTCGCGGTGTACGACACCGGCGAGGACTATGTCGACGGGGTCTCGATCCCGTACATCGTCATGGAGTACGTCGACGGCTCCACGCTGCGTGAGCTGCTGCACTCCGGCCGCAAGCTGCTGCCCGAGCGCTCCCTGGAGATGACCACCGGTGTCCTCCAGGCGCTGGAGTACTCGCACCGGGCCGGCATCGTCCACCGTGACATCAAGCCGGCCAACGTCATGCTGACGCGCACCGGCCAGGTCAAGGTCATGGACTTCGGCATTGCCCGCGCGATGGGCGACGCCGGTATGACGATGACGCAGACCGCGGCGGTCATCGGCACCGCGCAGTACCTCTCGCCCGAGCAGGCCAAGGGCGAGCAGGTCGATGCCCGCTCCGACCTGTACTCGACGGGCTGTCTGCTCTACGAGCTGCTTACCGTGCGGCCGCCGTTCATTGGTGATTCGCCGGTCGCGGTGGCGTATCAGCATGTCCGCGAGGAACCGCAGAAGCCGAGCAACTTCGATCCCGAGATCACGCCGGAAATGGACGCGATCGTCCTGAAGGCGCTGGTCAAGGACCCTGACTACCGCTATCAGTCGGCCGATGAGATGCGCGCCGACATCGAGGCGGCGCTGGAGGGGCAGCCGGTCGCCGCGACTTCAGCGATGGGCGTGGGCGGTTTCGACCAGGACCAGCCCACCACGATGCTGCGCCCGCAGGACGGGGGCGGTCCGAAGACCTCCATGCTTCCGCCGATGAACGCTGACGACGGGGGCTACGGCTACGACGACCGCGCCGACCGCCGGCGCGGTGGTGGCCAGAAGAAGAGCCACACGTCGACGGTTCTGCTGGTGCTCGCGGCCGTTCTCGTTCTGGTCGGTGCGATCTTCATCGGCCGGGCGATGTTCAGCGGCGGCGGCAACAACGGCAAGCAGGACCTGGTCAACCTCGTCGGCAAGTCCCTGGACGAAGCCAAGCAGTACGGGAAGAACGGCGGGTTCAAGGTGGCCGTGGGGGGCCGCAAGGCCTGCACCAACGTCAAGAAGGACCAGGTCACCTCGCAGGATCCGGAGCCCCCTGGCAAGATCGCTTCGGGCGACGCGATCACGGTCACGCTGTGCACGGGGCCCGTCAAGGTGACCGTCCCTAACGTCGAAAGTCTGCCGTTCGAGGACGCGCGCAAGGAGCTCGCGAACAAGGGCTTCCACAACGTCGTACCGGTCAAGAAGACGTCCGATCGTCCGAAGGGCACCGTCCTCGGCCAGGACCCCAAGGCCGGGAGCAAGGCGCCCAAGGACACCGAAATCACGCTGACGGTCGCGGAGGAAAGCCCGAAGACGGATGTCCCGAACGTCACGGGTCAGGACTTCGCGGCGGCCGAGAAGCAACTGACGGACCTGGGATTCAAGGTCACCAAGACCGAGCAGGATGCGACCGACCCGAACCAGGTCGGCAAGGTGCTCTCACAGAGCCCGGAGGGCAACACCAAGGCCAAGCCGGGCTCGGTCATCTCGCTGACGGTCGGCAAGGCCGCGGCACAGACGCCGGTGCCCAACGTCGTCAACCTGCCGGTCAAGGCCGCGAAGAAGGTACTGGAGCAGGCCGGCTTCAAGAACGTCCAGTTCGCCGACGGCAGCCCGCAGGACGACAACGCCCTGGTGACTGCCCAGGACCCCGCGGCGAACACGCCTTCCGACCCCAACACCACGACCGTGACGCTGACCACCCAGCCCGGCGGCGGCAACGATAACGGGGGCAACAACGGCAACAACGGCGGCTTCTGGGCCGGCGCCTTCGGGGGGAATTAGCGGCCCACACGTCGTACGACGAAGCCCCGGCAGCCCTTGGAGGGCGGTCGGGGCTTCGTCGTGCAGGAAGGAGCGCCGCAGGGGCCGTCCGCGGGGCTAGCGGAGTTCCTTGGGAGGTGTGCGGTCCGCGTTGACCTTCTCCGTGCGCTCCAGCTCGCCCCAGACGACGTAGCGGTAGTTCGAGGTGTAGACCGGGGTGCAGGTCGTCAGGGTGATGTAGCGGCCGGCCTTGCGCTTGCCGGACTCCTTGGGGATGTTGTCGAGGACATCCACGTTGTACTTCGAGGTCTGGCTGAGGACGGCGTAGACCTTGTAGACGTACCAGGTGTCGCGGGTCTCGAAGACGATCGGGTCGCCGTCCTTGAGCTTGTCGATGTTGTGGAACTTCGCGCCGTGGCCGTCGCGATGCGCGGCGAGCGTGAAGTTGCCTTTCTTGTCCTCGGGCAGCCCCGACTTGACCGGCTTGGTGTAGTAGCCCGCCACGCCCTCGTTGAGGATTTCCGCGCCGGTGCCCTTCTTGACCAGTATTTCGTCGTTGTCCATCGCCGGGACGTGGAGGAAGCCGATGCCGTCCTTGGTGTCCAGCTCTCCCGGCCCCTTGGGGCCGCTGTGGCCGCCCTTGGCCCAGTGCTCGCGTACCACGTCGCTCTGCTTGTGGGCCTCGCGGTCGGCGAGGACGTTGGTCCACCACAGCGAGTAGACGACGAACAGGCCCAGGACCAGGCCGGCCGTGATCAGCAGTTCGCCGATGACGCTGACGACGGAGGCGACGATCCACCATCCGCGGCGCGGCTTCGGGGACGGCTCGGAGGGGTCGGTGTCCTCGTCGCGTCCGGTCACAGTCACCGCGTATACCCCTCTTACCTTCGTTCAGCCTGTGAGCGCTGCCGGTTTGCCTTTGCTCCGCGGGCGCTCGTCGACCATCTTGCCCCAGACGATCATCCGAAAGGTACTGGTGAATTCCGGGGTGCAGGTCGTCAGCGTGATGTAGCGGCCGGGACCGGTGAATCCCGAGCCGGGCGGTACGGGTCCGATCACGCTGGTGTTGCTCGGAGACGTCTGCGGGAGGATGCTCTCCATTTCGTACGTGTAGTACGCGCTCTGGGTCTCGACGACGATCTTGTCGCCCTTGGTGAGCTTGTTGACGTAGCGGAACGGCTCGCCGTGGGTGTTGCGATGGGCGGCCACCGCGAAGTTGCCCTTCTTGTCCCAGGGCATTGCGGTCTTGATTCCGCTGCTCTTGTCGTAGTGGCCGACCATGCCGTGGTCGAGCACGTTGTGCTTGTCGATGCCCTCGGCTATCGGCGCCTTCACGTCCAGCTTCGGGATGTACATGATGCCGAAGCGCTCGCCGACCGCGAGGTTCTTCTTCTCTCCGCCGCCCTTGTCCCACTGGTGCTGGAGGGTGGTGGCGGCGCCGCCCGCTTCCTCGTCGGCCATCACGTTCGTCCACCACAGCTGGTAGGTGACGAACAGCAGCATCAGTACGCCGAGGGAGATGAACACCTCGCCCACGGCGCGGCTGACGATCAGGCTGAGGCTGTCCTTGGCCGCTCGTGCGGCGCGGCGGGCCTCCAGCCGGGAGGTGGGGACGGCGGGCGGTTCGGGGGCGGAGGCGGCCTTGGCGGCCGCGGTGGCCGCGGTGGCCCCGGCGCCGTGCCGGCCGCGTCTGCCGCCCCGCTTGGCGGCCTCCTGCGCGGCCTTACGCCGTGCCGCCCGGCCGCCTTCTGCCGGCGTCTCCGATGTTTCACGTGAAACGGCGTCGGTTTCACGGGCGGTTGTTTCACGTGAAACGTCGTCCCCGTCCACGCCCTTCCTGCGGTCGCGGCGCGCACCGCGCTCCTCGGCCTGGCGCAGAGCCATGGTCTCGTCGTCCCGCTGCGGCCCGGAGGAGGACGGCGGGGAGGCGGGGGCGGGGGGCTGCGGTGCGGCGTACGGCTCCGGCGCCGGCTCGGCGGCCGCGTAAGTCTCGTACCCCGGGCCGTAGCCGTGCCCCTGGCTCCGGGCGGATGCGGCCGACTCGGGCCCGAAGGCACGCTGTCGGCGGGGCGTGGCCTCGTGGGAGTCCGGCTCGGGTGCGGGCTGTGGAGCCGGCACTCCGGGCTGTTCCGTCTCGCGGTGCGGCTGGAACCAGGGCGAGCCGGCGCTCGCGGTGTGGGGGGCCGGGCGCCCGGGCTGCTCGTACGGCGCGGGATCGGGCGACGGTGTCTGCGGCCCCTGGCCCGGCAGCGGGTCGTTCAGGGGGTCGCTGAGCTGCCCTACGGCCGCCTCGAACGCGTCGGGGCGGCCGTAGGGATCCAGGGGATCGTATGGCTCCTGGGGGGCAGGGGGCTGCTCGGGCGCATACGACTGCGCCGACTCGTACGGCTCATAGGGTCTCCCTTCACGCTCCGGGCGCAGGGGCGTCACGCGCCCGCCTTGCCGACCACCGGGGCAAGCCCCACAGAGCGCCGCAGGGCTCCCTCGTCACCGCATTCCACCAGCCAGTTGGCCAGCATCTTGTGCCCCCACTCCGTCAGCACCGATTCGGGGTGGAACTGCACGCCCTCCACCGGGAGTTCGCGGTGCCGAAGGCCCATGACGATCCGTCCGCCGGGTACGTCCTCGGACTCCGTCCAGGAGGTGACGATCAGGTCGTCGGGGACGGTGTCGGGCTCGACGGCCAGTGAGTGGTAGCGCGTGGCCGTGAAGGGAGAGGGCAGACCGGCGAAGACCCCGGCGCCCTCGTGGATGACGGGCGAGGTCTTGCCGTGCAGGAGCTCGGGGGCCCGGTCCACCACGCCGCCGTAGGCGACCGCCATCGATTGCATGCCCAGACAGACGCCGAACACCGGGACGCCGGTTTCCGCGCAGTGCCGGACCATGTCGACGCAGACGCCGGCCTCCTCGGGCGTGCCGGGCCCGGGTGAGAGCAGGACGCCGTCGAAGCCGTCCTGAGCGTGCCGCGGCGCGACCTCGTCGTTGCGCAGCACCTCGCACTCGGCACCGAGTTGGTAGAGGTACTGGACGAGGTTGAAGACAAAGCTGTCGTAGTTGTCGACGACGAGAATCCGTGCGGTCATCGGAGTGCCGCCATCCCTTCATTGACCGTGACGTCATTGAAGGGGAGCAGCGGCTCCGCCCACGGAAAGACGTACTGGAAGAGCACGAAGACGATCGCCAGCACCAGCACCAGTGAAATCAGCGCCTTCACCCATGCGTTGCCCGGCAGATGCCGCCAGATCCAGCCGTACATGCGCTCGCTGTCCCCTTGCCGATGCCGATGACGATGTCGATTGCCCCACCAGACTAAGGGGCGAGGGCGGGCGCTGGTGGGTCAGCCGCTCAAAGCCGATGGCCTTCCCTGTTCGACGGGTTGGGTGGAATCCAGGTGTGCCCAGGCGATCAGCCGGTGGCTGTGGCCCCATTCCGGCTCGCAGGTGGTCAGCGTGAGATAGCGGCCGGGGCCGTTGAAGCCGGATTTTTCCGGTACGGGGTCGATCACGCCGACGTCGCCGGGCAGCGTGGTGTAGGGGCGGTTGTCGATGCGGTACGTGAACCAGGTCGCGCCGTCGGTCAGCACCACGGCGTCCCCGGGTCGTAGCCGCGGGAAGTCCTTGAAGGGGTCGCCGTAGGTGCGGCGGTGTCCGGCGACGGCGAAGTTGCCGAGCCGGCCGAGCCGCGCGGTGCGGTCGTAGTGGCCCAGGCCGCGTCGGAGGGTGCCGGTCGCGGTGCCTTCGAGTACGGGCTTGGCCCAGTCGGCGCCGAGGCGCGGGATGTACATCACGGCGAAGGAGGCGCCCGCTGTGTAGGGGCCGGGCGGCTTGGCGCGGGTGGGCGTGGGGGCGCTGTCGTGGGAGGCAACGGGGCCGGTCGACCACTGTTCCTGGAGTTTGCCGATCTCGCCGTCCATCGCGCTGTCGGCCCGTACGCCGGTCCAGAAGAGCACATAAACGACGAAGAGCACGATGAGTGCGCCGGTGGTGACACAGATTTCGCTGAGCGTCCGTACGATCCAGCGCACCGTCGTCCGGCTCGGCGGCGTCATGCGGCTCCGCGGTGACATTCGGCCCTGCCCTCCCGCCGCCCCGCGGCGCGCGGGCTACGGCTTCACAGGCTGTGCGTAGTGGAGATCCACTGTGCCGGAGTAGCCGGCAAGAGTCACCGTCTCGCGCTGGTCGACTTTCCAGCCGAGGCCGTAGGCGTTCACGTACTGCAGGTAGTTCTGGATGGCGGGGGAGGCGGTCAGCGCCCTGTTCAGCGCCGCGCGATCGCCGACGGCGGTGATCGTGTAGGGCGGGGAGTAGACCCGGCCCTGGAGGATCAGGGTGTTGCCGACGCAGCGCACCGCGCTGGTGGAGATCAGCCGCTGGTTCTTGACCCGGATCCCCTTGGCGCCGCCCTGCCACAGGGCGTTCACCACGGCCTGTAGATCCTGCTGATGGATGACGAGGTCGTTGGGCTGCGGCTCGGGAATGCCGGGGATCTTGGCGGTGGCGTTGGGCGGGGCGTCGGTGAGGGTGACGGTGACGCCGGGGCCGGTCAGCGCCTTGGTGCCGGCGTTCTTCTCCAGGGCCTTGAGCTTGGCGTCCTCGGCTTTGGTGCTGCCGTTGTCGCGCTGGGCGAGGGCGTCGACGCGTTGGCGCAGGGTGGCGTTACGGTCGTCCTGGGCACCGTTTTTGTGGCTGCGTTCCTCGATGAGGTCGGACAGTCGCAGCATGGAGTCGTCCGAGCGCAGGTTGGTGCCACGGGCGGTGTCGAAGCTCAGCCAGAACAGCAATCCGGCGAGTGCGAAGACCGCGAGGGTCAGGAGCCGTACCGGCCGCAGCCGGGGGCGGACGGGGCGACCTGGGGAGTCAGCGGAATTGCTCAACGTACCCTTACTCCTTACGACGCCGCGGAAGCACTACGCTAACGGACGCCCGGGCGAGGACTCGCGCCCCACCGTTTCCCCTCCCGGCACCCCTTCCGTACCGCCCCCGCGCAGGTGGGGGCACCGCCCGCTCGAGCGCCGCCCGGGGTGGGGGGAGCAGCGCATCGACAGGAGTGTTCCTCGTGCCGAAGTCACGGATCCGTAAGAAGGACGACTTCACGCCGCCGCCGGCGAAGACCACCAGTCTGAAGATGAATTCAGGCCGTGGCTGGGTCGCGCCTCTGATGCTGGCGATGTTCCTGATCGGACTCGCCTGGATCGTGCTCTTTTACGTCTCCGAGGGGGACCTTCCGATCAAGGCCCTGGGGAACTGGAACATCGTGTGCGGCTTCGGCTTCATCGCGGTGGGCTTCGGCGTCTCGACGCAGTGGAAGTAGCGCGCATCCGGCCTTGGCAAGTCCTGCCCAAGGCCATCCACACGGTTATCCACAGCCGGGGAAAACTTCAGAAGATCTGTGGATAACCTTCGGGAGGTTGACGCCGGTGTGACCGGCGCCGACCGCCTCCCGGCACCTGCATCCCCGTGCCCCTACTGGGGAAATGCAGGTCAGCGCGGCAACGAACGGGCGTTCCCCACAGCTTGCACAAGATCCGCCACGTACTGTGGACAACTTGGCCCGGTGCGCCCCCGAAAGCGGTACGACCCGCTCAGCCGACCAGTTGGAGCGTCCGTACCCACACGACGGCGACGATGGCCAGCAGCGCCACCACGCAGGTCGCGGTGTGCACCAGATTCCGGCGCTCACGCGGCGCGTGCACCATTCCGTACGCCACCGCGGCGCCCACCACCAGGCCGCCGATGTGCGCCTGCCAGGAGATGTTCGGCCAGGCGAAGGTGAAGACCAGGTTGAGGCCGAGCAGGATCAGTACCGGCTTCATGTCGTAGTTCAGCCGGCGCATCAGGACGGCGGTGGCTCCCAGCAGTCCGAAGATCGCGCCGGAGGCGCCGAGGGAGGCCGCGTCCGGCGGGGCGATCAGATACGACAGGGCGCTGCCGCCGAGGCCGGCGAGCATGTACAGGACGAAGAACCGGAGTCGGCCCAGCGCGGCCTCCAGCGGCGGTCCCAGCCACCACAGCGAGAGCATGTTGAAGGCGATGTGCGGGATCTCCTGGTGCAGGAACATCGCGGTCACCAGGCGGTACCACTCGCCGTTGGCGACCCCTTGCGGCAGGTACCCGGAAGGGGTGCGGCCGCGCATGACCAGATCGCTCAGCAGTTGGTTGCTGCCGTCCTCCTTGTCCGCGATGAGGACCGCGATGAAGACCGCGAGGTTGATGCCCATCAGGATCAACGTGATCAGCCGCGGATTGGCGGCGATGATGCCGCCCGCGATGGTGCGCGGCGCCGTCGCGCTCGCCGAGTGGCCGGTGCCGCCGCCGCGTACACAGTCCGGACAGTGGAAGCCGACCGAGGCGCTGACCATGCAGTCCGGGCAGATCGGCTTGTCGCAGCGGGTGCAGTGGATGCCGGTCGTACGGTCCGGATGGCGGTAGCACGCCGGCAGACCGTCACCGCCGTGGGCGTCCTTCGGCTCCTGCGGGCTGCCTGGCACCTGGTCCATCGGTCCCCTCGTCCTTACGTCTGCGTCTGGGGGCGTCCAGGCACCGCCCGTCGCCCGATCACCAGCGCACATCGAGCTACGCGCCCCGCCTTATGTTCTACGACCGGGCGGGGCGCATTGGTTCCCCGAGCGGGACGCTATCGGTCCGGCGTCGGGCCGCGGGACCCGCTCAGCGGGTCTCGACGACGATCGTCTCGATGACGACGTCCTGCAGCGGACGGTCGGTCCGCGGGTTGGTCTGGGTGCTGCCGATGGCGTCCACGACCTTCTTGCTGGCGTCGTTGGTGACCTCACCGAAGATGGTGTGCTTGCCGGTCAGCCACGCGGTCGGCGCGACGGTGATGAAGAACTGCGAGCCGTTGGTGCCCGGACCGGCGTTCGCCATGGCGAGCAGGTAGGGCTTGTTGAAGGCCAGGTCGGGGTGGAACTCGTCCGCGAACTGGTAGCCCGGGCCGCCGGTGCCGTCACCGAGCGGGTCCCCGCCCTGGAGCATGAAGCCGCTGATCACACGGTGGAAGACCGTGCCGTCATACAGCTTGTCCGTGGACTTCTTGCCGGTCGCCGGGTGCGTCCACTCCCGCTCGCCGCCGGCAAGCTCGACGAAATTCTTGACCGTCTTGGGGGCGTGGTTCGGCAGCAGCCGAATCTCGATGTCGCCCTGGTTGGTCTTCAAGGTGGCGTAGAGCTGTTCAGCCACGATCTACCTTCCATAAGTCTTCACTGGCGGTTACCGATCCTCGCACGGACCGGACCGCCGGTCCCGCGGCTGCCACCTTCGATGCCCTTCGTACTGATTTCTTGCGACTACTCCGGGTTTCACTCGGTGCGCGGGCCGCGGGAACCGGGCGCGCCGGGCGGCAAACCGTGGCATTGTCGTCAACAAGGCTCCGGAAGGTCCCCAATGACCCGGATGCCCGGTCGCACATGCCGTACGACATGTGAGCGGGCATGATCTTGAACCGGGTGGACAGGCGACAGAGAAGACATGGGGGACCACCCCCACAGCCCCGGACACGCCACCGAGGAGGAGGATCCCGTGACCCGCAAGGACAGCGTGCGCGCCGCGACCGGTACGGCCAGGGAGAGCGTGCGGCACGCCGCGGAGGTGGTGGCTCCGTATGCCGGTACGGCCAGGGACGCCGCCGTGCACTACGCGCATGAGGCTCGTACCCGCATGGGGCCCAAGGTCGTCGAAGCCGCGCACCAGGCCCGTTCGCAGTACGACGCGCATCTGCAGCCGCGCCTCGAGCACGCCCGTGACGCCCTGCCGCCCAAGGTCGACGCCGCGGCCTGCCGGGCCGCCGCCCGGACCCGTAAGGCCGCCCGGCAGACCGCCGAGTACACCGCGCCGCGGCTGGAGCACGCGGTGAGCACCGCACGTGCGGCCGCCGAGCCGGTACGCGACGAGGCGGTGGCCCGCGGCAGCGCCGCGCTGGCCGCGCTGCGCGGGCAGGTGACGGCCGCCGAGATCGCCAAGCTCCAGAAGAAGCATCATCGCCGCGCCTGCGCCGGCAAGGTCGCCAAGCGCCTGACGATCCTGGGCATCGCGGTGGGCGCCGCGGTCGCCGCCTGGAAGTGGTGGGACAAGCAGGCCAACCCGGACTGGCTGGTCGAGCCGCCGGCCCCCACCGAGGTCGGCGAGCGCGGCCGCCTCAATGCCGTGGACGGCAGCGAGGGCGCCTCCCTCGACCCCGAGGTCCAGGCCAAGCAGGCCGAGGACGAGGCCGACGAGCGCGGCGGCAACACCACCTGACGCCGCTCACCACCCACACGACGGGCCGTGCCCGCCTCCCCTTCAACAGGGCGGCGGGCACGGCCCGTTGGCGTTCCGGCGGGCGCGCGCCCCGCGGGTCCTGCCGCGGAACGCTCAGGGCTTCCCGTACGGCATAACGCTCCGTCAGAACCCTGCGTCCAGCCAGGTGAAACACGCGCCTTCGGGCCCGTCAAACGTGCCGAAAAGCATATTGGCCGGTTACCTCGTCCCTGCCCACCGGTCGTGGCGTGCACTGCGCCACGACCGCTGCCGGAGCACTGCGGAGGAGTACCGTCATGTCGTCGCACGTCGCCAAACGGTCCGTCGAAGCGATCCTGTCCGTGCTGATCGTGCTGCTGAGCACCCCCGGACTCGCCGGCCAGGCCGCAGCGGCCGCCCCGCCAACAGCCCCAGAGGACACCAACTGGGAGCGCATCGCCCACTGCGAGAGCAGCGGCCGCTGGCACATCAACACCGGCAACGGCTACCACGGCGGCCTCCAGATCGACCTCACCACCTGGCAGGAATACGGCGGCCGGCGCTACGCACCCCGCGCCGACCTCGCCTCCCGGTCGCAGCAAATCGCGGTCGGCGAGCGCATCGCCGAGGACCGCGGCCTGGCGCCGTGGCCGAACTGCGGGCACTTCGGTCTGTTCGATTCCGACGGCCCGGTGGACGGCTACGAGGGAGCCGTCACCCATCACCGGCACGCGTCGGCGAACCACCACTCGCGTAAGACGCACCAGGCGCACCGGACCCATCGGTCCCCGTCGGCCGGCCAGGCCCCAAGGCACCAGCGCACCCACAAGGCCTCCCGCACCCAGGCCGGCAGCGCCTACGTCGTACAGCGGGGCGACTGCCTCTCGGTCATCGCGGACAATCAGCACATTCGCGGCGGCACTCAGGCCCTGTACGACATGAACGAGCACAGGCTCGACGAGGGCCCGGACCACATCTACCCGGGGCAGCAGCTGCGCCTGCACAGGTGACCGGATCGGGCGCCCCGGTGCCGCCCGGCGCCGGGGCCGCCCCCGACTTTCCCCAGCGCACCAAAAAATGCCCCCTGACCTGCGGTTTCACAGATCAGAAGGCATTGGGTGGTGGAGCCTAGGAGAGTCGAACTCCTGACATCTGCCATGCAAAGACAGCGCTCTACCAACTGAGCTAAGGCCCCTTCGCGGACCAGGGTACCTGGTACCCGGCCGGTTTCCCGACCGGGTATCGCCGCACCCCGCCACTCTCCGTAGGATGCTTCGCGAGATTCGCGGCAGCGAAGCGCGATCGGGGAGACAGGGGAGACGCATGGACGCAGCACAACAGGAAGCCACCGCGCGAGCCCGGGAGCTGCAGCGCAGTTGGTACGGGGAGCCTCTGGGTGCGCTGTTCCGCCGTCTCATCGATGATCTCGGCCTCAACCAGGCCCGGCTCGCCGCCGTACTCGGCCTGTCCGCCCCGATGCTGTCGCAGCTGATGAGCGGGCAGCGCGCGAAGATAGGCAACCCGGCCGTGGTCCAGCGCGTCCAGGCGCTGCAGGAACTGGCCGGACAGGTGGCGGACGGCAGCGTCAGCGCCGCCGAGGCCACCGACCGCATGGACGAGATCAAGAAGACGGCCGGCGGCTCGGTGCTCAACAACACCACGCAGCAGACGTCGTCGACGGGGGCCACCACCGTACGGCGCGTGGTGCGCGAGATTCAGTCGCTGCTGCGCTCGGTCTCCGACGCAGGCGACATCATCGATGCGGCGAACACCCTCGCCCCCACTCACCCCGAACTGGCAGAGTTCCTCAGGGTCTACGGTGCCGGCCGCACCGCGGACGCGGTGGCGCACTACGAGGCGCACCAGGGCTAGGCACAACGGAGCTTGCGGAGTTCGGGAGCGGACGGGGCGTCATGGGTGAGATCTTCGCCGGTCGGTACGAGCTGGTCGACCCGATCGGGCGAGGCGGCGTGGGTGCCGTCTGGCGCGCCTGGGACCAGCGAAGGCGCCGCTATGTAGCGGCCAAGGTGCTTCAGCAGAGCGATGCGCACACCCTGCTGCGCTTCGTACGGGAACAGGCGCTGCGGATCGACCATCCGCATGTGCTGGCCCCGGCGAGCTGGGCCGCGGACGACGACAAGGTGCTGTTCACCATGGATCTGGTGAACGGCGGCTCGCTGGCGCATCTGATCGGCGACTACGGCCCGTTGCCGCCGCGGTTCGTGTGCACGCTGCTGGACCAGCTGCTGGCCGGGCTGACCGCGGTGCATGCGGAGGGTGTGGTGCACCGGGACATCAAGCCCGCGAACATCCTGCTGGAGGCCACCGGCACGGGTCGCCCGCATCTGCGGCTGAGCGACTTCGGCATCGCGATGCGCAAGGGCGAGCCTCGGCTCACCGAGACCAACTACGTGGTGGGCACTCCCGGTTACTTCGCGCCGGAGCAGATGCTGGGCTCCGAGCCGGACTTTCCGGCGGACCTGTTCGCGGTCGGCCTGGTGGCGCTCTATCTGATCACCGGCACCAAGCCGGACTCCGAGGGCCTGATCCGGCACTTCGCCGAGCGTGGCATCCCCAACGCCCCCGAGGGCGTGCCGGAGCCGTTGTGGCAGGTGCTGGCCGGTCTGCTGCACCCGGACCCGGAGTCGCGGTTCAAGACGGCCACGGGGGCGCGCAAGGCGGTCCTGTCGGCGGCCGAGATGCTGCCGGACGTGACGATCGAGGACGAGGTCGTCGAGGTCTTCGACCACATCGGGCCGTTGCCGGGCGGGTTCGGGCCGGACGGGCCCCTGGTCTCGAAGGGCACGTCCGAGGACGTGGCCACCGGCCAGGGCTCCATGTCGGACACCGGGAGCTTCCAGCTCGCGCCGCCGGAGCGGAGCCTGTCGGTGCCACCGCAGCCGAGCACCCCGCCGACCCCGACACCGCTGCCGAGCGCGGCCTGGAGCGATACGCCCCCGGCCCAGGGCATGTCCGCCGCACCGGCCACACCGGCGCCGATCCCTGCGTACGAGCCGACGGCGGCCGTCCGGCCGGACGTTGCCGCGACCCGGCCGTATACCGCGGGCCCGCACCCCGTGCCCGGTCAGCCGCCGGCCGGGGCCCCGGGGCAGCAGGCGCCCGTCGCGCACATGGCGGCGGCCTCGGGCGCTCCGGTCGCCGCGCGGCCCGCTGCCGTGCCGGTACGGCGGCCGGGACCGCCCGCGAAGGTGGCGGTCCCGGTGCTGATCGTCGCGCTGCTGTGCATCGCGGTCGGCGTCTGGGCGCTGTCGGTCTCCTGACGGCCCGCCACGACGGCCTGCCGCGGGCGCCCTACCAGCCCTGCGGAGGCCCGGACTGCCGGCCCTGGCTGCCGTGTTGGGGGTGCTGGGGCTGTGTGGGCTGCTCCGCCTGGTGGGGGAGCAGTCCGGCCGTCCCGGGCGTTCCTGGGGCGGCTGCGGCCCTGCGCCGGGCCACCAGCGTCCACACGCCCAGTCCCAGCAGCAGCACCACGCCGGTGCCGATCCCGGCGTAGGCCACCGTCTGCAGAGTGCCGCTCTTCTCGGCCTCCTGCTCGGTCTGGCCCTTCCTGGCCATCTCCCGTTCCTCGTCGGTGACGGTGAACTCGGGGGCGGGCCCGGCGTAGGCCGGCCCGGCTTTCACGGGGTCCCGGACGTCGACCCGCAGGGTGAGATCGGCGCCCTTGGGGAAGTACCGCTCTGCATCAGAGTTCAGGGTCACTTCGAGGTAGTACCAGCCGGCGAACCTCATCGCCTTGACCGAGTCGGTGGTGTTGAAGCGGTTCCCGTAGGCGACGGGGGCGGTGAACTCCTTTGCGGTGGCCCCTTCGCCGTCGTAGGAGACGAAGTTGTCGTCGATGACGACGCCCCGCGCGGGGTTGAACACATTCAGTCCGAGGGCGTCCGCGAGGAACCCGCCGGCGGCGGGCGAGGACGCGTTCGGCAGTTCCGCGCGCAGGTTGAGCCGCTGGCCCCAGTTGACCGGCACCTGGTAGAAACGGGTCTCGCCGGGCCTGATCCGGTCCGTCCAGACGCCGGTGTCGACCGGGAACGCGTCGTTGAAGCCGGTACCGCCCCTGGCCTTGCGTTTGGTGGGGGCGGTGCGCGGCGCGGGGGTCGCGGTGCTCCAGCTGCCGTCGGCGGGCTCGGCCGGGGTGCTGCCCTTCAGCGCGGGCTCGCGGATGTAGCTGAGTTCGATCCCCCAGTCGGCAGGCCCGGACGTGGAGGATCCGTCGCGGGTGACCACGACGTAGTACTGACCGGCTTCCTGGCAGTCCGTCTCGTCGTGGCCGACGTCACGGACGGCGTAGTCGCTGATGGGATAGGCCGTTCCGCCGGCATGGAAGGTCGGCGAAGTCTCCGAACTACAGGGGGTGCCGTTGGTGTCCTGGACCCTGATGGACAGCTTGTCCTTGTATTCCTCGACCTTGGTGCCCGGACTGGGCACGGCGACCACGGAGAAGTAGGCGCTGGACTTGGCGTCGAGCGTGACGCCGTAGAACTGCTCCGCGCCGCGCTTGATCGTGTCGGTGTGCCGTCCCGGCTCGAGGGGCGAGGCGTCCGAGGTGGTGGCGGCGCCCTTGACCGGGGTGGCATCGTCCGCCGTCTTGTAAGTGGGCACGTTCTCGGCGGAGGCCACCCCCACCGCGCCCGGCATCACCGCCACCATGGCGAGCGCCGCAAGCATGACGAGCCCCGCATTCGTCCCACGCCCCGTCACCACGAGCCACCCCTCATCGCATCCGAACCGCCGCCGCTGGGCCGCTGCTTCCTGCGGGCCCGCAGGAAGGCGACCGCGAGTCCGGCCAGCAGCAGTACGCCGATACCGCCGAAGACGGCCGCGACCACCGGGCCCGCCGCCCATCCTTCACTGCCGCCCTGCCTGCCGTCGGCAGAGGCCCCGGGAGCACCCGCGGCGTCGCTCCTGAGGGCGCCCGCACCGGCCTGTGGCCCGGACTTCGCCCTGCCCGGTACGGCGACCCGCAGCACCACGCCGATCTGCGGGTTCCGCGCGATCTCGGCGGCCTGGGCGCTCAGCGATACGGCGATGTAGAAGTCGCCCTTGTCGTGCACGGGCGTGACGTTGAGGTCGCTCTCGTAGCGGTTGGTCCAGGCGACGGGGACCGTCCCCATACTGAGCGAGGCCGGCCGGCCGTTGTACGGCACCTGTGTGTTGAACTCCCCCGTGCCGCTGCCGACCGGCGCACGGGCGGGTGTGTAGACCTGAGTGCCACCGTAAGCGGTGACCGCGCTGTGGCCGTTCCTGACCGTCCGCTCATTGGCGAACTCCACGTCGTACCGCAGCTGCTGGCCCCAGCCGACCGGCACCTTGTACCAGAGGGTCTGCGAGGGAAGGATCTTGTCCCGCCAGACACCCTGGGTCAGGGAGCGGGCGTCGTTGAAGCCGGTGCCGCCGGTGACGGCCTTGGGGGTACCGGTGGGCAGTGTGGCGTTCTTGCCGCCCGCGCCGTACTTCGGCTCCGACTGCGCGGGCGTGATGCCCTTCTTCAGCGGATGTTCCACGTGAAACATCACCTCGAGCGGCCAGGGCGAGGCGTCCGAGCCCTTGGGCGCCTCGCGCTCGACGACGAACCAGTAACGGGCCGCCTTGTCGCAGGGAGCGGTGCCCTTCTCCGAGGGGACGCGGCTGATGCCCGAGGTGAGCGGCGTGGCGCTTTGCCGCTGCCCGAACAGCTCGTGGGTGGAGTCGCAGGTGCTGTCGATGCCGTAGACGATCTCGGTGTGCAGTGAGTCGAGAAGCCCGATCCGCGCGCCGGGCTGCGGAACCACGGTCGCCGAGAAGTCTGCCGTGGAGGCCGCGTCCAGGTCGGTGACGTAGTACCGCTTCTGGTTGGGTCCGATGCTGTCCAGGTACTGACCCGGTCCGATGCCGGGCGCATTGGCCTGGCTGGGGGTGCCCCGGACCTTCTCCCCCTCGAACTTGTAGCCGCCTACGGAGAGTTGCCCGGCCCGCTGGAGCTGTCGCGCAAGCGCCTTGGCGTCGGGGGCGTCGAAGTACTGGCCATGGCCGGACTTGGCGATGCATTCCAGCTGCTGCCGCGCCTTGCCGGCGACCTCGAAGCCGATGGCGTCGATGTGCAGATCCACGCCGGAAGCGGCGAGTTGGGCGGCGACCTTGCAGGGCGGCGGCGCCTGGCAGTTGTCCTCACCGTCGGAGATCAGCAGGATCGTGCGCTTGCCGATCGATCCGTCGGAGGGCTTGGGGAGATCCCTGGCGGCCTTTTCGAGGGACAGCCCGATAGGGGTGTCGCCCTTGGGCCGCACCGCCGCGACGGCCCGCTTGAGACCCGCACGGTCGAGCGGGGAGACGGGCTGGGCGAGCCGGGTGTCGTCGCAGCCCCTGGACTTGTCGGCGCCGTAGAGCCGGAGGCCGGTGGGGTAACCGTCGGGCAGCGCGTCGACGACCGTGCCGACGGCCTTACCGGCGGCCGCGATCCGGGTACTGCCGGAGGCGTCCTTCTCCGCCATGGAGCCGGAGGAGTCCAGCACCATCACCATGCCGGTGCCCTCGGCGGGCGGCGCGGCCGGCGCAGTCGCCGCGGCCGGCGTTGTCTGCAGCGGCGCGGCGGTGAGCGCCAGCAGCAGTCCGCCGAGCAGAGCCACCGCCCCCCTGCGGCGTCGTCGTGCCATGTCCCTCGTCCCCCTTGCGTACCGCGTGTCACTTTCCGCACATCAACGCACCCACGTACCCGCACGTCAACGCATACCGCGATGCCACGCACTTCAGCTTTGCTACTGCAAGTTAATAATGTGCTATCGCAAACGCAAGGGGCTCGCTGTCACGGCCCTGCAACAACAGCGGCCCACCACGACGCACCCGCGCCCGGCATCATGCCACCGCGCCCGGCCCACCCCATGACGCACGAAACCCCGGCCGCCCAAAGGCAACCGGGGTCCGTACAAACTGCTGTGCGTTGGGGTCTCACACACCCGAACCTGCGGGCACGGAGTCGGTCGCCTCCGTCCACAGATCCTGCTCGGCGCGATCCGCCTGGATCTGGCGGTACACGAGGAGCCCGCCGATGGCGGCCAGTGCGACCAGGAGAAGCTTCTTCACCGCGCGACCTCGTCTTTCGTTGACGTAGGGGACCTATGTCGGCCGATGATACACACCGACCGATACCGATCGGTTATCTAGGCCGAGCCCGGCTACAACCGGCGCGCTGACCTCGAAGAAGGCTCAACTTCCGTTTTCCGTACGGAGAATCGGGCGGCACCGCCGAATCGCCCCGCACGCCACAACGCATCGGCCCGGCCGGAGAAATCTCCGGCCGGGCCGATTGTGCAGTGCGGCTACCAGGACTTGAACCTGGGGCCTCTTCCTTATCAGGGAAGCGCTCTAACCGTCTGAGCTATAGCCGCGCGCTCGCTGCACCAGAAGATTAGCGCACTTCAGAGGCGTTCCCAAAATCGGTTCCCGAGGCCCTCCGACGGGCCCGCCACCAGGGGCACTACTCGTCCTCGGCGAGGGTGAGCTCCACCCCGCCCACCAACCCCGCGGACAGGTTGTAGATGAACGCGCCCAGCGTGGCCAGCGCCGTCGCCAGCACCACGTCGATCACCGCGATGACCGACGTGAACAGCAGCACCCGCGGCAGCGACAGGAAGGACTGCAGATCGAATCCGCCGCCGTCGCTCGAGCCGGTGGCCTCGCTAATGGTGCTGCCGACGGTGGAGAAGACGCCCATCGCGTTCATCACCATCCACAGCACCGAAACGGCCACCACCGTGCAGATCCCCAGCGCGATGGACAGCAGGAAGCTGACCTTCATCACCGACCAGGGATCGGCGCGCGCCACCCGCAGCCGGGCCTTGCGGGTGCGCGGCGCCGTGCCGGCGCTCGTGCGGGGCTTGCGCACGGCCTGGCCACCGCCGGTGCCGCCGCCGGTGCGGTAGGCCTGGGGCGGCTGATACGGCTGCCCCTGGCCGCCCTGGCCGCCCTGGGGCTGCTGTGGCGGCTGCGGTTGCTGCTGGGGCTGAGGTTGCGGCTGACGCGTATCGGTCACGGTTCCCCCTTGGTTGGAGCCCTCGTCTCGGGGGCCTTCGGACGCGGCAGAGCCACGGGCGCCGTCTTCCGTCACGGTCGCGGGTCCGGACGAGGAGCCCTTCTTGACTCCCGGTCCACCCGCCGCAGCGCCCGTGGCTCCACTCACGACCTACTCCTCGTGCTACTCCGCCGCGGGCTGCTCGCCCTCGGCCGCCGCCGGCTCGGTCCCTGCGACCTCTTCGGTCTCCTCGGTCTCGTCGACCCCGTCGACCTCTTCGGCCTCACGACCGGCCTCGGCGTTCCGTGCGATGCCGACGACGGCATCTCGCTTGCCAAGGTTGATCAGTTGAACGCCCATGGTGTCACGGCCGGTCTCCCTGACCTCGTTGACCCGCGTACGAATCACGCCACCACCCAGGGTGATCGCCAGGATCTCGTCGGTTCCCTCGACCACCAGGGCGCCGACCAGCGAACCCCGGTCCTCCACGATCTTGGCGGCCTTGATGCCGAGGCCGCCGCGGCCCTGGACGCGGTACTCGTCGACCGCGGTGCGCTTGGCGTAGCCACCGTCCGTCGCGGTGAACACGAACGTACCCTCGCGCACCACGTTCAACGAGAGCAGCTCGTCGCCCTCACGGAAGCTCATGCCCTTGACGCCGGAAGTGGCCCGGCCCATGGGCCGCAGCGCCTCGTCCGTCGCCGTGAACCGGATCGACTGCGCCTTCTTGCTGATCAGCAGCAGATCGTCGGTCTCCGACACCAGCTCGGCGCCGATCAGCTCGTCGTCGCTGCCGTCTTCCTGCTCGCGCAGGTTGATCGCGATCACACCGCCGGAGCGGGGCGAATCGTAGTCCTTGAGCGGCGTCTTCTTCACCAGGCCGGCCTTGGTGGCGAGCACCAGATACGGCGCGGCCTCGTAGTCGCGGATCGCCAGGATCTGCGCGATCTGCTCGTCCGGCTGGAAGGCGAGGAGGTTGGCGACGTGCTGGCCGCGGGCATCGCGCCCCGCGTCGGGCAGCTCGTAGGCCTTGGCGCGGTAGACCCGGCCCTTGTTCGTGAAGAACAGCAGCCAGTGGTGGGTGGTGGAGACGAAGAAGTGGTCGACGATGTCGTCTTCCTTGAGCTTCGTGCCCCGCACGCCCTTGCCGCCGCGCTTCTGCGAGCGGTAGTCGTCGGTCTTGGTGCGCTTCACATAGCCGCCACGGGTGATCGTGACGACGATGTCCTCCTCGGCGATCAGGTCCTCGATGGACATGTCGCCCTCGAAGGGCACCAGCTTGGAGCGCCGGTCGTCGCCGAACTTCTCGACGATCGCGGCCAGTTCCTCGCTGATGATCTGACGCTGGCGCTCCGGCGAGGCCAGGATCGCGTTGTACTCGCTGATCTTGCGCTGCAGCTCGTCGTGCTCGGCGGTGATCTTCTGGCGCTCCAGGGCGGCCAGCCGGCGCAGCTGCATCTCCAGGATCGCGTTCGCCTGGATCTCGTCGATGGTCAGCAGGCCCATCAGGCCCTCGCGCGCCACCTCGACCGTCTCGCTGCGCCGGATCAGCGCGATGACCTCGTCGATCGCGTCCAGGGCCTTGAGCAGACCGCGCAGGATGTGCGCCCGCTCCTCGGCCTTGCGCAGCCGGAACTTCGTCCGACGGACGATGACCTCGATCTGGTGCGTGACCCAGTTCCGGATGAACGCGTCCAGGGAGAGCGTGCGCGGCACGCCGTCCACCAGGGCGAGCATGTTGGCGCCGAAGTTGGTCTGGAGGTCGGTGTGCTTGTAGAGGTTGTTCAGGACGACCTTGGCGACCGCGTCCCGCTTGAGGACGATCACCAGGCGCTGCCCCGTACGCGAGGACGTCTCGTCGCGGACATCCGCGATGCCGCCGATCTTGCCGTCCTTCACCAGGTCGGCGATCTTCTGCGCGAGGTTGTCCGGGTTGGTCTGGTACGGCAGCTCGGTGACCACCAGGCACTGGCGATTCTGGATCTCCTCGACGGCCACCACCGCGCGCATCGTGATGGAGCCGCGGCCGGTGCGGTACGCCTCCTCGATGCCCTTACGGCCCACCACCAGCGCACCGGTGGGGAAGTCCGGGCCCTTGACCCGCTCGATCAGCGCGTCCAGCAGCTCCTCGTTGGAGGCCTCCGGGTGGGCCAGCGCCCACTGCGCGCCGTCCGCGACCTCGCGCAGGTTGTGCGGCGGGATGTTGGTGGCCATACCGACCGCGATACCGGCCGAGCCGTTGATCAGCAGATTCGGGAAGCGCGACGGCAGCACCGTCGGCTCCTGGTTACGGCCGTCGTAGTTGTCCTGGAAGTCGACGGTCTCCTCGTCGATGTCCCGGAGCATCTCCATCGACAGCTGCTTCATCTTGCACTCGGTGTACCGCATGGCCGCGGCCGGGTCGTTGCCCGGGGAACCGAAGTTGCCGTTGGAGTCCACCAGCGGCATCCGCATCGACCACGGCTGCGCCAGCCGCACGAGGGCGTCGTAGATGGAGGTGTCGCCGTGCGGGTGGTACGTACCCATGACGTCACCGACGACGCGGGCGCACTTGTAGAAGCCCTTCTCGGGGCGGTAGCCGCCGTCGTACATCGCGTACAGGACGCGGCGGTGGACGGGCTTGAGGCCGTCCCGTACGTCCGGCAGCGCACGCGAGACGATGACGGACATCGCGTAGTCGAGGTAGGAGCGCTGCATCTCCGTCTCGAGCCCGACGGGCTCGACGCGCATGCCCACGCCTTCGATGGCGGCGGGCGCGCCCTCGGGGGTCACACCGTCCGGGGTCACGGGGGGATTCTCGTCGGCCATTGCTGTTCAAAGTCCTTTCGAGCGGCGGCTGTTGTGAGGGCCGACCGGGCTCAGATGTCGAGGAAGCGGACGTCCTTGGCGTTGCGCTGGATGAAGGAGCGACGTGCCTCGACGTCCTCACCCATCAGCACCGAGAACAGGTCGTCCGCGCGGGCCGCGTCGTCCAGCGAGACCTGGCCGAGGACACGGTGGTCGATGTCCATCGTGGTCACCCGCAGCTCCTCGGCGTTCATCTCGCCCAGACCCTTGAAGCGCTGGACCGAGTCGTCCTTGATGCGCTTGCCGGCCTGCTTGCCGAGCTCGATGAGCGCGTCCCGCTCCGAGTCGGAGTACGCGTACTCGAAGTCGTCCCGGCCCCACTTGATCTTGTACAGCGGGGGCCGGGAGAGGTACACGTGTCCGGCCTCGACCAGCGGCCGCATGAAGCGGAAGAGGAACGTGAGCAGCAGGGTGTTGATGTGCTGGCCGTCGACGTCGGCGTCCGCCATCAAGATGATCTTGTGATAGCGGAGCTTCTCGATGTCGAAGTCCTCGTGCACGCCGGTGCCGAAGGCCGAGATCAGCGCCTGGACCTCGTTGTTCTGCAGGATCTTGTCGACCCGTGCCTTCTCGACGTTCAGGATCTTGCCGCGGATCGGGAGGATCGCCTGGTACTGCGGGTTACGGCCGGACTTGGCCGAGCCGCCGGCGGAGTCACCCTCGACGATGAAGATCTCGCACTTGGTCGGGTCGTTGGACTGGCAGTCGCTGAGCTTGCCCGGCAGCGACGCCGTCTCCAGCAGGCCCTTACGGCGGGTCAGATCGCGCGCCTTACGGGCGGCGACGCGGGCGGTGGCCGCCTGGATGCCCTTGCGGATGATGTCCGCGGCCTCGTTGGGGTTGCGGTCCAGCCAGTCCGTGAGGTGCTCGTGGACGACCTTCTGCACAAAGGTCTTGGCCTCGGTGTTGCCCAGCTTGGTCTTGGTCTGGCCCTCGAACTGCGGCTCGCCGAGCTTGACCGAGATGATCGCGGTCAGACCCTCGCGGATGTCCTCACCCGTGAGGTTGTCGTCCTTCTCCCGCAGCAGCTTCTTGTCGCGCGCGTAGCGGTTGATCAGACCCGTCAGCGCCGCCCGGAAGCCCTCTTCGTGGGTGCCGCCCTCATGGGTGTGGATGGTGTTCGCGAAGCTGTAGACGCCCTCGCTGTACTGGGTGTTCCACTGCATCGCGAGCTCGACCGAGAGCAGCCGCTCCTTGTCCTCGGCCTCCACGCTGATGACGGTCGGGTGCACCAGCTCGCCCTTGCGCGAGTTGAGGTACTTCACGAAGTCGACGATGCCGCCCTCGTAGTGGTACCGGACCGAGAGCGGGTTGCCCTCCTCGTCCACATGGGCCGGGCGCTCGTCGCGCAGCGCGATCGAGAGGCCCTTGTTGAGGAACGCCATCTCCTGGAAGCGCCGCGACAGCGTCTCGAAGCTGTACTCGGTGGTCTCGAAGATGTCGCCGTCGGCCCAGAACGTCACCGACGTACCGGACTCCTCGGTGGCCTCGTGCTGGGCGAGCGGCGCGGTCGGCACACCGAGCTTGTAGTCCTGGGTCCAGCGGAAGCCATCCGTCTTGATCTCCACGGCGAGACGCGTGGAGAGCGCGTTCACGACGGAGACACCCACGCCGTGCAGACCACCGGAGACCGCGTATCCGCCGCCGCCGAACTTGCCGCCGGCGTGCAGGACGGTCAGCACGACCTCGACGGCGGGCTTGTTCTCGGACGGCACGATGCCGACGGGGATACCGCGGCCGTTGTCGACCACGCGCACGCCGCCGTCGGCCAGGAGCGTCACATCGATGGTGTCGGCGTGACCGGCCATCGCCTCGTCGACGGAGTTGTCGACGACCTCTTGCACGAGGTGGTGCAGACCGCGCTCGCCCGTCGAGCCGATGTACATGCCGGGACGCTTGCGGACCGCGTCCAGGCCTTCGAGGACGGTGATGGCGCTGGCGTCGTACGACTTCTCCACCGAGGAGTCGCCCAGGGCGTCGGCCGGAACCCCCTCTTCAGTAGAAGCCGTGTTGTTCTCGTTGAGGTCGCCGGAGTCGGCCACGAAGCGCCCTTTCTGGCACAGCACAAGCCCTTCCGCGCCTGTGGGGCAACCCCAGAAAAGACAGGCGAGAACGGCTGCGTCGTTCGACATGTTCCGCGAGTGGGCGGGATTGCTACCAGTCTACCGGTAGCGCTGACACTCATGGGGGTTTGCAGGCACCTGAGTCGTCATGTGCCGCCCTGAACTGACGTCCGCCGACTCCCCATATCCGAGAAGGGGCCTCAGGACGCTCACACGGGCACTCAGCGCTTCCGACTGTCAACCGCCGGCTACCGTGAGCGGAGTCTCACCCGCCCCATGTGTTTACAGGGGTCATGGAGCCGCGGACTGTTTCACGCGAAACGGTCCGGAAGCGGGACAGGGCGGCTGTTTCACGTGAAACATCGCTTCCTGTGAAACACCGCCATCCGTTCACGGCCGGACGAGGGGCCTGACCCGTCGGACCGGGCCTAGCCGTAGGTGTCCCCGGGCCCCTTGCTCCCGGGCGCCCGCAGCGACCCGTAGCGCCGCGCGGGACCTCCGGGCCCCAGAACCTTGATCAGTTTTACGGTGCCCTGGCCCAGGTCCTGGTTGAGGCGCGCCACCAGCTGCGGCGCCAGCAGGCGCAGTTGCGTCGCCCATGCCGTCGAATCGCACTGCACCGTCAGTACTCGGGCGTCCTCGTCGTACCGCTGCGGCTCGCAGTGCTGCGCCACCTCGGGCCCGACCAGCTGCGGCCAGCGCCCCATCACCCCGCCGACCGCCGCCGGGGTCTCCCAGCCGCGCTCGGTGATCAGCCGGTTGATCGCCGCACCCAGCGGCAACGGGTCGCGGCCGTCCGCCCGTGCCCCCGAGCGCAGCCCGCCTCGCTTGGCCTGCTTCTTCTGCTGCGCGGCCGCGCCTCGCGCACGCGCCTGTTCCTTGGCGGCGACCAAGGCCTGGCGGGCCAGATCCACACCGGAGAGCTCCGGAGGCTTGGGGCGGTCGGGCTGTTCCTCGCTCACGAGGTCACCTTCTCCACGGTGCCGCCGGACACCGCATAGCGCGCCCCGGCCAGCATCCCCGGCACATCGTCGTCCACCGCCGCGGTCACCAGCACCTGCTCACCCGGAGCCACCAGCTCGGCCAGCCGCTCCCGCCGGCGCGCATCCAGCTCGGCGAAGACATCGTCGAGGACCAGCACCGGCTCATTGCCCTCGGCCCGCAGCAGGTCGTACGAAGCCAGCCGCAGCGCCAGCGCATACGACCAGGACTCGCCGTGGCTCGCGTAGCCCTTCGCCGGGAGCTCCCCCAACTTCAGCACCAGATCGTCGCGGTGCGGGCCGACCAGCGTCACCCCGCGCTCGATCTCCCCCTTGCGGGCCTCGCCCAGTGCCGCCAGCAGCACCCCGTACAGCTCCTCGCGGGTGGTCGCGGCGGCCATCGCCTCGCCCGCCGACCCGCGGTACTCCAGCGCCAGCGGCCCGCCACCGGGCGCCAGCTGCTCGTACGCCTTGTCGGCCAGCGGCTGCAGCGCGCCGATCAGATCCAGCCGCTGTGCCAGCAGCTCGGCGCCCGCGCGCGCCAGATGCTGGTCCCACACGTCCAGCGTCGAGAGGTCCATCTGCCGCCCGCCGTGCCGGCGCGCCAGCGCGGCCGTCTTCAGCAGGGTGTTGCGCTGTTTGAGCACGCGGTCGTAGTCGGAGCGCACCCCCGCCATCCGCGGCGAGCGCGCCGTGATCAGCTCGTCCAGGAAGCGCCGCCGCTCCCCGGGATCGCCCTTGACCAGCGCCAAGTCCTCCGGCGCGAACAGCACCGTCCGTATGATCCCCAGCACGTCCCGCGGCCTGACCTGCGAGGACCGGTTGATCCTGGCGCGATTGGCCTTGCCCGGATTGAGCTCCAGCTCCACCAGCTGCTGCCGTTCGCCCTGGACGACCGCGGCCCGGACGATCG
Source organism: Streptomyces sp. NPDC101227 (assembly GCF_044767545.1). Lineage (NCBI taxonomy): Bacteria > Bacillati > Actinomycetota > Actinomycetes > Kitasatosporales > Streptomycetaceae > Streptomyces > Streptomyces sp. NPDC101227. The sequence continues at coordinate 12,608 of NZ_JBIWOD010000009.1, read as the reverse complement.
CACGGTCGGCGCCCATCCGCACCAGCGGGGCATCCGAGGAGACACGGTGGCTGCCCAGGGTCGCCAGGTACCCGACGGCCTCGACCAGATTGGTCTTGCCCTGCCCGTTGGGGCCCACAAAAGCCGTGACGCCCGGGTCGAGCGGGACCTCGACCCGGGTGTACGAGCGGAAGTCGGCGAGCGAGAGATGCGTGACGTGCATAGCTTGGTGCGCCGACCTCCCCCGGCTGATTGCTCCGTGTTGTTGCTGAGAGTTACTTCTTGCTCTCGACCGCGTGGCCGCCGAACTGGTTGCGCAGCGCGGCGATCATCTTCATCTGCGGGGAGTCGTCCTGACGGGACGAGAAGCGCGCGAAGAGCGAGGCCGTGATGGCGGGCAGCGGCACGGCGTTGTCGATCGCCGCCTCGACCGTCCAGCGGCCCTCACCGGAGTCGGCGGCGACGCCGCGCAGCTTCTCCAGGTGCTCGTCGTCGTCGAGGGCGTTGACGGCCAGGTCCAGCAGCCAGGAACGGATGACCGTGCCTTCCTGCCAGGAGCGGAAGACCTCGCGCACGTCCGTGACGGAGTCGACCTTCTCCAGCAGCTCCCAGCCCTCGGCGTAGGCCTGCATCATCGCGTACTCGATGCCGTTGTGGACCATCTTCGCGAAGTGGCCGGCGCCGACCTTGCCGGCGTGCACCGAGCCGAACTCGCCCTCGGGCTTGAGGGCGTCGAAGATCGGCTGCACCTTGGCGACGTCGTCCTTGTCGCCGCCGTACATCAGCGCATAGCCGTTCTCCAGGCCCCACACGCCGCCGGAGACTCCGCAGTCGACGAAGCCGATGCCCTTGGCCTTGAGCTCCTCGGCGTGCTTCTCGTCGTCGGTCCAGCGGGAGTTGCCGCCGTCCACGACGATGTCGCCGGGCGAGAGCAGCTCGGCCAGCTCGTCGATCGTGGACTGGGTGGCGGCACCGGCCGGCACCATGACCCAGACCACCCGCGGACCCTTGAGCTGGTCCACCAGCCCCTGGAGGCTGTTGACATCAGCCAGGTCCGGGTTGCGGTCGTATCCGACGACGGTGTGGCCGGCGCGGCGGATGCGCTCGCGCATATTGCCGCCCATCTTGCCGAGACCGACGAGACCGAGCTCCATCAGAGACCCTCTTTGCACGTAGTCGTTGCTGTTGTACCCGGGTCCGAGCCTACGCCCGCGACCTCGTGCACAGCTGTGGGCTCAGCCGCTCATCGGGGGCCTGTCAGCCAGTCGCCGCAAGGGCTCCGATGAGCGGCCGGGCGCTCGGCCCGGGACCCGCAGCGGCTCCGCCGCGGGTCACGTCCCCAGCCGTCAGCCGCTCAGCCGGACCGGCATGATCAGGTACTTGTACGCGTCGTCCGCCTCGGCGTCCTTGGCGGGCCGGCCGCTGAGCAGCGCGGGCTTCGTGGACGTCGTGAACGACAGCTGCGCCACGGGGGAGTCGATGGCCGACAGGCCCTCCAGGAGGAAGCCCGGGTTGAAGGCGATCGAGATGTCGTCGCCGTCCAGATCGGCGTCAACCCTCTCCACAGCCTGTGCATCGTCGCTGGAGCCGGCCTCCAGGATCAGCACACCCTGCTCGAAGCTCAGCCGCACCGGGGTGTTCCGCTCGGCCACCAGCGCCACACGCTTGACGGCCTCGACGAACGGGGCGGTCTCGATCACGGCGATGGAGTTGAACTCGGTCGGGAAGAGCGTGCGGTACTTCGGCAGATCGCCTTCCAGCAGCCGCGTGGTCGTACGGCGCCCGGCGCCCTCGAAGCCGATCAGGCCTTCGCCCGCACCCGAGCCGGACAGCGCCAGCGTGACGGTGTCGCCGCTGCTCAGCGATTTGGCGGTGTCCAGCAGCGTCTTGGCGGGGACCAGGGCGACCGCGGAGGCGTCGGGGCTCTCCGGCTTCCACAGGAACTCACGCACCGCGAAGCGGTAGCGGTCGGTGGAGGCCAGGGTGACAGTGTCGCCCTCGATCTCGATCCGTACGCCGGTGAGCACCGGGAGCGTGTCATCGCGGCCGGCGGCGATGGCCACCTGGGCGGCGGCCGCGGCGAAGACCTCACCCGGGACGGTGCCGGTGGCGGTGGGCATCGTCGGAAGCGACGGGTACTCCTCCACAGGCAGGGTGTGGAGGGTGAAGCGGGAAGAGCCGCAGACCACGGTCGCTCGTACACCGTCGGTGGAAATCTCCACCGGGCGGTTGGGGAGCGCGCGGCAGATGTCGGCGAGCAGCCGGCCGGAGACGAGGACCGTGCCCTCCTCCTCGACCTCGGCCTCCACCGAGACGCGCGCGGATACCTCGTAGTCGAAGCCGGAGAGGCTCAGTACGCCTTCCTCCGCCTTCAGCAGCAGGCCCGCGAGGACGGGCACCGGCGGACGGGCCGGGAGGCTCTTGGCCGCCCAGGCCACTGCCTCCGCGAGTACATCGCGCTCCACCCGGATCTTCACCGGAAACCGCCTCCTGCTGTTGCTGGCTTGCGCCCTGCTGGCCTTCTTCGTCGGCTGGGTTGCCGGAGACCAGTCTGACGCACGCCACCGACAGTCGGTGCGGCTCGGGGTCAAGTCGACTCGACCCGGTCCGGGCGCTCGGCGACCAACTTGTGCACAGCCCCCGCTTTCAAGCGAAGTCCCCGGTAGATATCCGTGGTCGTAGTAGTAGGGCCTGTGGAAACCGTGGACAACTGTCTTTACGCAGGTCAACGCGGCATTTTTGTCCACCGGCCCTGTGGGCGGCAGCCGTGGATAAGCGGGCGGATCTGTGGACCGCCGAAAGTTCTGCACACCCGATGCACAGGGGAGGGGTAGTTCTCCCCAGTGCCATCCCCAGCTTTACCCCGGTTCCCCACAGCCCAACCAACCAACTTGATGTGACGGCTTTCACTCGGCGCGGTGAGGACGGGTGTCGGGTTGCCGAACAGTGGACAGGGGTGTGGAGAAGCCGACGATCACTGGGGACAACACGGCCTCTCCTGTGGGCAGCCGGTGGACAAGCCGAGCGCTCCCTTGTGGACGAAATCTTCATCCACACCCTGTGGATTGCGGTTGGCCACAAATCCACACCCGGCTGACCTCCCTCGATGGCCCCTCGGGACGGCGCTCTGTGGATTCCCCAGGGATAACTCTGCTCTCCCCAGGGTGTGGATGGAAGATTCTTGCTCAATCTGTGGAGAGAGGCCGTGACCTCGCGCGGAATCGAACACGCTCGGCGCGCTCCACAGGTTTGGGATGACGGCGAGGCGCGCGGTGCGGCCTTCCGGAGCGGCTTCAGGAGGGCTCAGGAGTGGCTCGCCGTCGTTCAGGGGCGTCCGTCACGCGTCTCCGTGGCCCCCGTACGACGAAGGGCGCCCCGGGAGCATGTCTCCGGAGCGCCCTGAGCGCGCCTGCACCGGCCGGCCGTGGCCGGCCGGTGCAGGCCTCAGCCGTTCTTGATGCGGTTGGTCAGCTCGGTGACCTGGTTGTAGATGGAACGCCGCTCGGCCATCAGCGCGCGGATCTTGCGGTCGGCGTGCATCACGGTCGTATGGTCCCGGCCGCCGAACTGCGCGCCGATCTTCGGCAGCGACAGATCCGTCAGCTCGCGGCACAGATACATGGCGATCTGGCGGGCGGTGACGAGCACCCTGCTGCGTGAGGAGCCGCACAGATCGTCGATGGTCAGCCCGAAGTAGTCCGCGGTCGACGCCATGATCGCGGTCGCCGTGATCTCCGGTGCCGCGTCCTCGCCACCGGGGATCAGGTCCTTGAGCACGATCTCGGTCAGGCCCAGGTCCACCGGCTGCCGGTTGAGCGAGGCGAACGCCGTGACCCGGATCAGCGCGCCCTCCAGCTCGCGGATGTTGCGCGAGATGCGGGACGCGATGAACTCCAGCACCTCCGGCGGCGCGTTCAGCTGCTCCTGCACGGCCTTCTTGCGCAGGATCGCGATCCGGGTCTCCAGCTCGGGCGGCTGGACGTCCGTGATCAGGCCCCACTCGAAGCGGTTGCGCAGCCGGTCCTCGAGGGTGACCAGCTGCTTGGGCGGCCGGTCCGAGGACAGCACGATCTGCTTGTTGGCGTTGTGCAGCGTATTGAAGGTGTGGAAGAACTCCTCCTGCGTCGACTCCTTGCTCGCCAGGAACTGGATGTCGTCGACGAGCAGGATGTCCATGTCGCGGTAGCGCTTGCGGAACGCGTCCGCCTTGCCGTCGCGGATGGAGTTGATGAACTCGTTGGTGAACTCCTCCGAGCTCACATACCGCACCCGGGTGCCCGGATACAGGCTTCGCGCGTAGTGCCCGATGGCGTGCAGCAGGTGGGTCTTGCCCAGGCCCGATTCCCCGTAGATGAACAGCGGGTTGTACGCCTTGGCCGGTGCCTCGGCGACGGCCACCGCGGCGGCGTGCGCGAAGCGGTTCGAGGCGCCGATGACGAAGGTGTCGAAGAGGTACTTCGGGTTCAGCCGTGCGGTCGGCTCGCCGGGGCCGGTCGCCGGCGCGGGCTGGGCGGCGAGCGGGCTGGGCGCACCGCTGGGCGCCGGCAGCGCGGGGCCGCCGGACCGGCCGGGCGGCTGGTGCTCGGACAGGTCGCGGCGCGGTGAGCGGTAGTCGTTCTGCTGCTGTCCGTGGGGGGAGGGCGGCCGGGTGCCGTATGACTCACGCCACTGCTCCGCGGACGGGTCACGGTCGGGGAAGCCGCCGAGATGCTGCTGCTGCCAGCCGTAGTCGTCACGCGGGCCGGGGCCGCCGGCCATGGTGGCGGGGTGCTGCGGCCAGGCTCCGGGCTCGTGCCGGGACTGCTGGTAATCGGGGTAGGCGGGCCGGACGGTGGGCAGTTCGTCGCCCTGGTGGCCGTAGCCCTGACGGCTGTCGTGCCGACTGTCGTGCCGGTTGTCGTAGCTGTCGTATGCGTCGTGCTGCGGCTGCTGGTGTTGCGGGTGCTGCTGCAGGTGCTGTTGCTGCTGCGGTGCGGGGGGCGCGGACTGCGCCGGCGGCTCCTCGGAGGAGTCGTCCACGGTGATCGCGATCCGGATCGGCCGCCCGCATTCGTGACTGAGCGCTTCCCCGATCAGCGGCGCGAGCCGGCCTTCGAGCACGCCCTTGGCGAATTCATTGGGGACGGCGAGCAGTGCGGTGTCGGCGACCAGCGCCAGCGGCTGGGTGCGCTTGAGCCAGTCCTGGTCCTTGGGCTTGAGGCCATCGGCCTCCGCACGCAGGAGGTGGTCGAGTACGCGCGGCCACACTGCGGCAAGATCGGCGGGGACTTCAGCCACAAGGCACGCTCTCTCACAGTCCCACGAATGTGTGATTCTCAGGACGGGCGGGAAGGAATCGGAGTTCACCAACGGTAGTCAGGCCGGGCCTGCGGATTCAAGTTGTTGTCCACAGGCTGTGCATAGTGTGTCCTGACAAGAGGCCGTGTGGGGCGGACCGGAGCCGGTTTGACCGGATGGCGTAGCCGCGCGTACCGTGACCAGGTCGAGTTGTCGATGGCTGCTGCCGCCTGCCTCCGATGGGCAAAGATCGCGCTCTGGTGATCGTGAAGCGGTGCACTTAGGCGTTGCGAGTTACTCGTGGGCGCACGGTGACAGCCAACGACGCCCCACATCTGTCTCAACCTTTGAGACAACAAGCATTCCTGGAGCCCCCGAGTGAGCAAGCGCACCTTCCAGCCGAACAACCGCCGTCGCGCGAAGACCCACGGCTTCCGTCTGCGCATGCGGACCCGCGCCGGCCGCGCGATTCTCGCGTCCCGCCGTGGCAAGGGTCGCGCCCGCCTGTCGGCCTGAGCAGCCTGACCCTAGGTCCATGACGTGCTGCCTACCGAGTATCGGCTGAGGCGGCGCGAGGACTTTGCGACCGCGGTACGCCGGGGACGCAGGGCCGGGCGCCCGCTCCTTGTCGTTCATTTTCGTAGCGGTGCAACGGACCCGCACGCAGCGGGGGAATGCGTTCCCCCGGCGCGTGCGGGTTTCGTCGTGAGCAAGGCCGTTGGCGTCGCCGTCGTACGCAACAAGGTCAAGCGGAGGCTTCGTCACCTCATGCGTGATCGGCTGGACCGGCTGCCCGCCGGTAGCCTGGTTGTCGTACGGGCCCTGCCCGGCGCGGGTGCTGCGGAGCATGACCAGCTGGCCCGCGACCTGGACGCCGCGCTTCAGCGGCTGCTGGGAGGGGTGCCGAAAGGCTGCAATCCCACCGGGGCCATGACCGGCGGCGGCGACGCCGCGGGCCCCCGGAACCCCGGACGGGACCCGGGAGGGAGCGCACAGTGAAGTACCCGCTGCTGCTTTTGATCAAGATCTATCAGTGGACCATCAGCCCCTTGCTGGGACCGGTCTGCAAGTACTACCCGTCGTGCTCGCACTATGGCTATACGGCCATCGACCGGCACGGCGCGGTGAAAGGGACTGCGCTGACTGCCTGGCGCATCCTGCGCTGCAATCCGTGGTCGCTCGGTGGGGTCGACCACGTCCCTCCCCGGAAGCGTCCGGTTTGGCATCAGCGGCTGAGGAGCCGCCTGGGCGGGCCCACCGTCCCTGAGCCTGTCGCCCAGCCCGAGACTCAGCCCAACGCCCAAGGAGCCTGATTCGTGGACACGATCCTCGGTCCCCTCTATACCGCTGTTTCCTGGATCATCGTCCAGTTCCACTCGTTCTACAGCTTGATCTTCAACCCGAACAGTGGCGCGGCGTGGGGTTTGTCCATCGTCTCGCTGGTGGTGCTGATCCGTATCTGCCTGATCCCGCTCTTTGTGAAGCAGATCAAGTCGACGCGGAACATGCAGGCGCTCCAGCCGAAGATGAAGGCGATCCAGGAGCGCTACAAGAGCGACAAGCAGCGCCAGTCCGAAGAGATGATGAAGCTCTACAAGGAGACGGGCACCAACCCGCTCTCGAGCTGTCTCCCGATTCTGGCCCAGTCGCCGTTCTTCATCTCGCTGTACCAGGTCCTCAGCCACATCGCGAACGGCAAGACGGTCGGTGTCATCGACCAGACGCTGCTGGAGAGCGCGCAGAAGGCGCACATCTTCGGTGCGCCGCTGGCGGCCAAGTTCATGGACAGCGCGGCGAAGATCGAGAGCCTCGGCGCTTCGGTCACCAACGTCCGTGTGGTCACGGTCATCATGATCGTTCTGATGTCGGCGTCGCAGTTCTACACCCAGCGCCAGCTGATGACGAAGAACGTCGACCTCACGGTGAAGACGCCGTTCATGCAGCAGCAGAAGATGCTGATGTACGTCTTCCCGATCATGTTCGCCGTCTTCGGTATCAACTTCCCCGTCGGTGTTCTCGTCTACTGGCTGACCACCAACGTGTGGACCATGGGTCAGCAGATGTTCGTCATCCGTCGTAACCCGACCCCGGGCAGCAAGGCCTTCAACGAGCGCCAGGAGCGGCTGCGGGCCCAGGGCAAGCTGGTCGAGAGCCCGGCCGAGGTGGAGTCGAAGAAGGCGGCCGAAGAGGCGCGCCAGAACCGCCAGCAGCCCAAGCGCCAGACGAAGGCCAAGCGGCAGCACTCCACGGCCGGCACTGCCTCCAGCGGTACGCAGAACCGTACGCGGGCGGGCTCCGCGAACGGCAGCTCATCCGATGAGGGTGCCGCGAAGCAGTCCCTGGAGAAGAAGGCCCCGCAGGGCGGCGAGGAGAAGGGCGGTGCGTCCGCGAAGGGCGCCTCCGCCTCCGGATCCCGCAACACCAAGTCCGGACAGCGCAAGGGCCAGCAGCGCCCCAAGCACCCGTCCAAGAAGTAAGAAGGAGTCCTTTCGTGACGGACACGACCCCTGGCACCAAGGGCACCGACACCCTGACGCGCCTGGAGCAGGAAGGCGAGATCGCGGCCGACTACCTCGAGGGCCTGCTGGACATCGCTGACCTCGACGGTGACATCGACATGGATGTCGAGGCCGACCGTGCCGCGGTGTCGATCATCAGCGACTCGACCAGCCGCGATCTGCAGAAGCTGGTCGGCCGTGACGGTGAGGTGCTGGAGGCGCTGCAGGAGCTGACCCGGCTGGCCGTGCACCGTGAGACCGGTGACCGCAGCCGTCTGATGCTGGACATCGCCGGCTTCCGTGCGCGTAAGCGTGAGCAGCTCACGGAGATCGGTGCGAAGGCGGCGGAGGAGGCAAAGGGCACCGGTCAGCCGGTGAAGCTCGACCCGATGACGCCGTTCGAGCGCAAGGTCGTGCACGACGCGGTGGCCGCGGCCGGACTGCGCAGCGAGTCCGAGGGCGAGGAGCCGCAGCGCCGAGTGGTCGTCCTCCCGGCCTGACCTTTCAGCGCTCCGTTTGTCTTTGGCCCCGTCTGCTCGCAGGCGGGGCCAAATGTTGTCAGCGTTCTGTGTTATCCCGGGGGCGTATCCCCGGTTCCCGGCAGGAAAAGCAGTCCAGAGGAAGGGCGGTTCCCGTGACGGAGGCAGCAGCGGAGCTCCCTCCTGCGCCGAAGGCGGCGCAGGAGGTATTCGGTGAGCGCTTTCCGGAGGCTGTGCGGTACGGCGAACTGCTCGCCGATGCAGGGGTGAGGCGGGGGCTCATCGGCCCGCGCGAAGTGCCGCGGCTGTGGGAGCGGCATCTGCTGAACTGCGCGGTGCTCTCCGAGGTGGTTCCGGAGGGCGTTTCGGTCTGCGATGTGGGCTCGGGGGCCGGGCTGCCCGGTATCCCGCTGGCGCTGGTGCGCCCGGATCTGAAGATCATGTTGCTGGAGCCGCTGCTGCGTCGCACGACCTTCCTTCAGGAGGTCGTCGAGCTGCTCGGCCTGGATCATGTGACGGTGGTGCGGGGGCGGGCCGAAGAGGTCATGGGCAAGCTGCCGCAGGTACATGTGGTGACGGCCCGGGCCGTTGCGCCGCTCGACCGGCTGGCGGGCTGGGGTGTGCCGCTACTGCGTCCGTACGGCGAGATGCTGGCGCTGAAGGGCGACGCCGCCGAGGAGGAGCTCAAGGGAGCTCGGGCGGCACTGAGCAAACTCGGCGTGGTGGAGACGTCGGTGGTGCACGTGGGCGAGGGGATCGTGGATCCGCCGTCGACGGTGGTGCGGGTCGAGGTGGGCGAGAGCCCGGGCGGTGTGCGCTTTGCGGCCAAGCGGGCGAAGGCGGCGCGTGCCAGCCGTGCGTCGAGGGGCCGCCGGCGCTGAGGCCCGATTCCGGAGATCCCCAGGCCGGCATCGGCGCCGTGCGAGTGACGTCTGCATGCCAGCGAATAGGGCGAATTCCATAAACGCCATCAAAAGAGCATAAGACGGAGTGTCGCGGCTTAATCGGGCGCGGCGCTGGCATCGTGTTTCACGTGAAACGTCGTTCTCTGCTGCAAGGGATCATTGACCGTGGTCGCGCGGCCGCCGCGCCGCGCGACCGTAAACCCACAAGGGTCACGGAAGTATCCACAGAAGTGGATTCGTCCACAGGAGAACGGACCTCACTGGTTCGCGACACCGAAAGCATGGCAGGCTCTGACCATTGCGAGCCTGATGTCGAGGAGAGTGAATCCGTGCGGTCCGACGCCAACATCGCGGGACCGATGACCGATCCGGTCCCCGGTCCCCGTAACGAGTCGTTCGGGGACGACGTTTCACGTGAAACGCCGCCCCCGATGGACGACACCCCGATCGGTCGTGCAGCTCAGCTGGCGGTAGAGGCATTTGGCCGCGCGGGCGACGGGCTTCCCCGGCCCGAGCAGACCAGGGTCATGGTGGTTGCCAACCAGAAGGGCGGGGTCGGCAAGACCACGACCACGGTGAACCTGGCGGCCTCGTTGGCCCTGCACGGGGCACGGGTTCTGGTGGTCGACCTCGACCCCCAGGGCAATGCTTCGACGGCGCTGGGAATCGACCACCACGCCGAAGTGCCATCGATCTATGACGTGCTCGTGGACAGCAAGCCGCTCTCCGACGTGGTGCAGCCCGTGGTCGATGTGGAGGGGCTGTTCTGCGCGCCCGCCACGATCGACCTGGCCGGCGCGGAGATTGAGCTGGTCTCTCTGGTGGCCCGTGAGAGCCGGCTGGACCGGGCTATCAAGGCGTATGAGCAGCCGTTGGACTACATCCTCATCGACTGTCCGCCCTCGCTGGGCCTGCTCACCGTGAACGCGCTGGTCGCCGGCGCCGAGGTGCTGATCCCGATCCAGTGCGAGTACTACGCGCTGGAGGGCTTGGGACAGCTGCTGCGGAACGTCGACCTGGTGCGGGGGCATCTCAACCCCAAGCTCCATGTCTCCACGATCCTGCTCACCATGTACGACGGGCGTACCCGGCTGGCCTCGCAGGTCGCCGATGAGGTGCGCAGCCACTTCGGGAACGAGGTGCTTCGTACGAGCATCCCCCGCTCGGTGCGTATCTCCGAGGCACCCAGCTATGGGCAGACGGTGCTCACCTATGACCCGGGATCCAGCGGTTCGCTCTCGTACCTCGAAGCGGCCAGAGAGATCGCGTTGCGTGGGGCTCCTCAGACCGGCGGTCAGGGCCTCGCGGTCAACTATGAAGGACAGCACAGCATGTCGGAGGGGACCCAGTGAGCGAACGACGTAGAGGGCTGGGCCGTGGGCTCGGTGCGCTGATCCCCGCGGCACCGCAGAGCACGGACAACGCCGGGCCTGCGGTGGGACGGGGGGCGACGTCACCGTCGGCCGTACCGGTACTGACACCTGGCCGGGGGGTGGCGGCGGCAAAGGTCGCCGCGCTGCCGGCGAATGGTGTTTCACGTGAAACAGAGACACCGGACGAGCCGGAGACGATGTCTCCGGCCGTATCGGAGGTCGCGGGCGCGTACTTCGCCGAGGTGTCGCTGGACGCGATCACGCCGAACCCGCGGCAGCCGCGGGAGGTGTTCAACGAGGACGCGCTCGCCGAGCTGGTGGTCTCCATCAAGGAGGTGGGCCTGCTTCAGCCGGTGGTGGTCCGTCAGACCGCACCGGAGCAATATGAGCTCATCATGGGTGAGCGCCGCTGGCGGGCATGCCGTGAGGCCGGGCTGGAGAAGATTCCTGCCATCGTCCGGGCCACGGAGGACGAGAAGCTGCTGCTCGATGCGCTTCTGGAGAACCTGCACCGGGCACAGCTCAATCCGCTGGAAGAGGCGGCCGCCTACGACCAGCTGCTGAAGGACTTCAAATGCACGCATGACGAGCTGGCCGACCGGATCGGGCGATCGCGTCCACAGGTCACCAACACGCTGCGCTTGCTGAAGCTGGCACCGTCCGTCCAGAGCAGACTGGCGGCGGGCGTGCTGTCCGCGGGACATGCCCGTTCCCTGCTTGCCGTGGAGGACCACGAGGAGCAGGAGCACCTCGCCAGTCGCACGGTGCGGGAGGGGCTGTCGGTGCGCAGCCTCGAGGAGATCGTGAAGCTGCTGGGGCTGGACCCCAAGAGCACGACCAAGCCCAAGAAGCCGCGTGCGGGAACCCGTGTGTCCCCCGCGCTCACCGGTCTCGCCACGCGGCTGTCCGACCGTTTCGAGACCCGGGTGAAGGTCGACCTCGGCCAGAAGAAGGGAAAGATCGTCGTTGAGTTCGCCTCAATGGACGATCTGGAGCGCATTCTCGGCACGCTGGCTCCTGGCGAGGGCCCGGTCCTTGGCAAGTCCCTCTCCGAGGAGACCGACGACAAGGAATGAGCTGACGGGTTCGGCTCCCAGGCGGGCCGTGTTCCGGAGTCCATACCGGAACACGGCCCGCCCTTTGCTCTATGACGGTACCCGTGCCCGTAAAGGGTGGATACGATGCGATCGGGTATGGCACGCATCCACATGGAGAGACCTCACAACGAGGAGAGGCCATGCGATCAGTGAGCCGCACCGGACTGTTGGCAGCGGGCTTCGGTCTCGCTGCCGTCGGAGGGTTCGTTGGCGGTCTGCTCAGGGAGCAGGCGGCGCTGACGGCGCTGCGCGGTACGGCAGGCGAGGGAAGTGAGGACCTGGCTTCATGGGCCGTCGGCTCGTACCGCTCACGCTGGACAACCTTCCGGATCTCCCCAAGCGCTGCCGCTCCTGTGTCTTCTGGGAGCTCGACCCCGTCAGCGGCGAAGCCGCGGTAAAGGCGGGCCGGCCCGAGCTGGAAAAGGAAGCCTGGATCTCGGCGGTTCTGCTGGAGTGGGGATCGTGCGGGCGGGTGGTCTACGTCGACGATGTCCCGGTCGGGTTCGTGATGTATGCCCCGCCTGCCTATGTGCCGCGCTCCATGGCCTTTCCCACCAGCCCGGTGTCGGCGGATGCCGTGCAGATGCTCACCGCGTGGCTGACACCCGGTTACCAGGGGCAGGGACTGGGTCGGGTGATGGTGCAGACGGTTGCCAAGGACCTCATTCAGCGCGGGTTCAAGGCGATCGAGGCCTTCGGTGATGCCCGCTGGACCGAGCCGGCGTGTGTGCTGCCCGCCGACCATCTCCTCGCGGTGGGCTTCAAGACCGTACGTCCCCATCCGCGCTTTCCGCGGCTGCGGCTTGAGCTGCGGGCCACCATCTCGTGGAAGGAAGACGTGGAGCTGGCCCTCGACCGTTTGCTGGGCGCCGTCCAGAAGGAACCCGCGCTGCGGCCGCTCTAGCTGTGTTGTCCGGAGAGGTTGGTGACGCGGCTGGCTGGGGTGTGGCCGCTGATTCCGGTGTGGGGTCGGTGGTAGTTGTACCAGTCCAGCCAGTCG